>JBKJTZ010000047.1:0-5053 GCA_046590295.1 Lacunisphaera sp.
GATTGTCTACGCCAACATCAAAAAGATGCCGGCGAAGCAGCGCCAGCAGTGGATCTGGGACAAGATCATCTACGCCAACCCGACCAAGCCGACCGACACGCTTGAGCAGCTGAACAAATACAAGCCGCTCGTCACCTTCGACAACCTCGAGGAAATCCACAAGATCAAGCAGCATGCGCCGGACGCCGGCCTCGCGTTGCGCCTCAAGGTGCCCAACACGGGCGCGATGGTGGAATTGTCCTCGAAGTTCGGGGCGCTGCCGGGCGAGGCGGTCGACCTCATCCTCGAGGCCGACCGGGTCGGCCTGACGGTCGAGGGCATCAGCTTCCATGTGGGCAGCCAGACGACAAATTTTGACAACTACGTCCAGGCGCTGAACCTCACGGCCAACATCTTCCAGGAGGCGCGCGCCCGCGGCTACACGAAGATGAACCTGCTCGACATCGGCGGCGGATTCCCGGCGCCGTATGATTCGTCGGTGCGCCCGTTCAAGGAGCTCGCCAAGGTCATCAACACCGAGCTCGACCGGCTTTTCCCGAAGGACATCCAGGTGCTCGCCGAGCCCGGCCGCTTCCTCGCGGCGGTCTGCGGCACGAGCGTGGCTGCCGTGATCGGCAAGGTCGTGCGCGAGGGCAAGACCAGCTACTACATCAACGACGGGGTCTACCACACCTACTCCGGCGTCATCTTCGACCACTGCAAGTATCCGGTCCTGGCGTTCAAGCAGGGCCCGACGAGCATCTGCTCGGTCTTCGGCCCGACCTGTGATGCACTGGACGTCGTCTCGATGGCCGAGAGCCTGCCCGACCTCAAGCGCGGCGACCTCGTCTACAGCGTGAACATCGGCGCCTACAGCCACGCGTCCGCGACCTGGTTCAACGGCTTCCCCCCGGCCAAGGTCGTCCACGTGAACCAGTAGCCGGCCCGTCCCCCTGGCGCATGGAATTCACCGAGATCATTGCCAAGGCGCGCGTCCTGCTCGAGGCGCTGCCGTATATTCAAAAGTTCAAGGGTTCCACCTTCGTCGTCAAATACGGCGGCAGTTTCATGGATGACCCCGACCCGGCGGTGCGCACGAGCGTGGCCACGGATCTCGCGTTCCTCTCGGCGGTCGGGATCAACGTCGTCGTCGTGCACGGCGGCGGCAAGGCCATCAGCCGCGCGATGGACGGCTCGGGGCTGAAGGCGAACTTTATCAACGGCCTCCGCGTCACGGACGAGGCGACCATCGCCATCGTCAAGCGGACCCTTGATCAGGTCGTGAACAAAGACGTCTGCGACATCCTCTCGGCGGTCGGGGCCCGGCCCAAGGGCCTGCCGGGCGACAGCGTTATCGTCTGCACCAAGCTCACGGCCGACGATGACGGCAAGGCGGTCGACCTCGGCTTTGTGGGCGAGGTGACCGAGGTGAAGGTGAAGCTGATCAAGCGGGAGATCGCCGACGGCTTCATGCCGGTGATCTCGCCTGTGGCCGAGGACCTCGAGGGCCGGCCCTACAACGTCAACGCCGACACCGTGGCCGGACGCGTTGCCAGCGCGCTGCGTGCGCGGCGGCTGGTTTACATGAGCGATGTGCCCGGCCTGCTCGCCGATCCGAAGGATGTCAGCACGCTGATCTCGTCCCTCAAGGCCAGCGAGGTCGAGGGCCTGAAGAAAAAGGGCATCATCGACAAGGGCATGCGCCCCAAGGTGCAGAGCGCCGTGCGCGCCCTGGAAGAAGGCGTGCGGCGCGTCCATTTTGTCGACGGCCGGATGCCGCACAGCCTGCTGCTCGAGATTTTCACGGACCAGGGTGTAGGTACCGAAATCGTGCACGACTGAGCCGGTGACTCGCGCATTGTGCGCGTGCATTTGCCACCCGGATTAGTAAGCTCCGTCCTTCGTTTTGCCATGAGCCTTCCCGCTATCGTCCGCAGCAATACCGCCGAGCTTTACGACGCCTACGTCATGAAGAACTACGGCCGCCCGCCGCTCACCCTCGTGCGCGGGGTGGGGGTCTCGGTGTGGGATGACACGGGCCGCGAATACCTCGACTTTACCTCCGGCGTGGCGGTGGCCGCGCTCGGGCATTGCCATCCTGTCTGGGTCGAGGCCATCCGCCGGCAGGCCGGCGAGCTCATCCATTGCAGCAATCTTTTCCGGCACCCCAACCAGGGCGAACTGGCGCGGCGGCTGGTGCAGCAGGCCGGGCCGGGCCGGGTCTTCTTCTGCAACAGCGGCACCGAGGCCAACGAGGGCCTGATCAAGCTCGCGCGGCTGCACGGCGTCAGAAAGTCGGGCGCGGAAGGGAAGTGCTTCAAGATTCTCTGCGCCAAAAACGCGTTCCACGGCCGCACCTTTGGCGGCATGAGCGCCACGCCGCAGGAGAAAATCCAGAAAGGGTTTCGGCCGATGCTGCCCGGTTTCGCCTTTGGCGAGCTCAACAATCTGCCGAGCTTCGCCGAACTCGTCGACGAGGGCACGGCGGCGATCTTCCTGGAGACGATCCAGGGGGAGGGCGGCGTCACGCCCTGCACCGACGAGTTTCTCCATGGGGTGCGGCGGCTCTGCGACAAACACGACCTGCTGCTCATGCTCGACGAGGTGCAGTGCGGCCTGGGCCGCACGGGAACCTTTTATGCCTTCCAGCACACGGGCGTGCGGGTCGACGCCATCGGCATGGCCAAGGGCCTCGGCGGCGGTTATCCGATCGGGGCCATCTGGGCGGCCGAGCCACATGCCGGGTTGTTCACGCCCGGCTCGCACGGCTCGACCTTTGGCGGCACGCCGCTGGCCTGCGCGGCGGCCCTCGCGGTGCTCGAGGTCATCGAGCGCGACCAGCTGCTGCCGAGGGTGCGGGACCAGGGTGCCGCCTGGCGCGCGGACCTGGAAAAAATGGCCGCCGAGTTTCCGTTGCAGCTCAAGTCCATCACCGGCCGCGGATATATGATCGGCCTGGTGCTGCACGGGGAGCCGCCCCCTCTGATCACCGCATTGCGGGAGGCCGCCCTGCTGGTGGTGGCCGCCGGCACCAGCACCGTCCGCTTGCTTCCGCCCCTGATTGCGACAAAGGAACAGCTGGACCGGGCCACGGCCATCGTGCGGTCGGTCCTGGCCAAGCCACCCCAACCCGCTGCGACATGAGACACTTTCTCCAGGAGACGGACTTTTCCCGCGCCGAGACGGGCGACATCTTCGGGCTCGCCCGGCGTTTCAAGCAGGAGCGCGGCCAGCATGAGCAACCGCTCGCCGGCCAGACCTGGGCGATGATTTTTGCCAAGTCCAGCACCCGCACCCGGGTATCGTTTGAGGTGGGCATTCGCGAGCTCGGTGGAAGCCCTATCTTTCTGAATTCGAACGACATCCAGATTGGACGCGGCGAGTCTCTCGCGGACACCGCCCGGGTGTTGTCGCGCTTTGTGCACGGTCTGGTGGTCCGCACCTACGCCCAAAAGGACCTGGTCGAACTGGCGGCGCATGGCGGCCGGCCGGTGGTGAACGCGCTGACCGACTTTCTCCACCCCTGCCAGATCTATACGGATGTGTTCACCGCGGCCGAGCGGTGGGCCGGTCCTGCGGGTGACCTGATGGCTTCGCTCGCGGGTCGCAAGGTGGCGTTTTTGGGCGACACTAATTTCAACATTGCGAACTCGTGGATCCTTGGCGCGGGCCAGTTTGGCTTGAAGCTATCGCTGGGTGGCCCGGCGGAATCGGCGCCAGGTCCGGAAATCCGGGCGCTGGCCGCGAAAACCGGCGGGAGCTTCCAATTCACCAGCGATCCCTTTGAGGCGGTGGCCGGAGCCGACATTGTCTACACGGATGTCTGGACCAGCATGGGGCAGGAGAGCGAGGCGGCCGAACGCCGCCGCCGGCTCATGCCGTTCCAGGTCAATGCCAAGCTCTTCGCGGCTGCGAAACCGGACGCGCTCTTCATGCACTGCCTGCCGGCCCATGCGGGAGAGGAAGTCACGCAGGAGGTGCTCGACCATCCCCGGTGCGTCATTTTCGACGAGGCGGAAAACCGCCTGCACGTCCAGAAGGCCATTCTCGCGCTGCTCGCCCGCCTGCGCGCGTGAGCCCGGCTACCGTTCGAGGATCAGGGTCACCCGGGTGGGACTCACCTTCTGGAAATACCCGGTGGTGAGGTTGCCATCGTCGATCTTGGTGTCGATCGCGACCAATTGAGTGTCACTGCAGGTGAAGCCCGCGATGGAGACGCCCGCAACAATGGTTCCCAGTCCGTAGTCCCAGTTCCAGCGCCCGCCGATAGCCGTCACCTTCTGCCAGACGTCGGCCTTGAAATCGCCCGCCATGCCCGCAGGGATCACCCCGGAGCCCGCGTTGGGCGGCCAGCCGCCATTCTGGGTGTTGTAGATTTCAAAGGATTGGGAGAAGATGCGGATATCATTCGCGATCCGGGTGTTTTCCGAGGCCTGGCGCACGCGCTGAAAAGCCGGAATGGCCAGGGCGGCCAGCAACCCGATGATGACCACGACGATCATGATTTCCACGAGGGTGAAACCTGATGGGGAAGAGGGACCAAACGGCTTTCGGACGCACCTCATGAGAATGGGTCTGATGATTCCCCCTGCCGGCCCGATTGGCAACGGCCGAGGAAAGCACGGGGGTGAAATACCCGATTTTTACTTTGCGCGGCTCCGGGCCAATATTAACACTCGGCCTTCATCATGAAGATCGTGCTCGCATACTCGGGAGGCCTCGACACCTCCGTCATCGTCAAGTGGCTCCGCGAAACCTACGACGCCGAGATCGTCACTTTCGCCGCCGACATCGGCCAGGAGGAGGAGCTTAAGGGCCTGTCCGCCAAGGCGAAGAAGACCGGCGCCACCAAGCATTACACCCTCGATCTGGTCGAGGTATTTGCGCGCGACTACATCTATCCGATGATCCGGGCCAACGCCATCTACGAGGGCCAGTATTACCTCGGCACCTCCATCGCGCGGCCGCTCATCGCCAAGGCGCAGATCGACATCGCCCGGAAGGAAAAGGCCGACACGGTCGCCCACGGGGCCACGGGCAAGGGCAACGACCAGTGCCGTTTCGAACTCACCTA
>JBKJTZ010000083.1:0-19475 GCA_046590295.1 Lacunisphaera sp.
TTCGAATCTCACCAGCCCGACCATTTTTTCCACCAGTAGATGGTCATTTCACGTTGGAAACCACGCCGGGAGACAATCTGGCCATTCCTGCTGGGCGGGACCATCACCTTCTGTTCGGGCTATGCCGCGGTGCACCTGGAGAGCGACTGGTTCGCTCCGGACAAGGTCGGGCACTTCGCCCTTTATGCCGCCCTGGCCACGGCGATCGCCCGACATCCGGTCTTGTCCCGCTGGCCTTGGCTGGGTGCATGGTGGGCCATTGTGCTGGCCTCGGCTTATGGGTTGGGCGACGAATTCCGGCAGAGCCTGACCATCGTGCGTCTGTTTGAATGGGACGACTGGGTCGCCGACACCGTGGGCGCGGCGCTGGCGGTGGCGTTCTATCTGCGCGGGCCTCGGTATCGTAGCTGGATGGAGCGGCCGGTCTTCCGGAAAAAGCCCGGGCAAACGGCCGGACGGGCGGAAGTTCCCAGTGACAAGTAGCAAGTGCCAGGTAAGATTGCGGCCATTCTTGCAACTTGATCCCTGTCCCCTGGCCCTCCGATATTCCCTCCCATGACCCCCGCCGAGGCCAAGCAACGGATCGCCGACCTGCGCCGGCAGGTGGCGAAGCATGACGAGCTTTACTACCGCCAGGCCAAGCCCGAGGTCACCGATTTCGCCTACGACGGGCTGAAGGGAGAACTGGCCGGCCTGGAGGCGCAGTTTCCCGAGTTGGCCAGCGCCGATTCGCCGACGCAGCGCGTCGGCGATGACCGGGCGCAGGGGTTCAAGGAGGTGGCGCACCGGCAGAAGATGCTCAGCCTCGACAATACCTACAACGAGGCCGAACTGCGCGCCTTCCACACCCGGCTGACCAAACTGCTCGGGCGCGACGACCTGACTTACACGGTCGAGCCCAAGATCGACGGCCTCGCGGTCAGCCTCACCTATGAGGAGGGCAAGTTGGTCCGCGCCGTCACCCGCGGCAAGGGCGACAAGGGCGACGACGTGACGGCCAACGTGCTCACCATCGCCATGCTGCCCCGCGAATTGAAAGGTGGCAAAAACGCGCCGGTGCCCGACGTGGTGGAAATTCGCGGTGAGATCTACCTGACGGCGGCCGAGTTCGAGCGGATCAATGCCGAGCGCGCGGCAGCCGGCGAGGAGCTTTACGCCAACCCACGCAACACCGCCGCCGGCACCATCAAACAGCTCGACTCCGCCGAGGTTGCCCGGCGCCGGCTTTCGATCGTCCTCTACAGTCTCGGCCACTGCGAGCCGCGCGTCGTGCGTTCGCAGTCCGAACTGCATGACCGGTTGCGTGCGTGGCAGCTGCCCGGGGTCGAGCGCATCTGGTCGGTCCGGGGCATTGACGCCGCCTGGCAGGCCATCGGGGAGATCGACGGGTTGCGACGTGGTCTGGCTTACGGCACGGACGGGGCCGTGGTAAAGCTGGATGACATGGAACTGCAGCGCGAAGCCGGCGCGACCGACAAGGCCCCGCGCTGGGCGATCGCCTACAAGTTCAAGCCCGACACCGCCCGCACCCGGCTCAACGCCATCACCATCCAGGTGGGCAAGACCGGCATTCTCAGTCCGGTGGCCGAGTTGGAACCGGTGTTGCTGGCCGGCAGCACGATCAGCCGCGCCACGCTCCACAATGAGGACGAGATCCGCCGGAAGGATATCCGCATCGGCGATCTCGTGGAGATTGAAAAGGCGGGGGAGGTCATCCCGGCCGTGCTGCAATCGTTTCCCGATGAGCGCGCGAAAGGAGCCAGGGAGTTTGATCTTTTTGCCGCGGTCGGCGGCAAATGTCCGGTCTGCGGCGGCAAGATCGCGCGGCTGGAGGTCGCCGACGAGGAAGCGCAGGGCGTGGGGTGGAAATGCCAGAATTATGATTGCCGCGCGCAACGGGCCGGGCGGCTTGGTTTCTTCTGCAGCCGCCGGGCGCTGTCCATCGACGGTCTCGGTGGTGTGGTGGCGGCCAGGCTGGTCGACCTCGAACTTGTGCAGGACCCGCCGGATGTCTACGACGTGCCCCTGGAGACCCTCGCCACCCTCAACCTCGGCACGACGGAGGAGCCGCGCGTATTCGGGCAGAAGAACGCGACGAAGGTCGTCGCGGCCCGCGAGGCGGCGCGGGCGCTGCCCCTGGAAAAGTGGCTCTACGCGCTCAGCGTGTCCGACGTGGGCGAGACCACGGCCCGTGAACTCGGCCGGCGGCACCGGAATTTCACCGAGCTGGTCGACTCGATCCTGCTGCGGGCGGTACTGAAAAAAGCGGACCTGCTCGCCGCGCGGGAGCTCAATGCGCCCAACTCACGGAAAAATCCTCCGAAGTCTGACGACGACAAGGCCCGGCGGAAGGAGCTTTGCACGCGGCTCGACGCGGAGATTGCCGCGCTGGATGCGGGGCCGCTGGCCGGCGTGCCGGCTGACGTCGGCCCGGCGGTGGCGGCGAGCGTGGGGGAGTTTTTCGCCAGCGCCCCCGGGAAGCGGCTGCTCGGCAAACTGCGCAAGCTCGGCATCGACCCGCAGGGGACGGTGGCCGCCACAGGGGTTTTTACCGGCAAGACGCTGGTCCTCACGGGCACGCTGCCCACCCTGAAGCGCGAGGAAGCGGAACAAATGATTCTCGCAGCCGGCGGCAAGTTCAGCAGCAGCGTGAGCAAGAAGACGAGCTATGTCCTCGCCGGAGCCGAGGCGGGCTCGAAGCTCGACAAAGCCAAGGAACTCGGTGTGCCCGTGATCGACGAGGCGGAGCTGCGGCGGATGATCCGCGGGCAGGGGTAGTTGCCCCCAACGGTCCGGGCCTCACTGAGGGCGGTTGAGGGCAACCGCGCCTATCATTTACGGCGTCAGCGCCGGCTTGAGCTTGGGCATCCCGTTGTCCACGGATAGCGGGCCGGCTCCGGCGATGCCGAAGATGAGCAGGAGGAAGAGCACGACCGCGGCAAACTCGAGCGATTGGCCGCCGCTCATCAGCCCTTCCTTCAGGTGCACGGCCACGGCGCCGGCCAGAATCGGGATCTGCACCCAGGCGGCGATGCGGGTCAGGAGCCCGGCGGCCAGCATCAAGCCGCCGACCAGGTGGGCCATCGCGACGTAATGCAGCACCCCCACGGTCACGATCCAGGGGAACTCCCAGCCCTTGATGATCGCCAGGACGAATTCGGCATGGGTGTTGGTGATGATGAACACGCCGCGGATGAACAGTCCCAGCCCGAGATAGATCCGCACGCAATCGAGCCAGACCTTGGGATGGGTTTCCGCCCAATCGATGAAATGACGCAGCTTTGTCATGGGAACCTCGTGGGTTGATGGGGTGAGTCCGGCGGGCCCAATGTCCGCCGGAACGGCCGAAGGCTACGGCGCCGGGCCGCGGTGAGTCAACTGCAGGACGGGGTCTCCAACCCCGCCAGAACCGGAAAGGCGGGATTTGGAAATACCGCCCTACAACCTCAATACCCCTGCTTCTGGAGCTGGGCCTGCAACTCGCGCTGGAAGGCCTGCACATCGGCCGGATTGGGCTGGTACCCCTTTTGTGGGGTCTCCAACAGCAGGCGGCCCATCTGGTCCAAGGCCCACTTGCCGCTGACGCCGTCGCTGAAAGTCACATTGCCGCTGACCATGAAACCCGGGCGCACGATGCGATCAAGTTCGAGGGCGACCTGGCCCGCGCCGGCCGGGACCGGGGCGGCCAAATCTTCCGCCGCGGCTTCCTCGAGCGCCTCGGGGGACACTTCGTCCTCTTCCACGGCACCAGGCGCCAGGCCGACCTTTTCCTTCAGCCGGTCCAGCATGCCTTTCTTACCGGCGGGAGCGGCGGGCGGCGGGACGGGGATCTTGCTCACATCGGAGGCGTCGACCTTGGGAGCCGGGTCCTTCAGCGCGAGGTTCAGATCGTCCACCAAAAAGCGCACGTCGCGGTAGGTGAGCGAGAGCTTGAATTGCTCGGCGAGCTTCTTCTGGACGGCGGAGAGGTTGTCGCCGGCGGTGACCCAGGTGGCGACGGCCTGTTTTTGTTCGGGGGTGAGGGACATGAAAGAGTCGGTTTAACCACGAAGGGACACGAAGGAAAACGAATAAGAGGCAAGATATGGGAAACGACAAGTCCGGGGTTGAAGGTAGGGGCCGTTGCCCTCAACGGCCCGCGGGCGGCAAAGGCGGTTGGGGGCAACCGCCTCTACCAATGAAAAGGCACGGCGTGGGCCGGGCCGAAAAAGGGATCCTTCGCCTGGCTCAGGCTGACCCGCCGGGGCGGGTCACTTGGACAGCTGCGATTTCAGGAAGTCCACGCTGCCGCGCACGGAGTCGTCCTGTTCCATCATGTTCTCGACGGTTTTGACGGCATGGATGACGGTGCCGTGGTCGCGGCCGCCAAAGGCCTCGCCGATCTCCTGGAGGGAGTGGCGGGTGAGCTGGCGGCTGAGATACATGGCGATCTGGCGGGGGAAGGCGATGGCGTTGGGCCGGCGCTTGCTCGTCATGTCCGAGTGGCGGATCTGGTAGTGGTCGGCGACGCGCTTCTGGATGCCCTCGATGTTGAGGCGGTTCTGCGCCTCCTCCATCAGCACGTCCTTGAGCAGGTGCTCGGCGGTGGCCAGGTCGAGGATCTTGCCCGTGAGGGCGGCGTAGCTGGAGATCTTGATCAGGGCGCCCTCGAGCCGGCGGATGTTCTTCGAGATGTGCTGGGCCATGAACTCGATCACGGGCATCGGCAGGTCGATCTTCAGCGTGGCAGACTTGGTCTTGAGGATGGCGACGCGGGTCTCGAAGTCGGGCGACTGCACGTCGGCGGACAGGCCCCACTGGAAGCGGGACACGAGGCGGGACTCGAGGGTGGCGATCTCCGAGACCGGGCGGTCGCTGGAGATGACGATCTGCTTCTGGGACTCGAAGAGGTCGTTGAAGGTGTGGAAGAACTCCTCCTGGATGCGCTCCTTGCCGGCGAGGAACTGCACGTCGTCCACCAGCAGCACGTCGACGCTCCGGTAGCGCTGGCGGAACTTCGTCAGCGCGTTCTCCTGGATGGCGTGGATGTACTCGTTGGTGAACTTTTCGGTTGAGAGGTAGGCGATGCGCGCCTCGGGGTTGCGCTGGAGGATGCTGTGCCCGATGGCGTGCATCAGGTGGGTCTTGCCGAGGCCGGTCGAGCCATGGATGAAGAGCGGATTGTAGGCCTGCGCGGGCGCCTGGGCGACGGCGAGGGCGGCGGCGTGGGCCAGCTGGTTGTTCTGGCCGACCACGAAGGTCTCAAAGGTGTTGCGCGGGTTCAGCATCCCGGCGGTGGCGGAACGCTCATCGTAGCGGGTCGTGCGGGCCTTGGCGGGGCGCGTCCTGGGCTCGGCGGCGGGCAAGGTCGTCACGGCGCCTTGGTCCGACTTGCGCAGGTGCACCTGGACGAGGCGGCCGGCGGCGAGGCGCAGGCGCTGCGAGATCAGGTCGAGGTAGTTGTCATGGATCCAGATCGCGGCGAAATCATTCGGCACGCCGAGCGTCATCGCGTCCTCCGTCGTCTCCATGCAGCTCATGGGCTCGAACCACATCGAAAACACATCTTCGGGGAACAGCCCCTTGAGGTCGCATTTGACGGTTTCCCAGAGACTGGTCTGGAGGACGGGATGGGGCATGACAGGTCGGATAAGTGGCGGTTTATTCACACCTCGGCAACTGCATTTGCTCAATCTTCCGCCTCATCCGTCCGGGCCGTCGCGCTCAAGGGAAAATTTGTCGGGCCGCCGCTCCGCCGGCAGGAAAACTGCGGGCAAAGTGACTGGTGGCCGGTGTCGGGGGAGACCCTTGGGGGTGTCGGGCACGAAGTGCGCTGCGGAGATGGCAAGGAACAGACTGAAGAGTGAACGACTAAAAGATACTTCGTGACTAACGTGAATCAAAAAATGCGTTACAAGGGTAACTTTCCGACATGTTGTTCACACCTCCCCCGGCGATAACTTTTCGCATTTTGATGTTGCGAATAAATGCGCGGGTGCTGGCACGGATTTCCCCTCTGGAATCGTTCCGCGCCGGTCAAGCAGGGCGGGAGCGATGGCCCGGAATCACGCCGGCTGTGGCGGATAAGGGCCCCGGCCGGGCGGAAAAATATTTCCCCCACCCTCAGGCATCCGCCAGCTGGTGCGGCTCCGGATCGGCCCATTTGCCGTGTTCGCGGATGAGCGCGACGAGCCGCGCGTCGGCCTCGCCCTGCGGAATGTTGTATTGGACGCAGTTTTTCCCGACGTAGAGGTTGATCTTGCCCGGCGCCCCGCCGACATAGCCGAAATCCGCGTCGGCCATCTCGCCCGGGCCGTTCACGATGCAGCCCATGATGGCGATCTTCACGCCCTTGAGGTGCCCGGTCTGCGCCCGAATGCGCTGGGTGGTCGTCTGCAGGTCGAAAAGAGTGCGGCCGCAGCTCGGGCAGGCGACAAACTCGGTCTTGGAGATGCGGGCGCCGGCGCCCTGCAGGACATTGTAGGCCAATCGGGTCGCGCGGACGGGGTCCGCCTCCGTCTCGATGCTGACAAAGTCGCCCGCTCCGTCGCACAGCAGCCCGCCGGTCAGGAAACTGGCCTCGAGCAGCTTGGAAAGGAAACTGTTGTCGCCCTGCACAGCCGTGGCGGCCGTGTTGCGGATCCAGATGGGAGCCTTGGAGCCGGTTTTCCGGAGAAATTCAAGCAACCGGCGGTAAGAACCGGTCGCATGGCCGGCGCCGGCAGAGGTGGCGGCGAGGGTGAACACGAGGCCGTCGTCACCGAGGGTGCGAAGGATGGGCGCCAGGGCTTCGAGGGTCACCGCCGGGGCGTCGATCGCGAGAAAATGACCGTGCGTGCGGACCAGCTGGACAAATTCCCGCAGGATTTCGCCCTCGTGGGCGCTGAATTGGCGAACAACCAGGATTTTGGTTCTAAAATTTGTGAGTTCAGATTTTAGGTCAGACAATCCGAGAGCCGGGGCCATTTCCAGTGCGACAAACTCGACCGGGAGCGGGGCGGATCCCACCGCCTTGATCTCCTCTCGGCTTTGCACGCGCACCAGCAGGCCCTCGGCCGGAGTGTCTTTCATCTTAGGCTCAGCGAGCGCCTTCCCCGCGGCGGGCAGATTGGCCAGAGTGCTGCGGACGATGACGCGCGGTGGCTGCTCGGGCCCGACGAGGCACGTGGCGGATAGCGGCAACGCGGTCGTGGCGCGGCGCGTGAAATGATAGGGGTCGATTGAATCACCGCCAATGTTCGTATTACGAACATTGACGGGGAAAATCACGGCTGGGGCGGTGGCGCTCCAGAGCGACAGGGCCTTGTCGGCGATGGCGCGGGCCACCGGGATCTCGTAGACGGAGTCCTCGGTCAGGGACACGCGGATGGTGTCGCCGAGGCCGTCCAACAGCAGGCTGCCGATGCCGATGGCGCTCTTGATGCGGCCATCCTCGCCGTCACCCGCCTCGGTGACGCCGAGATGCAGCGGGTAGTGCATGTCCTCCCGGGCCATCCGCTCGACGAGCAGCCGGTAGGCCTGGATCATGACCTTCGGGTTGCTCGATTTCATCGAGAGCAAAATGGCGTGGTAATCGTGCGACCGGGCGATGCGGAGGAATTCCAGCGCGCTTTCCACCATGCCGAGCGGCGTGTCACCGTAGCGGTTCATGATGCGGTCGGACAGCGAGCCGTGGTTGGTGCCGATCCGCATGGCGCGGCCGAGGGCCCGGGCGCGTCGCACCAGCGGGGAGAACGAGTCGTGCAGCCGCTGGAGTTCCTGCGCATAGAGGGCGTCGGTGTATTCCTTGACCGCGAATTTCTTCTTGTCGGCATAGTTGCCGGGATTGACGCGGACCTTCTCGACGTGCTCGACAGCCTCCAGGGCGGCCGAGGGGAGGAAATGAATGTCGGCCACCAGCGGGATGTGGGCAAAGCCCGCGGCGCTGAACTGCGCGCGGATGGCCTGCAGGCATTTCGCGGCAGCGACGTTGGGGGCGGTGATGCGGACGATCTCGCAGCCCACCTCGGCCAGCGCGATGGACTGCCTCACGGTCGCCGCGATGTCCTGCGTGTCGCTGGTCGTCATCGACTGCAGCCGGATGGGCTGGTTGCCGCCGACGGCCACGCTCCCGATCTGCACCTCCACGGTGCGGCGGCGGACGGTGTGGTAGCGGGACGCGCAGTAGGTCATGATGGGGGGAAGTAACAAGGAGCAAGGGACAGGTGGCAAGAGCCGGAAGGCAGCTGGCTAGGGCCGGCCTCTTGGTCCTTGTTACTTGATCCCTGTCACTTGCCGGCGGGAGCCGGCTCGGTGGCCTTGCTGGACCGTTCGGCGGCCGCTTCCTTGAGCTGCGCGTCGGTCTTGATGTCGCGGGCCCAGCGGCGGATGTCGCCGAAGACCGTCACATAGATCATCATGGAGAACAGCAGCACGATGAACAAGCTCTGGGCGGCGGCGACGAAGTTGCCCGGCAGGGCGCGGCCGCGGAGCCGGCCGATGGTGGCGAAAAGCATGTGGCCGCCGTCGAGCACGGGGATCGGCAGCAGGTTGAAGATCGCGAGGTTGACGTTGACGAGGATGGCCATCCACAGGACGTAGCGGAAACCGGCCTTGGATGCGTCCCAGTAGATGCGGCCGATGCCGACCGGTCCGCTCAGCTTGGAAATGCCGATGTCGGACTGCGGCTGGATGAGGCTCACAAAGACCCGCAGGGTCATCCGGATCTGGCTGGCAACCTGTTCGACCGGGTTGGTGTGGACCAAACCGAAGTTGGTACGGTAGCCGGCGCCGAACATCGCCGGTGTGTCCGCGGGCCGCGTCGCCGGCACTGTGAGCGTGATCAACTGCCCGGCGCGCAGCAGCGTGAGGGTGAATGCCGCCGGTCCCTTGGCCTGCATGGTGTCCATCAGGGTGACCAGATTGAGCAGCGGGGCGCCATCGAGGGTCTTGAACTCGTCGTCGACCTTCAGGCCGAGGGTCTGCGCGTAGGATTTTTCCGGCACGCTGGCCACGATCGGGGTGTAGGCCGGCATGATGCCGACCTTGCGGATGCCATCGTCACCCGAGAGACGGGGGTAAACCGTGATGTCCAGCGGCTGCCCGTCGCGCTCGATGTTGAAGACCGCCCGCCGCCGGCCGTCGTGGGTGACCCCGGCGCTCGTGACGAGGGTCTGGAGCAGCTCCGGCCAGTCGGCCACCTTGGTGCCGTCGATGGCGCGGATGGTGTCGCCCAGGCGCAGCCCGGCCTCGGCGGCGGGGCTGGTGACCGGGGTGCCGTCGGCGAGGTTGATGGTCCGGGAAACATACCCGATGCGCGTGGTGGCCAGGTCCTCGCTCGTGGGCTGGCCGGCGACCCAGAGGACGCTGGCGAGCACGAAAGCAAAGAGGATGTTGAAGGCGGCGCCGGCGGAGAAGACGATGATCTTGGTGCTGTAACTGAGGGGCGGGAGGGCCGCCGTGTCGCCGGCTTCCCCCTCGATGGCGCTCATGTCGGCCAGCTGGGGCAGGGCGACGTAGCCGCCGAGCGGAATCCAGGCGAGGCGGTATTCGACGCCGTCGGCGGCCTGGTGGGACCAGATGGCCGGGCCGAAACCGATGGAGAAGCGGGTGACCTTCACGCCCCGGCGCCGGGCCGCGAGGAAATGGCCGAGTTCATGGACAAAGATCGAGCCGCCAAAGAAAAGGATGATCAGGAAGATGGACCAGGCGCTGCTAAAGAGAGTGGTGAGGAAATCCATGTTATAAACCGGTCATGCGTCACGGTGCGGGGCCGGACAGCGGCGCCAGTTGGTGGGCAAATTGGCTGGCGAGGGCGCGGGCCTCGGCCTCGAGGGCGAGGACTTCGGGAAGGGTGGCGGGATCGACATTCTTGATCGAACCGAGAGTGTGTTCAATAATGCGTGGAATCGCAAGGAACGGAGCACGTTTTCCCAAAAACGCGCCGACGGCCACCTCGTTGGCGGCATTGTAAACCGCCGGGGCCATCCCGCCGGCGGCCATGGCCTCGCGGGCCAGCCGCAGGCAGGGGTAGCGGGTCTCGTCCACGGGCTTGAAATCAAGGGAAAAGGCCTGGTTGAGCGACAGGGCGGGGTCCGTGCCGGCCGGGGCGCGCTCGGGATGGAACAGGGCGTGTTGGATCGGGAAGGTCATGGATGGCGGGCACAGCTGCGCCAGCAGCGAACCGTCGGTGAACTCGACGAGGCAGTGCACCGTGCTCTGGGCGTGCAGCACGGCCTGGCACTGTTCCGCGCGCAGGCCAAAGAGCCACTGGGCCTCGATCAACTCCAGGCCCTTGTTGGCGAGCGTGGCCGAATCCACCGTGATTTTCGGCCCCATGGCCCAGTTCGGGTGCTTGAGCGCATCGGCCGGGGTGACCGTGGCGAGCTTCGCCATCGGCCAGTCACGAAACGCGCCGCCGGAGGCGGTGAGCACGAGCCGGCGCACGTCGGCCGCCCGGTGGCCGGCGAGGCATTGGAAGACGGCGTTGTGCTCGCTGTCCACCGGCAGCAGCCGGCTGCCGCTCGCCTGGGCGGCGGCCATGACGAACTTGCCGGCGAGCACGAGGATTTCCTTGGAGGCGAGGGCGATGGTCTTCCGGGCGGCGATGGCGGCCAGCGTGGGCTCCAGCGCCGTGGTGCCGACCACGGCGACGAGCACGATGTCGGCCTCGGGCAGGGTGGCGAGTTCGCGGAGGCCGGTCGCGCCGCCCAGGAATCTGGTCCCGGCGGGAAACGCGCCGCCGGCGCGTGCGGCGTCCAGCGCGGCCGGATCATACAGACCGACGTGGCGCACGCCAAACTGCCGGGCGATCTCCGCCAGGCGCTGGTGGCGGCCGTGGGACGCGATCCCCACGAGTTCCAGCCGGTCGCGGTGGGCGGCGATGACGCGCAGCGTGCTTTCCCCGATGGAACCGGTGGCGCCAAGGAGGACGACGCGTCGTTTGGGAGGGGGAGCGGACACAGCGAAGGCGCACGGCGCGCGTCAGACTTCCAGGAAGAAAAAGATGAAGTAGGCGACCGGCGCCGTGAGGATGAGGCTGTCCGTCAGGTCGAATGCGCCCCCAATGCCGGGGATGAGCCTGCCTGTGTCCTTGACGTCGGCGCGGCGTTTCAGGGCGGACTCCATCAGGTCCGACACGATGGTGACCACGGCCAGCGGCACCGCGATCAGCGCGCCGGTCAGGGGGGTCAGCAACTCGGGCAGATATTGGGCGGCAAAATAGGCGATGCCGGCCCCGATGCCGGCGGAGGCCAGCACGCCCCCGACGGCGCCCTCCCAGGTTTTCTTCGGGCTGATCTGCGGGGCGAGCTTGTGCCGGCCGAAGGCGAGCCCGGTCAGCAGCGCGCCGACATCACAGAACTTCGACACCGCCACGACCCACAGGCAGAGCGCGAGATTGTCGCCGGCGGTGGATTCGGTCAGCAGCAGCCGCAGGAGGAACTGCAGCATGAACGGAACGCAGAGCAACCCGAGCATGGTGGCGGCGATCGTCTCGATGCGGCTGGTGGGGTCGCGTTCGCCGAGCACCCGGAGGCAGCAGGCGATGAGCGCCAGCACGAGCAGGCTGCTGGTGACGGGACCCATGATCCCGGGGTCATGCGTGTAGCTGGCCAGGTAGTAGCTCGCGGCGGTCATCAGCACGCTGAAGCCCAGGCCCATCCAGTGGAAGGCGCGCAGGCCCATCTTGGCGGTGATCCCGTAGAACTCGTGCAGCGTCAGCGTGGCGAGCCCGGCGATCAGGACGACGGCGGCATGGGCGCCAAACAGGTAAAGGCCGCCCAAGACCACGGTCCAGAGCGTGAGGGTGCTGAGAATGCGGGAGAGCAAGGCGGGAGAGTAGGCGGCGCGGGTCTAGTGGGGGCCAGACTTTATTTGCGCGGTGGTCAGGCCGTAGCGGCGCTCGCGGCGGCCGTATTCGTCCACCGCGGCCTGCAGGTCGGCCTGGCCGAAGTCGGGCCAGAGGACCGGGGTGAACACCATCTCGGAGTAGGCGCACTGCAGCAGCATGAAGTTGCTCACGCGCTGCTCGCCCGACGTGCGGATGAGCAGGTCAGGTTCGGGGAGGTGCGCGCTGTAGAGATAACGGCTGAAATTGTCCCACGAGGCGTCGGCGAGCTTCTCCGTGCCGGCCACGACGGCGGCGGCGTAGGCGCAGGCGGCGTCGGCGACCTCGGTGCGCGAGCCGTAGTTGAGGGCGAGCACGAGGTTCCAGTCGGTGAAGTGCTGCGTGGCCGCCTTGACGCGCGCGAGTTCCGCCTGGACGTTGGCCGGCAGCGCCTCCAGGCGGCCGATGGTGTGCAGGCGGACCTTTTCCTTGATGAGGTTGTTCAGCTCGCGCTTGAGGAAGAAGTCGAGCAGACCCATGAGGCCCGACACCTCGTCGGTGGGGCGCTTCCAGTTCTCGACGGAGAAGGCGTAGAGCGTGATGTAGCGGATGCCGATCTCGCGGGCGGCATCGACGACGGTGCGGACCGTCTCGACGCCGCGCCGGTGGCCCTCCAGCCGGGGCAGGCCGCGCTGCTGGGCCCAGCGGCCGTTGCCATCCATGATGATGGCGACGTGCTGCGGGATCTTGGCGGGGCCGGGGGACGACATGTTTGGGCAGATTCAGGGTGGGGCCGGGGGGTTTGACAAGGGCGAAGGGGACTTGTTGTCTTGAGCCATGGCGAGCCCACCCCTGCCTCAGGCCGAGATCACCGCCGCCCTGGCCGCGTTGCCGGGCTGGATCTGGGAAAGCGACGCCTTGGCGAAGGAATTCAAGTTCGGCAGCTTCAAGGAAGCGCTCTCGTTCATGGTGCGGGTCGGCTTCGAGGCCGAGGCGATGGACCATCATCCCGACTGGAGCAACGTCTACAGCCGCGTCGCCATCCGGCTGAACACCCACGATGCCGGCGGCAAGGTCACGGCGAAGGATGTCGCGCTGGCGAGGAAAATCCAGGCGCTCAGCTGGGTAGGGTGAAGGGTCCGCTCGCCGCAACCGCCGGCCTGCGGCTCAGAGCCCGCGCAGAAAGTTGAACGTCCGGTCGCTCTCGCCAGGCAGGTAGGCCTCGTGGCCGTAGTCGGGGTAGATGACCATGTTTTTCGGTGCGGTGATCTTGTTGTAGGCGGCGAACTGGGAGGAGGGCGGGCAGATCGGATCCATCAGGCCGGTGAACATGAGCACCTCGGCCTTGATGCGCGGGGCGAGATGCTGGCAGTCGATGTAGCCGAGCTTGGTGAAGATCTCCTGCTCGCGCTCATGCCGGGGGTCGAACTGGCGGAAGTAGATCCGCAGCTCCTCGTAGGCGTCCTTGGCCAGGTCCATTTCCCACACACGCTGGTAGTCGCAGAGAAACGGGAACACGGGCGCGGCGCGCTTGATCCGCGGCTCGAGCGCGGCGCAGGCGAGGGTGAGCGCACCGCCCTGCGACAGGCCCGTGGCGCCGACGCGGGTGGCGTCCACCTCGGGAAAATCCATGACGACCCGCGCCAGTTGCGCGGTATCGAGGAAGATCTGCCGGAAAAGCAGGTTGCGCGGATCGGGATCGTCGAGGCCGCGGATGATGTGGCCGCGGTTGGTCGTGCCCCTGACCCTGCCCTGGTCCTCGGAGCGGCCGCCCTGGCCGCGGCAGTCGAGCGCCGCGACGCAGAAGCCCTCGCCCGACCACGCCAGACGCGAACTGAAATCACCGCTGTGGCCCGTGTAACCGTGAAACTGCAGCACCGCCGGATTACGACCGGCGGATTGCCGGGGCCGCACATACTTCGCATAAACCCGGGCGCCGCCCACGCCGGTGAACCACAGGTCAAACGCCTCACTGTGGCGCGGGGAAATTTCCCGGGAGGGGACAAGTTCCGGCTGTGGGTCGGTGGCCGCGAGTTCGCGCAGGGCGTCGTCCCAGTAGGCGTCGAAGTCCGCCGGACGGGGGTTGCGCCCCTGGTATTGCTTGAGCTCGGCGAGGGGTTTGTCGATCAGCGGCATGCAGGCTAGAAAGCAACTACGCGCGGACAGCTCAACGGCAAAGATAGTAAGTTTGCCTGGTGGAACGGCCGGCTTAGAACACCCGCACGAAGGCCCGGGGGCCGGCATCGACCGCCGTGATGGCTCCCGCGCCGGCCAGCCGGTGGGTCGCGACCAGGGCGCCGTTCGCATCGAATTCCCCCAGGTTGTCGCCGTCCGCCAGCGGCACGAAGCTGTGTTGTGCCGTCGAATCAAAGCCGAGTGACACCGGCCGGACGGCAGCCGACAGTGTTACGTAATAAGTAACATGTCCGTTTGCGGCCACCTGGAAGAGGCCGGCGGGGGAGGCGGCGTTTAGCACCAGGAGGCGGCGGTGCTGTTGGTCGTAGGCGAGACCGACTATCGGGGCGGTGGCGCCCGTCAGCTCGATCCGGCGCACGAATTCGCCGAAGAGGGTCAGCTCCACGACCGAGCGTCCGTCGGGATGCACCGCAAAGAGGTGCCGGTCGCTGGAACGGATGGCGAGGTCGGCGGGGGTTTCCGTCTGGAGTTCCGCCGACAGCGGCATCTCCCGGAGAATTTTCCCCGATGGTCGCTCGATGACGCGGATGACCTGGGCCGGGGCGATGCGGAGGAAGAGATGGTCGGTGTTGAAATCGTAGGCGAGCCCCAGCACGCGCTCGCCCGGCGCGACGGCGCGGTCCACCAACGCCGGCACCGGCCCGAGATCATGCACGGCGGGGCTCCCGGCGGAGGCATAGTAGACATGGTTCGGTCCGCTGGTGGCGCAACCGGCCAGCCACACCAGGCCCGGCAGCCAGGCGAGGAGCATTGCGGGACTGACGGGCTTGGGCATGGGGCGGATATTCAGCAGGTATCATGACCTCGTAAACTGGATTCACGTCGCCTGAAACCGTTTGCGCTGGCGGGACGTAGCATTAACCTCCCGCCATGAGTGATTTTGCCCCCGCCGCCGAAGTCGCGACCACCCGCGCCGCCTTGGAACGCCTCAAGGCCAACATGCGCGTCACCATCAAGGGCAAGGACGACGTCATCGAGCAGACACTGGTCTGCCTGCTGGCCGGGGGCCACCTGCTGATCGAGGACCTGCCCGGGGTGGGCAAGACCACGCTGGCCTACTCGCTGGCCCGTTCGATGGACTGCGCGTTCTCACGCATCCAGTTCACCAGCGACCTGCTGCCCACCGATGTGACGGGCGTGTCGATCTACGACGAGACGGTCAAGGACTTCGTCTTCAAGCCCGGCCCGGTCTTCGCGAGCATCGTCCTCGCGGACGAGATCAACCGCGCCACGCCCAAGACCCAGTCGGCCCTCCTTGAGGTGATGGACCGCAGCAAGGTGACGGTCGACGGCGAGGCCCACTCGGTCGGCGCGCCGTTCATGGTCGTGGCCACGCAGAACCCGGTGGACTACGAAGGCACCTTCCCGCTGCCCGAGAGCCAGATGGACCGGTTTCTCATGCGCCTGCAGATGGGTTACCCGCAGCCGGGCGACGAAATGGATATCCTGCGTTCGCCGCGCCTCTCCTACGACTCCATCGTGCTCAACCCCGTGGTCACGCGCTCGGAAGTCCTCAAGATGCAGGCGCTGGCCGGCACGGTCTTTGTCGAGGACAGCGTGCTCGATTACATCCTGAAGATCATCACCGCGACGCGGACCGAGGCCGAATTCAAGGCGGGCGTCAGCGTCCGCGGCGGGCTGGCACTCCGGGTGGCGGCCCAGGCCCGTGCGCTGGTGCTGGGCCGCGACTTTGTCATTCCCGACGACGTGCAGGCCATGGCCGACGGGGTGCTGGCTCATCGCCTTTCGCTCGCCCGGCAGACCTCCGACGCGCTGGAGGAACGCCGCACGGTCATCGCCGCGCTGCGCCGGATCATCGGGGCCGTGCAGGTGCCGGAGTAATTATGGCGGGCTCTGCCATGGTAGGGGCCGTTGCCCCCAACGGCCCTTTCGCCGAGAGGGCGGTTGAGGGCAACCGCCCCTACCGGCCCGACACCGCCGACTGGCAGGGTCCCGGCGCCCGCGACCGCCGGAGCGCGCTGACCTGGCACACGCTGCTCTGGTCGCTGGTGTTTCCCGCGAAGCGGCACCGCATCGCGCCGACGGTGACCGGTCTCTTCCTCCTGATGCTCGCGATGGGCATCGGCACCGCCGCCTACAACACGGCGAGCAACATCCTGTTCATCACGCTGTCCCTGCTGCTCGCCTGCCTGCTGCTCAGCGGCCTGCTGTCGTGGTTCAATTTCAGCGGGGTGTGCTGGCGTCTGCGCCCGCCGGGTCCCTGGCGCGCCAGGCACGAGACCCTGATCACGGTCGAGGTGCAGAACCGCAAGCGCTGGCTGCCGAGCTACGGACTGTGGTTCGAGCTGCTGACGCAGCCGCGGCAGGTTCCGGCCGACGCAAAGCCGGCCGACCAGATGAAGGTGCGGGAAATCCTGGCCGCGGTGGACAAGCTCGTGACGCGCGGCCGCATCTTCATGCGCGAACGGCTGGAGGCCGGCGGGGCCCTGACGCTGGACTGGGGCGTCAAGCCCGCGCGGCGCGGGGAGGCCGTCGTGGAACTGGACGCCGTGGGCTCGCTGTTTCCCTTCGGCTTCCTGAAAAAAAGCATCGGCGTCGCGCTGCGGCAGCCCGTGCTGGTCTGGCCGGCGCAGGTGGAATACCAGTGGAGCGGCGCCGCCGCTGCGCCGGCGGGTTCCTCGGGCCGGCGCACGGCCCGGGCCGGTACCGGGGACGACCTGCTGGCCTTGCGCCCCTACGAGCGCGGTGACTCGCACCGGCTGATCCATTGGAAGGCCAGCGCCCGGTTGGGGAAGCTCATGCTCCGGCAGTTTGCCGCGGAGAGCCATGACGGCTTCGTGCTGCAGCTGGACACTCCCGCGGGGGTCTGGACCAGACCGGAGCAGTTTGAGCTGTTGTGCAGCTTCGCGGCCACCCTGGCGGAGGATCTCTATGCCGGCGGCCGGCTGCGGGGGGTGTGCGTCAACGGCGGGCCGTGGCAGCCCACGCGGCGCCTGCGCGATGTCGAAGCCTTTTGGGACGAGCTGGCCCGGTTGCAGCCGGGGGGAGGAGGCAGGGGCGATGCCCTGAATCGTCCTGAGGGCGGCGGGGGGCAACCGCCCCGACCGCAGAATGCCAACGCACGAAATGTCATCACATTCGCGCCCGAAGGAGCGCGGGGAGTCGCCGCCTATGTCGATGGTCGCCAGACAGCCGCAGCTTAGCCTCGACGAGCTCCGGCGCCTGAAGTGGCTGCTCGGTGGCGCGCTCGCGCTCGTCTCGCTGTGGACGGTTTTCTTCCTCGACGTGGAGGCGCTGTCCTTGGTGGCCATCGCGGGGTCGGTCATCATCGCCGCGCTGGTCTGGCCGCAGCTGCCGGCGCGGGTGCCACCGCTCGTCTGGCGCCTGGCGGTGCCGGCGATCATCGCCATCATGGCGGCGGATTTCTACACGAGCCCCGACACGCTGCCGGTGCTGATCCGCCTGGCCATTCTGCTCGTGCTCTACCGCGCCGCCTCCTACCGCCGCAAGCGCGAGGACCTGCAGCTCATCGTGCTCGGGCTGTTCCTGATCGTGGTGGCGGGCGTGCTGACCGTCTCGCTGGGCTTTGCCTTCCTGCTGCTCCTGTTCACGGCGTGCGCGCTGGGCTTCCTGTTTGTCATCACGCTCATCGACATGACGGAGCGCACGGCGGTCGCGCTGACCTACCAGGAAATGAGCCAGTGCCCGCCGTGGGCGCGCGCCGGCTGGCGGCGGCTGTTCAGCCGGCTGCGGCAGGTGACCGACTGGCGGCTGCTGGGCTTCGCCGGCGGGTTGTTCGTGCTGGTGGTCGGATTTTCCGCGCTGCTCTTCGTCATCATCCCGCGCTTCGAGGTGGCGACGGGCTTCTTCCTCGACAAGTACATCACGCGCAAGAGCCGCACCGGGTTCACCGATTCGGTGAAGTTCGGCGACGTGAGCGAGCTGATCCGCGACGAGAGCGTGGCCATGCGCGTGGACCTGACGGATGCCACCGGGCTGCGCGAGCTGCCCTACTGGCGGCTGGTCGTCCTGGACGAATACACGCCGGAAGGGTTCAAGGTTTCCGCCGGGCTGAAAGGCGAGCTCCTGCGCGGCCAGCGCGTCACGCAGTCGGTCCGTGGCCGCAGCCTCGGCCGGACGCCCAACGCCGTCGGCGGCACCTGGACCCTTTACGTGGAGCCGGGGGTGAGCCGCTTCATCCCGCTGCCGGGCAGCTACGGCCTGCTCCGGCTGCGCGAGCCGGCGCCCCTGCAGACGAGCGCCGGGAACCGGCTGGCGGCCCTGCGCAGCGAGCCGATGGCGATGTCCGCGTTCCAGCTGGAGGAGGTCGAACTGACGCCGACCGTCACAGACGCGCGGTTTCCCCAGCTGCTGGAGGCGGCGCGGGAAAATCCGCCGCCGGAAAACGAGCAGTTCCGCTACGATCCCCGGGTCAGCCTGCGGGGACCGGCGGGCCCGGCCAACCGGTCGGTGCTGGAGCGGGTGTTGCGGGAAATCACGGGCGATGCCCCGTTGCCCGCCGGCGAGTTTGCGCGCCGCGCGACCGACTGGCTGCAGCGCCGCCATGCCTATGCGCTGGCCGTGCGGGTGCCGAAGGGCGAGGGCCTGGATGACATCGTGCGCTGGCTCGACTCCAACGAGCCGGGGTTTTGCGAGTATTTTGCCGCCAGCCTGACCGTGCTGGCGCGGGCCGCCGGCCACCCCGCGCGGGTGGTCGCGGGGTTCCGCGGCGGCGTGTTCAACGGCTTTGAGAAATACATCATGGTGAAGAACTCGGACGCGCACGCGTGGGTCGAGATCCACGACGGCAAGTCGGCGTGGGTGCGGTCCGACCCGACACCGGGGGCGGTGGCCTATGCCGAGGACAGCGCGGCGCGCGCGGCGCAGTCGGCGCAAGACAGCAGCTGGTCCGCGCGCTTTGACAGCCTGCGCGTCATCTGGTACCGGCGCATCGTCAATTTCGACTCGCGCGCCCAGGTGCAGATGATCGAGTCGGTGAAATCCTTCACCACCGACTCCGGCTCGGCGCTGCGGGCGCGCTTCGACGAGATTTCCCAGCGCATCAAGGCGTGGCTGGCGGGCCCGTGGGACACGGCGCGGATGGGCCGGACCGCGGGTGCGCTCGCGGTCCTGGCGGCGGCCGGCTGGGCGCTGGGGCAGCTGGCGCGCTGGGGCTGGTGGCGCTGGCAGGGGTGGCGGCGGCCGAATGAATTCGATCCCGTGCGACGGTTGGCCGGCCGCTGGCTGGTGAAGCTGCGTCGCGCAGGAAGTGACAAGGGGCAGGGGACAAGGGACATGGCGGGGGCCGTGGTCGACGACCTGCAGCGCCTGCGTTATGGCCGGCGCGAGACGTGGCCGGAGCCGCGCGGGGTGTTCCGGCGGGCGCGGCAGGCGAAGCGGGGTCGGTAGGGCGCGGACTCCGTTCCGCGCGGCGGCGGTGAACAGAGTCACCGACCTGCCGATCGAATTCCCAGATGTAATACCAACGTCCCTTTTGTTTTGGACTTTGCGGTGCCTGAGCCGGTAGGGGCGG
>JBKJTZ010000138.1:0-25839 GCA_046590295.1 Lacunisphaera sp.
GCTGCGCAACGACCTCGCGAGCTACCAGGATTACTGCGATCACTGCATGGGCTGGATCGGGCCGATGATGCGCGAGTCCGGGTTTGTCATCGACCACGAGCACAATCACCAGGGCCAATGCTGGTGGGAGATCCGGCCCGTGGGCACACCGGTGGGTGAATCCACGCCGGGGGAACTCTCCGGTGGGAATGATGTGCGCCTGAACCCCAACTGGCTGGCTGGCGAGGCCCACCTCGACCGGTATCGCCAAGCCACCGATCCAGACGACAAGCGGGTGTAGGCCGAAGGGTTCGCGGGCGGACCGGCTAGCCGAGTTGCTTGACGGTGCCGCCCGCAAAATACTTGGGGAAAATCAGGTTGGTCTCGGCCGCCAGGTTACCGTGGCTGACCATCTGCAGCATCAGCCGCGAGAGCCGGTGGGCAAAGGTGTCCTCCTTGAGGGTGTAGTGCGCGATGGGCGGACTCACGGTCTCGAAGATGTGGTCATGGTCCCGGGCGATGAATGAAACGGTGTCGGGAACGGTGAGGCCGCGCTTCAGCAGATAGATGAGCACGATGAAGACATGCTGCGGCTTGGCCACCAGCAAGGCGGTGGGGGCGTGCGCGGAGTTGAACAACGCATCGAGTTTCGCCGAGATGTTCTGGGCGGTGCCGTTATGGCGGACGATGCTCCCCCGGGCGTCGATCTCGCGGTTCAGCTGGATGGCTTCCATGAAGCCAGCCTCGCTTGCGAGGTCGCCGGCCACCCCGGAGTGGGGTACCACGAGCGCCACCCGCCGGTGCCCCTTGGAGAGGAAGATCCCGCCCGCGTGGCGGCAGACCGAGCGGTAGTCGATGTCCAGCGAGGGCAGCTTGATCTCGGAATGGCAGGAGCCGAGGACCAGCGCCGGCACGGAATGCGCGGAGAACCACTGTTGGAGATCCTTGCTCACGGAGAGAAGCACACAGCAGAGCACGCGGTTCTGGCGGACGAATTCGTCGAGTTTTCGCTGCTGCGCGCGGGCGCCGTGCGCCTGGCAGACCAGTACCTCGGTGGTGAACCCGTGTTCGGCGAGATGGGCGCGCATTTCGCTGATGATCTGGAAGGTGGCGATCGCCATGTGGGAGAAAGGCTCGGGGGTCACGAGTCCGATCAGGCGGCTTTGGCGCCGCGGGACGGGCCGGGTCTGGGTCAGCAGGCGGTTGCGCCGGCCCTGGCGGATCTCCAGCAATCCATTCTCGGCCAGCCTGCGCAACGCGGTGCGGATCGTGGGTCGGCTGACCCGGAGCATTTCGCAGAGCCGGCGCTCGCTGGGCAGGAATTCGCGCCAGGTGCCTTCGGCGATGGCCTTGCGAATTGAGTCTGCGGCCTGGGCGGCCAGGGAGTGGCGCTTGGGGATCTCAAAGGGGAGCTGGGAGCTGTTCATAAATAATTACCAGTGATTACGGCTAGTTCAACCGCTGCGGCTGTGGCTTTTTCATGGACGATGAAACCAACGCCTGTTGTGAAAATCTGGTCCGCCATGCCCACGCCGCTGACGCCGGCGTTGCGCGTGGATGAAGCCTCGGTCGAGCGTATGGTCCAGGACGCGGTCCGCCTGGGGGTGCAGGGGCTGTTCCTGGCGGGCACCTGCGGCGAGGGTCCGTGGCTGCCGGACCGCGAGAAGCAGGCTTTGGTGCGGGCGGCGGTCCGGGCGGGCCGGGGGAAACTGAAGATTGCCGTGCAGGCCTCCGACAATTCTGTGCCGCGCATCCTCGACAATGGGAACCTGGCGGCGGAGGCGGGGGCCGACTATGCGATCATCGCGGCGCCCGGCACGTTCATGAACGCCACGCCGGAGCGTGTAGTCGCTCACTTCATCGAGGCGGCCAACGCCAGCCCCCTGCCGGTCGGCATCTATGATCTGGGCGCGCACCGCCCGGTGATGATCCCGGAAGCGCGGTTGAAGGAGATCTACCTGTTGCCCAACGTGCACCTGGTGAAGGATAGTTCTGGCTCCGCGGCGCGCCGGGCGGCCGCGTTGGCGGCCCGGCAGGAGAAACCCTCGTTGCAGTTGTTCAACGGCGACGAATTCCGCTGCCTCGAATATCTGCAGGCCGGTTACGACGGCTTCATGTTCGGGGGGGCGGTGGCCATCGGGCCGCACCTCAACCGCATCGCCCAGCATTATTCCGCCGGCCGGGTCGAGGAGGCCGCGGCCGTCGATGCGGAGATGAAGGAGGTCCTTTACGGCCTCTACGGCGGTAAGGCCATCGCCTGCTGGCTGACCGGTCTCAAATATTACATGGTGCGCCGCGGGCTTTTCACCACCGCGGCCAGCTTCCTGGGTTATCCGCTGACCGACGAGTGCCGCGCTTATATCGAGCGCTATGCGGCGGCCGGTTCGTAAGCGGTCGCGCCGGAGGAATGACAGGGCGGCGGGGGCGGGCATGGGCGGTAAACCTTTGCGCCCGATGCTTGGTTACATGCGCTGACCAATAAAGCCTTTATACTGGTAACATGGAGATACCAGCGGGCCGGCGGACAAAGGCACCGACCCGGATTACACGGGCGGCGCGACCTTCCGGTGGCGGAGCAGGAACAGCAGGCCGGAGCAGAGCAGGACGTTGACCGAGGCCAACAGGAAGATGCGGCTCACGTCTACTTGGGCGTCGCGCAGCAGGCCGCCGGCATAAATGCCTGCTCCGCCGATGGCGCAGCTGAAGAAGGTCATGACCCCCCAGCTCATGGCCCGGTAACGCGGGTCCACCAGCACGCAGAGGATGGGCATCATGTTGGCGTCGGCAAAATAGCGGCACATACCATAGAGGACGAGACCCGCCAGGGCGAGGCCGAGCAGCGGGGTGTGGGCGATCAGCAGGATGCCCGGTGCGGCCAGAGCCAGGCCGATGGCGGGAACAAGGAAGCGGGCCTGCTCGTTGGTGCGGCTCCAGCGGTCCGCCCAGGCGCCGCCGACCAGCATGCCGACCAGACCGGCGATATTGAGATAGGCGGTGGTGGAAAGCCCCGCCTCACCCTGGGAGAGATTGAACCGTTCCTTGATGTAGGTCGGCATCCAGCCGGCCACCGACCAGCTCACCACGCCCAGCAGGCACGCATAGACCAGCATCATCAGGTAGGCGCGATTGCTGAACAGGTGGGCAAAGGCCTCGCCTAAACGGGCAGACGGCTGGGGCTGGGCCGCCGCGGCCGCGACCACCGGCGGATCCCGCAGCAGGATACAAAGGACACCGGCGAGGACGACACCCGCCAGGCCGAAGAGCTTGAAGGCATAGGACCAACCCTGGAGATCGGCCAGCCAGCCGCCGAGACCGCCCATGGCCGCGCCGATCATGGCTCCACCCAGCAGCAGGCCGGAAGCGAGCGAGCGGGTGCTGCCGCGATGGTAGTCCACGATCAGGGCCACCGACGCGGGCATGCAGGCGGCCTGCGCGATGCCCATGAGGGCGCGCGTGGCGAGCAACTGGTCGTAGGTCTGCACATAACCGGTGGCGAGGGTGACGGCCGACCAGGCAATGAGGCTGCCGATGATGATATAACTGCGGTTAAACCGGTCGGCGACAAAACCGGCGAAGGGACTGAACACGGCATAGACCAGCAGGAAGACGGTGGTCAGCAGGCCGAACTGGGCCTCGGTCATCGGGATCGCGGCTTTGACCGAGTCCCGCATGGTCGTGATCATCAGCCGGTCCAGGTAGTTGAGGCACGCGGTAAGCCACAACAGGACGACGGCCAGCCACGCTCCCGCAGGAAGACTATTGGTCGCGGAGCGGGACAGGTGGGAGGTGGCCATCTGGATGAAAAAGGGTGGTCAGGGCAGAAGGCCGAGCTGGCTGAGGCCTTGGGCGAAGACCTCAAGCTCCTGATCGCTCAGGCTGTAGTAGGGTTGGCGCCTCCATCGTTGGGCGATGCCCTTGAGCTCGAGCATCGCTTGGATGCCGGCATTGAACCCGCCGGGCAGCCCCATGACCAGTTCGAAGAAGGGAAAATCGTAATCCCGGATGATGCGCCGGGCCTCCGGAAGATTGTCGGCGGAGACGGCGTGCCAGTAAGCGTGGGCGATCTCGGGCTTGAACGTGATCAAGGTGGAGAGGTAGCCGTCGCAACCATAGGGATGGTTGTTCAGGTGGTTCTGCTTCTGGCCGCCCGAGACCACGGCCCATTGGTCCTGGACCAGCAGTGACATCTTGCGGGCAAACTCGCCGCACATGTCGTCCTTGATCGCCACCACCCGGTCCGTGGCTTGGAGCACAAGCCTGAGGGTATCGAGGCCGAATTTCGCCCCGCGGGAGATGAACACGTTGGACACCAGCATCACGGGCATCACTTCGGCCACGGTGCGGTAGTGCGCGGCCATGCTGGCCGGCGTGCAGGAGCCGCCCCAGTCGGGGGGCATGACCATCAGCAGGTCGGCCCCGGCGTCCCGGGCGAAAGCGGCGAACTCGACCGCCTGAGCTGTGTGGTAGTAGCGATCCGCGGCGATCACCAGCGCGCGCCCGGCGGTGTGCTGAATCGTCGTCTGCGTTACCTCGGCGATCTCGCGTTCGGAGAGCGCCACATAGTGGCTGTCCCCGGCGGTCAACATCAGGGCTTTGGCCCCGGCGGCGAGGTTACAGTCGATGAGGTTGCGCAAACCGGTGAAGTCGATGCTGCCATCCCGGTTGAACGGGGTCTTGAGGGATGGCATCGGGCCGGACAGCCGGGCTCGCATTTCTGGGGAGCAACCACGTGGGGATGAGGTCATGATCAGGGAATGAAGGCGGGTTCAGGGGGCGTGCGCTCAGACCGCCCGGTATTTTGCGGGCAGCGCGGCGGCGTTTTCGGCGACGGGATCGGCCACGTGGATGTTGTTGGCCTCATCCACGTGGATGCCGTGCGGATAGCCGAAGGCGTCGCGGCCCCGGCCGAGGATTGCCCGGTTCCGGCCGTCGCGGGTGAAGCGGTAGATGGCGTTGTCGCCATGGCCGGTGCCGACATAAACCTGCTCGCCCCGCACCTCGATCGCATCCGCCCGACAGAGGTCTGGCCAAAGGGCGAGGGGCCGGCCGTCAGCGGCAAAGACCTGCACCCGGTGGTTCATCCGTTCGGACACATAAATGTGCTCGTCCGCATCCACGGACAGGCCATGCGGGGTTTGGAATTCGCCGGGAGCAGAGCCCTTGCGGCCCCAAGCATGGAGAGGCCGTCCGTCCGCGGTGTACTTTACGATGCGCGAGTTGCCGTAGCCGTCGGCGACATAGATGTGGCCGGAACGCCCGACTACGACCGCGGTGGGTTGATTGAAATGGTCGGGGGCGTCGCCGGGCTGGCCCGGCTGGCCCAGCGTTAGAAGCAGGCGGCCCTGCGGATCAAACTTGAGCACGACGTGGCGGCCCAGGTCGGTGACCCAGATGTTGTCCCACGGATCGAGGTGCAGCCCGTGGAGCCAGTATTCCCGGCCAATCGGCGTCGGGGGATTCCGGCTCACATCGTAATTGATCGATGGCGGCAAGTCTGCCTCGCCGAGAGCATCGAGAAAGTTGCCGTCCCGGTCGAACCGCACGAGCGGCTGGGCGCCGCGGTGGACAAAGTAGAGGCGCCCGCGGGAGTCCTCGGCTATGTTGCTGACCATGCGAAAGGCGAAGCCGCGGGGGAGCTTGGGCCAACCAGCCTGCTTGGTATACGGCGCGTGCATGAGAGGACTGCATTCGCGCGCCTTGGTCTGGGGGCGGCGGAAAGAGTCCTGTTCCCATGCCGGGCCCCCGGGATCCAGGCAACCTGGCGTGACAGGCTACATAAAGTAACCAGTTGCCGGCATGCCCAGGGGGTGGGGATGCCACGCTCAGATGCGGGCCGCCGGCGGCTGGTCAAAGCGGGTTACCAGCCGGGGTGTCTTGTGCTTTCGGTTCGGCGGGTCCCAAATCGAGGATATCCGGCAAGCGGTGATTTCATCCCGTGGTCCGGTCCCCGCATTGCATGAATCCTAAAAAGCGCCCGCCTTTGTCCCGTCGTTCGTTCATCCAGCTGTCCGGCCTGGCCTGCACGGCGGCGTCGTTGCAACTGGCGACCCCGGCCCGGGCGGCCGCGGACCAGGTGACGCCGGCCGGTGGGGCGAAGCCGGTCGAGGACATCGGTTCGCGGCGGGAGCTTTTTGTCGATGACCACCTGATCGAGGCGCTGACGGGCCGGGCCGGGCTGCGCCTGCACCATCCGCAACCGCGCGAAATCGTCATCGAGCATGATGCGCTCTGGGAGGGGAGTGGCAGCGGTTACCACAGTCTTTTCAAGGACGGCGACCTCTACCGGCTATATTACAAGGCCTGGCACCTGGAGGGCACCCAGAAGAATCCCTACACGGGCGATGCCGACGCGCACCGGCTCTGCTACGCGGAAAGCCGGGATGGTATCACCTGGCATAAACCCGCTCTGGGCCTGGTGGATTACCAGGGCTCCACGGCGAACAACATTGTCATCGCCAGCGGCTGGCTGGACGGCATGCACCTGAGCGCGGCGGAGGCTGCAGTGTTCAAGGACGAGAATCCCGCGGCGCCGGCCGACAGTCGCTACAAGGCGTTGGTGCGTTGCCGCAAGCCCTGGGGGCTGGTCGCCTTCAAATCCGCGGACGGGGTCCGCTGGAGCCCGGTCAGCGGGACCCCGGTGATCACCGCGGGGGCCTTCGATTCGCAAAATCTCGCCTTCTGGGACGCGGCGCAGGGGGAATACCGCGCCTACTGGCGCTATTTCACCGAGGGGGTGACGAATGAAACGACTTGGAAGATGGGCGGCTATCGCGGCATCCGCACCGCGACCTCCAGGGATTTCATCCACTGGGGACCGCCGGAGGATGTCAGCTTTCCGGACGCCACGACGGAGGTGCACCTCTACACCAATCAAATCAAGCCCTACCACCGGGCGCCGCACCTGCTGCTCGGCCTGCCCATGCGTTATGTGGACCGCGGCTGGACCGACTCGGCGCGGATGCTGCCGGAACTGGAGAACCGCCGGTTGCGCGCGACGGTGAATCCACGCTATGGCACCGCGGTTTCAGACAGCCTGCTCATCACGAGCCGGGACGGGGTGCGTTTCAAGCGCTGGGACGAGGCGTTCCTGCGCCCGGGCATCGAACGGGAAGGGACCTGGAACTACGGTCATCAATGCCTCGCCTGGCACGTGGTGGAAACGGCGTCGGCGCTCGACGGCGGGGCGCCGGACGAGCTGTCGTTCTATGCCGTCGAGAGCTACTGGACCGGCCGGAGCAGTGCCCTGCGACGGCACACGCTGCGCCTGGATGGATTTGTCTCGGTCAACGCCCCGGATCAGTCCGGCGAAATGCTGACGCGGCCGGTGCGCTTTGCCGGGGCGGTGCTGAAATTGAATTTCGCCACCTCAGCCGCCGGGGGCATCCGGGTGGAAATCCAGGATGAGGCCGGCCGCGCGATTCCGGGCTACAGCCTGCAGGACAGCCAGATCCTCTACGGTGATGCCCTCGATCGCACCGTGACCTGGAAGAATGGCGCCGACGTCAGCGCGCTGCAGGGCCGGCCGGTCCGGCTGCGTTTTGTCCTGCAGGACGCGGACCTCTTCGCCCTGCGCTTCGCCCCGGTTTGAGCGACGTGATGATCAAGGTTGGGACGTGGTGGCTGCGGGACGAAACTGGCGCGTGCCACGGCTGGGAAGTTCCGACTGAAGCGGTCGAAAGTGGCCGCGCAAGTGACGGTGAGCGTGCGGCGCGGGTGTGGGCAGCTGAGCAGCGCGTATCTGCCGGCGGATGGATGAACTCCCGCTACGCCGCCGTGCGTATTTCGGAGCCAAAATCGTCCCGCGCCATCCGCGTTGGTCTGACGCAACGCTTGCCCTCGCACCCTCAGAACGTGGGTAAAATATCCGCTCTAACACTTCAGCTGTCCCAGTCCCTGCGCCACGATATCGACTCCCACGAGTTCACTCCACGCGGCCAGCAGGCGCTTTGTGATCGGTCCAACCTTGCGGTCGCCGACCGGCAGGCCGTTGAAACGGGTCGCCGGCATGATGCAGTAGGGCGTGCTCGTGAAAAACGCCTCGTCGGCGGTATAGGCATCGTAAGGCTGGAGGTCGCATTCGCGCGAGGGGATGCCCAGCTTGGCGGCCAGTTCCAGCACGGTGGCACGGCTGATGCCGGCCAGCGCGTTGCTGGTCAACGGCGTCTTCAGCACGCCGTCGGCGACGACGAAGAAATTGCCGCCCTTGTTCTCCGCGATGTTGCCATGAATGTCCAACAGCACGCTCTGGGCCTGCGGATCGACCAGCTTGACCTCGATTTCAGCCAGCGTGTAGGCCATGCGGCTGCGGTTTTTGACCCGCGCGTCGAGCGCCTGCGACGGGGTGGCCCGGCTCATCGGCGTGACGGCGTGGCAGCCCTCGACGTAGAAACGCGCCCAGTCCGACAGGATCATCGGCTGCGTGAACACGATCACCGTTGCCGGTGAGCGCTGGACGGTGGGATCGGCGCCGGCCAGGGACTGGCCGCGGGAAATATTGTGGACCAGCCAGCAGTCGTCACCCGGGCCGAGCAGGTGTTGGTTGGCGCCCAGCACCTGCAGCGACAAGGTGGTCATCTCGGCAGGGGTCATGCCTGGGTTGATGCGGGTGACCTTCAGCGAGCGGTAAAGTCGGGTGATGTGCTGCTCGAGCTTGAACGGCCGGTGCGCAAACGTGCGGGTCGACTCGGTGACGGTGTCGCCGAGCATGACCGCGGAATCGAAGACCGATATCCTGGCCTCGTCGCGGGGGACCAAGGCGCCGTTCAGGTAGACAAGGTGTTGGCTGGTTTTGTTGGCGTTCATGGGTTTCCTGTTTTGCGTTCAGGCCATCGCCGAGTTTTTTATCAATGACCTCAATGGTGGGTCAAATACACTGCAAGACGGGCAGTTGATGGGTTGGGGAGTCGAGTATTCTCGCTGGTGGTTTGTTGCTGCTGATTTTCGGCGCGGCGCTTGCGGCGTTGCGCGTGGTGGTGGCTGAGACGCGGTGCCACGATTTTACCCGTTGGCCCGTGTGCGCTTGGTGGGGCGTGACGTAGACGAGGGTGGAGCGGTAGAGCTGGTAGTTATACCAGTCAAAGTACTTCCCGGAATAGGTGACGGCCTGCGGTCGTCCAGAAACTGGCCGTGATATTCCGGGGCGCGTTTCACCGTGGAAAACGGGGACTTGATGAACGGGTTGTCATTGGGGGGGCGGGCGGGCAAAGAGTTGGGGCATCTGGTGATCTTCGCACAGCTGCCGGATGCGGGCGGTCGTCAGCGCGTCCGGGGAACTGCCAGCGCCCGGATCGCGTTCAGATCCAGGTCCAGGCCGAGGCCGGGAGTGTTCGGCACCTCGAAGCATCCCTCCACGAGGGGCAGCGGTGCCCGGAGGATTCCGGACGCGAACCGGTTTTCGGTCACGTCGAATTCCACCATCGGCGTGCCCACGCCGGGCATCAACGTCGGCTCCGCAATCAGCGACGCGATGTGGATCGATGCGGCATTGAGGACCGCACCGCTCCATGAATGGGGTATGCACTGTATCCCGTAGAGCTCGGCGAGCTCCGCCACGAACAGCACCTCCCGGATGCCGCCGCACAGGCACGCGTCGGGCTGGACGATGTCGACCGCGCGCCGGTCGAACAGATCCTTGAACGCCTGGCGGTTCTGTAGCATCTCGCCGCCGGCCACGGCAATGTCGAGCTGCGCGGCGAGCTGGTCATACTGTCGGTAGCCGAATTGAGGCAGCGGCTCCTCGTAAAACGTCAGCCCGAGCCGTTGGAGTTCCCGGCCAACCATGAGCGCGGTGGAGAGCGTGTAAGAGCCCCAGGCATCGACCATCAGCTTGATGTCCGCCGGCAGATCAGCACGGACGGCGGCAAGCGCGTCGAGTTCCGACCGCGGGTCATACCGGCCCATCCGCAACTTGATCGCGCGAAAACCGCGGGCCACGAGGTCGCGGGTCTCGGCCGGCCAGACCTCGGCCGGATGCAACCCCTCTTGATAGGCGGTGGACGCGTATACGGGAACCCGGCTGCGCTTGGCTCCACCGTAGAGTTGGTGAACGGGCACTCCCAGGGCCTGGCCCACGAGGTCGTGGAGCGCGATGTCGATGGCCCCCGTGGCCAGACCGCTTTCGAACGGCGCAAGCCAGCGGGTCCGCCACAAGCGCCCGATCCCCCGGGGGTCGCGGCCGATTAGGAGCGGCGCGCAGGCCGTTTCGATGGTGTCCCGTACTCCGGCGAGTGGGACCGTCTCACCCCAGCCGATGAGACCGTCGTCAGTGGTGATTCGGACGAGAAGCGCGCGCCTCGCCGTATTCATGACGGACGCGGGTCCGGCCGGCCGGGTGAGCTGGTGCTCGAGCAGAAACGTTTCGACGGAGGTAATCTTCATTGCGGGGTTCTGATTAGGCGGGAGGAGTTTTCTTTCCAGACCGTCACGGGTGGAGGCAAAGCACGCGGTTCTGAATCAACTCCGGATAAGAGTGCTCCCGCCCGACCCACCTGGCTCCCTGCGTGATGGAGTCTCCTGTGATCACCCAGATCAGGGGTTGGTTGGGCTGGGCAAGTCTTGTCCGCAATGCGGTCAGGTCAGCGAGGGCCGCCGGTGGCGGGGTGGACTGTGTGTGGGTAGTGTTGCGCCTAGCGCCAACGGTGCGGTAGAAATGAATGCGGAGGGAAAAATGCATCGTTGGGGAGGTGCCGGGTTGGCGGAAATCAGGCTTGGGCGAGACCGTCGGCTAGATTTTTCGCGTAAGCGGGCAGCATGGTCATGATGGCGCCGAAGTCGCTGCCATGGGCGATGAGCTTGCCGCCCTTGCGGACGATGCGGGCGATCTGCTCGACGTTGCCGCCCGGCCGGCCCCACGCGATGCCGTGCCGGGCGGCGGCGGCGGCCACGGCATCCTCGGCGGCGGTCATCTGCGGGTGGGTCCAATCCGCCGGGCAGCCCAGGCGCAGGGCCAGGTCGCCCGGACCCATGAAGAGACCGTCCACTCCCGGCGTGCCGGCGATGGCGTCGAGATTGGCCAGGGCCTCAGGTGTCTCGATCTGGACGATGAGGAAGGTTTCCGCGTTGGCGGACTCCGGGTATTTGCCCCCGACCCCGAGGTAGAAATCACCGTCGAGGCTGGAGCCATCCAGGCCGCGCTGGCCGAGCGGCGGAAACTTCACCGCCGCGGCCAGCTGGGCGGCATCCGCCGCGGTGTTGACCAGCGGGATCATCAGGGCGGTCACGCCGTCCTCGAGGAGATGGTAGAGTTCGTTGGCGTTGCGGCTACCGGTGCGGACGAGGCAGTCGATGTTGGCGAGATGGTGGAGGGCTGCCATGCGCTGGATCTCGCGCCGGTCCCAGGTGCAGTGCTCGGCATCGAGCCAGAGGGCGTCGAACCCGGCCTTGGCCGCGTGGGCCGGCATCATGGCGGTGGGGTAGTAGAGGGCGGCGATGCGGACAGGAAGGCCCTGCCGGAGGCGGGAACGGATCAGTGAGGCGCGCATGGGATGGGATTGTCTGGGGGAATTCGGCGAGAGGGGTGAGCCGAGGGTCGTAGAGAGCAGCCTCAAAGAGCTCCGGTCGTCCGGCAACGCGGGAAACGGGGTTTCCGCTGGTAAATCTTCATGTCCAGTGGCGCATATCCGAGGTCCGGTGTGATGACCGTGGAGTCGGCGGCACGCCGCCGGTTAGGAGATGTTACCATGTGAATATTTTTGTCGCCGGAACCATCCCGAAGTCAGGATGCTCGCCGCCGTCGGGCAACTTCGCCCCGCTTAACTTTCATTCCTTTATGTCCCTCCGTCCCCAGATTGTTAATGTCGACTGTAATTTCACCTATGAACTCGAGCGTCAGCGGGTTGAGGCATGTGGAGCTGATTTTATACTTCGGCCGGCGCGAACTGAGGCCGAGATCATCGCGGCTTGCCGCGATGCGGGCGTGATTCTCCTAGAGAACCCAGATTCGCCGCTGACCGCCCGCGTCATTTCATCTCTGACCGCGTGCCGGGCGATCATTCGCTATGGAGTGGGGGTTGACAGTATCGATGTAGCCGCGGCCACAAAGTGCGGCGTGGTAGTGGCCAATGCGGCCGACTTCTGCACCGAGGAGGTTTCGGATCATGCTGCGGCCCTGTTGCTTGCCAGCGCGAAGCGGGTCGCATTTTTTGACCGGCGGATCCGGGCGGGGAAATGGCACGGCTTTACTCCCACACCGCCGTTGCGCCGGATTGGCAACCTCACACTTGGCCTGGTGGGGTGGGGGCGGATCGCGCAGGCCACGGCTCGCAAGCTGGAAGGATTCCGGATGCGGACCCTCGTGGCCGACCCCTACGTGAAAGCCGTGCCCGCCGGATCGCGGGTTGAGTTGGTTTCGCTGGAACAGCTGTTGCGCGAATCAGATCTGGTTTCGCTGCACTCACCCTTGAATGCCGAGACGAAACACCTGATCGGAGAGAAGGAGTTCCGGCTGATGAAGCCGTCGGCCTTTCTGGTCAACACGAGCCGTGGTGGGGTCGTTGACGAAGCCGCACTGGTGCGGGCCCTGCAGGAGCAGCGTTTGGGCGGAGCGGGATTGGACGTGATGGAAGTGGAGCCGCTGCCGGCCGACAGCCCGCTGCGCACGATGGAGCAGGTGACGTTGACGCCGCATTACGCCGCTTCTTCGCAGGATTCGATGCAACACCTGCACGGCACGGTGGCGGATTCGGTGGAAGCCATTCTGCGGGGCTATTGGCCCCCTTTCCCAGTCAATGGCACCGTCGTGCCGCGGGTGCCTCTCCGCCCCTGGAAGGATTTTCGACCGAGCCGCTGACTATGCCTAGTGGCTTGGACAGAGCTGGCAGCGCCTCTGCGGTGGTGGTAAACGGTCCGCGGCGTCTTTCACATTCGCGCTGAAACTTCACGTGGTATCGTGGTGGGCACAGACTTCCGCCGGCCACCGGTTAGCAAATGTTACCAGAACTACACCTTTGTGGCCACTCGTGGTTCCGCCCCATCCTGCGCCGGTTCAGTCACCCCAACCCAAGCATAGCAAGCAGTCCAAAGTCCACTTAGATTATGAAAAACAAACTAATCCTAATTCCCGGAGTGTGTGCATTCGCATTCTTGTTGGCTGCCCTCCGGCTAGGGGCACAAACGGTGGCGACTCAAGCAAACGAATCCGCCGACCAAGAGAAAAAGAAAGAGGATGTGTTGCAGTTGTCTCCCTTCGTTGTGTTGGGCGACAACACCGAGGGCTACCGAACCCAACGTACGATGGTCGGCAGCCGCTCGGCGAAAGAGTTGATCGACCTGCCGGTCAGCGTCACGCTCATCAACCGGGAGCAGATTAATGACTTTGGCGCCCTTGCTGTGATCGACGTGCTCAAATTCGGTGTCAGCGGTGTCACCCAGAATCAATCCTTCAACGACGATGTTAACATCCGCGGCTTTCGGGCCAGTGCGCCGCAACGCAACGGCTTTGAGCGTCAAACGGGAACTGGAGCGGGTGGCCCCAATAAGAGCCAGCCGCTCTATGACATCGAGCGCGTCGAGATTCTGAAGGGTCCGGCCGCGATGCTCAATGGTTCCAACGGCGGCATCGGTGGCAGCATCAACCACGTCACCCGCGCGGCCACACCCACCCAGCAGGGTGAGGCCAAGGTTTCGCTCACGGGCCGCGGGGGGGTGCGCTTGCAGGCCAACTCGTCTGGTCCGATCGTAGACTCGGGCGCCCTCAAGGCCAATTACCGCTTCACCCTTGGCTATCTCAATGCGGACGAGCCGCATGGGAAGTCACTGGAGTGGCAGGACCAGAAATTTTTCGGGGCGGGTCTCGCCTTCTACTTCGGCAAGGCCAGCAGTCTGCTAGTCGATGGTTATTACTTCCAAAATAACGACTACCTTTATCTGGAAGACTTTCTCGATATCTCCGTGCCGGTAGATCCGATCAGTGGCCTCAAAAAGGCGAAGTTAAATCAATATTCAACGCAGCACTATTCCCCGGGCCGCAAGCAGGACGCTTTCTGGCCCTACGTGACCACCGTGATCAACGCGGTCTTACTCACCAAGCTGACCGATAATAGCGACCTGCGCATCGCGTATTCCTACAGCGAAAACGATGATGATCGCTTGAACAACCGTTCCATTGGGGTCAACGCGGACAACTACACGGTAACCCGTCAGGCCATCCGCAACCATAGCGGTGAAACGAACAATGCCGTGCAGATCGATTTCCTCAATAGCCGCCAAACGTCGTGGGCCAAGTTCGACACGACCCTGGGAGCAGATGGTTTTATCAGCAGATATTGGGCTAATCAGGCGATTACATTCATGACCCCGTTGGACACCCGCACCGGAACCTATCCGGACGATGCGGCTTGGTTTGCCCAGTTCCCCAACGATACGGCTTGGTTCTTCACCCCGCGTCCCATCACCTTGGGCAATCCTTCAACGATCGACAAGGTCAACGTCACGTCGGCGTCCGTTTATCTCCAGGAGAACGTCACGTTGCTGAAGGATAAACTGATCCTGGTGGCTGGTATTCGCAAGTTCATGCCGGGCGGCACCAACGAGAACCTCGTCACCAATGTGATCACGAACCGGCCTGACCAAAGCTTCAATGTGCACAAATACGGCATTGTCTACAAGGTGCTCCCCAAGCTCTCGGTCTATGTCACCAAGGCCCAGAACTACTTTGTCGCTCCGCGCGGCAACATCGACAAGTTAATCCAAGGCGACCGTCTGGGGGCTCCTTTTAAGGATTCGTTGGGCAAGCTCGAGGAAATCGGTATCAAGTATGACCACAACTTCTCGGACAAGATCAGCTTCTACGGTTCGGCGGCGGCCTTCAGGATGGAGCAGACCAATGTGGTGACCTTTGGCGTCCTGCCCGACGGTCCTCCCGGTTCGCAGGGTGTCATTCAATCCGAAAAGGACTCGGCTTCGGGCTGGGAGACAGATCTTGGCATCCAGCTCAAGACGGACAACGGGCGGGCTGACATCCTGCTGACCTATTTTCGCGGCAATTCCGCGATCGCAGCTGATGCCGGCAAGGCTTATGTCCGTCAGGCCCAGAACTTCGTGCCGCAGAAGTTCAGCTTTCTCGGCAAATACTCCTGGAGCAGCGGTTCGTTACGCGGCTTCCGGGCCGGCCTCGGTATTATTCTTCAAGACGACAAGCGCCAGGGCGCCTTCATCGTAGAGACTCCGCTTCTCTCCAGCGCTTTCTTTGGCTACGCCGTGAACAAGCGCTGGGACCTGCAACTCAATCTGGATAACTTGACGAACGAGCGCTACATCGTCCAGGTGGCCACGCCCGGTTTGGTCCAAGGTTCCGACACGTTTGCCTCGAAGGTGACGGTCAAATACAACTGGTAATCCAATAAGTTCTTCGCCACCCGGCTGGTGCGAGCCAGCCGGGTCTAACGGAACCAACGCCGCTTTCTTGCCGCAGCAGGTGCTTGGTGGCAGACGGCTTCCACTTTCGTGAGAATCGTTTGTCCATTGGTTTTAACCTGCTCGGTGGCGCTTATGAACGGATCGCTTCTTCCCATCCCGAGCGTGTTGCTCGGTCCTGCGGCCTCCAGCATCGTATCTCCGACGGCGGACGCCGCGCCTGAGGGTGACCGCTGGCGCGCCACCTGGACCGACCCCGCCGGGGTTCGGGTGCAAGCCGTGGCGCCGCTGGCCACCGGGAGCTGGACGTCGCCCGTGCCCCTGCCGGAGGCAGAAGCCGTTGGGGTGGCGCCGGCTGAGGCAGGGACGCAAGGCTTCCTGGCTTCGGCGCGGCATCTGGGTAATCACATCGCACTCCGTTCCGGGCGGCGGGTGCCGGGCGTGTCGCCGCAGTTTCCCGGCGCCGGCTTGGTGGTTTGCCGGGCTGATTCGGCCGGCTGGACCGATCTGGCTTTCGCCGATGATCCGCCTGATGAGGAGATTCTTGCGGCGGCCGTGAGCGTGGTCGCGGATGATGTGCTCGCCGTCTACCTTGTGTCCGACGGCCGGGGTGGGGCGATGTGCCGGGCACTGCGATTCTCCTTGGCCACGGTGCGCCCGGTCTCCAGCCACTGGCGCCACCTGCCGGATTTTCCGCTGCCGCCGGGAGTCGCCGCGATCATGGCGGGCGTCAACGGTGGCGCGCTGATTGCCGCTGGCGGGGCAAACTTTCCCGATCTTCCCCCCTGGGAGGGAGGGGTGAAAAAAACCTACGACGAAATCTTTGCGCTGCCCGCGGGCGCTACCGCGTGGCAGCCGGCTGGCCGGTTGTCGGAACCGCGCGCCTACGCCGCGATGGTCTCGGTGCCGGAAGGGGTGCTGGCGATCGGCGGAGAGAATGCCACGGGGTTTTTCCAGGATGCGATGTGGTTGAATTGGGATGGCCGGCAGGTAACGACCAAACCCGGTCCCGCCCTTCCGGAGCCCGTGGCCAGTCCGGTGGCCGTCGTGCTGGGGGGAAAGGTCTATCTGGCCGGCGGCTATGCCCCGGGACCGCCGCGGGTGAGCACGACCAGCTTCCTGTGTCTGGATCTCGCGAATACCGCGGCCGGCTGGCAGACCCTGCCGCCCTGGCCCGGTCCATCCCGCGCTCTGGCCGTGATGGCGGCACTCAACGGCGCAATTTATTTGATCAGCGGGCTGGAAATGTCCGCCGGGGCTGATGGGCAGCCGCAGATGAACTACCTGACCGATGCTTACCGCTATCGTCCGGCTGCAGGCTGGGAGCGCCTGCCGGATTTGCCTTGGTCGGTCGTGGCGGCGCCGTCGCCCGCTCCGGTCGCCACGGGGCCGGATCGCGTGTTTATTTTTGGCGGAGTTGATGGCCGGCAGGTCGGCAAAGCGCCACGCGACCGCCGCGTGCCCGAGGACATCCTCTATTTCGATGTGGCGAGAAACGAGTGGCATTTGTGGAACGAGGCGTGGCCGGAGCCGGTAGTCTCCTCGGCGCCGGTGCCGTTTGGGAATGAGTGGATCTTTGTTTCCGGGGAAATCATGGCAGGCAAACGCACCACGGTCGTGCGGGCCTGGCGAGCCGGCCGCTAGGCTTATCGTCCGGCCATCTCACGATCCCGCATGACCACTTCTGCCAGCCCCGTGCCGCCAAAGGCCACGGCTTCCTTTCTGGCGGTCGCGGCTTGGACGGCGGTGGCGATGCTGTGGCTGGCGGGGGGCTCGAATTATCTCACGCGCATGATGCTGACGACGATGCGGGCATCGGTCATGGAGGATATCGCCATGACCGAGGCGCAGTTCGGCCTGCTCACCTCGGGCTTTCTCGTGTTCTATGCGGCGGCCAGCCCCTTCGGTGGCTTCCTGGCCGACCGCTTCAGCCGCCGGCACGTGGTCCTCTGGAGCATTTTTGCCTGGTCGGCGATCACCTCGATCACGGCTTATGCGGAGTCATTCGAGCACTTCCTGATCCTGCGGTGCCTGCTCGGGCTGAGTCAGGCCTTCTATATCCCCGCGGCGGTCGCCCTGATCGTCGACTATCACCGCGGTCCGACCCGCGCGCTGGCCACCGGCATCCATCTGACGGGAATGATCGTGGGCGCGGTGATCGGAGGCGTGGGTGGCTGGCTGGCGGAGAAGCACGGCTGGCGCTACGCCTACACGACCATTGGTCTGCCCAACCTCGTGCTCGGCGTCTTGCTCTTTTTTTTCCTGCGGGACGCCCCGCGCGAGCATCTGGGAAAGACGATCGACTCCACCCCGCTGAAAACACTCAGCCTGGGCGAAGCGGCGCGCATCCTGGGCCGGTCGGGCGCCTTCCGTTATGTGATTGCCTGCCTGGGCGTGCAGGGCGCGGTCAGCTGGATCATCGTCGCCTGGATGCCGACCCTGATTAAGGAGCAATTCAAGATGGGGCAGGGTGCGGCGGGCTTTTCCACGCTGGGTTTCCTTTATGTGGCGCAGGCCATCGGACTGCTGGGCGGAGGTTTCTGGTCGGATCGCCTGAGCCTGCGCCATCCACGCGCGCGCATCATCATGCCGGCCGTCGCGATTTTGCTGACGACTCCGCTGTTCCTGCTCACCGGCTGGTTCGGGCACATCGGCTTTACGCTCCTGACCCTGGCGATGTGGGGCCTTGCCATGGGTTTCCTGGGTTCGAACACGATGCCGATTGTCTGCCTCGTGGTCGACGCACGATACCGGGCCACGGCCATCGGCGTGCTGAACTGCTTCACCGCCATCTGTGGCAGTCTGGCCATCTACGGGGTGGGCGCATTGCGCGATGCCAAGGTCAGCATCTCGCTGATCCTGTCGTTTGCCGCGGTTGGGGTGTTCCTGTGCGGCGCCTCGCTGTGGATGGCAAACTTGACGGTAAAAATATCGGAGAAGAAGCCGGCCGCGGTCTGAGCTCGTAAAGCGGAATTTCCTGTATGACCCCATCCTCGCCTGCCACCCGTACCGCCCCGAAGCCCGCCGTCCTGCCCCCCGGAGCGTGGCTGATGGTGGCGTTGTTGTGGCTGGCGGGTGCCTCAAACTATCTATCGCGCAATCTGCCGACGACGATGCGGGGCTCCATCGTGGAGGAGATAGAGATGACGGAGGCGCAGTTCGGGCTGCTCATGTCGGCGCTGTTGTGGGTCTATGCTTTGGCGAGCCCTTGCGGCGGATTCCTGGCCGACCGGTTCAGTCGCCGGAATATGGTGCTCGGCAGTCTCTTCCTATGGTCGATCATCACCTTGCTCACCGCCATGGTGGAGAATTTCGAACAATTCCTCACGCTGCGCATTTTGCTGGGTCTCAGCCAGGCTTTCTACATTCCCGCCGCCCTTGCCCTGATTGTGGATTATCATCGTGGACCGACTCGGGCGCTGGCGGCAGGGGTTCACCTGACCGGGTATATTTTTGGAGCGTTGACCGGGGCTCTGGCGGGCTGGCTGGCTGAGAAGCACGGCTGGAGCTACGCGTATCTGGCCATCGGATTGCCCAATCTGGGCCTGGGCGTGCTTCTCTACCTTTTCCTCCGCGAGCCGCCGCGCGAGTCCCTCGAGTTGGTTCCGACCGGCACTGCGGCGGTCAACATCAAGTTCAGTGAGGCCCTGAAAAGTTTGAGCAAACCAGGCCCGTTTTACGTGATGATGGCCGCGATGTGCGTGCAAGGAGCCATCGGCTGGATGATTGTTGGCTGGATGCCGACAATTATGGCAGAGCAATTTAAGATGGGGCAGGGCGCCGCCGGATTCTCGGCGTTGGGCTATCTTTATGTGGCGCAAACCGCCGGGTTGCTGGTGGGCGGTGTATGGTCGGATCGCTGGAGCCTCACCAATCCGCGCTCTCGCATCATCATTCCCGCGTTGGCGATCCTGCTGACCGCGCCCGCCTTCTGGCTCACCGGCTGGTCCCCGCTCATGATCTTTACGATCATCGGTCTTGTCATGTGGGGCGTGGCGATGGGTTTCCTGGGAGCCAACATGATGCCCATTGTCTGCTTGATCGTCGATGCGCGTTACCGCGCCACGGCGATGGGCATGCTCAATCTGGTCATCAATATCTGCGGCGGGCTGGCGATTTACGGCGTCGGTTTGCTCCGCGATGCCAAGTTTGGGGTCAATCTGATCCTGACGTTTGCGGGATTTGGCGTATTCTTATGCGGTGCCTTGCTCTGGCTGACGAATGTTTTGGCTCGCAGAAACGAACGGACCAAGTTGGTCACCTGAAGGTAATACCCGGGCTCAATGCCTCATGGCCAAAATTAACTCCACAGAACTTAGTTTGCATGGGTTGTGAATTATTTCCCCACGGCGCAACTCGCCCGCTTAAAATGCTTTCATCCCAGATTACATCAGCAAAGATTCCCTGAGCAAGTTCCGGGGTATCGAACCCCGCGCGAATGAAAATGAAATCCATAGCAAAGAAATTCATCTCCGGGCTGCTGTTTCTCTTCGCGGTGGGTCAGGTGTTGGCCAGTACGGCGTCGGACCGGCCGAACATCCTGCTGATCATCGCCGATGATTTGGGTTACTCCGATCTCGGTTCGTATGGTGGCGAGATTCGCACGCCGCACCTTGACCGGCTCGCCGCCGACGGCACGAGGTTCACCCAATTCTACAACAACGGGGTGTGTGTGACCACGCGCGCCTCGGTTTACACGGGGGCGTCGCCGCGGCAGGGGCGCGGGTTTGACGGGCTGCTGCGGACCAACCTGGTGACCTTGGGCGAGGCGATGCAGGCGGCGGGTTACGCAACAAGCCTGATCGGGAAGTGGCACCTCGGCAGCGAGGCTCCCGACCGGCCAATCGATCGCGGATTCGCCGATTATTACGGCGTGCTCAGCGGGGCTTGTAACTTTTTTGATCCGACGATTCCCGATCCGCAGTTCTACGGCAGCAACGGGGCCAGTCGACCCTTCGCCCACAACGAGAAATTGATCACGGAATTTCCGGACGGATTCTACACGACTGATGCTTTTTCCGACCATGCGGTGCAGCGGATCCAGAACGCGGCCCAGACGGGCCGCCCGTTTTTCATCAACCTTTGCTACACCGCGCCGCACTTTCCGTTGCAGGCTCCGCCCGAGGATATCGCCCGTTACCGCGGACGCTACCGCGAAGGCTACCGACGGTTGCGCGAGGAGCGATATGCACGACAGGTGAAGCTCGGGATTATCGACCCGGTGGTGACCAAACTGACGACCGCCGATGCGAAGACCGGACCTTATCGCTATGACTACGAGATCCCGGCGTGGGAGGATCTCGATCAGGAGACCAGACAGCGGGAAGAGGAGCGGATGGAAGTTTACGCGGCGATGGTCGACCGGATGGATCAGGGCATTGGCCGCGTGCTTGCGGCGCTGGCCGAGGGTGGTCAGGCCGAGAACACGCTCGTGATTTTTATCTCGGACAACGGCGGCTGCGCCAGCCTGCCCGAGGAGGGGAGGATGGCAGAGTATAAGGCGTTTAATCGCGCGATTCCTATCGGGGAAAAGGCCGGCTACGAATTTGTCGGACCAGCCTGGGGCTGGGCGCAGAACGCTCCCTTTCGAAAATACAAAGGGTGGACCTACGAAGGAGGCATTTGCACGCCGATGATCGTGCGGTGGCCGGGGCGGGTGCCGGCGGGTGCGATCAGCGCGGAAGTTGGCCACGTGCTGGATTTCATGCCGACCTTTCTCGAACTCGGCGGCATCAGCTACGAGACCGCCGCGAGCGGTCGCGACGTCGTGCCGATCGAGGGACACAGTATCCTGCCTGCCTTATTAGGCGGTGCGGCAGGACCCCGCGGGGAGATGATCTGCTGGGCCTTGATGGGCAGCCGCGCCGTGCGGGACGGTCGTTGGAAGCTGGTGTGGGGCGCCAGCGATCGACGGTGGGAATTATACGATCTTTCGGACGATCGCGCCGAGACACACGACCTAGCCGCCAGCCAGCCCGAGCGCGTGGCCACGCTGGCCGCTATCTGGTCGCAGTGGGCGCAACGCACCGAAGTACCGAATCGATGACGCGCCCCGCCCGGGCGAAACTCTTTGAAGACCAACAATCGTTACCCCCTCCGGCCCCTGGGCTTGATCGCCCTCATGGGCACCGTCCTCCCGTCCTTTGGCGCCTCTTCCCCGGAGGCGGCCGACATCGGCGGGCGACGCGAGCTGTTCATCGACAACGCCCTGGTGGAGCGGATCAGCGGGCTTGAGCTGGAGGTTGGCGCTGAGGGGAAGACGCAGCCTAATTATCTCAAGGATTTCTGCCGCAACCGTCCGGGCGTCACCTGGGAGAAGCTGCCGGACATGCCTTGGTCTGCCTGCGCGGCGCCCTGGCCCGAGCCGGTCGTAACGGCACCGGCTTTCCAGGTGGAGGACCGGTGGATTATCGTCTCGGGCAAACACAGGGCCGGCAAACACACGGCCGTCGTGCGCAGCTGACGGCCAAGCGCTTGACCACGATTCCCATGTCGCTTCCCACTCCATCCCACTCCTCCGAACCGGTGACCGTGATCCGTCACGCGGAACCGCTCCGTGTGTTTTGCCGGCAGCTGCTTCAGTCCCTTGGGGCGGCCGAGTCCCACGCCCGCATCGTCGCCGATTCGCTGGTGGCGGCCAACCTGCGGGCGGTGGATTCCCACGGCATCCAGATGCTCTTGGTCTACATCCAGCAGCTGCGCGCCGGCGGTATCAATGTGCCGGCGGCGGGCCGGGTCGAGCAGGAGGACGGAGTTTGTCTCCGCTATAACGGGGAGAATGGCCTCGGGCAGGTCGTGGCTGGGCATTGTACCGACCACGCCATCCGGATCGCCCGGAGCCTCGGCGTTGCGGTGGTGGTGGCCAACCATTCCAACCATTTTGGCGCCGGTTCTTGGTGGGGTGAAAAACTGGCCCGCGCCGGGTTCATCGGCATCGTGATGAGCAACGCCTGTCCGGCCGTGGCGCCTTGGCAGGGGAAGACGGCGATTCTCGGAACCAATCCGCTTTGTGTCGCCGTGCCGGGCACGGGCGGGAAAGGCCGCTGGCTGCTCGACATGGCGACCACCACCGTGGCCCTGGGCAAACTCAGCCATGCGGCGAATCTGAACAGGCAGGAGATTCCGCGCGAATGGGGTTTCCTTGATCCCTCGGGTGAGCCGACAACAGATACGGCCATGGCGCAGCGCGGAGCGCCGACCCCGACCGGCGGTTACAAGGGCACGGGGCTGGCGATGATGATAGAGATTCTCTGCTCCGGCCTCAGCGGCGGGGCCATGACCACCGAGCTGCCCGTTTACCGCACCGGCGGCGATCCGCTGGGCATCAGCCACACCTTTATCGCCATTGATCCCGCGCGGTTCCTGCCCGCCGGCGAATTCGAGACGCGCATGGATCGTCTGGCCGGCCTGGTGAAGGCGTCGGAGCCCCGACCGGGTTGCGATGAGGTCCTGCTGGCCGGCGAACCCGAGTGGCGCAGCGAGCAGATCCGCGCGGCCACCGGCATTCCCGTGCCGGTCACGTTGTGGGCCAAGCTGACGGCCATCGCCGCTGAGCTCGGCGTGAGCCCGCCGCCACCCCAAGCCTGAAGCATCCCTCTTATGAAAAAAATCCGTATTGGTATCCTTGGATCCGGCTACATGGGCCGCACCCACGCCGAGGCCGTGCGCCGCCTCGACAACGCCGAATTGGTGGCGATTTCCGGCGGCAGCCGCGCCCCCGGCTTGGCCGAAAGCTACGGCGTAGCCCTAGAGACCGACAAGTCGGTGCTGCTGCAGCGTCGCGACATTGACGCCATCGTCGTCACTACCCCGCACCACCTGCATGTGGAGGAGACCCTGGCGGCGCTGGCACAGGGCAAGCATGTGCTGGTGGAAAAACCTCTGGCGACGAGTGTGGCCGACTGCGACCGCATGATCGCGGCTGCGGCCCAACGGCGGCTTACCCTGGCCGTCGGCTACCAGCAGCGGTTCCGCGTCAACAATGCCCGGGCCTGCGAGCTTATCCGGGCCGGGGCCATCGGTCGCGTCCTGGCGGTGACGGTCTCGATGCCGATGTATGCCGGGGCGATCAAGTCCGGTGGATTCGGCGGCAACTGGGCCTGGTGGAACGACCCGGCCAGCGTGGGCCACCTGCTCAACAGCGCCCCGCACGCCATTGACCTGCTGCGCTGGTTCACGGGCGGGGATGTGATCGCGGTCTCGGCCCTTTCCCGCACCTACCTGCCCGACATCAAAGTTGAAGACACAACGATGAGCCTGCTCGAGTTTTCCACGGGGATGATCGGCTCGCTCTTCTCCAGCCGGGCCCTGCCGGCGCCATCTTTCCCCGGCGAGGATTTCCGCTTTCGGATCACGGGCAGCACGGGTTTGCTTGATCTCGATCCCTATGTTGAGCTGCGCCAGTCAGATGAAAAAGGCTGGCGCGTGGTCTGCCAGCAGCCGCCGGTGAAGCACGAGGCGGCCGACGCCGCCTTTGGTGATGTGCGGATGCAGGCCTATTGCGACCAGTTGTCCGCCTTCATCGCCGCCATCGAGGGCCGGCCCAGCAACGTGGGCAGCGCGGAGGACGGGCGGGCCGGTGTCGCGGCCTGCGTCGCCATGCTGGAATCGTCGGCCACCCGCAGCTGGGTCAAACCCGGCGGCAGGAAATAATCGGCGACGGAGTGTCGTCATCGGCGGCGGTCCTGACGGCCGGCCGGGTGGGCTGGTCAAGGGCGATGACCAGCCCCGGCTCATTGCTTTTCCCGTACCCAAGGACGATCCTGTACAAGGTGAGCATTATCTTGGCGAAATCCTTGGGCCATTGCATTCCTGCGGCTGGAGGAGAATCATGACCCACTCTTTGGCGCGGCACCTCCACCCTGGTTCCGCGGATCAAAACCGAATGCGATATTTCTCCATGCCAATGCGATCACCCATCCACCCGGTCCACCGGCTAGTACTGGGGGCCTTCATCCCGGCCATATTCTGCATTGGTTGGCTTCCCGTCTTGGCGGAGGCGCCACCGGGTCCGCCTCGACCCAATATTGTTTTCATCCTGGCTGATGACCTGGGCTACGGCGATTTGCAGAGTTATGGACACCCCCGCATCAAGACACCTCATTTAGACCGCCTCGCCGGCCAGGGCACGCGCTTCACCCAGTTCTACATGAGCCATTCGGTCTGTTCGCCGTCGCGGACCTCGCTGCTCACGGGACAGTATTCCTCCCGCTGGAACATCTACGCCCATCTCGCCTGGCTGCGCAGCAACGCCCAGCGGGGCATGCCGGACTGGCTGGAAGTCGGGGCGCCGTCGTTGCCGCGGGCCTTGCAGCAGGCCGGTTATCGGACCGCCCTGTTTGGAAAATGGCACCTGGGGGGCGGCAGCGGACGGAATTTCGGCGGCCAGGCGATCAACAGCGCCGGCGCGCCCGCGGTCGGGGAATATGGTTTTGATCAGGCGCGGGTTGTCGCCGGGAACGGACCGACGTGGCGCGGGGTGGAACTCCGCGAGGAGGCGCACGAGCTCTATCCCTACGCCGACGCACCTTTCCTCACCGCCTCGAGCGGTCTGATCGTGGATGCGACGCTGGAGTTCATTGCCGGGCACCAGAGCCGGTATCGTGACCGGCCGTTCATGGTCAACCTCTGGCTGCACGACCCACATGTGCCGCTGAAACCGACGGCGGCGATGCGGGCGCCCTATGCGGATATCGCTGATACCGCGCAGCAGGCCTACTATGCCGTCGTCTCGAACCTGGATGCCCAGGTCGGACGGTTGCTTGCGCGCCTGGATGAGTGGGGTCTCGGGGAAAATACCCTCATCATTTTTACCAGCGACAACGGCGCGGCGTCGCGCGAAGGCAGCCGCGCAACCAGCCACATTTCCGCCGGCTTGGTCTTGGAAACGGACACGGCCGGCAGCAATGACCCGCTGCGGGGTTGGAAATGGCATCTCTATGAGGGCGGAATCCGCGTGCCGCTCATCGTGCGCTGGCCGGGACACGTGGTCGCCGGCCGCGTCGACTCTACCTCCGTCCTGCACGCGACCGATTTTTTTCCGACCCTGCTGCAGTTGGGCGGCACGTCGGCGCCGCCGGGTTATCGGGCCGATGGCATCGACATCGGCGCGGCGCTGGCCGGGCAGGCGTTCAGACGCGAGGAGCCGATCTGCTGGCAGAATCCGACGGCGAACCGCCGGGGACCCTCGCTCGCCATCCGGGACGGCGACTGGAAGCTGCTGATGGAACAGGATGGTACCGAAGTGCAGCTCTACGATCTCGCGCGTGATGCCGTGGAATCCAGGAACCTGGCGGCGGAGAATCCTGCCAGGGTGGTGGAGTTGCGCGATCGGTTGCTGGCTTGGTCCCGATCGCTGCCGGCCCCGCTCGACCGGGTCTACCTCGAGCAGCCCTAGAGCATATTCTATTTAGATAGATGCATATTGGGCATGCCGAAAGAAGCCTTGGCAGTGCGTTGGGCTGAAGGTGAGGAGGCTTTGCGCGACGGCGCCCTGCAGTTCATCCAAGG
>JBKJTZ010000141.1:0-19958 GCA_046590295.1 Lacunisphaera sp.
GACCGAAATGCTCCGGGTCGGCGTGTCGCTCGGGGCCAAGCCCGAGACCTTTTACGGCCTGAGCGGATTCGGGGACCTGGTCGCCACCAGCCACGGGGCCTGGAGCCGCAACCGGGAATTTGGGGAGATGATCGGCGCGGGCAAATCCGTCGAGGAACTGCTCACCGGCCGCAAGACCGTCGTCGAGGGCCACCGCACGACCGAGGCGCTGCACGGCTTGTGCCAGCAGCGCAACATCGCGGCCCCGATCCTCAGCGAGGTCTACGCGATTCTCTACCAAAAGAAAAAACCCGCCGACGCGCTCCACGCACTGATGACGCGCGAACTCAAGCACGAGACGTCAGCACCTTTCCCGAAGAAATAACGGCCGGCTTATTTGGACGGCGCGGCCGAGAACGGCCGTTTCCATCAGCACGCAGTTGAGCTTCGGGTGCACGCCCTTTTCGACGTAGCCGATCGAACGGTAGCGTCCGATGGCATTAGTGTTCTCCGGAAAAACAGGGGGTGAGAACTCTGAGACCGGATGAAACCGGACTGGCTCGCGCATCAGGGCAACGCACAACGCGTGCTCGGCCCCCCACAAGCGCCGCTGAGCCTCGTAGGACAGGGCGTGGAGCCATCGACCGGCGTGGCGACTGGAGACTTGGCTTAGGCAGAGTCACTTCGACGACTCCTCCCCGTCTCGGTGGACGATCAGCATGCGGGGCAGGAAGGGAATGACAAGCAACACGAGGGCGGAGGTGCCAGAATCCAGCAGGATCATGCCGACAAAGTTGCGGTCCATCTGCTCAAACAGCCAGGAGCCGAACAGATCCGATCCCGACACCGAAATGCTGCCCAGACTGAAGATGAGGGCATAGCCCAGCGCGGCGAAATCCTTCGGCGTGGCGCGGGCCAGCAGGTCAAAAATAGGCATGAAAGCCAAGGCCGTGCACAGCCCATACAGGGCTTCGATCACGATGGCGGAGCTCATTGACCGGTAGCCGAAAAAGGCCAGCGATGAAACCGTATGCAGGCCCACCCCCGCCCAGAGCAACTTGTTGAGCGCGACGTGGCGGCAGATCCGCATGTAACCGATGCTGCCAATCAGCCCGGCGGCCGCCGAGACGAAACTCAGGTATCCGATATACTGCGGGCTGAGCCCGAGGGTCTCACTCTTGTAATAAAACAACGGAGTCCCGAAGCCGGGGGAAAACTTGATCAGCATCCAGAAACCGGCGGCTGCCCAGAGGGTGCGAACTTGGAGCAGGGGTTTGAACTGGGCGAAAGTCCATTTTGGCTGGTCCGGCCCGGCTGGGCGTTCCCGGAGAACTTTTGCGAAAAGCAAGGTCAGGACCAGCATCAGGGCGGCGTTGAGAAGAAAGCCATAGTGCAGCATGTGCGTCGCAATCCAGCCTCCGGCTAGTCCCGCCAGCAGCCAGCCAAAGCTCTCGGTGCCGCTGCGCACGGCGCTGATGCGGCCGGTGGCGCGGTAGGCCTGGCCCACTTCGACGAGCATGCCGCCCAGTGTCGTGTGCACCATCATCAGCGTAAAGTTGATGGCCAGCACCAGGATCAGCATGGAGGCGTAGGTATCGTGCTTGAAGGCCAGTGCGGCCCAAAGCACGGCGGTCGTGGCGGAGAAGGCGACCAGATACCCCTTCCGCCGGGTGCCCCAGAGCCGCACGTTGTCGACGAGCAGGCCGGCGAACGGCTTGCAATACCAGGCCAGCTTGATGATGACGAAGAAGCCGGCCAGCTGGGTCGCCGTCAGGTGCAGGTGATCTTTGAGCAGAAACCGCAGGGCCAGGTTGGCGACTCCCTCCCGGGAGTCGCACAGCGTCAGGAACAGATACCCGGCCCCCACGAGCAGCAGGGCCGAGCGCAACCGCTCGGCTTCCGGCTGATCATCGCGCCCGAAGGAAAGTCCGCCCGCGCTGTCCGGTGGGGTGGATTTCATTTTCGCCCGGCGGCTTCGAACACGACCTTTGCGGCGATCAAGCGGGCGCAGGCTGCCTTATCCAGGCCAAGTTCTGCCAGGATTGACCGGCTGTGCTCGCCGAGGTCGGGCGCGCGCTGGCGAATCGAACCGGGTGTGCCGGCCAGGCGCGGCACGACATGGTGCATCGGCAGCGTCGTGGTCTCGGGGTCGGGATAGTCGGCGACGATCTCGCGCTGGATGAAATGGGGATCTTCTAGAATTTGCGCCACGTCGTAGATCGGGCCGACGGTGACCTCGGCTTTTTCGAAGAAGGCGACGTTCTCCGCCTGCGTGTGCCGGCCGATGAAATCGCCGATGATGGCATCGAGCTCCTCGGCGTGCTGCACCCGGCCGGCGTTGGTGCGGAAGCGCGGATCCTCGTTGAGTTCCGGGCGGCCGATGGCGTGGAGCAGGCGCTCGGCCATGCCCTGCGTCGAGCCGGAGACGGCAACATATTTGCCGTCCTGGCAGGGATAGACGTTGCGCGGGGCGGAGTTCGTCGAGCGGCTGCCCGTGCGCGGCTTGACCTTGCCGGTGAGCCGGTAGTTGGCGGCCTGCGGGCTGAGGATGGCAAAGAGCGGATCCAGCAGCGGCAGGTCGATGACCTGGCCGGCGCCGCCGTTGTGCTCGACCTCGCGGAGCGCGATCATGACGGCGGAGGCGCCGTACAGGCCCGCGATGCCGTCGGCGAGATACATGGGCGGCAGCACGGGCGCGCGGTCGGCGAAGCCGTTGAAAGACGCGAAGCCTGACATGCCCTCGATGATGGTGCCGAAGCCGGGCCGCTGGCTGTAGGGGCCGTCCTGGCCCCAGCCGGAGATGCGGGTGATGACGAGCTTCGGGTTGAGCTGGTGCAGCAGGTCGGGCGCCAGGCCCATTTTCTCCAGGACGCCCGGACGGAAACTCTCGACGAGCAGATGCGCGGTCGGGACGAGCTTGTGCAGCAGGCCAATGGCCTCGGGTTTGCGCAGGTCGAGCGCGAGGCTCTTTTTGTTGCGCGAGTAGATTTTCCAATGGGTCGACACCCCGTTGGTCTGCCAGGCGCGCAAAGTGTCGCCCTCAGGCGGCTCGACCTTGATGACCTCCGCACCGAAGTCGCCGAGGACCTGGGTCAGCACGTTGCCCGCGAAGAGACGCGAGAGATCCAGGACGCGGAGGCCGTTGAGCGGGCCGTGGGCCGCCGGGGTGTAGTCGCGCTTCTTGAGAGGCATGCGGGCGGATCAGCGGGACGGCGGCGTGAGCTGGCGGGCAATGGCGACCACGGCGTGGGCCCGCTTGAGAAACGGGGCGTCGATCATGCGGCCGTCGACGATGAAGGCACCGGCAGTGGTCTGCGCGGCGGCCGCGACGACGCGCTGGGCGAACGCAATCTCAGATTCGGTGGGGAGAAAAATTTCGTTGGCCAGGGCGATCTGGCTGGGATGGATGCAGGACTTGCCGATGTAACCGAGGCGCTTGGCCGAGATCGCCTCGGCACGGAAACCGTCAAGGTCCTTGATCACCCCGTAGGCGGAATCGCAGGCCCAGAGCCCGGCCTCGCCCGCGGCGAGACGTACGGCCAGTTTCATCTGGTGGACGGCAGCGGCATCGGCGCGGTCGATGTCGAGCGGCTCGAACAAGTCACCGAGGCCGATCTGCAAGCCGGCCACGCGCGGATCGGCCCCGGCGATCTCGGCGGCGAGGCGCAGGCCGCGGGGTGACTCGATGTTGGCCAGGATGCCGACGGGGCGGGAGAGACCCCGCTCCTTTTCGAGACGGGTAAGGGCCTGGACCGCGGTGCGCACCTCGTCGGCCGACTCAACCTTGGGCAGGTTGAGCAGATCGAGACGCGGGCCGACAACCTCGGCGAGGTCCGCCTCGAAGTGCGGCGTGGCGAGGGCGTTCACGCGCACGATCAGGATTTTGGCCGAGGCGGCGAACTCCGGTGATTGCAGGGCCTGGCCGACGAGGCGCCGGGCCTCGGCCTTGCTGTTTTCGGGCACGGCGTCCTCGAGATCAAAGGACAACGCGTCAGCTGCACTGGCGAGTGCCTTGGGGAAAAGTTCAGGACGGGAGCCAGGGACAAAGAGTTTGCTGCGCATGACGAAAAAAGGCTATGGGGTGTCGACGACGCAGCGGAAACCGATCATGCCGCTGCGATCGTGCGATGGGGCCATCAACAGGTATTTTCCGTGTTGGTCGAGCCGATATGCCTGTGGAAAATACCAGTAGCAGGTCTGTGGCTGGTAGGCACTGCCGCCGCGCAGGGCGGCGGCGCGCGTGTGGTCGTCGCTGAATTCGTCGGTCCACTGCCAGACGTTGCCGACGAGATCCATCACGCCGAAGGGACTGGCTCCGTCCGGGTGGGCGTCGACGTCGTCGGGTGGCAGCAGGGTGCGGCCGCGGTTGGGTTTCGGCAGGGCGGCGGGGCGCCAGTCGTCGCCCCAGGGATAGAGGCGGCCGTCGGTGCCTTGGGCGGCGTATTGCCATTCCCACTCATGCGGGAGCCGCTTGCCGGCCCAGGCGGCGTAGGCGCGGGCGTCCTCGAGCGAGACCCAGGTGACGGGCTTGTTTTCCCAGCCGGGCTGGGGCGCGCGGTCGCGCCAGTCACGGAGGAAATTGCCCGGGTCCTTCGGCTGGTAGCCGGAGGCATCCATGAATTTCCTGTAGTCCGCATTGGTGACCGGATGGCGGTCGATGAAAAAGGACTTCACCTTCATCGGCTGCTGGTGCGTGCGCCGGGCCGAGGGCTCCCACGGGTATTGGAAATCGAGCCCTTCCCACATGTTTCCCTCGAGCTCGATGCCGGTGACGCGGAAATCAAATTCGCCGGCGGGCACCGGCACCATGCCCGCGGGGGCGCTTGCGATGGGACCCGTGGGCTTGATCGCCACCATTTGCTGTGGCAACGGGCGCCAGACGCTGGAGAAATTTTTCAGCGGCTCCTTGGTCATTTTCTCCATTTTGGCCAGGAAGGCGTCAAGCCCTTCAACGCTTGCCCCCTTTTCCACCGCGAGCACCGCGCCATACCCGCGACCCTCGAGGGGGAGGGCCAGCACGGCATCGCTGGCCCGAATGCGGGGAGTGAGCGCGGTGCCGTGCCAAACATCGTAATAGCGCTGTCCTTCGCGGTGCGGCACGACGAGTTGGTCGCCGGCCAGATCGTATTCGTTCCGGTTCACGATCGTCCATAGGGTTGATCCCGCGCCGGGAAACTTGCTGGAGAAGACGCCCGACTGGAGGGTGCAGGCATACGGTTCCCAATCCAGGCTCACCAGCCACGGGGCAAACTGCCGGTCGATGGTGGCGATGCGCCGCAACGCCTCGGCATCGCGCGGGGTGAATTGGTCCCAGATACCCCACAGGTTTTCCATGGTGGTATAGCCGTGGCCGTTGAAGAAGATGTATTGAAAGTCGTCGGTCTTGTCCCGCGTCATCCGGTTCTCGACGTTGACGATATGGCGGGGCTCCAGCCACTTGAGCTTGCTGACCGCCGGGATGGTCTCGGTGGACGCCTTGCCCCAGCTCTGATTGTTCCACATCAACCCCTCCTCGGCGAGGGGCCCGGATTCAGCCTGAAGAACGAGCGACAGGCCGGCGGCCTCGGCGGCGAGCCTGAACGCGCGCGGGGCACCGTAGTAAGTGTCCGGATGCACGGCATCCGCGTGGACGGCGGCGACCAGCTGCGTGATCGCCTGCCAGTCAGGCGTCCCTTGGTCGCGCGTGCCGTTCTCGGACGGGAAGGTGGGCAGGAACACTTTGACGCCGCGCCGGTGGAAGTCCGCGACCACCTGCTTCAGGGCCGGCAGGCCGCCGGGGAGCGTCAAGGCATGGTCGAATTGGTTGCGGTCATCGATGCCGATGTTCGGGTAGACATACCAGATCAGGACGCTGTCGACGCCGCCGTATCGTGCCTCCAGGTCGTCGAGGTAGCGGTCCACGGTGTAGCGCGCGGCGACCGGGTCGTAGAAATACCGGTCTTCCACCATCATTTGAACATGCACGAAATTCCGCTGCGACCACTGCAGCTCGGGCCGGCGGTATTCGGCGTCGTCATACCCCATCCGGATCAGCTGCTCTTTCCGCCAGTCCTTCGCCTCCTGCCGCCAGGTGGTGATGTTGCCCTGAACATCGATCGTCCATTTGCCGATGCTGGCAAAAGGCCAGCCCGGCGCCTTTCCCGGCAGGGGCAGGTGCTGCCCCTGGATGGTTTTCCAGGCGGTTTCGTAGAGCTGCGTTTGAGCGTTCATAGGCACGACGGCGCCGGCGAACCAGGTCAGCAGGACGGTGGCGGCGGTTTTGTTGAAATGGGGCATGGGCTTCTCGAGTCGGGTGACTCAGGAGGCGTCCATGACGCAACGGAAGCCCAGCATGCCGCTGCGGTCCTTGCCGGGGGACATCAGGAGATATTTGCCGTGCTGGTCGAGCTGATAGGCCTGCGGAAAATACCAATGCGAAGTTTGCGGCTGATAGGCGCTGCCGCCGCGCAGCGCGGCCGCGCGGGTGTGCTCGTCGGTGAACTCATCCGTCCATTGCCAGACATTGCCGACGAGATCCATGACACCAAACGGGCTCGCGCCGCCCGGATGGACGTCGACATCGTCAGGGGGCAGCAGGGTGCGGCCGCGGTTGGGCGCGGGCATGTGGGCGGTGTTCCAATCATTGCCCCACGGGTAGAGGCGGCCGTCCGTGCCTTGGGCGGCGTAATGCCATTCCCACTCATGCGGCAGACGCTTGCCGGCCCACGCCGCATAGGCGCGGGCATCCTCAAGCGAGACCCACGTGACCGGCTTCTTTTCCCAGCCGGATTGCGGGGCGTCGTTTTTCCAGTCGTGCAGGAAATGGTGGTCGTCCTTCGGCCGGTAGTCGGAGGCGTCGATGAATTTCTTGAAGTCCGTATTCGTGACGGGGTAACGGTCGATGTGAAAAGCCTTCAACCTCATCCGGTGCAGGTGCGAACGGCGGGCGGAATTTTCCCACGGATATTGGAAATCGTGGCCCCGCCACGTGAAGCCCTCGATCTCGATGCCGCCCACCTTGAATTCGAATTCGCCGGCGGGAATCGTCACCATGCCGGCCGGGGCGGCGGCCGCCGGCTTGGTCGGGGCGATGGGCACGAGTTGCTGCGGCCGCGCGCGCCACTCGGCCGAGAGGGATTGCAGCGGGGCGGCCGTGAGTTCGCGGCGACGCGCAAGGAAGGCATCGAGCCCGGCGGGTGAGGTGCTGGCCTCGACCGCGAGCACGGCGCCGAACCCCCGCGATTCGAGCGGAAAGGCGAGCGCGGCCTGGCCGTCCGGCAGCAGGCGGGGCGTGAGGGGGGTGCCGTTCCAGGCGTCATAGTAACGCCGGCTGTCCCGGTGTGCGACGAGCAGCTGTTCGCCGGTGAGGTCGTATTCGTAGCGATTGACGACGGTCCACAACGTCATGTCCCGGCCGGGAAACATGGAGGAGAAGGCGCCCGGTTGCAGCATGTGGGCGTAGGGCTCCCAGTCCGCGCTGACGAGCAGGTCGGGAAACTGGCGGTAGAGGTGCGCGATGCGGTGGAGCGCGGCGGCGTCGCGCGGCGTGAACTGGTTCCAGACACCCCAGATGTTTTCCCAGCTATTGTAGCCGGTGCCGTTGAAGAAGATGTAGTGAAAGTCGTTCGTGCGGTCGCGACCCCAGCGGTTCTCGGTGTTCGTCATGTGGCGCGGTTCGAGCCACTTCAGCTTGCTGACCGGCGGGATCACTTCGGCGGGGAGAAGCTTGCCCCAGCTTTGGAGGTTCCACATCAGGGCCTCGTCGGAGAGCGGCACGGCCTCGGGCTCGAACACGAGCGGGTGACCGGCGGCATCGGCGGCGTCGAGGAAGGCGCGGGGCACGCCGCTGTAGGTGTCGCCGTTCACGCCATCGGCGCCAACCTCCTTGGCTAGGCGGGCGATGGCTTCCCAGTCGGGCACGCCGGCGGGATGCGTGCCGTTGTCCCAGGGCATCGTGGGGAGGAAGACCTTGACGTCGCGGCGGTGAAAATCGGCCACCGCCTGCTTCAGGCCCGCGAGGCCGCCGGGCAGATCGGCGGCGAGGTCGAACTGGTTGCGGTTGTCGATGCCGCAGTTCGGGTAGACATACCAAAGGAGCACGCTGTCGAGGCCGCCATAGCGCGACACCAGATCGTCAAGGTAGCGGTCGACGGTGTAGCGGCCGGCGACGGGGTCGAAGAAATACCGGTCCTCGATCATCATCTGGGCGTGAACAAAGTTGCGTTGCGACCAGCGGAACTCTGGACGCTCATAGTTCGCTCCACTATAACCCATCCGGGTAAGGTGTTCCTGCCGCCACTCACGGAAATCGCGGCGCCAGGCGGCGGCTCCGGCGTTCGGATCCTGCCGCCACTGGCCGATCGTCTGGAACGGCCAGCCCGCGCTGCCGGCCGGCAGCGGCAGGTGAGGGCCGTTGCGGGCGTGCGAGAGCTGAAATTCAGCCAGGCGGGGGGAGGGGGCACGCTGCGGTTTGCTCATGCGGGAGAATGGGAAGCGGAAGGCAGGGTGGCAGGGATGGCGGGCGATGGCGAGAAAATGGACGGTGCTAGTTTGTGGCGGCGGGCTTGAGCTGGTAGAAGCGATACCCGTAGCTGTAGAGCCCCGTGCGGAGCACGCCGATGGGGCCAAGCTCCTCGCCGGTCTTCAGCTCGAGCAGGCCGCCGATGTCAAGGCCACTGAGGTTTACCTCGATCTTCTGGAAGCCGCGCTGGAAATTCAGCACCACCAGCACCCGCTCGGAATTGTCGGGGGCCGTGCGGATGAAAGCGTAGTATTTGTCATCGGCGTTGGTTGGGATCTGGCGGCGGCTGCCGGTCTGCTGCAGCGCGGGGTGGTCGCGTTTCAGGCGCAGCATCCACTGGATCTCGCCATCCGGCGGCGCCTTCATGTCGCGCAGGTCGTAGCCGATGAACTGGCCGATGCCGATCTGCACCGCGAAGGACAAGTGCGGCGCCTCGCGGCGGGTCGGGACGACGGGATCCTCGAACTTGAGGGCCGAGGCGAACAGGCTGCCGCCGGCTGCGACCACGCGGTCGTGGGCGCCGCGCAAGGCAGGCTCGATGGAGCGCGGGTCGCCAGTTTGAAAAGCCTTCAGGATGACGTGACTGCCCGCCACCCACCAGGTGCCGATGCCGTAGTCTTCGACGCAGTTCCACTTGCCCTCGGTGATCCACGGCACCTGGTCGTCACCAAACCCGCCGGCGCCTTCGCCTTGGATCCAGACATTGCCGTAGGAGGCCATCACCTCAGTGATCCGCTGGCGGTTTTGCTTCCAGTCGCTATTACTGTTCCAGTTGACCGCGTCCAACATGATGCCGTCCAGTCCCGTGTTCATCCAGAAACGCACAATCTGCTCCGCCTCCTGCTGGAATTCTGGGGTACCCCAGTCGTATTGCGGAAAGCGGACGTCGACGTCAGCGTCGTTGGCGCCGCCCCACCGCGTCCAGAAATACTTCCCCGCCCGCGCGCTGTATTCCCAGAATCCGCGGCCCGGCGGGTTGAAGAACAGGTTGCTAGGCGGGGGTAGGGCGTCGCCCTTGTCGCTCCAGACGAACCAACGCGCCTCCTTGCTGCTGCGGCCGGCCCGGACATCATCGCAGGCCTTGAGCCAGGCCGGCGCCTCTGTGCTGGCGTAGCCCAGGTTGTAGGAGATGGTCACCGCCAGCCCCTTGCTGTGTGCGACCCGGACCAGCCGACGGAAATCGTCCATGCTGCCCGCATCAGCCCGGAGGGCGTAGTGGTTCTTCGTATCCAGCCCGCCAAAGCTGACGCCGCCGTCCGCCGGCGACACGATATGGATCGACGAGAAGCCCTGCGCGCGGACCTGCTCAAGTTTTGCGGTCATGCCCGCCACGTCGCGGAGGGATAGGAATTCGCGGGTGCTCTGCTGGAGGCTCACGACGAAATAGCGCATCGCGGACGCCTTCTCCCACCAACGGATGGGCAACTGGGCGCGGGCGGGGTCGGGCAGCGGAGTGGTTTCGGCGTGTCCCGTGAGGCAGGCGCCCACACACAGGACGAGGGACGGAAGGAAGGCCAGGGCCAGCTGGGCAGTTTTCATTTTGCGATGGGGGTAAAATGAACCGACAGGTTTCGCGTCCGGCTTTCGGTGGGCAGGGTAGAATCAAAGCAAACGTTTGCGCTACTAATCGGCTGTGTCTATCAAAATCCGCAACGCAAGGCATTGCTCGGGGCTTGCTAGCAGGGCGGCGTTGGCTACACGCTGGCTCGGAAAATGTCCGCAGGCAGCAAAGCATGAAAAAGATTCCAAGCCTCATCGACGTCGCCCGCCGGGCCAAAGTAAACATCTCAACGGTCTCCCGCACGATCAACCAGACCGGTAAGATTGGCTCGGAGACCCAGGCAAGGGTGCAGAAGGCCATGCGCGAGTTGGGCTACAAGCCTAACCGGGTCGCCCGCCGATTGCGCACCCAGGAGGGCTCTACCCACCTGCTAGGCCTGATCATTCCGAATATCCAAAACATCTTCTTCGCTGATCTGGCCCGCGGCGTGGAGGATGTGGCTTACAAGAATAACTTCGCCCTGCTGCTTTGCAATTACGATGAGGACGAAGCCAAGGAGCGCTTCTACCTCGATGTCATGCAGTCCGAATCGGTGGACGGGATCATCATACCGCCGATCCACGAAACAGATCCAGCCGTGTTGCAGGTCGTGCGCAACGGCACCCCGGTGGTCTGCGTGGACCGCAGTCTGTCGAGTGGAAATCTCGACAAGGTCGAGGTCGACAACCACATCGGCGCTCTGAAGGCGGTAGAGCACATTATCGCACGTGGTCACCGGCGCATCGGCGTGATAGGCGGCCCACCCGACTCCTCGACCGGACGCGAACGGCTGCGCGGCTACAAGGACGCGCACGCCCAGGCTGGGATCACGCTCAAGTCGGAGCTGATTCGTTTCGGCGACTTCAAACAACAGAGCGGGCAGGTCCTCGCGCACGAACTGCTGAAGCTTTCCGACCCGCCCACCGCTTTGTTCGTCTGCAACGGGCTGATGATGGCGGGGGCGCTTGAGGCCATTGCGGAACTCGGCCTGAAGATCCCACGACAGATTGCCATCGTGGGCTTTGATGAGTTGACCCTTGCGGATGTATTCAATCCGCCGCTGACCGTGGTCCGCCAGCCCGCCTACGAGGTGGGCAAGTGCGCGGCGGAACTGCTGCTGAAGCGCATCGAGGATCCGAAGCGCCCGGCCAGCAGCCTCAAGCTCCTGCCGGAGCTGATTGTCCGGAAGTCCTGCTGAATTCCGGTGAAAGGTTTCGCTTGACCTCAAGGGTGAGCAAACGTTTGCATTGATTTCGCTCCAGACCCCCCCGGAGCCGTCGTCTAGCGCAACTCGCTTTCTTCCCTTCCATGTCTTCCTTTCCGCACGTCGTTGTTGTCGGCAGCATTATGCGGGACCTAACGTTTATCTGCGAGGAATTCCCCCGGGGCGGACAGACCATCATGGCCCGGCTGGCCCCCGGCCAGGGCGGCAAGGGCTCCAACCAAGCCGTCGCGTGCGGACGCACGGGCGTGCGCACGACCTTTGTCGGCGCGATGGGCCGCGACGCGTATGCCGGCCAGGTCGTGGCGTTCTACCGCCGGGAAAAAATAGGCTGCTGTCTCGTCTTCAAGCCGGCCGAAGCCACGGGCACGGCGGTGATCCTCATCAACAAGGACGGGCAGAACCAGATCGTGATCGAGCCCGGCGCCAACGCACGGTTGGCCCCGGCCGACATCCCGCGTGCGCTGCTTACCAGGGCGAAGGTCGTAGTCACGCAGCTGGAATCAAATCTCGCGACCACGGCGCACGTGCTCCGGATCGCGCGCGCTGCGGGGGTGACGACCATCTTGAATCCTGCGCCAATGCGCGTAGACTTCGCCCCGGGGCTGCTTCGGCACGTCGATATCCTGATTCCGAATGAAAGCGAGTTCATCGCGCTCGTGCGCGGGCTGCCGGGCGTGCGTCGCCGCATTACCGAAGGCGACCTGCACGCAATGGCGTGGGATGCGCTCCAGGCATTGTGCCGGAAATTTAATGTGCCCACGGTGATCATCACGCTCGGCAGCCGGGGTTGTTTCATCTCTGGGCCGGACCGGCACCAGTTCATCCCGGCGCACAGGGGCATCCGAGTGGTCGACACCACGGGGGCTGGTGACGCTTTCTGCGGCGGCTTCGCGGCTGGGCTCGTGCGCTACGCGGGCGGAATCATCGAGGCGGCCCAGCTCGGCACGGCCGTGGCGGCACTCTCCATCACCAAGCCCGGGGCCGCATTCGCGATGCCCACGCAGGCCGAGTTGCGTCGCTTTCTCCAGAAAACCAAAGCGGCCTGATTGCATGTTCAACCGGGTGCGACCTGCAGCCAGGTGAGACGCCACGCGCCGTCCTCACGGCCGCCCGCTTCGAAGTATGGTTGAAAGGTTAGGGGTGGCCGGTAGCCGAGATTAAGCCGCACGGCCGGAGCTTCACAGCCCGCAGGCGCCTCGAGGACTTCCAGCAATCCCGGGCCGGGCTCATCCGGCAGACGGATGGTTTCCTCTATTTTGAAGCTGTCGATCAGTCCGGTTGCATAAACCAGCGGTCCCCGCGTGATCGCTGCATAGTCGAAATGCAGGACTTCTTGGCTGACGGCGGCGCCGTCCGGGGCGCGGGATTCTTGGATATTGCGGTTCACCCGACGATGCAGCCTTGGCAACATGGGCAATTGCAGCGTGATGACGTCGTCCGCCTGCCAGTCTCGCTCGATCGTGGCATAGGTGCCCGGCGCGACCGCGGTGGGGAAGGGGGCGTCATTGATCCGAACAGACGCCGCGTCCGCCCAGCCGGGGATGCGCACGAGAATCGCGAAACGGGCCGCCTTTTCTGGAGTGACGGTGATGCGGATGGCGCCGTCGAACGGATAGCCTGTGACTTGCTTGAGTTGGATGACGCCAGCCTTCGCCGTGGTCAGTTCAGCCGAGCTTGGACCGTAGAGATTGATGACAATGTCGCCGGTGTCAGTCAGACCGTAGGCCAACGCGGGCAACTCCTCGAGGGCCCACGGGCCGCTCGATTTGCAGCACCGCCAATAGGTGGTGAAGACACGCTTGCCGTTCGGAAAGGAGTAGTAGCACCAGTTGTCACCCCCGGAAGACTGCGCGCCGAGCAGGTCGTTGTAGGCGGATTTCTCGATCTCGTCGGCATACTTGGCCTCGCCCGTCAATCCAAGCAGCTCGCGATTCAGCTGGATCCAGGAAAACGTCGAGCAGGTTTCGACATAACCGTAGGGACTGAAAACCGGACTCGGATTGAAGACCTCGCGGGAACGATGGGCGACACCGCCCCACGGTCCACCTCCCAGCGTCAGATGGTGCTTTCGGATGTTTTCCCACAGCTGCTGCACGGCCTGCAAGTGCAGGGGATTGCCGGTGGCGCGGTGCAGCTTGGCGAGCCCCACCAGGTTCCACGAAAGCTGGTAGGCCTTGCCGGTCGCAATGAAAGAGGCGTCAGTGTTCGCCAAGGCCCGCGGCAGGAATTCGATGGCGGGGGAGTCGTTGGCTTGCTGTAGGATCAGGTTGGCCAGATCCAGATATTTCGCGTCACGCGTCGCCAGATAAAGCTCCACGGCAGGATCCAGAAGTACAGTCGCGGAGAGACCATGGTGGTTGCCGAGTGTGGTAATGTTGATCCCGCCGTCGGTCATTGTCTGCCAGCAGAGGTCGCCGATCTTCCGCGCGGCGGAAACGTAGACGGGCTGGGCGAGGGCCTGGCCGGCTTCGAGCAAACCCAGGATCAGGTAGCTGTGCACCCAAATATCCCAAGTGCGTCTGCCTGGGGCCCCATCCCAGGTCTGCGGGCCGGGGGCCTGCCGGCACATGAAGCGTTGCGCTGGGGCGTAAGTGCCTAGGTAGCCATCGGCGCCCTGCACACTGACGAGATAGTCCGCAACGCGGCGCACGCTCGCGGTCAAGCCTGCATCGCCGGTGCGCTGAACCGCCCGGGCGGCCGCACAAAGCCATTTGCCGGCGTGCTCACCATACCAATCGCCCTCGTGGTTGTGCGCGGTGTGCTCCGGGCAGAACAATGCGATCGCCGGGCTGGCCTCGTCTTGGATGAAGCGGGTGAGATGTGCCGTGAGATTGGCGGATAGAGCCCGGCCGAGCGGGCCGCCGAGCTGGATCCGGACGGGAGAGGGAAAGGTCAGGGGGCGTGACATCTTTACGCCGAGACTGGAGTGACAAAAAAGTTGACACGAGGGTTAAAACCAAAAATGTCGTTTAAGCAAACGTTTGCTTAAAACCAACGATTGCCCCTCCCCACCTCGTCCGCCCCCATGCCTTTGACCGTCTCAGCCCCGCTGGATCCGCGTCCACCGCTACGACAGGCGGCCTGAGAACCCCTGCCGCCCCTAATTTTTGTTAACCCAACCCCAAGTGCAAACGTTTGCTTAAGCTGCCCATGAAAAAACACCCTACCCCAGACAAATCCGCCGCAGCGCTGGTTGCCACGCTGCTGTTCACCGTCCTCGCCACCGCTGGCTCCGCCCAGCAGGCTGCCCCGGCGACGACCGGCAAGCCCGACACCCCCAAGGAAGAGGTGGTCGAACTCCAGAAATTCACCGTGACCACGGGCTACCGCTCGCCCAAGGCCATCGATCAGATCCCCGGCGCCATCAAGCTAATCACTACCGAGGAAGTCTCCCGCACGCTGCTGCTCACCGATGACGCGACGGCGGTGCTGGCCCGCACGGTGCCCGGCTATGCTCCGGCCACGCAGGCCATGAATAATACCGGCGAGACACTTCGCGGGCGCGTCGCCCTCCGCCTGTTCGATGGCATTTCCCAGACGACACCGTTGCGCGAAGCCAGCCGGAACGGAACGTTCACGGACATGGACATTGTCGCCCAGATCGAAGTGATAAACGGACCCTCGGCCTCGGAAGGCATCGGGGCCGCTGGCGGTATCATCAACTACATCTCCAAGAGTCCGACCAAGGAGGGCAGCGAGGCCACGTTGCGGACAAAATTCTACGGGCAAGGCGACAATGACAGCAGTGGCTATAGGGTAGGCCTCAACTATGCCAACAAGTCGGGCCAGAATGACCTGATCTTTGGCGCGGCCTTTGCGAAGCGAGGCATGTCCTACGACGCCCACGGCCGGAGGTTGGGCATGAGCCAGAGCGGATCCACGGTGGATTCCAACTCGAAGAATCTCTTCATCAAGGCGGGGCACAATTTCGGGGAAAACAATGCCCAGCGCATCGCCCTGACGGTCAGTCAATTTCGGATCGAGGGCCGGGGGCATTATATCCAGCTGCTCGGCGATCGTTCTCTTGGCCTGACGGATTCATCCCAGCGGGGTGTGCCGGCCGGGGCGAAGACCGAATTCAATGATTTCAGCCAATATGCCTTGGCCTACAACCACAACGCCCTCTTCGGCGGCTCGTTGAACGTCCAGGTTTACAAGGCCAGCCAAGCCATGCGCTTTGTCGCCGAACTCGGCGGCTCCGACAAACAAGATCCGCTATTCGCCCCGTTGGGCACGCTGGTCGATCAGTCGGAAGTCAACTCCCAGAAGGAGGGCATGCGGAGTTCCTGGTCCCGCAAGGATCTCTTCAGCGTCGAGGGCTTGGAGTTGAATGCCGGCTTTGATTTTCTCAAAGAGAAGGCCCAGCAGCGCTTAGCCCTGACCGACCGGTTGTGGGTGCCCCCGATGAATTACACCAGCAAAGCGCCGTTTGCGCAGGCTTCCTTCACCCACGGGCCCGTCACGGTCAGCGGCGGCGTGCGCCATGAAGATGGCGAACTCCAGGTGGACGACTACACGACCGTTTACTTCCGTAATCGCTCCTTCGTGACAGGTGGCACGCTGACCTATGCCGACACCCTGCCCAATGTGGGCGTAATCGTCCGGCTCCCGCAGAACTGGTCGGTTTATGCTTCCTACAGCAAGGGCTTCACGCTGCCCAATGTCGGCATCCCGCTGCGCAACGTGAACACGGTCGGGCAGTCGGTGGCCGGGATTCTCGACCTGCAGGCTGTCATCGTGGACAACAAGGAGGGTGGCGTGACCTGGCACGGGAAGAAAGCCAGCTTCAGCGCTTCCTACTACAAGTCTTACTCGGACCTCGGCTCATCCTTGACTACCGATCCGATTACCAGAGATTTCGTCCTGCAGCGCCGGCCGGTTGATCTCAAAGGCTATGAATTCACCGGGGAGTTCAAACTGACCAAGGAAGTGAAACTTAACGTCGTTTATTCGCGCATCAGGGGCCTGACGAGAACGAGCGAGACCGGGCCACTGATCAGGGAAATGGGCATGGGTAATGTCAGCCCGGACAAGATCAATCTTTCCGGCACTTGGAAATTCTCGAACAAAGGGCAGATGACCCTGGACTGGGAGAACCTGCTGAAGCGCGACATCAACGTCGGCGCCAGCGGCGAGGAGCACACCGTCGGCCTCACGCTTTTCAATCTCAGTGCCAGCTATTCCACCAAATGGGGCGACGTCTCGGTGGGCATCGAGAACCTGACCAACAAATACTACATCCTGCCTTGGGCCCAGATCGACCAGTTCCAAAACTATTTCGCCGGACGCGGGCGGGTTATCTCCGTGTCGCATGTGATCAAATTCTAAGGGGTTATTGGTCACATGACCTGCTCCAGCCGTTCCTCCGTGGGATGGCTGGAGCTTTCTTATCCAGCATTTGTGCCCTCCGGTCCCGGTTGACATCGGGTGTTCCTTTTCCCGTTGCCGTAACTTTCCCGTGACGCCTGGCCGGCAACCGCACATCGTGTGATGATTACTCCTAAGCCGTTCAGCTTTCTGAAATCCGCTATCGCGCTGCTGCTGGTGCTGGGTTCAGGCGCAGTGCTTGACGCAGTTCCGCTGCTGCCGGTCCGCCTCACAGATCAGGGCCAAGTTCCCGCGGGAACGGACGGGCTATTGGCCGTGATCGACGGCACCCCCTTTGTGCTGACTCAGCGCCAAGGGTGGATGCAGAAGGAAGGCGCAGGCTGGCAGGAGCTGGCGTGGGAACATGAAGGCACGTTCGCGGGCGCGTTTGGCGACGGCCGGACCGCGTATGCATTTTTTTCAGACAACGCGGCGGGTCCGGCGCAGCGCATGAACCAACTCACGCTGGCGCAGGGCCAGCTGGTCTCGCGACCCCTGCCTGCGTTGCCGCAGCCCCTGCGCGTCATCCATGGCGCGGTCAAGGAGGACAGGGTTTTTGTCCACGGCTTGGATGAGGCCGGCGTGCCGCACCTCTTTGCCTTGTCTTCCAAAGACGGCGTCACGTCTTGGCGTGCTTATACGGGCTGCCCGACGACCGCGGGGCAGTTGGAGGCCCTGGTCGCCCAGCAGGACTCGCTTTACGCGGTGGTGGCTCCCGGGGACGGCAGCGGGCAGCGGCTGCATCGTTGGTCGGCCACCCAAACCTGGACAGTGGTTTCCCGGCTTCCTGGGCAACTGGTGCCGGGGGCCGCCCGGGCGACCGGTCAGGCCCACTTGCTCTGCGTCGTCGGGGATCGCGAGTCACGGCGGATGGTAACTTTCTACACCATCACGCAAGTGTGGGCCGAACTCGGCCAGCAGGCCGCCCCCGACATCCACGCCAGTGCGGCTTGGGGCAACGGCTTCCTGCTCGCGCAGACCTCCGGCCAGAATCTGGCGCTCAGCTTGTTCGAACTGGTGCCGACCAAGTTGCTGCTCAAGCCGCTCGATTGGGTCATGATCGTGCTCTATCTTACGCTGATCGCCGGCATCGGTGTCTATTGCTTTCGTCAGGAACGCAAGCAGTCGACGGCGTCATTCTTCGTGGGCAGCCGCACCATCCCGTTTTGGGCGGCGGGCATCAGCCTCTATGCCACCAACTCCAGCGCCATCGGCTACATTGCAACCACGGCCAAGGCGTTTGCGACCAACTGGCAGTATCTGCTGGGCAACCTGCTCGGAGCTGTGGCGCTGGTCTTCGTCGCGATCTGGATCGTGCCCCTGCTACGCCGCCTGGAGTTGATGTCGGTCTTCACCTACCTCGACCAGCGGTTCCACAAGTCGGTTCGGCTCGTGGCCAGCGCGTTCTGCATCGTCATGCACATGGGCGGACGCCTGAGCGTGATCCTGTTCCTGCCCTCGCTGGCCATCGCGACCATCACCGGGCTCAACGTGATCTGGAGCATTCTCATCATGGGCCTGGTCACGATCGGTTATACTGCGCTCGGCGGCATGAAGGCGGTCATCTGGACGGACCTCGCGCAGGTGATCGTCAAGATTGGCGGCCTCGTCTTTGCGGTGGGCTTCATCATCTCGAAGCTCGATGGCGGCGTGGCCGAATTTATCAGCACGGCCCAGGCGGGCGACAAGTTGAAGATGTTCGACTGGAGCTTCGACCTCACCAAGGCGACCGTCTGGTGCTTTATTTTTCTCACCCTGCTCGAGACCGTCCTGACTTTTCCGAAGGACCAAATCCTCATGCAGCGGGTCTTCACGACCAAATCGGAGAAGGAGGCCAGCCGATCGGTCTGGGTCTACGCCGTGCTCGTCATCCCGGCGAGCAGCCTGTTCTACCTGATCGGGACCGGCCTGTATGTCTTCTACCACAGCCATCCCGAGCGCATGAACCCGCTGCTCCCGGTCGATGCGACCTTTCCACTTTTCATCGCGGCGGAGCTGCCGATGGGGGTCACCGGCCTGATGATTGCGGGCCTCTTTTCCGCCGCCATGGGCACGAGTTCCAGCATCCTGAACAGTGTCGCCACCATGGTCTCGGTGGATTTCTACGAGAAGATCGCCAAGCACCCGAGCCCGGCCTTCAGCATCCGGTTGGCCGAGTGGGTCACGGTGCTCGCGGGCCTGATCGGCATCGGCTTGGCCATTTTGCTGTCCCGGATGAGTATCAATTCATTCCTCGACACGTCGATCGAGCTGGTCGGGTTGTTCGGCGGGTCGTTTGGCGGGGCCTACACGCTGGGCATGTTCACCCGGCGCGCCAACTGGCAGGGCGTGATGATCGGCATGATTGTCAGCTTCATTTTCACGTTTGCCATCTGGTGGGCCAAACTTGTGCACCCGTTCCTCTACCTCGCCGTTTCGATCCTCGTGTCCATCGTGGTGGGCTACGCGGCGAGTTATCTCTTTCCGCCGCCGCCCGAGTCATCCATCGAGGGTCTCACCATTCTCTCCCCGAGGCGCAAGGCCGCGACCGTCCCGGCCTGATCTCTGGAAAACCGCAAGACTTGAGCCTGCCTGCCGCTCCGAAACCACCCCGCTGAACCATCCGGCTTCTCGCCCGTTTCACCGCCCGGTCACTGGGCACCGCTGAGGTGGTCCCGCACCGCCCGCCCACCCGCCGCCAGGTTGGCCAGTCGCATCTCGGAATACTTGCGCGAGAAAACGACCCCGTCCGCGCCCGCCTTGAGCGCGGCTGTGGTCGAGGCGTAGACGTCCTCCGGCGCCGTTTTTTTCTCGCCCGCCTCGGTCGGAATGTCGATGTCGAGGCCAGGATAGATCCGGCATGGACTGCCCTGCACCCCGCTGCGCGCGCGCGTCGTCTCGCTGGCCACATAGCCGGGGGACAGGCCCGCCGCCGGCAATTGGTCGAGCGGAGCCTCGGCCGGAAAACCGAGCCAGGCATTGTAGAGGTGCAGCACCTCCTCCTTCGGTAGGTCCGCGAAAATAGTGGAGGCGACGCGGTCGATATAACCGACATAGCGGGGCCCGCCACAGTTGTTATAGGCGACGATTTTCAGGAAATCCGCGGTTTTCGCGAAGTCCGCGTAGTCCTGTTCGGCCCGAAAAAACGGGCTGAATGAATTGAGGTGCCAGATATGGAAACCAACCTGCACGGCGGGCCGGCTCTGCTTCGCCGCTTGATAAATTTCCGGGTAGATGGCGTGCTTCGTATCGGTCCAGAGCTTTTCCCAGGCGAGCAGCTCCGGGAATTCCAGCAGCAGCCGCCAAAACTCCACGAAGTAGCCGTCGCGCGGTCGCTGCCCGGCCCGGGAGGCGCGGACAAACTGGTC
>JBKJTZ010000017.1:0-18748 GCA_046590295.1 Lacunisphaera sp.
GCCAACTCCGTGGCGTCCAAACCTGCCATGATCTGAGCGAAGACCGTCGGGGCGTTGTTCATTCCCGGCCAAGAACAGCACGGATCGCCCCTTCGGGGTCCAGCTCGAAGACACTTCATCTGCTTCGTTACTCAATGGACGTGGCCATTATGCAAATCTCCAAACCGCCCTTAACTGGACAGCCGTGACCCGGAATAAACCTGTATCCCCCGCCGGGAACCTAGGCGGGGGTCACCGCTGGAACCGCCGGCCCAATTCGCCCTTGCTGAGCTCGAAATGCGTGGGCCGGCCCGCCGGGCTGGTGTGGGGCTGGCGGCAGGCGAACAGCTGCGCCACGAGGTCCAGCGCCTCGGTCTCCCCCACCGTGGCGGGCAACCGCACGGCCTTCTGCGCCGCCAGCCGGGCCAGTTCCTCGTCCGCCAGTCCGGCCTGCTTCCCGTCGAGCCGGCCCTCGCGCATCAGGGCGATGATGTCGCGCAGGAACAGCTCGGCATCCGCCGGTTCCAGCCAGACGGGCACCGCCTCGATCCGGAAGAAATTGCGGCCAAACTCCCCCACTTCGAGCCCGTGGCCATGGAGAAACGTCAGCCGGTCCAGCAGCAGCGCGCTGGCGATGGCATCCAGTTCAACCGGGAGCGCGAACAGCAGGCGCTGGCTCGCGACCTCGCCCCGGGCAAACTGGGCAGCCAGGCGCTCGAACCACACCCGCTCGTGCGCGGCGCGCCGATCGAGCACCACCACCCCGCCCGGCGCCTCAAACAGGGCGTAATCCCCATGCGCGGTGCCCAGGAAACGCCAGCCGAGCAGCCCGGGCACGCTGCCGGGTTGCGGGTTCCGGGGTCCGGGGTCCGGGGCGGTCGGGACCGCCACACGTGCGGCGCCGGATGCGACCGCCGGTTGCACGGGGAAGGCCGTGAACGGCCGGAATGGTTGCGCCATCACGCTCGAGCCGGCCATGATCGGCGCGGTGGTGAGATGAGCGCTCGGAAGCTGCGCTGGAGCGACCGGATCCCCGGGCATGGTTTCCGCCGGAACCGCGGCCACCGCCGGGCGGACGCCAAACTCGCGCAGGCGCTGCAGCACGGCGCGGATCACGAACCCCCGCACCTCCCCTTCGCTGCGGAAGCGCACCTCGCGCTTCGCGGGATGGACGTTCACGTCCACCGCCGCAGGATCGAGTTCCAGGAAGAGCACCGCGACCGGGTAGCGGCCCTTGGGCAGGCAGTTGGCGTACGACTCGAGCACGGCGTAGTTCAGCGTGCGGCTGTCCACCGGCCGCCGGTTGACAAACATCAGCATCTCATGCCGCGTCGCCCGGCTGGTGCCCGGCGGGCCGATGAGACCGTTCAGCCGGCAGCCGCCCTCCGTGATTTCCACCGGCAGCAGGCCGGCTGCCATCTGCCGGCCAAAGATCTCCGCCACGCGCTCGGCGAGCGTCAGACACACCGGTGACTGGAACAGCACGCGGCCGTCCTCGATCAGCGTGAATGCCGTCGCCGGGCAGGCCAGCGCGTAGAGTCGCACGGTCTGGATGATGTGGGCCGACTCGGTCGCGTCGGTCTTGAGGAACTTGCGGCGCGCGGGGACCGAATTGAACAGGTGCGAGACCGTGATGCGGGTGCCGGGCGCCACGCCGCAGGCGCGCACGTGGACGAGTTTGCCGCCGTTGACGAGGATCTCGGTGCCCGCGGCCGCCGCGGCGGGGCGGGTCTGCAGCTCGAAGCGCGACACACTGGCGATGGAAGGAACGGCCTCCCCCCGGAAGCCGAAGGTGCCGAGCCGGTCGAGGTCGGCCGTCTCCACGAGCTTGCTCGTGGCGTGGCGCTCGAGCGACAGGAGGGCGTCGTCCTTGGTCATGCCGCTGCCGTTGTCCTCGATGCGGATGTAGCTGCGGCCACCGTGCCGGAACTCCACCTCGATGCGGGTCGCGCCGGCGTCGAGCGAGTTCTCAACCAGTTCCTTCACGACCGCCGCCGGCCGCTCAATGACCTCGCCGGCCGCGATCTGGTTCGCGACGCGGTCGGTGAGGATGCGGATGGCAGGCATGGGGAAGCCGGAACTTGCGGAATAACGCCGGGCGCGGCGAGCCTATCGTTTCCCGGGATTGATCATCGTCGCCACGATCCGGAAGGGGCGGAAAAGCCAGTCCCCTTCGAGCAGCGGATCGACGTGGCCGTCTTTTTCCTCCAGCCGGTTGATCAGGAGGATCAGCACCCCCGCGCCCAGCAGGGTGACGATGAAGAACCACTGGAACACCGGCAGGCTGACCGAGGGCACCGGCCCGCCGCCCTTCAGGAACAGGCCCCACGCGATCGGCGCCAGCCCGCCGGTGAAGTAGCTCAGCGCCCCGTGCAGCGAGACCGGCAGGGCGCGCTCCGCCACCGGGAGGATCTTCGCGAGGTAGCTGACATTGGCCGCGTTGAACATGCTCAGGGCGGCGCCGAGCAGCAGATAGAGCACGGGCATGAGCCAGGGCATGAGCGGCAGCCAGGCCAGGCAAACCAGCCAGCCGGCCGCGACCAACCCGACCAGCGCGAAGGTGAGCCGGAAAAACGGCTTGCAGCCCGTGCGGTCGATCCGCGAGCGCATGAACCAGTTGCCCGCGATGACCCCGGCATACTGCACGATGGTGAAGCCCATGATGCGGGCCGAGGAGATGCCGGCCTCCACCTTGAGGTAGTAGGCCCCGAAGGGCACGAGCGGCGTGACGATGACAAAGAACAGCACGGCGAGCCAGAGGTAGGGGCGGAACAGGCCCGGGCCGAACAGATGCCGCGGGGTTTCCGCGATGATCAGCGCCGGGCTCATCACGGTGGGCCGCTCGATGTCCGGCAGCGCCCGCAGGCAGCGATAAGCCAGCAGCGCCCCGACGATGCTGAAGGTGTATTGCACGGAGAACGCGCCCGACGGCGGCAGCCAGATGAAGGTCGCCGCGCACAGCAGCAGCGTGATGATGGACGCCGAGCCGCCCATGATCTGGTCGGTGGACCAGTAGCGCCCGCGCACCGGATCCGGCACCAGGCCCTGCAGCCAGGTCGTGATCGCCGCCGCACCGATGGAACGGCTCAGTGAATAAAAGAACATCGCCACCACCATGCTGAGCACCATCCACGGCGCCGGCCCCGGCGGGGCGAACAGGGCGAGCCCCAGCGGCACGACCAGAAACCAGCTGCGCGCGCCCCACCCCGCCAGGGTCAGCCGCTTGAAGCCCAGGCGCGGCAGCAGCAGCGTCGCCGCCACCTGCACCGGCGTGAGCAGGAGCGCCCACCCGTAGACGAGGCCCGTCTGGAAGGAATCCGCCCCGAGGTAGGCCATGAACAGCACGGTCGGCGTCGCCGTGGCGACCTGCCAGTTCATCGCATTGAAGAACGCGAAATAAAGCCCCTGCCGGTAGGGATACAGCCCCGGGTCACGTTGCGGAGTGAAGAAAGGCATGGCGGTGGAGTGCTCCAGCAAAGGCCCGAAGCGGGACAGGTCAAAGGTTCATCGTGGGGCCGACTGCCTGGTCATCGATCGCTGACCCCTTGGAGTCGCCGCCACCCCGCGGCGCTTTATTCGCTCACCCCAGCAGCTTCGACCAACGCTTGAACTGCCGCGCCACCTGCACCGGGCCGGGCATGCCGGTGCCCTTGCGGCGGGCCATGGCCTTCCCCAGGTGGAACGATTCTACCCAACCCCGCTTGAAACCGGGATGCACCGAGCGGACAGCCGCGAGAGTCAATTGGTCGAGCGCGAGGCCCTGGCCCTCGGCCAGCCGGACGACCGCGCCGACAGCATGGTGCGCCTCGCGGAACGCCACGCCCTGCCGCACGAGGTAGTCCGCCAGGTCGGTGGCGAGCAGCGCCGGGTCGGCGACCGCGGCCGCGCAGTTCCGCCCTTTCACCTTCAGTCCCCCGAGGGTGCCGGCCAGCACCTGCAGGCACAGCACCAGCTGGTCGTGGCTGTCGAACACCGGCGGCTTGTCCTCCTGCAGGTCGCGATTGTAGGTCAGCGGCAGACCCTTCACGAGCACGAGCAGCGTGGACAGGTTGCCCTGCAGCCGCGCCGACTTGCCCCGGATCAGTTCCAGCGAGTCGGGATTTTTCTTCTGCGGCATCAGGCTGGAGCCGGTGCAGAACGCGTCCGGCAGGTCGACGAACCTGAATTCCTGGCTCGCCCAGAGGATCAGGTCCTCGGCGATGCGCGAGAAATGCACCCCCGCCAGCGCGCCGGCCATGGCAAACTCGAGGTGGATGTCGCGGTCGCTGACGGCGTCCATGCTGTTCTGCGTCACCCGCGGCCGGCCGGCGGCATCGACGAACCCGAGCGCCTTGGCCGTGAACTCTCGGTCGATGGGCAGCGTCGTGCCCGCGAGGGCGCCGGCGCCGAGCGGACACCAGTTGGCATGGTCGGCGACGGCCGCGAAGCGCGCCGCGTCGCGAGCCAGCATCTCGAGGTAGGCAAAGAGGTGGTGTGCGAGGAAAACCGGCTGCGCCCGCTGCAGGTGGGTGTAGCCGGGGATGAGCACGTCGCGATTGCGCTCCGCGAGGCGGAGGAGCGCACGCTGCGTGGCGGTGATGTTTCCCATGATCTCCGCGCACGCCGCCTTGAAGTAGAGCCGCATGTCGGTCGCGACCTGGTCGTTGCGGCTGCGGGCGGTGTGCAGCTTGGCGGCGGCCGGCACGCGCTTGGTCAGCGCCTGCTCGATGTTCATGTGGACGTCCTCGAGCTTCGCGGACCACTTGAACCGGCCCGCCGCGATCTCGCGGCCGATGGCCTTGAGCCCGCGGTGGATGGCGTCGCGCTCCTTGCCCGTGATGAGTTTGACCTTCGCCAGCATGGCCGAGTGCGCCTGGCTGCCGGCGAGGTCGTACGGCGCGAGGCGGTGGTCGAACGAGACGGACTCGCTGAAGCGCTGCATCAGCGCGGCGGGACCCGCCGCGAAACGCCCGCCCCAGGTGGCTTGAGCCTGCTTTGCCATAGAGCGCGAAGCAACGGCCCGCCGCCGGTCTTGGCAACGCGGAAATGGGGCGCGGGGGCGGACCGCGCGAGAAATTCCAGTTTGCCTGCAACCGATGCCGGCGCAACTTGACTTAATGTCGATGCCGTCCCTGAAACTGTGCCTGTTCGTGGTGGTGGGCGCTGTGGCGTCCCTCCGCGCTGCCCCGCCCGCAGCCACCGGCTGGGACCGGGTGCTCATTGCCCCGATGAAGACCTCCATCTACGTGGGCACCATCACGCTCACGACCGAGCCCTTCGTGCGCAGCGACTCGACGCTTTCGTCCACCTACCAGGCCAAGGTCTGGCCGTGGTTTTTCTGGGGCGAGACCGGTCACATCACCATCACCCTGACCGACGCCAATCTCGCCAACATGGCCCGGAGCGAGGCGGCCGAGTTCACGGGCGAGGCCCTCAACCAGAAGAACAAGCCCCGCAAGGTCACCGGCCGGGCATTGCCAACAGACGCGGTCTCCGGCACGATCAAGCTCAGGATCTTCGCCGACGGCTACGAGCTGATCTTCAACGGCACCTACCGCTTCGATGACGTAAAGCTGCCCGACCGGCCCGCCGATGGATTGTAGGGCGGGATCAGCGACCCCGTCCTCCCGTTCACTCCTGCCAGTGAAACACCACCGGCCGCTCGATTGCCGGATTCAGGCTGTGGTGCACGGGGCAGTTGAGCGCGGCCTGCTCCAGCACGCCTGCCGGATCCTTGGACTTGGGCAAGGGCAGCCAGACCTGCGTCGCGATCCGCACGATGCGGCGCGGGGCGTCGGCTGACATCTCCTTGGTGACCTCCCAGCGCACGCCGGGAATGTCGAAGCCAAGCTTGGTCTTCGCCGCGATGGCCATCGTCGTGACCAGGCACGAGGCGAACGACGCCGTCGTCAGGTCTGTCGGGGAAAAGGCGAGGCCGCGGCCGTGGTTGTCCTTGGGCGCGTCGGTGTCGAGCTGCGCGCCCGACGGGCCGTGCGTGAGCTGGCAGTTGAGTTCGCCCTGATAAGTGCCGGTGCTTTTGACCATGCGGAAGGGTTACCCACGAAACGCCCGAAAGCACACGAAAAAATCATCCCCCGGGAGGGCCGTCATTCAATCAGCGGAACTTTTTCAGCCGCGCGGCGACATCGGCGCGCAGGCGGTCGATGTGGCTGAGGGTGAATTTTTCGACGGAGAGCCTTTCGTCCCGCACGAGCGGTGTGAGGTCCATCGCCCAGGTGAGCGCGGTGGCGCGGTCGGTGGCGTGCGCGGTATGAAACGTGGCGTTGGCGAGCCGCCTTCCGGCGGTGGCGAGGTCGTAGCGCTTGCCCCCGGCAATCTGGGACTGGAACACCGCCACGAGCTTCGCCGCCAGCTTCGTCCCGGCCGAGGCATCCAGCACCCGCTTGTCGCGGTCGAGGAGCCAGTCGAGATTGCGCCAGACCTCGCAGCCGTAGACCCGCTTGGGGCGTTTTGCCTTCGGCAGCGCGCGCAAGGCCTCCAGGCACCGCCAGAACACGGCGACGTGCGTGTCGTGCTTGTCGGCGGGATTGTGCAGGTAAACCGTGTGCGGCGTAGTCGCCTGAAAAATAGCCCGCAAGTCGTCGCGCACGACCGCGGCCTTGGCGTCCTTCACCATCGGGCTGGGCTGCGCCAGCTGGATGACGGCCGCATACTTGCCGATGCTCGCGGCGCGCCGCTGCTCCAGGCGGCGGACCTCCTTCATCTGCGCGTCGGTATGGCGGGCGAACCGGCCCGCGCGGGGACTGCCGCCGCCGTCCGTCACCACCACGCCCGTGAACCAGCGGTCACGACGGCCGAAACAGTCGGCGATGCCGGGGTAGGCCATGATCTCAAGGTCATCCTGATGCGCGCCGATGCCCAGGTGCGTCGTGCGCGCCAGGGCCGCGGCCAGCGGACGACGGTCGGGCACAAATACCTCGGAGGCGGATTGAGAAAAAATCATGGACGGGATTTAGCCACAAAAACGCCTAAAAATACACCAAAAGGAATACCGGAGAGTCCAGCTTCTGCTCTTGGTGACCTCATGTGCCTTGGGGTGGCCATCAAATCGTCAGGCTCAGCCATGCAACCTTCCCGGCCCGGCCGCTGGGGTTGAATTCCACCAGCGCGGCCGACAGGCGGACGTCACCCGTGGCCACCTCGCAACGGCGCGGGAGACCGTCGAGGAACCGGCCCACCACGGGCTCGATCTCCCGGCCCAGGACCGACTCGTGCGGGCCGGTCATGCCGACGTCGCACATGAACGCCGTCTGCTGGCGCAGGAGCGAACCATCGGCCGTGGCGACATGCGTGTGCGTGCCGAGCACGGCCGTCACGCGGCCGTCGAGGTGCCACCCCATGGCCTGTTTCTCCGAGGTCGCCTCGGCGTGGATCTCGACCAGGGCGCCATCGAACTGCCCGGCGAGGCGCGCGAGCAGCGCGTCGATGCCGCGGAAGGGGCACTCGGCCTTCAGGCCCATGAAGCTGCGGCCGAGCAGCGTGCAGACGAGCAGGCGGAAGCCGTTTTTCTCCACGATGACATGGTCGCGGCCCGGGTTGCCGGCGGGCAGGTTTGCGGGCCGGCACACGCGGTCGAAGGTCTTGATCTCGTGCTCGAAACCCTTCTGGTCCCAGACGTGGTCACCCAGCGTGATGACATCGATGCCGGCCGCGAGGAGCGTCGCGCAGATCGCCCCGGTGATGCCGGCGCCGGCCGCGGCGTTCTCCCCGTTGGCGATGACAAAGTCGATGCCCCGCTCGGCGCGGAGGGCCGGCACCAGCGCGGCGACGATCTCGCGTCCCGGCCGGCCGACGATGTCGCCGATGAAGAGGAGTTTCATGTCAGGCAGCAGGGCTGCCGCTGGCCGGCAGGCCGCTTACGACCGCCCAGACGGCACGGCGACAAGCGCCGGCCCTACCATGCCGGGGCAAGCTCACGGCGCCAGGTAGGCCGCGCTCAGGGCATTGCCGAACGCCGTCGGGCTCAGGCGCGTGGCCTTGCCGGACTCGGTGTCGAGAATGTAGAGGCTGCGCGTGTTGGCGCCCCGGAAGGTGCAGATGACATGGCGCCCGTCGGCCAGCCAGACGGCCTCGATGGCGTCGGTCGGGGCCTTGGAAACAATCTTGCTGGTGCCGGTCGCCAGATCAAACACCGCAATCTGGTAGCCGCGGCCGACCGCGGCGGTGAAAGCGATCTTGTTGGGCGCGGCCGTGCTCCAGTCGGGCTCGGCGCAATACGATGAGATGTTCGTGGCGAGCCGGCTCATGGCACCGCCCGAGGCGGACATGACATGCAGCTGCGGCTTGCCCGGGGCGTCGGAGGTGAACACGAGCCTGGAACCGTCGGGCGACCATGCGGGCGACGCCTCAACCGACTGGTTGGTGGTGAGACGGCGGATCTGCCGGCCCTGCGCGTTGCCGACGTAGACCTCGGCGTTGCCCTCGCCGGACAGCACCATGGCGACCTGCTGGCCGTTCGGGCTGTAGCGGCCGCCGCTGTTCGTGCCCTTGAAGCTCGCGAGGAGCGAGATGCGGCGGTTGTTCAACTCGAGCACGTAGATGTCGGGAAAACTCGTGCGGTAGCTGGTGAAGATGATCTTCGAGCCGTCGGGGGCCCAGCGCGGGGCCATGACCTGCTTGCCATCGCTCGTCCACTTCAGGGCGCCGCCGAAAAACAGGTCGGCGGTGTAGATCTCCGTCTTGCCCGAATTCTCGCCGACAAAGGCCAGCTTGCCGCCAAAGTAGCCGCGGAGGCCGCTGGTCTTGGCCACGGCCACGTCGGCCGCGCGCAGCAGGGCGTGGCGGAGGCTCGTCCCGGTGACGGTCTCGCTCGCGACCGGCGTGCCGGCCGCGCCCTTGGTGACGGTGACGCTCACCTGGTTGGCCCCGGCTGGCGCGAAACTCACGTTGTAGGCACCGCCACTCGCCACGAGCCGGTAGCGGCCGTGGGTGTTGAAGGCCGTCAGGGCGAGGTTTTGAAGCTCGGCGGACGACGAGGTGACATGCAGCGGGATGGTCGTGAGGTCGGCGGAGACATCGACGGTGCCAATCTCGCGCTGGGCGAAAACGGACGCGGTGAGGGCGAGGCTGAGGAGGAAGCGAAAGAGAATCTGCATGAGGAGGGGACGGTGATTAATGAAAATTGTTCGGGGCTGGTTTTTGTTTTACTCCCAGCCCCCTACTCACAAGGTCAAAAGCGTCCCGTTTTCCAAGCCATTTTCACACCGCCACATGACCACCGACACCATCAAGGAAGCCCTCAAGCAGGTTAAGTATCCCGGATTCAGCCGGGATATCGTGTCGTTCGGGCTCGTGCGGTCGGCGGTCTTCGCCGACGGCACGGCCAAGGTTTCGCTCGCCATCACCACCTCGGACCCGAAGGTGCCGCTGCAGCTCAAGAGCGACATCGAGCAATGCCTGCGCGCCCAGCCCGGCGTGAAGGATGTGATCATCGAGCTCGCCGTCTCCGCCGCCAAGGCCCCGCCGGCACCCGGCACGTCCAACCTCGGCGGCGGCACCGCTCCGGCCGGGCTCAAGCACTCCGTCGCCATCGCCTCCGGCAAGGGGGGCGTGGGCAAATCCACCTTTGCGGTCAACCTCGCCTGCGCCCTCGCCCAGCTCCTCGAACTCCGCGGCCGCCCGGGACGAGTGGGGCTGATGGACTGCGACATCTACGGCCCGTCCGTGCCGCTGATGATGGGCCTGCAGGGCCGGCCGGAGATCGATGGCGAGTCGCTGGTACCCCTCGAGCGCTTCGGCGTGAAAGTCATGTCGATGGGCTTCTTGGTGGATGACAACACCCCGGTGGTCTGGCGCGGGCCGATGATCATGAAGACCATCCAACAGTTCGTCCAAAACGTGAAATGGGGCGAACTCGACATCCTGCTGGTCGACCTGCCTCCCGGCACCGGCGACGCCCAGCTTTCCCTCGTCCAGACGCTTCCGCTGGACGGCGCCATTCTCGTCACCACCCCGCAGGCCGCCGCAACCAACGTGGCGCGCAAGGGCGGCCTGATGTTCCAGAAGGTCAACGTCCCGCTCCTCGGCGTCGCCGAGAACATGAGCTGGTTTGAGGATGCCAACGGCAAGAAGCAACTGCTCTTCGGCGAGGGCGGCGGCATGACCATCGCCGAGCAGCTCGGCACGAGCCTCCTCGGCCAGGTGCCACTCTTTGCCGAGATCCGCGCCGGTGGCGACACCGGGCATCCGGTCGTGGTCAACTCCCCGGCCAGCCGGCCGGCGGAGGTTTTCCGCGAGATCGCCGGAGGCTTGCTGGCCAAGCTCAAGATTTGAAGGTGGAAGGCGCTGACCCCAACGCGTTGCTTCGAAAGCACAGCCTGACAAGCGCGCTCGGGTCAGCCCGCTCCAGCTTGCTTACCCCATGCCACCACCCGCAGAGCACACGGGTTGACACGGACGCCGCGAGACATCTAGGGTGACATTCGCATGATACTGCTTCAGGGCCAAACTCAGCCGACGACGATCGTCGGACACATTACCACCTGTCGCTAAGCCCGGAAATTATGCCTGCCTTGACGACATCTTCCCTCGAGACCAGCGGTAGCCGCGAGTTCGTCAAGCAATCGAGCCTCTATCAGGAATTTCTGGCCGAACGGGAGGAGATTTTGAAGCACAAGTGGATCGAGTCCGAGCGGCTCGGCTACGACATCGGCTTCGAGCGCGCGCTGCTCGACTGGATCCGCAAGCATCGGGACAGCTGGCGCGCCGCGCGCCGCGCCCAACTCTCCACCGGTCCCGGCACCTCGGCGGCGGCGGCGAAGAAATAGGCAGGGTCGCGGGCAAGCCGCCGGCCTCCCGTGTCATTCGTTGGGGCCACGGCGGCCTGCCGTGGGCTTTGCCCAACAAAAAGGCCGGTCACGCGGACCGGCCGGGAAACGGGGCGTAAGCGCGAGGCTTACTTGATCTCCTTGTGGAGCGTGTGGCGCTTGAGGAAGGGATTGTATTTCTTCTTCTCAATGCGCTCCGTCACGGTTTTCTTGTTCCGCTTCGTGAGATAGCGGGACGGCGGTTTGCCTTCTTTACGGGCTTCAGTGCACTCCAGGGTTACGGTTTCTTGCATGGCTTAAATGGGTTAAAGGTCGAAAGAAAGGCGCGGGCCCCACCACGTGCAACCTAAATCTTTGCCGGGCGACAAGCAGGGCCGTTGAGGCAACGGCCCCTACCTTAATACCCGGATTTGGTAGGGGCGCTTGCCTTCAAGCGCCCTTTAAAAGCGCAGAGCAGAAAATACAAACAACAACGCATCAGGCGCTTACCTTCTTTTCCGTGAGTGACATCATCACCCCGCGGCGGAAAAGCGTCACTTGGCCTGAACTGGACGATACCACGAGGGCGATGCAGTCAGCCGCCACCGAGGCCGCCGCCGCCGCGGCATGCCGGGAACCGAGGCCGCTGGGCAGCGAATGGTTGTAGTCGGCCGCCTGGATGAGCGCCCCGGCCGCCTCCACCACCCCGTCGCCCCGGATGATGAACGCCCCGTCGATCGACGAGAACTCCTTGATGGTCTCGTCCATGAAGGGATTGAGGATGTTCCGATCCTCCTCCTTGTAGCCGTAAAACGGATTAAGCACGAGCGGCTTGGTTATTTTTTCAAGCTTCTTGCTGTCGCCGACCACGAACAGGCAGCCCACCGGGCGGCCCTCCCGGCCCTCGACGGCGAGCTCGGTGGCCACGGCGATGACGCGCTCGAGCACCTCGGGCTTCACATCCGCCGGCAGCAGGTCCGCATGGCCGGTGAGGAGCGTCTGGAATTCCTTCTCCACGTCCACGACCACGATGGTGTCGAACTGGTTGCTGCCCGCCAGGCCGCCCACGCAGCAGATGCGATCGTTGAAGGTGATGATGCCGCGCGTGAGGCCCACGAGCACCGCGCTGCGCAGCTGCGCCAGGCGCTGGGTGGAGAAGGAGCGGACCTGGATCGCCTCGGTGAACCGCGACGGGTGATCCTCGGCGTCGGACAGGTTGCGGGTGACGAGGATCGTCTTGAGCGCGGTCTTCCACTTGGGGGACTCGAAGGCGCCGGTGAAGGCGTCGCCAAAGACCATCAGGGCCGTGCAGCGGCTGCCCTTCGCGATCTTCTCGACCTCGCGGAGCATGACCAGGTTGACCCGGCTCGGGGGCGGCGGCACCAGCTTGGCCGCGATGCCGCCGAAACCGGCGAAGAGCCGGCCGTAGAGCGTGTCGAGATCCGGCGCCTGCACGAGGCTGTTGACGAAATCCGGGTCCTGCAGGAGCCGGGCGAGCGCGGCGAGGACCTGGAGATAGTCGCGCGCCTTCTCGTCGGCCAGCAGCATGATGACGAGCCGCACCGGCTCATTTTCCATGGCGCCGTCGTAGCGGATGCCGTAATGGCTGCGGCCGATGGCGAGGACATAGCGGCGGCCCATCTTTACGCGGACGTGCGGGAGCGCCACGCCGAGGCCGAGGTAGGTCGTCATCGTGTCCTCGCGGCGCAGGAGGCCCTTGAGAAGCGCGTCCTTGTTCAGGTCGGGGAAACGGTCGACGGTCAGGTTGAGCAGCTCGGCCAGGGCGCCTTCCATGTCGGCGCTGCCGAGGTCAATGACGCGTCCCCGGGAAATGTATTTGTCGAGTCTCATTGACTAAAACGAATCTTACAGGAGGAAACAGAGCGAACGGAGGCGTATTATTCAAAAGCCATGAAGCCCAGAATCATGGTTTCCTGGTTTCTGAATAAACCGGTGGGTCTCAGGAAATTATTTTTCCCACTCAAGCGCGCCCTTCTTCACCTCGTAGAAGAGGCCGAGCACGAGCACGCAGAGGAAGAAGAGCATCGGCGAGAGGATGGCGATGTTGTGCGCCAGGAAATCCCGGTAGACGAAGGTCCAGGGGATCAGGAACACGACCTCGATGTCGAAGAGGATGAAGAGCATCGCCGTGACGTAGAACTTCACGGAGAAGCGCGTGTGCGTGGTGCCGTCGCCCGGCACGCCGCATTCGTAGGCGGTGTCCTTGATCGCATTGCGCCGGAACCGCTGCCCCACCAGATGGCTGAGCCCGATGACGCCCGCCGTGATCACGGCGGCCAGCATGGCCTGGACGAGAAAGGGCAGGTAGTCGGCGTAGGACATCGCCCACAGCGTCCCCAGAGAGCTCGGTGGGTTCAAGTGGAATTTTTGTGTTCGGATGCAACCGCCCCGCGCTTGCGCCGCGCGCCTGAATCGCCTTCACTCCGGGCATGACCGATCCCGCCCGCGACCAGCAGATCCAGGCCATCACCCGGCCGGACCAGGCCCTGTGGACCTATTATCTGCTCAGCGCCCTCGTGTTTCCGCCGCTGTTTCCCTTCCTCGCGCCGTATCTCTGGTTCCGCCACCACACCATGCGCTACCAGTTCACCGACGACGGCATCTCCATGAGCTGGGGCATCCTCTTCCGGCGTGAGATCATCGTGAACTATGCTCGCATCCAGGACATCCACCTCCGCTCCAACTTCGTCGAGCGCTGGCTCGGGCTCGCGCGCATCCTCGTGCAGACCGCCTCCGGCAACGCCTCCGCCGAAATGACCATCGAGGGCGTCAAGGAGTTCGAGGCCCTGCGTGATTTTCTCTACTCCCGGATGCGCGGCGTGAAGGACCACGTCCCCCACCCCGCCCCGGCGGTGCCGGGCGAACCTCCGGCCTTGGCCTCCGCCGGCAACGCCGAGCTCGCCGCGGCCCTGCGCGAGACCGCCGCCGAACTCCGCGCCGTCCGCGAGGCGCTGGCCAAACGCAAAGACCAAGGCACCTGAATTTATGGCCGCAAAAAGTCACAAAAATCCGCCGGCGATTGAGACCTGCAAGGCGCCTGTAGGCGCGCGGGTGATTCCGCCGGGCATGAGAAATCATATTTGCGCCTTTTTGCGGCTAAGAATCTGAATCCGGGACTCCCCCATGTATAACCGCTACAGCTCTCTCGTCCTGCGCTGGCTGAAGGTGCCGCCGGAACCGCAGGCGCCGTTCGGCGACCCGGCCTCGCTGCGCGTCTTCCGCGCGGGCAAAAATTACTACAAACTCCGCATGTTCGGCTGGGCCTTCGCGGAATTGGTGGCCTTGGTGGGCATCGTTTTCTGGGCGGGCGTGTTCATTTACGTCGAGGAAACCGCCCGCATTGAAAAGGCCCGGCGCGGCGCCGTGGCACAGGTGGTGGCCGACCACCAGGCGACCCTCGCCGAGCAGGCGAGGCAGACCGCCGCCTCGGTGAAGGCCGCAGGCGCAGCCGCACTCAAATCCGTCCAGGGTGAGACCACCCCGCCCACCGCCACTGACAAGAAGGCGCGCAAAAGGAAACGCGTCGGCGCGAGCTGGGACGGTTTCATTCAGGGTTTCGTCGAAGTGGCGCTGCGCCTGCCCCCCTGGGCCTTTCCCCTCCTCTGGGTGCTGAAGGTCGGCGGCCTGGCCGCATACCTGTTGCAGCTGCCCCTGACCTACGCCGTGCGCCGGTTGGATTTTGAGATGCGCTGGTATGTCGTCACCGACCGCAGCCTGCGCATCCGCACCGGCGTGTGGAGCGTGCAGGAGATCACCATGAGCTTTGCCAACCTGCAGCAGGTGGAGGTCTCGCAGGGCCCGTTGCAGCGCCTGCTCGGCCTGGCCGACGTCAAGGTGCAGTCGGCCGGCGGCAGCGACGGCGGCGCCGATCATCACGGCCACTCCGACTCGCTGCACACGGGACATTTCCACGGGGTGGAAAACGCCACCGAGATCCGCGACCTCATCCAGCGCCGGCTGCGCCGCTTCCGCGAGAGCGGGCTCGGCGATCCGGAGGAGTCCGGACCGCGCGGCGCGGAGGCCGCGCCCTCCCCCGATCAAGGAGCCGCCGGCGACGACGCCGTGCTCGCCGCCGCGCGCGAGCTCGCGGCGGAGGCGAAGGCGCTGCGGGCGGCGCTGGGGTGAGGATTGCAGGGCGGCTGCTTGCCGGCAGGCCCTCCCCGGCCGTTTAGCCGGCCCGGCGACCAGCGCCGGCCCTGCCGCCATGATGGTGTCTTATACCAACGTCCTGTAATTTCTGGACTTTACGCTGATCGAAACGGCAGGGGCGGTTGCCCCCCACCGCCCTCGTTGGGGCAACGGCCCCTGCCATGGATCCATTTATCTCGGGATGTTGGTATTACTTGTCCCCGCCGAGCCTGATGAACTTTACCATCGTCGTGTCGGTCGAGCCGACGCCGAGCTGCTGGGCGAAGTCGAGCATGCGGGCGTCGTCGTCCGTCACCGGGTCGAAGCCGTTGCGCTTCCGGACGCCGTTGATCTTCGCCAGCATCATCGCATCCAGCATGACGGGGTCGGCGCTCATCAGGAGGCGCGGCTCGGAGACCGTGTAGAGCGAGTTGAAATACGGGCCGCCGATGAACTGGTAGAGCTGCAGGCTGACCAGGTTCAGCACCCAGCCCTCGCGGAGCTCGGGGATGGCGGCCATTTCGGCGACGGCGGCGGGCGCCGTGTTGGGGCTCTTGAAGAAACGGAAGGTGTTCGAGGCGTTCCACAGCGTGGCGTTGACCAGCGCGCCGTTGACACCGAGCACCTGGTGGTCCGTGTAGACCGGGAGGTTGATCCAGAAGTCGGCGTCGAGGAACAGCGGCGTGGCGAGGAAGCTCTTGCGGTCCTCCTCCGTCGTCGTCGTGGCCTTGCCGCCGGCGGCGTTCTTCACGGCCTGGTCGTTCGAGATCGGGTCGAAGCGCGAGGGCAGCGGGCTGTCATAGAACCACGTCGGGTCGTAAAACTTGCCCGACTCCAGCACGTAGACCGGGTGGCCCGGAAACGGCAGAATGCCGGTCGAGAAATTCGGCAGATAACCCGTCAGGCGCAGGCGCAGCGGGTTCAGGCCGACGAGGAAGATGTTCTGTTTCAGAAAGCCGCGTTTTTCCAGCGAGGCGATGAGGGCGCGCACGAGGCCGAACGGCGTCGCGAGCCCCGGGCCGGAGTCGGCGTAGATCTTGAGCCCGACCTTTTTCTTGGCCCCCGGCACGAGCGCGCGGCCGGTGGTCTTTTCGTAATCCTGCAGCAGCTGCTCGACGGCATAGCGGTAGTCGGCATCGCTGAAGTCGACCAGCCGGTTCTCCCAGACGGGCTGGGTCGGCGGCGCCGGCGGCGCGGCCCGGAGCGAGACACCGGAGAGGACGGTGAGAACGGCGAGGAGAAGGGCGGATTTCTGCAGAAGGGAACGCATGGTTTTATGGCGCACGGCCGGTCCGGAGGGACGGGCGCGCAACCTGACAGACCCCAATGGCGGTTAAAAGTTTAAACTGACCGCAAAAGGGCGCTTGAGGGCAAACCGTCTCGACCAGCTCAAGGCCCCGAGCCATTCGAGGGGCGCCCCGACCCGTTGTCCGTGCCCCGGCAGGGGCCGTTGCCCCCAACGGCCCTGGGTTCGGAGTGCGCTGGACAATTCAGGCCCGTTGTCCTCCTTTCATGCCCCGTGCCCGTCATCAAAGCCAGCAGCCTCCGCGACCTGAAGAATCGCGTGAACATCCACGATGTCGTGGTGCGCATGGTGACGCTGAAGAAGGCCGGCAGCGGGCGCTTCAAGGGCCTCTGCCCGTTCCATGCCGAGAAGACCCCGTCGTTCAACGTCTCGGCCGACAAGGGCTACTACAAATGCTTCGGCTGCGGCAAGGCCGGCGACGTGATCAACTTCGTCATGGAGACCGAGGGCCTGCAGTTCACCGAGGCCGTCGAGGCCATCGCCCAGCGCTCGGGCGTGACGCTCGAATACGAGGAAGGCTCCGGGGGACCGTCCAAGGAGACCCGCTCGCTGCGGCAGGAGATCTACGACATCCACGACCTCGCCGCGGAATATTACCGGCAGGCCTTTTTGGCCGCCACGCCCCACGGCACGTTCATCCGCGACTACTGGGTGAACCACCGGCGCTTCACCCCGGAGCTCGGCGACGAGTTCAAGATCGGCTTCGCCCCGCCCGAGGACTCCGGCCTCGCCGCCACGCTGCTGAAACGCAAATTCTCCGACGAGGCGCTGCGGCAGTGCGGGCTGTTCTTCCTGCGCGACGGCGCCCTGCCGACGCTCGGCGCGCTGCGCCCGCGCTTCCGCGGCCGGCTGATGATCCCCATCCGCGACCACCAGGGCCGCGTCGTGGCGTTCACCGCCCGCCAGCTCGAGCTGACCCCGGCCGACGACCCGGCGCGCGAGGCGAAATACGTCAACTCGCCCGAGACGCCGATCTTCACCAAGAGCAACCTGCTCTTCAACCTCGACCGCGCGCGCACCCACGCCGGCGACGGCCACCCGTTCGTGCTGGTCGAGGGCCAGCTGGACGCGCTGCGCTGCTGGAGTGTCGGCCTGAAGACCGCCATCGCCCCGCAGGGCACGTCGATCACCGAGGGCCAGCTGCTGCTGCTGCGCCGCTACCATGCGCAGGTCGAGTGCTTTTTCGACAGCGACAGCGCCGGGCAGAAGGCCGCGCTCCGCTTTTTGCCGATGGCGCTGAAGGCCGGGCTCGAGGTGCGCTTCCTCATGCTCGCCGGCGCGGAGAAACTCGATCCGGACCTGCTCTTCCTCGAAAAGGGCCTCGCCGCCTACGACGAGTTGAAACGCGGTTCGCTCGCCGCGATGGAATTTGCGTGCCGCTCCCTGCTGCCCGGCGCCGCCACGGCGTCCGCCGAGCAGAAGTCGCGCACGGCCACGGCGCTGTTCGAGATCATTGCCCAGACCGACTCGGACGTGACGCGCACCGCGTTTATCGGCGAGATCGCCGGCCACCTGCGCGTGGCGCCCGGCGCGCTGGAGCGCGACCTGCGGGCGTTCATGGCGCGGCCGAGCGGCTCGCGCTTTGCTCCCGCCAACGCCCAGCCGGCCCCCGCCGCCCCGCTCCCGGGCAGCGGTCGCGGCAAGGGCACCGAAGCCCACCTGCTCTTCCTCTGCCTGCACCACGAACCGCTCCTGAAGGCGCTCGCGCACGAGTTGCCGCATGAGTGGATCGACCAAAGCCACCCCGCCGGCAGCCTGCTGGAACGCATATTGGCCGAGGCCGCCCACAACGGTTGGAACGGCCGGGAGCAACTGGACCAACTCCTTGAGACAGAGGAGGAAAAATCCCTCGTCGCCTCCCTCCTGTTCGAGGTCGCGGCGGACGATGACCTGGCCAAGGTTGCCAACGAGGGATTGCGCTCGATGCAGCGTCGTTTTTTCGAGCCGCGGCTGCGTCAAATAGAACTTGAAATAGCCTCCAAAGGCACGGATGGTGACTCTGACCTACTTTCCCTCTTGAAACAGCGCGCCGAAATCACCCGACAGCTCCAACATCCGCCAAAGCTTTCGTCCGGCTCCTGAGTGCCCAGCCAAAGCCGCTGTCTGTCCGTAAATCACCACGGGATATAATACTTACGTTATGCCGAGCAAATCCAAGTCTGCCGCGTCTTCCAAAAAATCCCTGAAGGATCACGCCTTCACCAAGTCGCACCACAACGAGCCCGCCAAGGCGAAGCACGAGCCCGTGGCCAAGCCCGCCGCTCATGCCGACAAGCCCCACACCGAGCCCGCCAAGGCCAACGGCCAGGGCAAGCCCGTGGAAATGACCAAGCCCGCCGCCCCGGCCCCCATCAATCTCTCCGCCGAGGCCACGAAGGAGTTTAAGGAGAAGGCGCTCGAGAATCTTTCCGGCGACCTGAACGACAAGATCCGCTACCTCATCCGCCTTTCCAAGGAGCAGGGTTACCTCACCTACGCCGACATCAACGAGGCCCTGCCCGAGTCCGTCGACAACCCCGAGGACATCGAGAACGTCATCTCCGTCCTGCAGAACCTCGAGATCGACATC
>JBKJTZ010000022.1:0-28683 GCA_046590295.1 Lacunisphaera sp.
GCGCTCTTCGGCCAGGACGGCCTGCCGAACCTCGTAAAATATGCCCTCGGCTTTGAGCCGAAGCAGAATATCACCACCGGCCTGCCGTGGGTGGGCACGCTCGGCTCCGACTGGACCTACACCTACACGCGGCCTGACAACATCACGGATGTTACTTGCGCGGTAGAGGTTTCCACCGACCTCGTGAATTGGAGCTCGGCCGGCGTCACTCACGAACGGTTGTCGAATTCCGGCGGCATCGACACCTGGCGCGGGCGCTATCCGCTGGCCTCCGCCGCCAATGTATTCTTCCGCCTGAAGATTGTGCAGCCCTGACGCGGCCAGGCCCATGGGTAATAGTATTGTTACGGGAACTCGCTTCACGATCCCGCCCGTCAGGCAAAATATATGCCGTCGCCCGGCTTGAACTGTCTGGCTCACGCAGAAGAGAATCCTCAGGCTGTGCGCCCATGAACATCCCCCGACCCGATGGTCAGCTCCTTTCGCCAACCGCACCGCCCGCGGGTCGGCGCCACGTCTGGACTGACCTGCCGCGGTTGTTGCCGTTCTTCCGGCCCGCCGGCTGGCTGCTGGTGGGGGCGCTGATCCTGCTCAAGCCGCGTCCGGCCCGGGCCGAGGACTCGGTGAGTTTCAAATACGAGGACTACCGCGAGTCCGGCGGGCGCATCGGTGTGCAGGTGCGCTCGGCGCTGGTCGAGAAGGACCTGGGCCCGGCCATGCAATTGAAGCTCACGGGGGTCATCGACACGATTGCCGGGGCCACGCCGAACGGGCAACCGCCAGCCACCCCCGGCGCCCCGGTGCCGCTCTCGACGCTCAAGGAGGAGCGCCAGGCCTGGACGGCCGAGTTCTCCCGGCAGTTCTCCCGGGTGAGGCTGGCCGCGGGCTTGGCGCAGAGCCGCGAAAGCGACTATCTCTCGACGGGGTGGTCGCTGAACAGCTTCACGGATTTTAACCAGAAGAACACCCAACTGCTGCTGGGCGGTGCGATCACGGACGACGACGTCAGGGTGTTCTTCCGGCAGCCGTGGGTGAAGAAGCGCACCCTCGACCTGATTGCGGGGGTCACGCAGGCCCTCGACCCGAATACCTCGGTCGCCCTCAACTTCACCTACAGCCAGGCTTCCGGCTATCTCAGCGACCCCTACAAGCTCGTCCAGAAAAACGTCGAGTTGTTCCCCGGCGTCTTCCTGCGGCGCACCTTCAGCGAGAACCGTCCGGATGCACGGGACCGGTGGATCGTGCTGGCGGCGGTGAACCGGACCTTGCCCAAGCTCAACGCGGCCGTCGATGCGAGCTACCGGCTGCACCACGACACGTTCGGGGTCACCAGCCACACGTTCAACCTGGAGTGGTATCAAAAGCTGGGCGGAAAACTGATCCTGCGTCCGAGTGTCCGGTGGTATGCCCAATCCGCGGCGGATTTCTATCATGTGACCCTGGACGGCACGCTGATTATCCCGACCTCGGTGCCGACAGGGAAGGGGCCCTACTACTCCGCGGACTACCGGCTGTCGAAGATGCACACGCTCACCTACGGGTTGAAGCTGGTCTGGACGCCCGGGTGGCGCTGGCAGTTCGACGCGGCGCTGGAGAAATACGAGATGCGCGGGAGTGATGCGGTGACGTCCGCCACCGCTTACCCGCAGGCGACGATTTTCACCACGGGACTCCGCTTCGTCTTTTAGTCCGTCATGCTCAGCCGCCCCACAGACCGCCACCCGCCCAGCCCCGCCGAGGGGGCGGACGCGCCCGCGGCCGGAGCGTTGCGCCGCCTGGCGTTTCAAGCGCTCGGCACCAAGTGCGAGGTGCAGTATGCCCCGGCCAGTCCCGGGCAGGCCGCGGACTTTGAGCGGGCGGCCGTGGCGTGGGTGCAGGCTTTTGAGGCGAAGTTCTCGCGCTTCCAGCCGACCAGTCTCGTCAGCCGCATCAACGCCCAGGCCGGACTACAGTGGGTGGAGGTGGATGAGGAGATGGAACGGCTGCTGGATATCTGCGCGACCTTGCACGGGATGACGCGAGGCGTGCTCGATCCCACGGCGCTCCCGCTGATGAAGCTGTGGGATTACAAGGCCAGCCCGGCGGTCATACCTCCGAGCGAGCAGATCGCCGCGGCGCGCGAACTGGTCGGGTGGGCAAAAGTCCAGCGCGCGCCGGGCCGGGTTTTTCTGCCGCGCGCCGGCATGGCGCTTGATTTTGGCGGATTCGGGAAGGAATACGCCGTGGATATTGTCGCGGGGCTGGCCCTGAATCACGGCATCAAGGACGTGCTGGTGGACTTCGGCCATGATCTGCGGGCGCTCGGCGCGCCCCCCGCCCGGCCTTGCTGGCACGTGGGCCTGGAGGATCCGAAAAGCCCCGGGCAGGCGGCCGGGAGCATCGGGGTCCGGGACAAAGGGGTGGCCTCGTCCGGCGATTATTTGCGCGGCTTCACCCTCAACGGCCAGCGTTACGGGCACATCATCGATCCGCGCACCGGCTGGCCCGTCGCCCACGGCTGCCGGCAGGCCACGGTCGTGGCCGAGAACTGCCTGCAGGCCGGCGTGCTGGCCACCACGGCCTTCGTGCTGGGGCTGAAGGAGGGGATTGAATTCATCCAGGCGTTCCCCGGGGCCGAGGGCATGATGGCCAGCCAGTTCGCCCGGGCCCAAACCCGCGGTTTTTTCCACTATGTCGTCACGTCCTAGGCTTTGGCTGCTCCGCCTGCTCGCGGTCGCCGCGCTCACTGCCGCAGGCGCGGAGGTGCGCGTGGGCGATCCGTTTCCGGCGCTGGCCGCGGCGGGCCTGGCCGAGGGTGAACTGCCGGTCACCGCCGGCCGGGTGGTGCTGGTGGATTTCTGGGCCTCGTGGTGCGAGCCCTGTAAGGCCTCGTTTCCCGCCCTCGCGCGGCTGCAGGGCGACTACGCCGCCCGCGGGCTGGTCATCGTCGCGGTGAGCGTGGACCAGAAACCGGCGGCCTACGCCGGCTTCGTGCGGCGGTTCAAGCCCCCGTTTGCCACGCTGCGGGATCACGGCCCGCAATTGGCCGCGGCGGTCAAGGTGCCGGTGATGCCCACCTCCTACCTGCTCGACCGCCAGGGTAAGGTGCGCTTCCTGAACCAGGGCTTCCACGGCCGGGAGAGCGAGGCCGGGCTGCGCCGGCAGATTGAGCAGTTGCTCGCCGAGCCGCGGTGATTTTATGAAAACCAAGATGCTGCGTATTTTTTTCCTGGGCTTGTCCGCCGGCGTGCTGGCGGCGCTGACCGGGTGCACCGCCGTGCGGGTCCAGCCGTGGGAGCGGGCCGCGCTCGCCGAATATTCGATGCGGCCCGAGCGTGATCCCCTGGCCACGGTGATGGCGGAGCACATTTATTTCTCGCGCGAGGCCGTCGCCGGCGGCCGGGGCGTGGGCGGCAGCGGCTGTGGTTGCAACTGATTCGGCTCAGGCTCGCGGCATGAGGATTCTCCTCATTGAAGATGAACGCCAGATCGCCGGGCCGAGGCGGCGGAAGTCGTCCTGACCATCGGCAATTCCGGGAGCCCGATTCCGCCGGAAATGCAGGAGCATGTCTTCGCGCGGTTTCCTCGCGGGGCCATGGGCGAGAATGTCCCCGGCTACGGCCTCGGCCTGAATCTGGCCCGGCTGCATCAAGGCGACCTGCGGCTGGCGGCGCGAGGCGCCCGATGAGTGCGCGCCGGGGAGCAGGGGCGGGTTGACGTGGGCGCTTTTCGAGGGTAACAATTCCGTTACCATCCCTCGCTTTCGGCCCCGGGGCGTGCCTTTATGCCAAAGGTCGGTCTATCGGTGTTGATAGTCGCCCAGCCCCCATTGATTTTCCCATGCAACTTTCGGCCAAGCTTCGCTACCGGCTGTATTGGCTCAAGCTTCCGGTCAGCTTGCTGATTGTTTTCCTGCAGCGCACCCCGGCGGTCCGCCTGCTCGTCCCGGCCGCCGAGCTCACGTTGGTTTCACCGATGGGCAATGTGCTGCGCTCGGCGTTCAGCGCCGCGGTGGCCTTGGGCGGCCTGCACACGCTGGCGGGCGCGACCGAGCTGGCCACGTCTCTGCCCAGCCCCGTCGAGCTCACGGTTGGCACCGGGGCCGCGATTGGCTTCGCCATCAATGGGGTTCCGGCGTCACCGGATTCCTGGACCATCGGTGGCTCCGTGCCACCCGGGCTGACGTTTCCGGGCGGCCGGACCACGGGCACCATTGTGGGGGCGACCCTCCTGCTCAGCGGCACTCCGACCACGCCGGGGACTTACATTATCACGCTGCGGGCCTTCCATTCCGTCGGCGGATTTTCCCCGACCTATGACTATGTCATGATCGTGAGCGGCGCGGGCCCCCCGCCGGTTCCCGCCGCGATCACCGCGCATCCCTCCAGCCTGTCAGTGACCGAAGGGTCGTCCGCGACCTTTTCCGTGAGCGCGACCGGCGATCCGTCGCCCACCTACCAGTGGCAGGTGCAGCCCGCCGGGAGCGGCAGTTTCACCAATGCCGGCGGGGGCTTTTCCGGGACGACGACGGACACCCTCACGCTCACCACCAGTGCGCTGGCGAATAATGGCGACCAGTTCCGTTGCGTCGCCACCAACAGCGCGGGCTCGGCCACCAGCAATGCCGCCACCCTCACCGTCAATCCGCTCGTCGTCAACAAGACGGACCAGACGATCAGCTTCGGGGCCTTGGCGGACCGACTCTACACGTCCGCGGCCATCGGCCTGACCGCCACGGCCTCCTCCGGCCTGGCGGTCAGTTACTCGGTGACTTCGGGGGCGGCGTTTGTCAGCGGTGGCAATTTGTTCCTGACTGGTCTGGGCCCGGTGACGGTGCAGGCCGCGCAGGGGGGCAATGCAACCTACAACGCGGCGCCCAACGTCCCGCAGGGGTTCAACGTCACAATCGCCCCGGCGACCGTCACGCTGTCCAATCTCTCGGCGACCTACCACGGCTCCGCCCAGAGCCCGACCGTCACAACCAACCCGGCCGGCGTGAGCGTCGGCTTGACCTACGACGGCTCGGCGACGGCCCCGGTCAATGCCGGCAGCTATGCCGTCATCGCGACGGTGACCAACGCCAATTACCAAGGCTCGTCGAGCGGCACCTTCGTGATCACCAAGGCGAACCAGACGATCACCTTTGTCGATCCAGCGACGCAAGTCTCCGGCGCGACGTCCTTCGCGCTCAGTGCCACCGCCAGCTCGGGCCTGACGATTTTGTTCACCGTGCTCTCGGGCCCCGCCAGCATCACCGGCAGCACGATCACCCTTACCGGAGGCGGGGCCGTCACGGTGCGCGCGACGCAGCCCGGCGACCCCAACCACAATGCGGCGTCACCAGTCGACCGGACATTCAGCGTGGCGGCCTTCACCAAGTTCTCGGCCGGCCGCTACCACAGCCTCCGGCTGGATGCCGTGCCCCAGCTCTATGCGACGGGCACAAACACCTTCGGCCAGCTCGGCACCGGCAACACCACGAACCTCACGACGCCGCAAGCGGTCACGATCTCCGGCCAGACGATCGTGGATCTGGCGGCCGGGGCCGAGCACAGCCTTTTCCTGACGGCAGACCGGGAACTCTGGGTGACCGGCAAGAACAGCACCGGCCAACTGGGCGACGGCACGCTCGTGGCAAAATCTACGCCAATTAAAATCGCCACCAATGTCGTAGGTGTGGCTGGGGGTTTCTTTCACAGCGCTTTCCTGAAGTCAGACGGCACGTTGTGGACGGTGGGCGGTAATGATTCCGGGCAGTTGGGCGACGGGACGACCGCCGACCGGTCGACGCCCATGCAGATCGCCGCCGACGTGGTGGATCTCGCCGCGGGCACCCGGCAGACATTCTTTATCAAGTCCGACGGCACGCTGTGGGGCACCGGCGACATGAACGGCAGCGGAGTTCCGGTCAGCACGCCGGTGCAAATTGCGACCGGGGTCAAGACGGTCGCCGCCGGCGCCTATCACAGCCTCTTCGTGAAGACCGACGGCACGCTGTGGGTTTTGGGTTACAACATCTTCGGCCAGCTGGGCACGGGCAACACCACCGATGCGCTCACGCCGGTGCAAATCGCCACCGGCGTGAAGACCGTCGCCAGCGGCTATTACCACAGCCTCTTGGTGAGGACCGACGGCACGTTGTGGGGGATGGGTTACAATACCGCGGGCCAGTTGGGCGATGGCGCTACCGCGAACCGCCTGACCCCTTATCAGATGGCGACGAACGTTCTCACCGCATGTGGCAGCGAGAACTACACGCTCTTCCTGAAGGGTGATGGCACGTTGTGGGGCACGGGCGACAACACCTCCGGCCAGTTCGGCAACGGCGGCACCACCAACAGCAGCACGCCCGTGCAACTCGCGGCGCGGGTTGGTTTGGGACCGGAAATTCCCGCTGACCTGACCGCCACCCCCTCGGTCGCCCTTGACCGCCTGCACCTGACCTGGCAGCCGACGGCCAACGCGACCGCCTACGAAGTGTGGCGCAACACCGCCAATGATTCCAGCGGCGCGACGCGCCTCGCGGCGGGCGTGCGCTGGTCGGTCTATCAGGACCTGACGGCCGTGAACGGGCCGGTCTATTATTACTGGATCAAGTCGGTGAATTCATCCGGCACCAGCCAGTTCAGCGCCCCGGTCGCCGCGTCGTTCGTTTCACTCACCCCTCCCTCCCTCTCCACCCACCCGCAGACCCAGACGGTGAACGTCGGGACCAACGTCACCTTCTCCGTCACCGCCAGCGGCTCAGCCACGCTCACCTACCAGTGGCGGAAGGGTGGGGCGAACATCGGCAGTGCGACCAGCACGAGTTATACGCTCACCGGCGTCACCGTCGGCGACGCCGGCAACTACGACGTGGTGGTGACCAATGGCGCCGGCAGCGTGCCGTCGAATGCTGCGACGCTCACCGTCAACAAGCTTGGCCAGACGATCACTTTCGCGACCCTGGCCGACCGCGCCTACACGACCACGCCGATCAACCTGACGGCCTCGGCGGATTCCGGCCTGACGGTCGTGCTCTCCGTGCAATCCGGTCCGGCGAGCTTGAGTGGCAGCGATCTCACCATCACCGGCATCGGCACCGTGACGGTGCGTGCCGCGCAAGCCGGTGACGCGACCTACAACGCCGCGGCCAACGTCGACCGCAGCTTCGCGGTCGCGAAGGCCACGGCCACCGTCACCCTCGGCAATCTCTCGGCGACCTACAATGGCTCGGCGAAAAGCGCGACGGCCACGACCAACCCCGCGAGCCTGAGTGTGGACTTCACCTACGACGCTACCGCGACCGCCCCGACCAACGCCGGCAGCTACGCCGTGGTCGGCACCATCAACGAGGCCAACTATCAGGGCACGGCCAACGGCACGCTCGTCATCGCCAAGGCCGACCAGACGATTTCCTTCACGGGTCCGGCGAACCAGGCCTTCACCGCCACGCCCATCGCGCTCAGCGCGACGGCGAGTTCCAGCCTGGGTGTGACCTTCTCGGTCCAGTCGGGTCCGGCGACCGTGAGCGGCAGTAATCTCACGCTCACCGGCGCAGGCAGTGTCACGGTGCGCGCGGCACAATCCGGCGATGCCAACCGCCACGCCGCGCCGGACGTCGACCAGTCGTTCACGGTCGCCGCGAATTTCAATTCGTGGGCGCTCAGCAAGTTCACCGCCGGCGAGCTGCTCGACGCGAACATCAGCGGACCGAACGCGATCTTCGGCCAGGACGGCCTGCCCAACCTCGTAAAATACGCGCTCGGCCTCGAGCCGAAGCAGGCCAGCACGACGGGCCTGCCGGTGGTCAGCACCTTGGGCCCCGATTGGGTCTACACCTACACGCGGTCGGACAACATTACCGATGTCACTTACACGGTGGAGATTGCGACGAATCTCACGGCTTGGACTACGGTCGGTGTCACCCACGAGTTGGTCTCCAACACCGGCGGCGTCGACACCTGGCGCGGGCGTTACCCGCTCGGTTCCGCGACCACTATCTTCTTCCGCCTGAAAGTGGTGCAGCCCTGAGATCGCGGGTAGGGGATGCCCCTGCGGCGTCAACGATGCGTTTGTTTTTGACGATATATTGCAATATAAGTTCGCATCACTCGTCCCAAAGGCTAAGCAGTGATCGAGAATCTCTGCTATTTCATGCATGCTCGAGAGACATTATTTAGCGGACGAGATTTCCTGTGCTCCAGATTTGTCGCCGGGTGTTTCGCCATGGGATTCGTGGTGGGTCTCGCCCGAGCGGCGGAAGTAGGGAGGGAGGCTGAACCTGAGCGGATGCAGTTGAGGGTCACGCGCGAGGAGGGGCCGGTGAATGTGCGCTATGTGTTTCTCAGTGACCGCACGGGTGAGCGGGTGGCCCGGCTTCGCATCGGGCACATCAAAATGGCTTACGGCAAGCAGGGTATCTTCCGGGTGGCTTGGAAACCGAAGGCAGTCCTGCAGGGCGTGGAACTGCAGATTATCGACGCGGCCTCCTGGCCGACGGTGAGCGACCAACTGGCCGATACGCTTGGCCGGCTGGCGGCGCGAGGAACCTTGGTCATGCAGGACATCGTGATCGAGCGGGTGGGGGAGCCCCAGCAACGCGTCGAGGCGCCGACGGCTGAATTCACGCCCGCGGGTGATCTGGTGCTGCCCGCCGCCCGCCTGACTTCCGGTGCCGCTGGCCGGCTGACCCTGATCCTGCGTGGGCCGCAGGCGGGTAATATTTCTTTGATTCCCTCGGAAACCTCCACCTCGACAACTGAGTCGGCTGGTTCAATTCCGCCCACTGCAAAATCCCGCTGATCCCCGCCATGCGCTCCCTCCTGCTCTGCCTCGGTCTCGTCATTGCCAGCACCCTCCAGGCCCAGCCTGAAGTGGCCACCGCCAAGATCGTCGAGGGCCGGGCCGCCCTCGTGGCCCACGACCTCGCCACCGCCCGCACCAAATTTACCGAGGCCCGCGCCGCGGACAGCACCAACCAGACCGCCGCGGCACTCCTCGGCGTCACACGCTGGCTCGCCCTCACGGGCGACGCCCCGGCCGTCACTTTCCTCAACAATGCCGGCGTGGCTGCGCCCGGCCGCGATCTCTATAACTGGACCGCGGCGCTGACGCAGGATGCCAACGGCAAAGTCGTGCTGCCCACCGGTTACAACCTCGAGGCCTCGCGGGTTTTCCTGCGGGACACGCTGGTGGCCACGGCCGTGGCCGCGCGCGCCGACCTCGCGGCGGTCACCGATCCGGCCTTCCAGCTTACGCTCACCGCGGCGGAGGTGGCGGGACTCGCGGCGGTCACCATCGATCGCGGCGACCTGCTGCTGGCGCAGGCGGGCCTGCGCGCCTTCGAGATGGCGCTGAACACTTTCATTCTGGGCCAAAACCTTGACGCCGACGCCGCCCGGGCCCTGGCGCAGGGTGAATTCCTGACGCTGAAGCGCCTCCTCGAGGAGAACCCGAACTTTCTGACCGCCGGCCCGCTGGCGCAGCGGCAGGCAGGCCGGGCCGCCCTGCTCGACACCATCGCCCTCTACCGGCAGGCCTCGGAATTCGTCCGCGGCCGCGCCGCCGGGGTGACCCGCCTTTTCATGCTCTACGATGCGGATCGGCCCGACGAGGCCGAGTTGCGCGCCAACCTCGTCCGCATCGAGGCCGGGATCAGCGGCTACGTGGCGGTCGGCGAAGGCGGGCAGCAGGCCACGATCGCACCGCTCTTCACCGCGGGCTGGTCGTTCCGTGGGTCTATTCCCCCGACCACCAACGGCCAGTTCAATCCCCTCACGATCGCGGACACTTCCCTCGGGGGCCTCCTCGCTGGCGCGTCCCGCGAGTGGGTGGCCAACCAGATGACCGACGCCGGCTACCACGCCAGCCTCGGCTGGGACGTGCTGAATCCGCTGCCCGTGCCCAACGGCCTGATGGAATATGCCTACACCGGCACGCACCACCTCTTCTCCGGCTTCGCCGGCACCATCGCCCGCTCCAGCGACGGCGTAAACTGGACCTACCAATATCTGCCCAATGGACAGGATCTGTTCAATATCGTCGCCGGACCCGGCGGGCGCGTAGTCGCCCAAGGCAGCACCCAGATCTGGCTCTCGACGGATCACGGCGCGACTTGGACCCTGCCGTTTGAGCTCTATCGCAACGTGGACAACGACGGCATCGGCGCGGGCGGTGACATCATTCATGACGGCTCCCAGTTTATTTTCACCACCACCATCGGCTACATTTTCAAGTCCACCGATGGGGTCACTTGGACGCGCAACACCCTCCCGATCAAGCAGGGCGGTTCGCAGATCTCCACCGCTTTCGGCCTGGCCTACGCCAATGGCCGCTACGTCGCGGTCGGCGCCACCTTGGTGAACAACGTGACGCGCAGCGCCATTTTCACCAGCACGGACGCCAACAACTGGACCCTGGCCTTCACCGGCAACTCGATCAGCATCTACCGCGCGGTCAACTATGGCAACGGCCGCTGGGTGGTCGCCGGCGGCACGGCCCGCATCGCCTACTCGCTCGACCAAGGCCAGACTTGGGCGGAGATCACCAGTCCTGAGCCGACCGACACGTTCACCGGCGTCGGGTTTGCCGAGGGCACGTTTGTGCTTTCCGGCGCCAACGGACGCATCGCCACCAGCACCGACGCGGCCAACTGGAATTATAGCACGGTCTCCACGATCCTCACCGGCTTCAACGATGCCGGCGCCGGTCCCGATGGGATCTACCTGGGCGGCAATGCCGGCGGCATCTACCGCTGGACCGGCGGGGTGACCACCCGGCTGGACACCAACACCAATATCGCGCCCGGCAACACCTTCTTCAACGACACCGTCGTCTTCAACGGCAAGCTCTACATCGCCGCCTCCAACGGCGCGGTCTATGAGACCGCGAACGGCACCAGCTACACGGAGCGGCCCACCAGCACGACCAACACCCTTAACTCCTTCGCGGTGCACAACGGCGAGCTCTTCGCCGCAGGCACGTTCGGTACGATTGTCTCCTCCACGGATGGCGTGAACTGGCTGACCCTGCTCACCAACAACCCGGCCATCACGACCAACAACTTCAACAAGATCGTTGCGGTCAACGGCCGGCTGGTGGCGGTGGCCGGCAGCGGCGTCATTGTCACCTCCACCGACGGCGTGACCTGGACCCGCCGCACGTCCCCCACCACGGCGGTCCTCCGGACGGTCGGCTACGGCGGCGGTTATTATCTCATCGGCGCGGATGGCGCCCAGGTGACGGCCAGCAACTACACCGAGGTCGCCGTGCTCTATTCCACGGATGCGATCAACTGGACGCGTTTCGTCGTCACCACCATTCCCGGCCTGGTCGCGACGAGCAGCGCTTCCGTGCGCGTGATCGATTTTTCCGACGGACACTTCACCCTTTTCCTGAACAACGGCACCGTGATCCAGACCAACGGCGCCAACCCGACGCAGGGCAGCTTCTGGCTCACGGACTCCACCCTGAATCCGCTCAACAACGCGGCCCGGATCGGTGGCACCTACTATGCGAATGCCTTGCGCAACAATGGCACCGCCAGTGCCCAGGCGCGCACGTCCTTGTTTTACTCCCTCGACGGTGGCGAGGAGTGGGTGCGCACGGATCTGCCCTCCACCATCATCGCCTCCACCCCGCGCGAATTTGCCGGCCGCATCTTCCTGAGCGGGGGCATCGGTTTGATCTACCGCAGCACCCTGCCGGCCGGCGTGCAGGCGCCGACGGGCGGCACCGCGATGACGCTCGCCGGCCAGAGCGGCGGGGCGATCACCCTCGCAGCCCCCATCTCCGCCAGCGAGGAACTCACCTACCAGTGGAGCTTCAACGGCACCGCCCTCGCCGGCGCCACCGGCCCCGGCCTCACGCTCACGGGGCTCGCCGGCGGCCAGGCCGGCATCTACACGCTCACCGCCACCGGGCAGCGCACCGGCACGACGACCTCCAACACGGTGACGCTCACCGTCGACGCGAGCGCCCCGGTCATCACCCGCCAGCCGGCCGGCGGCACCTTCGCCCTCGGCGCCACCGTCACGCTGAGTGTCGGTGTGTCCGGCACCGGGCCGTTCACCTATCAGTGGAACAAGAACGGCAGCCCGATCGGCCTCGCCACCGCCGCCACGCTCGTCCTCTCCGGCCTCTCGGCCGGCGATGCCGCCGCTTATACGGTGGCGGTCACGAACGCCACCGGCACCACCCTCAGCGCTCCGGCCCAGATTGTGACCGGGGGCGCAGCCAGCCTCGCCTCCTTCTGGCGCGTGACGACCGAGGGTCAGTTGGGCGGCTACACTCCGGCCCGGACGATCCATGACGGCGCCGGCCGCGTCTATGCCATGTGGAATGCCACCCAGCGCCCCCACGATGTCATCGCCAACATCCCGGTCACGACCTTGGTCCGGCTCAACGAATCCGACGGGAGCATTGATCCGGCCTTTGTCTGGGACAATGCCTTCGGCACCCCGTTGTTCGCCGCGTTGCAACCCGACGGCAAGCTGGTCGTCTCGGTGGCGATCGGCTTACTGGACGGCACCACCGTCATTCGTGTGAACGCCAACGGCACCCGCGACAACACCTTCACCGCGCCGTATTTCAATCGTAGCATCCGGTTTCTGACCCTGCAGCCGGATGGCAAGGTCGTCATCGCCGCGACCGATTTGACTACGAACACCGCCCCGGCCGGAGCCATCACTGTCACCGATCCGACGATTTATCGTCTCGGCACCGACGGCAGCCTCGACGGGGGCTTCACCCCGGCGGCCATGCTGGGCAACCCATCAGCCACGCTCTTTGGTCCGCCGGTACTCGATACCAATGGCAAGATCTACCTGGCCGGCGGCTTCACCTCGGTCGGCGGGGTGGCGCGCATCACCGTGGCCCGCCTCAACACCGACGGCACGACCGACATCGGTTTCGCCGCCGCCATGCCTGCCGGTTACGCCTCCAACCATTCGCGCGGCGTCGGCATTCAGAGCGACGGCAAGGTGGTTTACGTCGGTGATTTCCGTTACACCGCCCGCGGCACGAGTGGCGATCCGATCATGGCCATCCGTTTCAACGCCGACGGCACCTTCGACAACACCTTTGTCCAGCCGCTGCGCAGCCAGCTGCCCATGACGCCCAGTGTCGGCATCCGGCTTCGCGCAATGGTCATGCTGCCGGATGACCGGTTCGTCGCCATCAGCGACCGCCTCATGCGCTTCAATGCCGACGGCTCGCATGACGCGACGTTCGCCGTGCCCAACTACTCCTTCGAGACCTTCTGGGTGTCGCGCTCGAGTTCCGGCAATCTCTTCGTGCCGGATGTGGTCTCCGCGCCCGGCGGCATTGCAGCCTATGACGCGGCGGGCACGGCTCTCACTTCCTTCAACACCGGCGGCTGGGGCAAGGCCAGCACGCCCACTTCGGCCCAGGTCCTCGCCAATGGCCAGGTTCTCGTGGCCGGTGCCTTCAACCGTCTCGGCGCCACCACGGTGCCGGGCCTCACTTTGCTCACCCCTGAGGGCAATCCCGTCTCCGAGCCCACCGAGTTCTTCAACCCCTCCGCCCGCCCGGTCGATCCCTTTGTCCAGGTTTCCGCCGCGCCGGATGGCTCGTTCTTTGTCCGCACGGCCGACAACGGCAACCCGTTCATCGCCGGCACCGCCTCCGACGGCATCCAGCGCTTCAACGCCAACGGCCTCAGCGACCAGTCCTGGGGCTTTAATGAGACCTTCCTCGGCATCAACCAGCTTGCCGCCGGTCCTGGCGGCGAACTCTACGTCTGGCTCGTCGCCCCGACGATCAACTTCCACCTGACCAACCCGAACGACTGGCTGCGCCGCTACTTCGCGGATGGCTCGCGCGACTATTCGTTCTCGCCGGACCTGAGCCAGCTCCGCGAGATCATCCGTGACGGCACGAATACCATCACGTCCATGAAGATGGGCCGCATCGTCAATGTCCGCCCGCTGCCCGACGGCTCCCTGCTGCTCGGCATCATCAGCATCCTGAACGACATTCGCGTGATCAAGCTGCAGGGTAACGGTGCGCTCGACCCGGGCTATACGCCCGCCGCTCTCGGGACCGCCGTCGCCACGGCCGGCTTCTCCGCCACGACCTTCGATCCCATCAAGAACAGCAGCTACTCGATCCCGCAGACCCTTTACACGACGCCCAACTACGGCGACTTGCTGGCGCTGCCCGACGGCCGGGCTTACATCGCCGGCGGCTTTGCCCCCGGCGGCGCCCCGCTGGGCATCGCGCGCCTGCTGGCCAACGGCTCCCTCGACCCGGCCTTCACCGGCGCCGGCCTGGCCTACACCGGCACTTATCCCCTCGCGCCGATCGGCACCAACCTCGGCTTGGACGACTCCGGCCGCGTCTACCTCGCGGGCCGCTTCACCTCCGTCAACGGCACCACGGCCGCCGGTCTCGCACGCTTCACCGCGGCCGGGGCGCTCGACACCGGCTGGACGCCGGGCATTGAGGTGCGGGGTGACAACCTGCCGTTTTCCCTGCTGACCGCCCGTGGCGGCCGGCTGCATGTCATGGGCGGCGCCGCGCTGCCCGGTGCGCCCGTGCCGGCCGGCTACCTGCAGGTCCCGCTGACTGGTACCGCACCGGTCATCATGGGCCAGTCGCAGAGCCGGACCGTGTTCAACGGCCAGACAGGCCTCCAACTCTTCGCCGGCGCCTTCGGCGGCGCCGACGGCACCTACCAGTGGTTCCGCGATGGCGTGGCCTTGATCGGGGCCAACTCACCTAACCTTAATCTCGGCACGGTCGGCGCGGGCACGGCCGGCACCTATCGCCTGACGGTCACCAACGGCTTCGGCACCCTGGACTCGGCGGACATCGTCCTCACCGGCTCGAGCCTGCCGCTGATCACCGGGCAACCTTCCAGCTCCAGCGTCATCCCGGGTGCGAACGTGACCTTCAGCGTCAACGCCTCCAGTGCTACGACTCTGAGCTACCAATGGCGCAAGGGCGGGGTGGATATCGGCACCGCCACCGGCACCGACTACACCATCAACGGCGTCATCGCGGGCGATGCCGGCAACTACACGGTCCTCGTGACCAACGCCACCGGCTCCGTCGAGAGCGACATCGCCGTGCTGACGGTCGGCTCGGTGCCCACGCCCCCGGTCATCACCGTGCAGCCCGCCAGCCAGAACACGGTCGTCGGCTTCACCACGAATCTGGCCGTCACGGCCACCGGCACCGGTCTCACCTACCAATGGTATCGCGACGGCGCGCCCGTCGCCGGTGCCACTCTCACGTCCCTGTCCGTGTCCAACCCCACCGCGACCGCCGTCTACACCGTCGTCGTGTCCGGCTCGAACGGCGGCTCCGTCACCAGCAACCCGGCGACGCTGACCCTGGAGCCCGGTTATGCCATCAGCACGCTCGCGGGCACGGCTTCCCCCGGTGCGAATGAAGGCACCGGGACGGCCGCGCGCTTCGCGTTCCCGGCGGGCATTGTTTCCGATGCCTCGGGCAACCTCTTTGTGGCCGACCAAAACAACCATTCCATCCGCAAGATCACCCCGGCCGGTGTGGTGAGCACGTTCGCCGGCCTGTCTGGTTCCGCCGGATCAACCAATGCCACCGGCACCGCCGCCCGGTTCAACTCGCCGCGCGCCCTCGCCATCGACAGCGCGGGCAACCTCTATGTGGCGGAAGGCAACGCCCACACCATCCGCAAGATCACGCCCGCGGGAGTGGTCACGCTTCTCGCCGGCACAGTCAACACCATCGGCAATAGCGATGGGGTCGGCACTGCGGCGCGTTTCTTTACTCCGCGCGGCCTCGCGGTGGACGGCTCGGGCAATGTTTTCGTGGCCGATTCCAGCAACCACGCCATCCGCAGGATCGCGCCCGACGGCATGGTGACCACGTTCGCCGGTCTGGCCGGCAGCGGCAACTTCGGCAGCACGGACGCCATCGGCACCGTCGCCCGCTTCAACGCGCCGATCGGCCTGGCCTTCGACCTCTCGGGCAACCTCATTGTCGCCGACTCCAACAACCACACGATCCGCTCGGTGACCCCCGCCGGGGTCGTGACCACTCTCGCGGGTCTGGCTGGTAACAGCAATTCGACGGACGGAACGGGCGCCGCCGCCCGCTTCGCGACCCCGAACGGTGTCGTGGCCGATGCGTCAGGTAATTTGTTTGTCACCGAAAACGGCACCAGCCGGGTCCGCCAGATCGCGCCTGGCGTTGTCGTCACGGGATTCGCGGGAGCCGCCTTCCAGTCTGGCGTCGCCGACGGCACCGGCACCGCCGCGCGGTTTTTCAGTCCGCAGGGCATCGCCCGCGCCCCCGGTGGGAATCTTTATGTTACTGACGGCACCAACAACCTCGTGCGGCAGATCACGACGGGCGCGGTGGTGACCACCTTCGCCGGGGTCGCCCCCGGTTTTGCCGACGGCACAGGTTCGGCGGCCCGCTTTTATATTCCGCAGGGTGTCGCCCGTGACAGCAGCAACAACCTCTACGTCACGGACCGGCAGAACCATGTCGTGCGCAAGATCACCCCAAGCGGGGTCGTCACATCCTTCGTCGGTCTGGCCGGCACGAGTGGCAACGTTGACGGCCTCGGCAGCACGGCCCGGCTCAGCTCCCCGACGGCGATTGCCATGGCACCTGATGGCGCGCTCTGGCTGGCGGATGGCAACAATATCATCCGCCGCATCACCCCCGACGGGACCATCACCACCATCGCGGGCTTCGCTTACAACTCGGGCACGACGGATGGCACCGGCACCGGCGCCGGCGGCGCCCGCTTCGGTTTTAACATGAACGGCCTGGCGGTGGACGCGGCCGGCAACGCTTATGTGGCCGATTCCGGCAACCACACGATCCGCATGGTCACCCCGCTCGGCGTGGTCACGACCATTGCCGGTCTGGCCAGCAACTCCGGCACGACGGACGCCACGGGCACGGCCGCCCGCTTCAACTCGCCGTCGGGCCTCGCCTTCGACAGTGCCGGCAACCTCTTCGTGGCCGACCGCAACAACCGCACGATCCGCAAGATCACAATCTCGACGGGCGTGGTCACGACCTACGCCGGCCTGGCCGGCACCAGCGGCAGCAACGACGGCACGTTCGCGCTCGCCCGCTTCAACTCGCCCTTCGGCCTGGCGATGGACGGCACAGACAACCTGTTCGTGATGGATACCAGCAATAATTCGCTCCGCCGCATCGCGCCCGGCGGCACCGTCACCACCCTGGCCGGCAATGCCTTCGGCACGGCCGACGGCACCGGCAGCATCGCCCGGTTTGGCAATCCCCAGGCGGTGGCCGTGCTGTCGACCGGCGCGGTGGCCATCGTGGACACCAATAACCAAACCATCCGCGCCGGCGTCAGCGGTTCTCAGGTCCAGATCACCACGCAGCCCGTGGGCCAGAGCGTGCTCGTCGGCGCCAATGTCACCCTCTCCGTGGTCGCCAGCGGCCAGGGCACGATCACCTACCAATGGGTCAAGAACGGCACCGATATCGGGGGCGAGACGGGCGCCAGCCTCGTGCTGAACAACGCCCAGACGGGCGACACCGCCTCCTACAACGTGCGCGTCTCCAACGGCAACTTCACCCTGCTCTCCAGCAACGCCAGCCTCACGGTCAGCAACCCGGTCAGCAACGACAACTTCGCCGCCCCGGCTGTCCTCTCCGGCATCTCGGCCGGCCAGGCGGTCTCCAACACCGCCGCCACCGGCGAGGTGGGCGAACCGGTGCACTTCAACGCCAACACCACCGCCTCCTCCGTGTGGTTCTCGTGGACGCCGCCGGTGAGCGGCACGGCCGCCATCGACACCTTCGGCAGCGCCATCGACACCGCGCTCGCCGTCTACACCGGCAACTCGCTCGGCGGCCTGGCTTTCCTCGCGCAGAACAATGACTCGGCCGGCACGACGCAGAGCCGCATCGTCCTCCCGGTCACGGCCGGCGTCACCTACCGCATCGCGGTCGGCGGCAACACCGCCACGCGCGGCAGCATCCAGCTCAATGTCGCGGTCACCGTCCGGCCCAGTCCGGGCGGCCAGATCATCAGCTTGGGCCAGCCGGCGTCCTTCACCGTGGTGACGGATCCCGGCGCCTCGCCGCCGGTGGTCGTGAGCTGGAACAAGGACGGCAGCGATGCCGCCTCCAGCGCCACCACGCTCACGCTGCCGTCCGTCACGGCCGCCGCCGCCGGGGTTTACCAGCCCGGCTTCGCGCAGGGCGGCTCGGCGGACTTCAGCCGCAGCGCACCGGCCTACCTGATCGCCGCGGGCAACGCCTCGCTGACGACCACCGATTCGTTCGACGGCAACTCGCTCAACGCCGGCTGGGCCGGCAGCCAGTTCGCTTTCCCGACGCAGAACGACACCGTTTTCTCCATTGCGGACCGCCTCCAGTTCTCCACGCCGGTAACGCCGATGGGCTACGTCTATCGCGAGCAGAGCCGCAGCACCCAGGTGCCGCTCGACCGCAACTGGTCGGCCGTGCTCCGCGTTGCGCTCAGCGGTGCGGATATCCCGGGCCTCGGTGGCGCCGGGGCTTTCCGGCAGGCCGCCATGACCCTGGGGGCCATCAACCCCAATGACACCCGCGACGCCTTCAGCACAGGCCTCCGGACCTACAACAGCAGCGGCACCGCCCAGTTTGAGCGCTACGCTGCCACCTCCACGGACAACGTCATCACCAGCGCCGGGGCGCAGGCCCACACCGGGCTCCACTCCGCGCTCGTCCGCCTCGACTACGTGCAGGCCACCGGCCAGCTCACGGCGTCGTCCTCGACCGGCGGTGCCTTCACGGCGATCGGTTCAATTGACGTGCTGACGACCTGGGGTCTCACCCGCGCCATGCCGCTCCAGCTCTACGTGGCCGGTTACGCCGAGAACCTGAACATCCCGGTCGGCGCCATCTGGGCGGATGACTTCGCCTCGATCGTCCAACCGACGGCCCCGTCTATCAGCACGCCGCCGGCGAGCCAGACGGTTAATGCCGGCGCGAATGTGGGCTTCAGCGTCATCGCGACCAACGCCGACACCTACCAGTGGTATTTCAACACCGTCCTCATCCCGTCCGCCGTCGGCTCCACGCTCAACCTGAGCAACGTCACGGCCGGCGACGCGGGTAACTACTCGGTGGTGGTCACCAACGGCGGCGGCAGCACGACCTCGGCCGACGGTGTCCTCACCGTCAATGCCGGTGGCTACACCGCGTTCCGCAGCGCGAACTTCGACGCGGGCGAACTGGCGGACGCCAACATCAGCGGGCCCAACGCCGACCCGGATCGCGACGGCCTCTCCAACCTCGTCGAATACGCCCTCGGCCTCCTGCCCAAGACCGCCAACACCACCGGCCTGCCCGTGGTCAGCGTGGTCGGCCCCAACTGGGTCTACACCTTCACGAAGCCGGACACGGTCACCGATGTCACCTACACGGTGGAGGTCTCCACGAATCTTACGACCTGGCCGACGGTATTGACGCCCGTCTGGCAGTCCAACTCCGCCGGCAAGGACACCTACACGGTGACCTACCCGCTCGCCTCGGCTTCTAATGTTTACTTCCGACTGAAAATTACCCAACCTTAACCCAGTTACCGTTATGCGCCGCCTACTTGCCAGTTTCCTCGGACTTACCCTCACGGCCTTCGCGGCGGACACCGCCTATTCGCCCCCAGTCGGAGGCATGACCATCACGGTGCCAACCGGCCAGACCCGCTCGGTAGCGGTTCCGCTGCTGCAAGGCTCAGCTGGCGTTGGGGCGCTTGTCGGCCGCATTGAGGCGGTGGGGACCAACTATATCGACAATTCGACGGCCGGGTGGACGGCGGCGACCTTCAGTGACGCTACGAATCCTTACTACCTGCGCATCAAGACCGGCGCGGCGGCCGGCCGGGTGCTGATGGTTAGCACCACGGCCAATACGGCCACCCGCGTTTTTCTTAACAACGATAGCACTGATCTCACTCAGGCCGGAATCGTGACAGGAGCCAGTGGCGACGTATACGAACTGGTGCTGGCGGACACACTGTTCGATCTTTTCGGCAGCGGCACACTGCAGGGCGGTGTTGATGCCGGTTCGGCCGATAATGTGCAGGTATGGGGTGGCGCGGCTTGGCTCGTATTCTATTATAACACCACGCGTAATCGCTGGGAGCGCAACACGGACACCGGGGCCAGCCCCACGCGCGACACATTTGTGATCAGGCCCGATCGCGGATTGATGATAACCCGCCGCGCAGGCACGGACTTGACCATGCGGGTGAATGGGCGCGTGCCCACGGTTACCCCCCGGCATTTCCATACCCGGCCGGGGACGACTTTCATCAGCAATGGCTTGCCCGTGGATATCACCTTGGGAGCGTTGGCAATGCAGACGCGGTCCACTGGATGGCAGGCCGGCACCGTGCCCTCGACGGCCGTAAACGATGCCGATTGGATCCAAGTTTGGGGCGGAGCCGCTTGGTTCGTATTCTATTATGATTCGGGCAATGCCCGTTGGCAGCGCAACGACGGCACAAATCGCGATGCTTTCGTCATCCCGGCTGGCCGGCCCTTTATGATCCGCCGGTTGAGTGCTGGGGCGACTCCCCTGGAAGGGGTTATTGCCATGCCGCTGCCCTATACCATCAGCATGTAGTTGTTTCCTTGCGCTTTCTTTTTAGCCTACCTACCTTTCGCCTGCCTAACCAATAAGGTTCAATATGAAAAATCTACTGGGTCTAATCGCTGCATGTGCCATCGCCTCCATCGCTCAGGCGCAAATTGTCCTCGATAACTTCAATTCCGGCACGGCTACGGGCGCGACCGTCGCTGGTTCTAGCTGGGTCGGTCAGGTGACTCAGAATGCCACGACCATAACCGTGGGCGGATTGGCCAACGATGATAACGGGTGGGGCACTACCAGCGTGAACGTCAACGCAACCGGGATGAGTTTCGTCACCTTCATCGCGCAGCGTGACACCGGTAACGCGACAAGCACGCTCACGATTCAGTTCGAGGATTCGAGCCTGAACACCCAAGTTTATTCGGTGGCCACTTCGGCCTTCAATATCGGGAGCCTCACCACAGTGAGCATTGCCCTCGCTTGGACGGGCGGCTTCAATCCCACCCAAATCACTGGCTGGAGCATTGGCGGTGGCGGCATCACCACCGCCGGTCCGGATTTTGCGATGACCTTTGATAGCTTGGCGCTGACCACGGCCATTCCCGAGCCCTCGACTTACGCCGCGATCTTTGGCGTGCTGACTCTGGGCCTCGCGGCTTACCGCCGCCGGCTGGCGGCCTGAGGCCTACCGTTTCTTCGGTTCCAGTAGATTCTCCCCGGGGGCGACCAACAGGTCGCCCTCTATTTTTTTGCGCAGCTCCCAGGCCCAGCGGGCCTGGGGAAATTTGGCCAGGGTTGCGCGCAGCAGTGACAGTGCGCTGTCGCGCAGTTGCTCGTTGTCCCATTGCGTCGCGAGGTTGCGCAGGGCGGTCTGGTCGGCCGTTTTGCCGGAAAGGTAATAGCCCAGCGCCGCGGTGAGTTCGGTCTGCTCGCGGAGTGATCCGTGCACTTGGATCCGGCGGAGCAGGAGCTCCGCTTGCAGGGGGGCGATCTTGGCCCGCTCAATCGCCTTGATGCGATCCAGCGCGGCGCGATACTGCCCGGCTTTCAGGGCTTCATCGATCCGGCGCAGCCCCACCCGGGCCTCGGCTTCAGTGCGGATGGTCACCGGGACCGCTTCTGCCGTCAGGGTGGTGTTCGGTGCGGACAGGTTCAGCATTTCCATGGCCCATCTGGCTTGGGGGAACTTGGCATAGGTCTCCCGGGCCACGGTCAGTGCGCTGTCCCGGCGCTGCTCCCCGGCCCATTGCTGGGCAATCTGGTTCAGCCAAGCTTGGCTGACATTGGGGCTGGATAGGTAGAGCTGCAGCGCACCCGAGAGCTCCGCTTGGTCGCGCATCATCCCGTGCACCTGGATGCGTCGGGTCAACAGTTCGGCCTTCATGGCCGGGAAACCGGCGGATTCAATCACCTTCAACCGGCTGAAAGCCGACGGGGCGTCCGCGACTTGCAGGGCCTCGTCGATCCGGCGCAGTTCGAACCGGGCCTCCGCCTCGCTGCGGAATGCCACGGTCGGTGGTTTGTCCGCGTGCTTGACCGCAACCGTCTCCTGCTCGGACATCAGGGCGGCGTCCTGCAGCGCGGGAAAACGATTGCGGGCCAGTATCGACAACTCCCCGACCATCTCAGTCGATCCGGTGTGGCGCAGGCTTTTCAGGGCGAACCGAAAAGCCTCGGGGGTCAGGCGATGACTGCGAAAAAATCCAAGGAATTGCGCCCGGTCGGTCGGCGAGTCGCTGTTGATCACATTCAGCAACAGCCGGGTGCCTTCGCTCCAACCACCGTCCTTGACCTTGGCCTGTTCGATCAGGGCGGTGGTGAGGTTGAACTCGGTTGTGGCTTCTGCGACCTGGCCGGCCATCAGCAGGCCCTGCATGTAGAGGATGTGGCTTTCGATGCTCAGGGCGCCGGCTTCGGCCGCGTCACGGTTGGCGACCCGCAACCACGCTATGTCAGACAGCCCGCTGATGTTTTTTAGCAGCAGGATCACGGCGGGTTTTTCACTGCCAAAATGCAGGAAAAAACTTTGCAGGCGATCGCGGGCATTATTGGCTTCCCCCAGCTGGATCAGGGCGATGATCTCTTGGATTCTGGGCTCGGGCTGCGTTGGTTCCTCCTTCAGCCACGCCTGGACCGCCTCGTGCGCGGCGGCGGGATCACGGGCGGCAATCGCAAGTGTCAGTTGGAGCTGGCAGCGGTCGGCGGGCACGCCGAAGCGGCCGGGGTTGCGGGCAATTTCGCGCAGGGCCTCCGCCGGATTGCCCCGGGCGAGCTGTCCCCGAGCCCACGCGGCTTCGAGGGCAAAGGAGGGACTGTCGCCCTGCGCGTTTCGGAGTCGTTCAATCTCATCGAAACGCTGGAGTCTCTCCAGTGCCGTGACCCGCTGTGCGAGCAACCAGCGCGCCGCGGCTTTGTCCCCGGGCGGCAGGGTCTTTTCGATCTGGTCCGCCATGGCCAGCAGCTGCTCAAAGTCTTCCAGGTAGGCGGTCAGCCGGAACAGGGCCTCACGATATTGTTTGGGCGGTGGGCCGAAGACGAGTCCGTCCTCCAGCAACTGTCGGCCGCGATGCAGGTAGCCGATGCTGAGAAACACCTGGGCGAGCACCATCCGGCCGTGCAGGTCTGATGGTTTCAGGCTGAGCCCGTGATTGAGCAGCATGACGCCGCTGGAACCTTTGCCAGCCCGGATATCATGGATGCCCTCGTCGATCAGGCCTTGGCCGCGTTTGGCCTTCAATTCCCCCCAGTGGGAGGGCAGCACGAGATCGGCATAGGAAATCCGATTGTAGGGATTCCGGCCCCAGGCGTAGGCGAGCCCCGCCGAGCCGACGAAGTAAGCGGCCAGCAGCATTCCCGCACCCCACAGCAGGATACCGCGCACGCTGAGATAAATGTTCAGGCGCCGCGGCATCTCCCGGAAGGCGAGCCCGGCCAGTTGCAGATGCCATTTCGCCTGCGCGGCTGACGCAGGGCTCCAGACTAACTGGAGGCGGGGAAACTTGAACTGGGTGACCGGCTTTCGGTCTGCGTGGGAGCCCATATGATTCCACCGAGCGTGGCGCATGTGCGTGGCGCCGACAAGGACAAGTCGTCGCCGCGCTGGGGCCATCGCGGCATACCCGGCATCTGGCCTTGCGTGGGCCCTTTGGGTGGTTTCATTCTCGGGCAGCAACCCCGCCCATATCATCGGCCGACGGCTACCCCCGTCGTGTGTGAATAACCTTCAACGAACCGCCATGAGCCCCTCCGCCTCCGCCCCGACGCGCCCGACTGCCCCGACTGCGACTTCCCGCCCGAAGCCGAAATACCCGGGTTTCCGCGTCACCTGCAACGGCAACCAGCTCGTGACCCAATACGTCGAGACGCGCATCACCGAGGGCGGGGTGTTCTACCCGATCACGCCCTCCACCGAGGGTGGCGAGATCTACCAGCAGTCCTTCGCCTCAGGCGAACTCAACGTCTGGGGCGCCCAGAAGGTCGCCGTCGAGACCGAGGGCGAGCACGCCGCGCAGGGCGGCGCCACCGCCTACGCCGTGCAGGGCCGCCGCACCGTCAACTTCACCTCGGGCCAGGGCATCGCCTACGCGATGGAGCAGTATTACCACGCGCCGGGCAAACTCTCGACCATGGTCCTTGAGGTCGGCGCCCGCGCGCTGACCAAGCACGCGCTCAACGTCCATTGCGGCCACGACGACTTCTACGGCGCGCTCGACACTGGCTGGACCATGCTGATGGCCAAGGACGCCCAGCAGGCCGCCGACCAGGGCATCATCCTCCGCAAGGCCAACGAGCTCTCCCTCAACCCGGGCATGAACATCCAGGACGGCATGCTCACGACGCACTCGGAGCGGATGTATCTCGCGCCCGAGGCGGAAATGCTCCGCGAATACCTCGGCGCGCCGGACGACCAGATCGACTGCCCCACGCCGGCCCAACGCGAGCTCTTCGGCCCCCAGCGCCGCCGCGTCCCGGTCATGATCGACCTCAAGCACCCGATCTTGCTCGGCCCGGTGCAGAACCAGGAGCACCACATGAACGGCGTCGTCGCGCGCCGGAACAATTTCAACGAGCCCATCCTCGGCATGCTGGCGGACTGCTATGCCGAGTTCGGCCGGTTGACTGGCCGGCACTACGGCTTCCTGACGGAATACAAAACCGAGGATGCCGACACGGTCTTCGTCTCGCTCGGCTGCGCCGCCGACAACATCGAGGCCGCCTGCGACTACCTGCGCGAGCAGCGCAACGCCAAGGTCGGCTCGATCCACATCAACGTCATCCGCCCGTTCCCCGAGGCGGCCGTCATCAATGCCCTTCGCGGCATCAAGAATGTCATCATCCTCGAGCGCACCGACGAGGGCCTCTCCGGCGACAATCCGCTGGCGCGCGACATCCGCGTCGCCCTCGGCAAGGCCAACGAGGCGGCCCGGTTTGCAGATCGGCTGCCGGATTCGGCACAAAGCGAATCCGCCCTGAGCCTGTCGAAGGGCATTCCTTCGCTCACGCCGGCCGAGACTCCGCGGCTCTTCCGCGGCGCCTACGGCATCGGCTCGCGCGATTTCCGACCCGAGCACACGCTCGGCGCCTGGGAGTTCGCCACCGGCGCCAGCAAGCGCCAGGACGGCCGCAGCGCCGCCGACGGCGAGACGTTTTTCGTCCTCGGCGTCGACCACCCCTATGCCGTCATCAGCAAGGACACGCCGTCGCTCCTGCCGCCGGGTGCCATCGCGGTGCGGTTCCACTCCATCGGGGGCTGGGGCATGATCACGACGGGCAAGAACCTTGGCTCAATCATCGGCGACTTCGGCAAGTTCATCTCGGAGCAGACCCCGACCTACGATGAGGACGGCTTCCTCTTCGAGAAGCTCTTCATCATGGCGAACCCGAAATACGGTTCGGAGAAGAAGGGCGCGCCGACCAACTACTACCTCACGGTCGCACCGTCGCAGATCAAGGTGAACTGCGAGCTGAACCACGTGGACGTCGTGCTCTGCTGCGACCCGAAGGCCTTCACGCACACCAACCCCCTCGAGGGCTTGAAGAAGGGCGGCAGCCTCGTCTGGGAATCCAGCGAGTCGCCGGAGGTCGCCTGGCAGCGGGTGCCGGAGAAATACCGGAAGTTTGTCCGCGAGAACAACATCCGCATTTTCATTCTGCCCGGCTTCGACATCGCCCGCAAGGCGACCAACCAGACCGAGCTGCAGCTGCGCATGCAGGGCAATTCCTTCCTCGGCGCCTTCTTCCGGGTCTCGCCGTTCCTCCAGACCTTCGGGATTTCTGAGGAACAGTTCCTCACGGTCGTCAAAAAACAATACGAGAAGAAGTTCAGCCGCTTCGGCGCGGCTGTCGTCGAATCGAACATGACCGTGATGTCCGAGGGCTTTTCCCTCGTGCAGGAAATCAAGGTCGGTGCCCTCGATGAGCCCGACCGCTCCTCGATGCGCAACCCGCTGCTCGCCCCGCTGGGCGACCACCAGATCATCCCGACCGCCGGCTGTTCCACTTCCGGCTGCGGCCCAATCCCCGCGCCCGCGGCCCAGCCCGCCCGCGCGCCCTTCCAGACGCTCGCCAAATTTGATTCCGAATTCCGCGCCGGCCTCGGCTACCACCAGCCGGCCGGGGCGCTCGCCTCCGTCGGCGTGATGCTCGCGGGCACCGGCGCCACGCAGTCCAAATACGTCGCCCGCCGCGAGACTCCCGTCTACATCGCGGAAAATTGCACCCAGTGCATGGAGTGCATCACTGCCTGCCCCGATACCGCGCTGCCCAACATGGCGCAGGATGTCTCCACCGTCCTCAAGACCGCGGTGAACAACTATGTCTCCGACCGCGACGAGCGGCTCAAGTTTGGCACCGAGATCGTAGGCCTCGAGGCCCGCGCCCGCGCCAAGATGAACGAGTCAGTGAAGGCCAAGACCAAGGTGCCGTTCAAGGACATCATCCGCGACGAGGTCAACGCGCTCACCACGATCTCCGCGCGGACCAAGGAGGAGTTCACCAACATCATCGCCAAGCTCCCGATCGCCTACGGCAACGTGCCGGCGATCTTCCGCTCGCTCGAGGCCAAGACGCCCGGCGCCGGCGGCCTGTTTTCCATCTTCGTCTCCGACCTCTGCAAGGGCTGCGGCGAGTGCGTGCAGGTGTGCGGCGACCACGACGCCCTGCGCATGACCCGCGAGACCGAGGAGCTGAACGCCGAGCTGACCACCGCCCAGGTGTTCTCGCGCCTGCTGCCCGACACCCCCCAGAAATACCTCGGCCTCTACAACGACAACGATGCCGCCGCCTCCCGCGAGGCCGCGCTGCGCAACCACCTCATGGTGCGCCGCAATTACGAGGCGCTCGTCTCGGGCGACGGTGCCTGCGCGGGCTGCGGCGAGAAGAGCATCCTGCGCGCGATCGCGAGCGTGACCGAGGCCTACATGCGGCCGCTTTATCACAAGAAGGCGGATCGCATTCGCGCGAAGGCCGACCTGCTCGAAAAGGAAGGGGCCGTCCGGCTCGAAGCGGTCAAGTCCCGCAGCCTGCAGGAGTATGAGCTCTTCCGGAAAACCTACGCCCACGCCATCGTCGGCCTCGGCGGCGAGAACGAGGAGGACACGGCCAAGCGCATCGCCGACTACGAGGCGAAGCACGGCGCGATCACCGACGATCAACTGGTCGCGGGCCTGGTCGCCGTGTTGCGGACGGACGCCTTCAACCACAAGGAGCTTCAGTCGATCGATGGTCGCCGCGCGAACGGAATGTCCGTGATGATGATGGGCGCGAGCACCGGTTGTAACACGGTCTATGGCTCCACGCCGCCGTCGAACCCGCATCCCTATCCGTGGATGAATTCGCTCTTCCAGGATGGCGCGACGATTTCGTGGCTGATGGCCGAGTCGACCATCATCAGCCACGCGCGCCGCTCGGTGGTGCCCGAGCGTCTCGCCGATGCCTTGCTCCAGCGGGTGGGAAGTGGCACGGGCGTCCCGCCCGTGATTTCAATCGATCCTCAAACCCACGGGCAGGATGCCCGTGCCACTTCAATCATCACGGAGGCGGATTACTTCACCCTGACCCACCTCGATGACGCGCTGATGACCGAGCAGGAAATCCGCGAGCTGCCGAAGGTCTGGGTCATTGGCGGCGACGGTGCGCTCGGCGACATCGGCTTCCAGAATGTCTCGAAGGTCATCCTGCAGAACCGGCCCAACGTGAAGATGCTGATGCTCGACACGCAGGTTTACTCGAACACCGGCGGGCAGAATTCCGACTCCTCCACGATGCTGGGCGGCTACGACATGAACCAGTTCGGCGTAGCCTCGCAGGGCAAGTTGATCGAGAAGAAGAATGTAGCCGAGGCGTTCACCAGCGGACACGGCTCGCCCTTCATCGCGCAGGTCTCGATGGCCAACGCGGCGAAGCTCTACAAGGCGATCCTCGACGGCCTCGAGTATCGCGGCACGGCGTTCTTCCAAAGCTACACCACCTGCCAGCCGGAGCACGGCGTGGGCGACAACATGAGCGCCGACCAGGCGAAGATGGTCCGCGACGCGCGCGGCATGCCGGAGTTCGTCTACAACCCCCGCAAGGGCGAAACCTCGCAGGAAGCCTTCGACCTCAAGGGCAACCCCAGCATGGACCGCGACTGGTGGCGCACGAAGTATGCGACGACCGGCGAAGAGTATAACTTCGGCGTGGGCCATTGGGCGATCACCGAGGGCCGCTTCCGCAAGCATGTGAAGCCGATCAAGGAGGAGGAAGCCGCGCAGCTTGTGCTGATGGACGACCAGCTGCCGTTCGTCACGCAGGACGACGTGATCCACCGCCGCGTGTTCGATCCCGGGCATCGCAGTTTCGTGACGAACTTCGGCTGCTACATCAAAGCCGAGGAGCACGGGAAAATAAAGTTCTACGCCGTCACCCGCCAGATGGTGCTGTTCGCCGTCGAACGCCGCAAAGCCTGGCGCCTTCTCCAGAGCAAGGCGGGCGTGGTGAACAAGGACTACCTCGCGCAAAAATCATTCCTCGCCAAACTCGACAAGGGCGAACTCCCCCTCGCCGAAGCGAAAGCGCGCGTGAAGGAACTGTTCGCGGCCGAGGTGGCGGCGATCAAGTAACGCGGCCGATTCCGCCGGGCGTTTCGCGCCATGGCGCCGACCTTGG
>JBKJTZ010000048.1:0-32007 GCA_046590295.1 Lacunisphaera sp.
CACCAGTGGCTCGAGCGCGGCATCTTGTGATATACCACCGTCCCTCGAAGAATAGACGCTTCAGGTAGGGGCCGTTGCCCTCAACGGCCCTGGTCTCACCGAGGGCGGTTGAGGGCAACCGCCCCTACCGGCTCAGGCACCGCAAAGTCCAAAACAAAAGGGACGTTGGTATGAGCCGGCCCCGGCCGCGGGGTGAAACGGCCGTCAGGCGAGCGGCAGCCGCTCGATGGCTTCCCGCTGGCGGGCGCGGCGCTCCTCGCGGTCGTGCAGCACCGGCGCGGTCGCCCGCTCCTGGCAGCCGGCGATGGCGCAGCGTTCACAGGTGTCGCCCACCAGCTGGGTCGGCAGGGCGTCGTCGTTCCAGAACTTCACCGCGGCGCGGAGGGCGTCGTTGACGAGGAAGCCGATGGTCACGCAGGAAAGCATGGCGGGCTCGAGCGTGTGCGGGTGCGCGAGGGAGATGCTGAAATACTCGTCCCCCGTGGCGTAGAAGCGCGAGCGCTGCGCGCCGGGCAGGGGCTCGGTGCCGGCGTCGCGCTGCATCCGCTCGTCCAGCTGCAGCAGTGACCGCAGGGACACCCAGCGGCGGCAGTAGTGCTCGTCCACGCCGATGCTGTGGGTGCCATGCATGCGCTGGTAGTGGAGCTCCTTGCCGATGCGCACCTCGGGCGTGCCGCGCCGGTGGTCGAAGCGCACGAAATACATCTGCTCCAGCCCGAGGAAGCGGGGCATGATCTGGGAGAGGCGGTGGAAAAACATTTCCGGCGTGGCCTGGTATTTCTGCTTGATGGCGAGCAGCGCGGCGCCGTCCCACTTGGGCCGGTTGAAAAATAAGCGCAGGTCCGCGGCGAGAAGGGTGCGGTCGAGCAGGAGGGCGCCGGCAAAATAGGAGGCGCGGAAATTATGCAGCAACTGCTCGAAGGAATCGACCTTCGTGATGGGCGAGGTGGTCAGGGCCTCGCGGTACCCGAGCTCGCGGTACCCGAGCTCACGGGCCAGGAGGAAGGCCTGCTGCCAGGCGCCCAGGCGGGGATTGAGCAGCAGGCGCGGGTGCGCGGTGTCGCCGCCGAGGGTGACGGCGCGCAGTTCGCTCAGCTCGGGCCGCCCCGGCAGGGTGGTCTCGTCGATGGCATACCCGCATTGGTGGATCAGGTGCTCGCGGAGCCGGTGCAGGTCGGGCGCGGGGGCGCGCTCCCAGCGGTTCCGGAGCCGGAAGTCCTCGGCGGCCTGTTCGAGGTCCTCGAAGTAATTCTTGTTCTGCTCGACGTAGGAGCGCATGGCCGCCAGCAGGAGGTGCTCGAGGGTGAGGTCGAAGCGCCGGGCGATCCGCACGAACGTGTCGAAGAGCGCGCTGATTTTCCCCGGCGAGGCGGCCATCATTTCCAGCAGGCCGGTGGGGGTCAGGCCGAAGACCTCCAGCGGGATCTCCTGGAGCACGCCGGATCTCAGCACCCCGGAAAGCGGATGGAGCTTTTCGCCCAGGTGGAGGGAGACGAGCTCGTCGTAGGTCGTGCCGAGGGCCTTGGCGAGGGCGAGGATCTTCTCGGGCTTGGGGTATTTTTTGCCTTTTTCGATCTCGTTCAGGTAGGAGACGGCGAGGTTGGCGCGGCCGGCGAGCTGCTTGAGCGAATAGGCCCGCTGCCGGCGGAGCTGGTTGAGCTTCAGGCCCAGAATGAAACGGAGGTTCTGCTCGCTGGCCGGGACGCCCAGGGTGGCGGTGGTCATGGCTCGATGAAGAGGTCGGGGAAGAGGGAATCGGCGTGCGCAGGATCCACGGCGTAGCGGCGGAAATCCGTGAGGCCGCGCGTGCGGAGGAAGTCCTCGTCGAGGAGGTTTAGGCCGTTGAGGGAGCCGTCGGTGGTCTGCAGGACGGCCAGGGCCGCGTCAGCCATGATCTCAACGGTGCGGCAGCGGGGCAGGAGCCGGGCCCCCACCGCGAACTCGATGGCGGCGGTGGCGATGGTGGTGCGCGGCCAGAGGGTGGTCACGGAGATCTTATCCTTGGCCAGTTCCCCGGCCAGGCCGAGGGCGAGGAGGGTCATGCCGTATTTCGACAGGGTGTAGGGGGCGTGGGGGGCCAGCCACTTGGCCGCGAGGTTCAGGGGCGGCGACAGGCTAATGATATGGCCGCCGCCCGCGCGGCGCAGGAGGGGCAGGGCGTTCTTGGCGCAGACGAACAGGGCGCGCGAGTTGACCTGCTGCATCAGATCAAAGCGCTTGACGGGCGTGTTCTCGACATTGGTGAGGCTGATGGCCCCGGCATTGTTCACGAGGGCGTCGAGCCGGCCGAAGGTCCGGTCGATGGCGGCGAACGCGTCGGCGACCTGGAGCTCCTCCCGCACATCCACCTGGAGCGGCAGCGCCTGCCGGCCGAGAGCCCGGACCTCGTCGGCCACGCTATGGATGGTGCCGGGCAGTTTCGGGTGCGGCTCCACGGTCTTGGCGGCGATGACCAGGTGGGCGCCGGCCCGGGCGGCGGCCAGGGCGATGGCGCGACCGATGCCGCGGGAGGCGCCGGTGACGAGGATGACTTTGTCTTGCAGGGGCAGGTTCATGGGAAAACGACGCCATGCATCGGCGCTTCGTGGCCTAGGCGCCGGCGCACATGCACGGTGAGGAGAAAGCTGGCCGCAATCTCGCCGGTGGCATCCGCCAGCGTGAGGGCAAAGGCGCGGTCGAGCTTCGGCTCCAGGAGCAGCGCGGCCCGGATTTCCTCGATCTCACTGTGCAGGAGACGCACATGGGCGAAGAGCTCGCCCCGGCCGGGGCGCCGGAACTCGATGGTGGCGGACTTCATCCACACATGGTAATCGGGTCCGAGGTTGGCCGCGATCATCACGGCGTGGATGGGGTCAACCGCCGCATACATGGAGCCGCCATAGATCGTGCCGTGCAGGTTGCGGGTGGTGCGGTTCAGGGGCAGCCGCACCCGTGCTTCCAGCAGGTCTTCCGAGATGCTCAGCACCCTCGCCCCCGTGCTCCGGAAAGCGGGATACCAATTGAAACGCCAGCGCAGGAGCTTGGTTTTCCAGGATTCGACCATGAAAGGGGTGGGGGGAACGAACGCTGGCAGCGAATGGCGTTTACTAATTGCGGTCAATTGCGAATATTCGCTTGCCGGGGTTAAAATGCCCAGCACCTTTGTTTTGCATACTACCCCAAGCCCGACAACGGGCTATTTCGCCAGCGCTATGTCACCCCGACTCCTGACAAAAAAATGGCACTGCCTCGATCGGACGACGACGATCGAACTGCAGGGCCGCAAGCTGCACCGCTACCTGCGCGACTGCGTCCTGCCCTTTTCCCCGCACTACCGCGAGGTCTTCGCCGCCGCCGGACTGACGGCGGACAGCATCCGCACTGTCGCGGATCTGCAAAAGATCCCGTTCACCGCCAAGGAGGACCTGTTGCCGACGGCCGACCGGCCGCGCCGCGCGCTGGACTTCGTCCTGAAGCCGGACCCGGCTGAACTCGCCCGACGACCGGCCGTGATGATGCGCGCCCTGCTGCGCGGACGCGAGCGCGTGCGGGACGAGCTGGCCCGCGAGTGGCGGCCGACCTTCATGACGGCCACGACGGGCCGCTCGACCGATTCGGTGGCGTTTCTCTACACACAACACGACATCGCCAACCTCGGCCTCGGCAGCGGCCGGGTCGCGGACATGGGCGGCCGCACGGGCGAGGACCGGATGCTGAACATGTTTCCGTATGCGCCCCACCTGGCCTTCTGGTACATGTATTACTCGGGCATCGACCGGAATATTTTTTGCCTTTCGACGGGCGGAGGCAAGGTCATGGGCACGGAGGGCAACCTCCGCGCCATCCAGAAGATCCGCCCGACCGTGATCACCGGCATGCCGACCTTCATCTATCACGTGCTCACCCAGGCCGTGGCCGAGGGACTCCGGTTTGAGGGCATCAAGTGCGTCCTGCTCGGGGGCGAGAAACTGGCCGAGGGCACACGCCGCAAGCTCGCGGACCTCTGCACCCAGCTCGGCTCCCCCGGCACGGTCGTCGTGGCCACCTACGGCTTCACCGAGGCCAAGCTCGCGTGGACCGAGTGCACCTTCGCCCCGGGCCAACCTTCGCCGGGCTATCACCTCTATCCCGACCTCGGCATCTTCGAAGTCATCGACCCGGCCACCGGCCAGGTCCAGCCCGACGAAGTCGGCGGCGAGATCGTCTGGACCCCGCTCGAGCAACGAGGCACAGTCGTCATCCGTTACCGCACGGGAGATCAGATTGAGCACGGCCTCACCTATGAACCTTGCCCCTACTGCGGGAAGCGCATGCCGCGCCTCCTGGGCCGCATCTCGCGGGTCTCGGATTTTCGCGCGCTGCGCTTCCAGAAAATCAAGGGCACGGTCATGGACTTCAACGAGCTCGAGCACGCCCTCGACGACCTGCGCGGCATCGGATCCTGGCAGATCGAGTTGCGCAAGGCCCACGATGATCCGATGGAGCTCGATGAAATCCATCTCCACGTCACCAAGACCGACGAGACGTCCGACGACATCCACCGCACGATGATCAGCAACGTGCTGCATTCGCATTTTGAAATCCGGCCCAACAAGATCAATTTTCATTCCGCCGAAAAAATGCGCGAGCTCCAGCAGGTCGGCGTCGCCCTGAAGGAGCAGAAGGTGGTCGACCACCGTCCCGCCTCCACGGCCGCGCCGCCCCCACCGCCCCCCGGCAACTTACAGGAGATCAAAACATGAAGGAACCGCTCTATATCGTCGCCGGGGTGCGCACCCCCTTTGCCCGGATGGGCACCACCCTGGCCGCCTGCGATGCCACCGAGCTGGGGCGCACCGCCGCCGCTGCCGTGCTCGCGCAGACCGGCCTCGACCCCGCGTGGCTCGACGAGGTGATCTTCGGCTGTGTCGGCAATCCGGTCGATGCGGCCAATGTCAGCCGGGTCATCGCGCTCCGGGCGGGCGTGCCCGAGTCGGTGCCGGCCTTGACGGTCTCGCGCAACTGCGCCTCCGGCTTCGAGGCGGTGACGCAGGCGGCCGACCGGGCCGCGGCGGGCCGGGGCGATATTTTCCTGGTCGGGGGCGCGGAAAGCATGACCCACTACCCGCTCGTCTACAATGAGCGCGCGGTGAGGAAACTGACCGCCCTCTCGAAAGCGAAGACGTTGGGGCAGAAACTGGGGGCCTTCGCACAATTCCGGCCCGCCGATTTTTTCGCCCCGCGCGTGGCGTTGATGCTGGGGTTGACCGATCCCGTCTGCGGGCTCGGCATGGGCCAGACCGCCGAGTTGCTCGCCCGCGACTGGCGGCTCACGCGCGAGCAGCAGGATGAGTTCGCCCTGCGCTCGCACCACAAGGCCGAGGCGGCCCAGGCGCGTCTGGCCGAGGAAATCACGCCGGTCTACCCGCGCGGCGGCAAGGACGCCCCGCCCGTGACCGCCGACAACGGCGTGCGGGAAGGCCAGACCATGGAGGCGCTGGGCAAGCTGAAGGCGGTCTTCGATAAGCGCGGCGGCACCGTGACGGCGGGCAACGCCTCGCAGATCACCGATGGCGCCGTCGCGCTCCTCGTCGCGACCGAGGCCGGGCTCAAGCGCACGGGTCTGATGCCCCTGGGCCGGCTCACCGGATTCGCCTATGCGGGTTGTGAGCCCGCGCGCATGGGCCTGGGGCCGGTCTACGCCATCGCCCAGGCCGAGAAACTCACCGGCCTGAAAATTTCCGACGCCGACCTCATTGAGATCAACGAGGCTTTCGCCGCGCAGGTGATGGCCTGCGGTGCGGCGGCCGCCTCGCCGGAATTCGCCCGGCAGCACCTCGACCGCGACACCGCGCTCGGGGAGATCCCCCCGGAAATATTGAACGTCAACGGGGGCGCGGTGGCCCTCGGTCATCCCGTCGGGGCCACGGGGGCACGGCTGGTCCTCACTGCGCTGAAGGAACTCCGCCGCCGCGGCGGCAAACGCGCCCTGGTCTCGCTCTGCGTCGGCGGCGGGCAGGGCGGCGCCCTGTGGCTTGAAACCGTCTAACCCGCTCCCGCCATGAACATCACGCTCCACTTCGGCCAAGACGGCATCGCGCTGCTCACCCTCGACCGGCCAAATTCGTCCGCCAATGTCTTTGATGTCGCGACGCTGCATGAGCTGGATGCCCATCTCACCTCGCTGGAAGCCCGCCCCGACGTGAAGGGCCTCGTGGTGGTCAGCGCCAAGCCGAAGATCTTCATTGCCGGGGCCGACCTGAACTCCTTTGCCGGGGCCACGGCCGGCAAACTCGGTGAGATCGTGGACCTCGGGCACCGCATCTTCACCCGGCTGGAATCCCTGCCCTTTCCCTCGGTGGCCGCCATCAACGGCGTGTGCCTCGGCGGCGGCTGCGAGCTGGTCCTGGCCTGTGACTGGCGCGTGGCCTCGCTCGACAAATCGACCAAGATCGGGCTGCCCGAGACGCAACTCGGCATCTTGCCGGCCTGGGGCGGCTCCGTGCGGTTGCCCCGGCTCATCGGCCTGCCCGCGGCGCTCGCGATCATCCTCGCCGGCAAGCAGGTCGCGTCCCCGCCGGCCCTGAAGCAGGGCTTGGTGGATGACCTCGCCCACCCGGAATATCTGCTCGCGGCGGCCAAGAAGCTCGTCGCGCGCGGCAAGCGGGCCACCACTGCTCCCTCCGGCTGGATGAATTCGGCCGTGCTGCGACCACTCGTGGCGCGCAAGGCGAGGCACGATGTGCTGGCCAAGACCCGCGGGCATTATCCGGCGCCGCTCAAGGCCCTGGAGGTCTGCGTCGCCGCCTTTGGCCGGTCGCTCCAAGCAGGGTTGGCCTTGGAAAAAGCCGCCTTTCTGGAACTGGTGCAAACCCCGGAGTGCCGGAGCCTGATGAGCATCTTTTTCCTGCAGGAGCGCGCCAAAAAGCTGAAGCTGCCCGGGAGGGACGACCAACCCGCCGACCGGCGGGTGAAAAATGTGGCGGTGGTCGGGGCCGGGGTCATGGGGGCGGGCATCGCCCAATGGACGGCGGCCCGGGGCTACCCGGTTGTGCTGAAGGATGTCGCCCCCGCGGCGCTGGCCAAGGGGCTCAAGGCGGCGGAAAAGATTTTTCGCGACGCGGCCAAGCGCCGGGTGTTCACCGAGGCGGAGGCCACCGCCGGGCTGAACCGCATCACGCCGGCGCACACCGCCGTGCCGCTGACCCACGTCGATCTCGTCATCGAGGCGGCGGTCGAGAAGCTCGAGTTGAAGCAGCAGATCTTCCGGCAGCTCGAGGCGGACAGCGGACCCCACACCGTGCTGGCGACCAACACCTCGGCCCTCTCGATCGACGCCATCGCCGGCGGGCTGGCCGACCCATCGCGGGTGGTCGGGCTGCATTTTTTCAACCCGGTGCACCGGATGCAGCTGGTCGAGATCGTCCGCGGCCCGCGCACGTCGGACGCGACGCTCGGCACCGCGCTGGCCTTCACGAAGGCGATCGGAAAGCTGCCCGTGCTGGTGAAGGACAGTCCCGGGTTTCTCGTGAACCGGATCCTGTTGCCCTACATGGTCGAGTCGGTGCGGATCTTCAACGAGGGGGCTGCCGTGAGCCTGATCGACCGGGTGATGCTCGATTTCGGCATGCCGATGGGCCCGTTGCGCCTGAGCGACGAGGTCGGGCTCGATGTGGCCCAGCACGTGGCGACCGACTTGCAGCGCCGGCTGCCCCGCCCGGTGCCGATCAACGACACGCTCGAAAAGATGATCGCGAAGGGCTGGCTGGGCAAGAAATCGGGCCGCGGGTTCTATGTGTTCCCGGTAAAAAAGGGCGCCAAGGAGGCGCCGGCGGACGGGCTCGAATTTCTCCAGACAAACGGCAAGGGCCGCGGGCAGAATGAGGCCACGCTGGCCGACCGGATGGTGCTCATCATGATCAACGAGGCGGCGCGCTGCCTTGAGGAAGGAGTGGTGGCGTCACCGGAAGACGTCGATTTCGGCATGATTTTCGGCACGGGTTGGGCGCCTTTCCGCGGCGGACCACTGCGGCATGCGGACACCTTGGGCGCCACCGAGATCGTGGGGCGGCTGGAGTCGTTGCAACGTGACGTTGCGCCCTATTTTGAACCCTGCGAACGTCTGCGGGAGATGGCGCGGACCCGCGCCAAGTTCTATCCGGACCATTAAGCCCCCATGAACCGAATCCTCGTCATTGCCGAACACGATCAAGGCCAGCTCAAGCTGGCGAGTCTAGCCGCCGCCGGTTGTGCCGGGCAGCTATGCGCGGCCACCGGGGGGACGTTCGACATCCTGGTGCTCGGCTCGGGCCTCACCGCGGTCGCCGACGCGCTCCGCCACGCCGGGGCCGCCACCGTCCTCGTCGCCGACCACCCTGAGCTGATTCATCCGCTGGCCGACCGTTACGCCCGGGTCATCGCGGACACCGTCCGCGCCCGGACCGCCACGCTCGTGATTGGCGCCACCTCCACCTTCAGCAAGGACGTCCTGCCCCGGGCGGCCGCCCTCCTCGATGCCGGCATGCTGACCGACGTCGTCGGGGTGGAAGGCGGGGCCGGTGAGCTCACGTTCCGCCGCATGATGTTTGCCGGCAACGTCGTCGCCACGGTGCAGCTTGACGGTGACCTCCGGTTCCTCGCGGTGCGCAACGCCGCCTTTCCCGCCCCGGCGGCGACCCCCGCGGCGTCCCCGGTCGAGACCGTGGCCGTGGAGGCCGCCCAGTTGCCACGATTCACGACTTTCGTGAGCCGCGAGACCAGGACCAGCGCCCGGCCTGACTCCACCGAGGCAAGCATCATCGTGTCGGGCGGCCGCGCGCTGAAGAACGCGGAGGACTTCGAGCGCCTCGTGGGCGGACTGGCGGATGTGCTGGGTGCCGCGGTGGGTTCCTCGCGTGCGCTGGTCGACTCGGGGATCACCGCCAATTCTCTCCAGATCGGGCAGACGGGCAAGATCGTCGCCCCCGAGCTCTATATCGCCCTCGGCATCTCCGGCGCCATCCAGCACATGGCGGGAATGAAGGACACCAAGGTGATCGCGGCCATCAACAAGGACCCCGAGGCCCCCATCTTTGAAGTCGCCGACTACGGGCTCGTCGCCGATGTCTACGCAGCCGTGCCCGAATTGATCCAAAAGCTGAAAAAGTGACCCCCACCCGCGAGACCTTTGGCAACATCCCCCTTTCCTCCCAGCTCGCCTTCTACGCGTTGGCGGCGGTCGCCATGGGGATATTCTGCTGGGGCGTCTACCGCCGCTGGAAACTCTGGCAGATCGGCCAGCCGGTCGGCTTTCGCGAGCTCATCACGGGCAACCTGCTGGCCGTCTGGAGGAAAATCCGCCCCGGTGCCCGGCGCGTCGTCGTTGATGCCGGCGCACAGCAACGCGTGCGCGGCCATGGCATCGGCACCTTCGCGCATCTCAGCCTCTACCTCGGTTTCATGGCGCTGCTCGCCGGCACGACGCTGCTCGAGATCGACCACATCACGTCCCACCTCTCGGCGTCGCTCAAGTTTCACCACGGTCTCTACTACGTCATCTACGAATACACCCTGGATATCCTGGGCCTCGCGTTCCTCGTCGGCGTGCTGTTCTTCTGCTGGCGCCGCCTCCGCAAACCCGCGGCGCTCGGCCACCGCGCGAGCGACTGGTATGTGCTCCTCTCGTTCCTGGCCCTCGGCGTGACGGGCTACCTCGTCGAGGCCCTGCGCCTCCTCTGGTCACAGCCGACCGGCCTCGCGGCACAATGTTCGCCCGTCGGCCTCTGGCTCGCCGGCCACCTGGGCAGCTACACCGTCGGTGAGGCGAGCCGGGCGCATTTCGCGGTGTGGTGGATCCACGCGTTTCTCGCCTTCGGCTTCTTTGCCTCGATCCCGTTCACCCGGCTGTTTCACTTCGTCGCCGGGCCGATGAACATCTTCCTCGCCCGGCCCGGCCTCGGGTCGCTGGTCCCGGTGACCATGGAGGAGGTGGAGAAAACCGAGCGGGTCGGCGTGGGAGACATCCGGCATTTTTCCATCCAGCAGCTCCTCAGCCTCGACGCCTGCATGGAGTGCGGCCGGTGCGAGGAGGTCTGCCCCGCCACCGCGTCCGGCAAGCCGCTCTCGCCGAAACGCGTCGTGCAGGACCTCAAGGGGCTCATGGAGGAGACCGCGGCCGGCCTCGCCCGCGGCCAGGCCGGGTTGCGGGCGCTGCACGGGGACACGATCAAGGCGGAGACGCTCTGGAGCTGCACGGCGTGCAGTGCGTGCGTCGAGGTGTGCCCCGTGCGCATCGACCAGCTTGGGCTCATCATCGGCCTGCGCCGGCACCTCGTCGCCGAGGGCGGCCTGAGTGGCACCGCCGCCACCGCGCTGCGGCGCATGCAATCCAACGCCAACCCCTGGGGCCTCCCGCCCGCCGAGCGCGCCAACTGGCTCGAGGGCCCCGCCCCCCCATCCTGAACCATGAGCTCCGCCCCCGAACTGCCCGCCGCCCCGACCGTGAAGGAAAATCCCTCCTTCGAAATCCTCTACTGGGTCGGCTGCGCCGCGGCGTATGACCGCCGCGCCCAGCGGGTCGCGCGCGCGATGGTCCGGCTGCTCAACCACGCCAAGGTGAACTTTGCCATCCTGGGCCGCGAGGAGAAGTGCACGGGCGACTCCGCCCGGCGCCTCGGCGATGAATTTCTTTTCCAGGAACTGGCCACCGCCAACATTGCGACCCTGGGCCGGTATAACGTGAAGCGCATCGTCGCCCATTGCCCCCATTGCGTGAATGCGCTGCTGCAGGACTACTCACAGTTTGGCGGCCAGTATGAGGTGGTGCACCACACGCAGCTGCTGGCCGATCTGATCAAGCAGGGCCGCCTGCCCGCTGTACCTGGCGCGCCGGCGGTGCCCGCCGGCGACGTCACTTACCACGACCCGTGTTATCTCGCCCGGGTGAACGGCATCCATGAGGCGCCGCGCGAGGTGCTGGCCACCGCCTGTGGCGGAAAATCCCTCTGCGAAATGAAGCGCAACCGCACCGACACTTCCTGCTGCGGCGCGGGCGGCGGCCGCATGTGGATGGAGGAGGACCCGAAACAGCGGGTCTCCACCGGGCGCGCCCAGGAAGCCCTCGCCACCGGCGCCCGGACCGTCGCAGTCGGCTGCCCCTTTTGCCTCACCATGATGACCGACGGCGTCGCCGCCCAGGGCGGCGACGCCCGCGTCATGGACGTGGCCGAGCTCCTCGTCGAACGGCTCGGTCTCTGACCGGTCCCTCCCCCCTTCCGCAAAATTTAATCCCGCCCTCCCATGGCCAATCCCAAAGAACTCCCGCCCCACCTGACCGGTGGCAATTTCCTGTTCACCGAGACCAAGCCCGAGCTCGTCTTCACGCCCGAGGACCTGGGCAGTGACGAGCGGGAAATGGCCGCCACGGCCGAGAAATTCATGGACAAGGAGGTGCTGCCCCGGGTCGAGGCCCTCGAGCACCGGGAAGAGGGCCTCGCCCCGCAGCTCTTCCGCCAGGCCGCGGAGCTGGGCCTGCTCAGCCTGGAGGTGCCCGAGGAGTTCGGCGGGCTCGGCCTCGGCAAGGTCGCGGCCCTCGGCGTGGCCGAGCAACTCAGCCGCCTCGCCGGCTTTGGCATCACCTGCGGCGCCCACAGCGGCATTGGCACCGGCCCCATCACCTACTTTGGGACGGAGGCCCAGAAGAAAAATTATCTGCCCCGGCTCGCTCCCGGCGAGCTCATGGCCGCCTATTGCCTCAGCGAGGCCGGCTCGGGCTCCGACGCCCTGGGGATGAAGACCAAGGCTGTCCTCAACGCGGCCAAGACCCACTACGTCCTCAACGGCGCCAAGATGTGGATCACCAACGCCGCGTGGGCCGACGTGTTCATCATCTTCGCCAAGGTCGACGGCGAGCACGTCACCGCGTTCATCGTTGAGAAGACCTTTCCCGGCGTCTCCACCGGCCGCGAGGAACAAAAGCTCGGCCTCAAGACCTCGTCGACGCGCCGCGTCATCCTCGAGGACGCGCAGGTGCCGGTGGGCCATGTGCTCGGCGAAATCGGCAAGGGGGCCTACATCGCGTTCAACATCCTCAACCTCGGCCGCTTTGCCCTCGGCGCCGGCACCATGGGCGCGGCGAAGGACATGCTCCGCACCGCCGTCAAATACGCCGGCGAGCGCCAGCAGTTCGGGCAGGCCATCGCGTCGTTCGGCCTGATCCAGCACAAGCTGGGCGAGATGGCGGCGCGCATCTTCGCCATCGAGAGTGCGCTCTACCGCACCGCCAGCCAGCTGGACCAGGTGGGCGCCACCGGGGAACTGGTCTATTCGATCAAGGCCGGCTATCCGCGCGCCATCGAGGAATTCGCGCTGGAGTGCTCCGCCGTCAAGGTCGCGGGCAGCGAGATCCTGACCTATGTCGCCGACGAGGCGCTGCAGATCCACGGCGGCTTTGGGTTCACCGAGGAATTCTCCCCCGCCCGCGGCACCCGCGATGCGCGCATCAACCGCATCTTTGAGGGCACCAATGAAATCAACCGCCTGTTCATCCCGACCAACCTGCTCCGCCGGGCGCAGCGCGGCCGGCTCGGCCTCATGGCCGCCGCCATGGCCGCCTTTGCCGACGCACAGAAGGCGCCCGAGGCCGAGACCGGGGGCGACGATCTCGCCACGGCGCTCAAGCTCCTCGGTCGCGCGAAAAAGGCCGTGCTCCTGCTCTTTGGCGGCGCCCACCAGAAATTTGGCGACAAACTCATCCACGAGCAGGAGGTCCTCGCCGTGCTCAGCGACCTCGTGATCGAAATATTTCTCGGCGAGAGCGCGGTGCTCCGCGCGCTGAAGCTCCGCAGCAAGGGGACCAATGCCGGCACGTCCGCCGACCTCGCGCTGATCTGGGTCAACGACAGTGTGGCCCGCATGGAAAACCGCGCCCGCGACGCCCTCGCCCGGATGGCCAGCGGCGACGAACTGAAGATGCAGCTCGGCCTCGCGCGGAAACTCCTGCGCTGGACGCCGCTGAACACGATCGCGCTGCGGCGCCGCATCGCCGACCGCCTGGGCACCGTCGGCAGCTATCCCGCCCTCATCGCCTTGAAATAGTGCCGGTCCCGCCGCCGCCATGAGCCAAACCACCGGCAAACCTGTCTTCCAGTGGGCGGACCCGTTCCTCCTCGAGGAGCAACTGACCGAGGAGGAGCGCATGGTGCGCGATTCCGCACGGCATTACTGCCAGGGCCGGCTGATGCCCGGCATCATCGAGGCGAACCGCCACGAGCATTTCGATCGCGCCATCCTCAACCAGCTCGGGGAACTTGGCCTGCTTGGGTCGACCATTGAGGGCTACGGCTGCGCCGGGATCAATTACGTGAGCTACGGACTCATCGCCCGCGAGGTGGAGCGGGTCGACTCCGCCTATCGCTCGGTGATGAGCGTGCAGTCCTCGCTGGTGATGTTTCCCATCCACGCCTACGGATCGGAGGAGCAGCGGCGGAAATACCTGCCCCGCCTGGCCACTGGCGAACTGGTCGGCTGTTTCGGCCTGACCGAGCCCAACGCCGGCTCCGACCCCGGCAGCATGACAACACGGGCGCGCCAGGTCGCGGGTGGCTACGTGCTCAACGGCACCAAGACCTGGATCACCAACTCGCCCATCGCCGATGTGTTCATCGTGTGGGCCAAGGACGACGCCGGCGAGATCCGCGGCTTCATCCTCGAGAAAGGCATGCGGGGTCTCACCGGCCCGAAGATCGAGGGAAAATTTTCCCTGCGGGCCTCGCCCACCGGCATGATCGTGATGGAAGACGTGGCCGTGCCGGCGGAGAACCTGCTGCCGAACGTCCAGGGCCTGAAAGGACCGCTCGGCTGCCTGACGAAGGCGCGCTATGGCATTGCCTGGGGCGCGCTCGGTGCCGCCGAGTTCTGCTGGCAGGCGGCGCGCCAATACACGCTCGACCGCAAACAATTTGGCCGGCCCCTCGCAGCCAACCAGCTGATCCAGCTCAAGCTCGCGAACATGCAGACCGAGATCGCGCTCGGCCTGCAGAGCGTGCTGCGCGTCGGCCGCCTGATGGACGAGGGCAAGTGCACCCCTGAAATGATCTCGCTGGTGAAAAGGAATTCCTGCGGCAAAGCGCTCGACATCGCCCGGCTCGCGCGCGACATGCACGGCGGCAACGGCATCGCTGACGAATATCACGTCATTCGCCACATGATGAACCTGGAGGCCGTGAACACCTACGAGGGGACGCACGACATCCACGCGCTCATCCTCGGCCGGGCCCAGACCGGACTCCAGGCCTTTGCCCCGGAAGCCTAGAGGACCTTGGCCTCGTCGCGCAGCCTGGCGATGAGCTCGTCGACGCTCTTGACCTTGACGCCGGCCTTGCGCCGGGGGGGTAGCTCCAGCTTGAGCACGCGGGTGCGGCTGGCGGCGCTGACCCCAAGGGCCTCAAGGGAGATGACCTCCAGGGGCTTTTTCTTGGCCTTCATGATGCCGGGCAACGAGACGTAGCGCGGTTCGTTCAGGCGCAGATCTGCGGTGAGAACCGCGGGGAGGGTGACGGTCATCTGCTCGATGCCCGCGTCGGTCTCGCGACTGCAGCGCGCGGTGGTGCCGCCATCGTCCAGCTCAAGTTTGGAAACAAAGGTGATCTGGCCCACCCCCAGCAGACCCGCGAGCATCTGGCCCGCCTGGCTGGAGTCGTCGTCAATGGCCTGCTTGCCCATGAGCATGAGCGTGGGCTGCTCCTTTTTGAAAACGGCCGCGAGGATCTTGGCGACGGCCAGCGAATCCGGCGGGGTGTCCGTCTGCACGAGAATCGCGCGGTCGGCGCCCATGGCCAGGCCTGTGCGCAGCTGCTCGGCCCACTCCTCGCCGCCGATGGTGACCACAACAATCTCGCCGGCGCCGGACTTTTCCCGCAGGCGCAGCGCCTCCTCCAGGGCGATGGAATCGAAGGGGTTCACGGCATACTTCAAGCCGTCGGTCTCGATGCCGGTGCCGTCCGCCAGCACGCGAATCCGGCTGTCGGCGTCAGGGACTCGTTTCAGGGAAACCAGGATTTTCATACAGCAGGGATAATGGCGAGGGGAGGCGGGAAACGAAAAAGGTTACCGCCCAACCTAGCGGGGCGGGAGGGCAGCGCAACCGTGAAGCAGACGCAAAATTTCCGCGTCACGGTATTCCTGCCGCAGGATAAGAGGGCAGACCGGCCGGCGGCGGCGGCCGTCCACCCAACCTAAGTCACCCCGGCTGATAGCTGGCCACGACCGGCAGGTCGGCCGGCGCCAGGTCGTAGCCGAGCAGTTCACCGGGTGGCACCCAGGCGAGCGCCAGGTGTTCGTGTGGGTGAGGCTCGGATGAACCGGCGGCCAGCGTGCAGACGTAGGGGATCATTTCGATCACCACCCGGCCGTAGTCGAAAGGGAAGCGCGGCAGAGGCCGCGTGATCACAATTTCGCAGCCGAGCTCCTCGCGGATTTCCCGGACAATCGCGGCGGCGGGATCCTCCCCGGGCTCGACCTTGCCGCCGGGGAATTCCCATTTGTGCGGGAGGTGCTTGTCGGCGGGGCGCTGGGCGAGCAGCAGCCGGCCGGCCCGCTCAAGCAGGGCACAGACGACGGGGACGGGAGAAGTTGGGTCCACGGAGCATCAGCCTATGCCAAAGCCATGGCTGACAAGCACGAAAGTCAGAGGCCGCCCGCCGGTCTGCAACTTTCTGGGTGGGGCCGTGTTCTTGGCAGATGAAAACTTTCCTCAAGATTGTCCTGATCGTGGTGCTGGCCCTGCTGGCGCTCAAGTTCATCCCGGTCATCTTCGTCGGCGCGGCGGCCGGTCTGCTGGTCGCCACCCTGCTCGGGGTCGTCGGGGTTTCGCTCCTGGCCGTGTTGCTGGCCGCCTTGCTCGGGGTGGTGGTCGCCATCGCCTTTGCCCTTTCCCCCATCTGGATTCCGGCGCTGTTGATCCTTGGCGTCATCAGCCTCTTCAAGAAACTGGGCGACAAGCCGGTCCAGCCCCCGGTCTTGGCGGCCTGAGTTCCGCCGCGGGCGGGCGGGATCGCGAGGAATTCGCTTGGGCCCGGTCGGGGACCCCGTGCAATTTAGGCCAACCCAACTTGCTTCCGGAGCCGACGCCTGCCTCAATCCGCGGTATGGCGTCCCCGTCGGAACCGCAGAACGCATTTGTCTCCCGCATCAGCCTCGCCGGCCGCAGCCAGGGCGCGGTGAAGGCCTTGGACGGATTTCGCAAACAGCATCACACCGTGCCGGATGCGGTCAATGCGGCGACCACCGCGTTCCTCGGCAAGCTTTGCGCGGCCGAGCTCGCCGCCGAGGCGGAGCGGCATTACCAGCGGGCCAGGCAGGCGTTCGACTACAAGCGCACAGACCTGGTGTTGGAGGTCACGAGTCCGGTGGCGGTCCTGACCACCAGGGATTTCACGCTGGAGCTGGCCTACGCGCTGGAGCAGGAGGAGCCCTCGGGCTACCGGGTGACCCGCACGCTCCACAGTCTGCGGAACGGTGCCCTGGTGGAGCGGCCGGAGTTTGATGAGTTGTTCGCGGCCATGTTCTCGAGCGTAATCTTCGGCCTGACCAAGGGCGCCCGGGTCGAGGCGGTGATTGACGCGGTCGAGGCGCGCAACGGGTCTGGCGGGCTCACGGTCAGCTATCCCTCGGATTGCCGGCATTGCGTGCTGGCCGTCGCGGACGTGGACGCCGAGGTGGTGTGCGACGGGGCGACCCTGGAGATGCGCTTCCCGCGGCAGGGGTCTCCGCGAGAACTGGTCGCGGCGTTCGCGGCGGTGCGCTCGGCCTTTGCGCTGACGAAGAACCGGGTGCTGGCGGGGCTGCTTTAGCAGGGAGGCGTCGCTGATCGGCGGACCGGCCCGGCGGCCAGCGCCGGTCCTGCAAATAAAACGGCACCCGCGAAGGGGCGCCGTGGAGAACGGGAAGGAGGAGAAGAACGAGAACGGTTATTTGATCATATCGGCCACGAAGGCGCGCTCCTCGGCGAGTTCCTTGTTGGTCGCGGCGATCTTGGACTGGGCGAAATCATCCATGGCGTAGCCGGTGATGACCTCGTAGCTGCCGGGGGTGGTCGTGCGCACCGGCATGCCGGCCCAGACGTTGGCGTCAAATCCGTAGCGACCGTCGCTCTTCACGCCGACCGAATGAATGGTGCCGGGGGTGACGAGACTGCGGACGTGGTCGACCAGGGCGTTGGCGGCCGAGGCGGCCGAGGAGAGCCCGCGGGCGGCGATGATGGCGGCACCGCGCTTGCCGACAGTCTCGCAGAACGCGCCCTGCAGCCAGGCGGTGTCCGTGATGACGGCGGCGGCCGGCTGGCCGTTGATCGTGGCGTGGGCGTAGGCCGGGAACATGCTCGGGCTGTGGTTGCCGTAGATGAAGATGTCCTTCACGGCGGTGAGCTCGACACCGGCCTTTTTGGCCAGCTGGGTCTGGGCGCGGTTCTGGTCGAGGCGCACCATGGCGGTGAAACGCTCGGGCGGGAGGCGCTTCGCCTGCGACGCGGCGATCATGCAATTGGTATTGGCCGGATTGCCGACGACGGCGATGCGGGCATCAGCGGCGGCGACGGCATCGATGACCTGGCCCTGGCCGATGAAGATCTTCCCGTTGTCCTTGAGCAGGTCGGCCCGCTCCATGCCAGGGCCGCGCGGCTTGGCGCCGATGAGCAGGCACCAGTTGGCCTCCTTGAAGCCGACGGCGGGGTCGGAAGTCTGGACAATGCCCTTGAGCAGCGGGAACGCGCAGTCATCGAGTTCCATGGCGACACCCTCGAGGGCCTTGAGGGCCTTCTCGATCGGGGCCTCGATGAGCTGGAGGATCACGGGCTGGTCGGGTCCGAACATCGCACCGGAGGCGATGCGGAAAAGCAGGGAGTAACCAATCTGGCCGGCGGCACCGGTGACTGCGACACGGAGGGGGGTCTTCATAAGGAGTTAAATTTAACCACGGAATAGGCGGAATACACGGAAGAAAAACCGGGCGCGGGTGATTTTAGAGGATGAAGCCCCGGGGATCGCCGGGGCTTATAAGGCGGACCGGGGAATTATTTGAACCGCGGGGCCAGCGCGGCGTGGATCTCGCGCACCAGCTTCTCGGTGGTGGGCCAGTCGATGCAGGCGTCGGTGATGGATACGCCGTAACGCAACCGGTCCTTGGGCTGGGGGAAGGCCTGGCTGCCCGCGGCAAGGTTGCTCTCAATCATCGCGCCCATGAGCGAGGTGCTGCCGGCGGCGATCTGATCCAGCAGTTCGCGCAGCACCTCCGGCTGGCGCTCGGGCTGCTTGGCGGAGTTGTCGTGCGAGCAGTCGACCAAAATGGATTTCATCAGGCCGGCTTGGGCGAGCAGCTGCTCGGTCTGGGCGATGTGCCCCGGAGAATAGTTCGGGCCGGTGCCGCCGCCGCGGAGGACGACATGACAGTCGGGATTGCCGCGGGTGACGATGGCGGAAGCGGCGCCTTCGAGATTGATGCCGAGGAACGTGTGCGGCTGGGCGGCGGCCTTGATGGCGTTGATCGCGGTGGTGATCGAGCCGTCGGTGCCGTTCTTGAAGCCAAGGGGCATCGAGAGCCCGGAGGCCATCTGCCGGTGGGTCTGCGACTCGGCGGTGCGGGCGCCGATGGCGGACCAGCAGACGAGGTCGGCGAGGTATTGCGGGGTGATCGGGTCGAGCAACTCCGTGGCCGTGGGCAGGCCGAGATCAAGCACGTCGCGCAGGAAGGAGCGCGCCAGCCGCAGGCCGGTGGCGATGTCGTGGGAACCGTCGAGGTGCGGATCCATGACGAGGCCCTTCCAGCCGACCGTCGTGCGGGGTTTTTCAAAATAGACGCGCATGACGATCATCACGCGGTCGCCCACCTCGCGGGCGAGGAGGGCCAGCCGGCGGGCGTAGTCGCGGCCGGCCTCAAGGTCGTGGATGGAGCAGGGCCCGACGATCAGCAGGAAACGCTGGTCGTCGGTAAAGATGAGCCGGTGGATCTCGCGGCGGGTGCGCGCGACAAATTCCGCCTGGGCCTCGGTCTTGGGGAGTTCGGCCAGCATCGCTGCCGGGGAGGGCAGGATGCGGGTCTCGACGACATTGATGTCGGAAGTTCGCTGCATGAAGGCACAGCTTGCAGGGGTGGACGGCACTGGATCAAGTCCTCGCTGTGTGCTATAAATCCGGGCAAAGAAAAGGCCGGTCGCCTACCCCTAAGCGACCGGCCATTGCTTTCTTAGTTACCCCAAAACTCCCCGCTAGGCGGGGAGAAGTGTTAATTAACTGACCCCTATGTATGTGGTTAGTTCCTTCCGTCAACCAGAACAATATAAGATAATTAAATTCAGTGCCAAATCATTGAATTTGATATATATATATCATTAATATTTCTATTTTTACAGCAATGATCATTCATCATTACCACCCCGAGACACTCCTGAAAGTCATGGGTGAAGACGCGGCCGGCTTCTTACAGGGTCAATTCACCAATGAATTGCGACAGCCGGTTGGGGCGGCGGTCTATGGGCTATGGCTGAATCAAAAAGGCAAGGTGCTGGCGGATTCCCACGTGCTCAAGCTGGCAGCGAATGAATTTCGGGTGATGAGCATCACTTCCAAGGTGGAAGTCATCCGGACCAGGCTGGAGGATTATATCATCGCGGACGATGTGACGCTGGCCGACGAGACGGAGCTGATTCGCGGACTGGCGGTCGCGGGCGAGGGCAGCGGAGGATTGATCAAGCAAATTGCCGGCGCCGTGCCGCCGGCGGGGCAATTTGTTCAGGCCGGGAGCATCGCCATTTTTGCCGGACGACGCCGGCGGGAGGAGAACTACGAACTGATCGGGTCAGTGGAAAGGATCACGGAGCTCAAATCGAAACTGCTCGCGCAAGGTGGCCGGGAGGCTGGGGCCGAGGAAATGGAATGCGCTCGCATCGCGGCCGGCGTGCCGGCCATCCCGGGCGACCTTGGACCGGGGGATTTGCCGAACGAGGGTGGTCTGGAGGAGGGGGCGATCTCGTTCACGAAGGGCTGCTATCTCGGGCAGGAAGTCATGGCGCGCTTGAAAAATCTTGGCCAAGTCCGTCGCCGCCTGCAGGTGGTGCGGGGCGCCGGCGCCCCACCGCAGGCACCGGCTCCGCTGTTTCAGGGTGGGGTGGAGGTCGGACAGATTCGCTCGGTGGCGCGGCGGGGCGGTGAGTTTGTCGCCCTCGCGATGTTCTCCCTCGTCAAACTTGACCCCGCCACCGGTTTGAGCCTCTCGCCGGATGCAACTCCAACCATGAAAATTATCCCTCATGGATGAGCTGGTGCGACTGACCGAGCTGTGTGCCAGACTGGGGGCCGGCCCGACGCAGGCCGATGCCATGGCCCGGCAGTTGATCAAGCGCGCCGACCAGCTCTCGGCCGGGCGCGGGCAACCGCGCGAGGAGGCCATGGCGTATTTGCTCCGGCTCGTGAGGCAGGGCCGCAGCGGCGAGGTGCCGCCGGAATTCCAGCCGCCGCAACCCTCACCCCCGGCCTAAAGCATGTCGGCCAGATTGGCGAAGTAGGCGTCCACCCAGCGGTGCAGCACGAGAAAATAGATCAGGGCGGCGATGGCCAGCATGGGACCGAAGGGCACCTCAACCCCAAAGCCGAGCGGGGAAGGGACGGTCGCGCCGCCCTCGGCCGGGGCCGGAGCGGGCTCGGCCGGAGCTGGCGCGCGCCGCGTCATTTGCCGTCCGAGCAGGGCGAGGGCAAACCACACGCAGCCGACCACGGCGCCGCCGAAGATGGCGAACACGGCGCCCTTCCAGCCGATGAAGGCGCCGATCGCCCCGAGGAACTTCACGTCGCCGAAGCCCATGGCCTCCTTCTTGAGCACCACTTCGGCCAGCAGGGCAATCCACAGCACCGTCGCCGAGCCGATCAGCAGGCCGGTCACGGAATCGATGGCTGCCCGCATGCTCGCGATGATGAACAGGTCATGGTCATGACCGTGCAGCACCGGCAGCGCCAGCGACACGAGCACCCCGGCCATGGCCCCGCCGATGGTGAACACATCCGGGATGATCATGTGGTCAAGGTCGATGAAGGTGGCGCAGATGAGAAGGGAGCAGAGCACCATGCCGGCGACCGCCTTGCCCGGGGGAAAAAGCACCCAGCAACCAAAAAACAACGCAGCGGTCAGCAGCTCGATCGCCGGATAGCGGAAACTGAAGGGCCGCCCGCAGCAGCGGGCCCGGCCGCGCAGGATGAGCCAGCTGAGCACAGGAAGGTTGTCGAACCAGGCGATGGGTTGGCCGCAGCCGCAGTGGGAACCGGGCAGCACGATGGACTCGTTCTTCGGGATGCGGTAGATGCAGACGTTGAGAAAGCTGCCGACGCACGCGCCAAAAACGGCCGCAGCCAGCGGAAAAAACCACGACATGATGCGGTTGATTTCGTTGAAGGTTTCCATGTTCAGGCGGAGGGCAGGGTGGCGCGGGCAGCGTCATGCATGACGGACACGGGCACGGTGGCGCCAGTCCAGATTTCGAGCGCACGGGCGCCCTGGTGCACCAGCATGGAGAGCCCGTTGGCGCAGGCGATGCCAAGTTCGCCCGCCTGCCGCAGCAGGGCCGTCCGGGGCGGTCGGTAGATCATGTCGAAGACAGCAGCGGGGGCCGGGACTTGTTGCAGATCAATCGGCGCGCAATCGCCGGCCTGCAACCCGAGCGAGGTGGCGTTGATTACCAGCGCCCCGGCCGGGAGGGTCGCGGGTGGAGCCGCGAGATCGAATCCCCGCAGGGTGGTCAGGCCGGCCAAGGGGGCGAGTTCCCCGAGAAGGGTGGTGAGCGTGGCCGCGGTCCGGTTGCCGATCCACAGCTCCGCGCTCCCCCGGCGCAGGCATTCAACGGCCGCGCCGCGGGCCGCGCCCCCGGCGCCCAGCAAGATGACCTTGGCGCCGGCCAGACTCACGCCGAGTTCATCGCGCAGGGCACAGGCGAGACCGTGGCCATCCGTGTTGAACCCGCGCCAACCATCGGCGCGCCGCAGCAGGGTGTTGACCGCGCCGATTTGGCCCGCTTCCGGGTCGGTTTCCTTCACCAGCCCAAAGGCCAGCACCTTGTGCGGCACGGTCAGGTTCAGCCCGTGAAACCCGGCGGCATGCAGCCGGGTGAGCGCCTCAGGCAGGCGATCCGGCGGCACCTCAAAGCGAAAATAACGCCACCGGGCCAGATCGTTACCGGGGTGCGCCAGGGCCGCCAGGGCCGCGTGATGCATCAGCGGGCTGATCGAGTGCTTGATGGGCTGGCCCAGCACGGCGAGCGCGACGCCATCAAACGACCACCGCGGCAGGTGCTCCAGGGTGAAAATGGTGTCCGCCGTCCAGTCGTTCATGCGCGACCCACTGATGGGCATGCCGGACTCCGAGAACGAGCCTGTTTTACGGCTGCGCGTGACGCTCGTGGGTTGACTCGAACTCCGCGACAAAGCCGGCGAAGAGCCGGGCCTGGGCCGTGGCGTGGGCCGCCTGGTAATGATGGGCGAGATTCCGGCAGCAGCGGCAAAGCACCTCGCGCACCGGCGTGGGGGCAAGGTCGGTCACATCGGCCGGTCCCCCGGCCTCGCGCACAAGCTGAAAGGCCTCGCCCGCGCTCAGGAAGACGCCCGCGTTGAACGGGTCGATGAAGAAGGGCACGCTTTCCTCGTAGCAGCCGACCATGAAATGCCCGGGCAGCGCCACCGCCTCCAGCTGCAGCCCGACGCGCTCGGCGACGAGCAGGTAGACAATGGAAAGCGAGATCGGGATGCCCTTGCGGCGGGCCAGCACCTGGTCGAGGTAGCTGTTGAGCGGGTCCGTGTAATGCTCGGTGTTGCCGTGCAGGCCGAATTCGTGGAACAGCACGCGGTTGAGCACGCGGCATTTTTCCCGGGCGGTGGCCGGTTCGGCGATCAGTTCGCGGCAGCGCGCGGCGAGCGAGTCCAGCTGCGTGCAGCACGCGCCCACGTCGAGGTCGGGGTTGACGGTGCGGCTGAGCAACAGCGCGCCGGACTCGAGCTCGTAGTTGAGCGAACGGATGAAGCCCCGGAATTCGCCGACCGGATCGGTGAAATTAAGTTCACGCAGGAACCAGGCGGCGTGCAGCGCGAGCACGCGGTTGGGCTGGTGGAGGAGGGTGCGCAGCAGCTCGACACTTTCGCGGCCGTGCCGGGTGAACTCGCCGAGGAGGGCCGCCCGGACGGTGGGGGAAGGATCATCCATCAGCCCGGCCAGGGCCGAGCGCTGGGCGATCGTGAATTTCTTCGCTGCCACGATGCAGCAGCCAAGTTGGTTCGGGCTCCAGCGCAACGCGGAAAATTTTTCCGCGGGAAATATTATGCTGGAATAATCCGGGTCACTCCCGCGCGCCGAACAGCGCGGTGCCCACCCGCACCAGCGTGCTGCCTTCCGCCACGGCGGCCTCAAGGTCGCCGGTCATGCCCATGGACAGTTCGGCCAGCGGGACGTCGAGGCGGGTGGCGAGATCGTCCCGGATGGTCCGCAGGTTGGCAAACGTGCGGCGCGCCACGTCGGGGTCGGGGGAAAGCGGCGCGATGGTCATCAGGCCGTCCACCTGCAGGTGCGGCCGGTCCAGGGCGAATTCCAGCAGGCGCGGCGCGCCGGCGGGCTCGGCGCCGAATTTCGCCGGGTCGTGGCCGGCGTTGATCTGCAGCAGCACACCCAGTTTTTTGCCGCACTCGCCGGCGGCGCGGTCCAGGGCGGTGAGGAGCTTTTCGCTGTCGACACTCTGGATGCGGTCAAAATGGGCGGCGGCCACGCGGGCTTTGTTGGACTGGAGGTGCCCGATCAGCTCCCAGCGCAGGGGGCCCGCCACCACGGTCTGCTTCTCCACGGCTGCCTGCACCCGGTTTTCGCCGACGGCCGCCAGGCCGTAGCGCACGACGTATTCCACGGCGGCGGCGGGGTGGTTCTTGGTGACCGGCAGCAAGGTCACCCCAGCCGGATCACGCCCGACGGTCCGGCAGACGGCGGCTATTCGACGGAGCAGGCCCTGAACCCGATCACTGAAAACATCGTATTCGATAAACATCTATGAGTTGCGCTTTTAGGATGGCCTGTGGATTAGGGATTTTTATGCTGAGCAGAAACAAAACGAAGTATGCAAATCGAGAATTTCAAGATTTTTGCCGATTTGGTCGAGACAAAGAGCTTCTCCAAGGCGGCCAAGCTGAACGGCATCACCCAGTCGGCGGTCAGCCAGCAGGCCCGGTCGATGGAACGCAACTTCAAGACGCTGATGATCGACCGCAGCCAGAAGCAGTTCAACCTCACGCGCGAGGGTCAGCGCATCTACGAGTCGGCCAAGGAAATCCTGCACGTTTACGAGAAACTGGACAGCGAACTGCAGGAGATGAAAAAGGTCATCAGCGGCATCATCCGCATCTCCACCATCTACTCCATCGGCCTGCATGAGCTGCCGCCCTACATCAAAAAATTCCTGCACGACTTCCCGGCGGTCAATGTCCGGGTCGAATACCGCCGCTCCAATCTGGTCTACGAGGACATTCTGCACAACTCGGTCGACTTCGGCCTGGTCGCCTTCCCGCAGCGCGTCCGGCAGATCGACATGATTCCCTTCCGCAACGACCGCCTGGTGCTGATCGCGCACCCCAACCACCCGCTGGCCAAGGGCGGGGACGTTGAGATCAAGGCGCTGGCGGCGCACAAGTTCATCGGCTTTGACCCGGACATCCCGACGCGCAAGGCGGTCGACCAGATTTTTCGCGACTACAAGCTCGAGATCACCCCGGTCATGGAATTCGACAACATCGAGACCGTGAAGCGGGCGGTGGAAATCGACCACGGCGTCGCCATCGTGCCGCAGGCCACCGTCGTGCAGGAAGTCCGGCAGGGCACGCTCGTCACCATCGCTTTCAAGGGCAAGGAATTCACCCGGCCGCTCGCCATTTTGCACCGCAAGGGGCGCGTGCTTACGCCGGCGATGAAGAAATTCATCGAGGTGCTGAACGCCGATCCGGCCAAGGCCTGAGGCGGCCGGTCCTGGCTCGCCCGGGCGAATTCCGGGAACAAGCCGTCGGCTCGCGGCTCCCACCCCTATCACCATGACCCGTCTCCGCATCCTGTCCCTGTTTGGCGCCGCCGCCGCCCTCGCCGTCGGCGTCGCCCTCTTCCAAGGCAACCGCCTGCAAGCGCAGTCATCCCCGACCGACGCGGCGCCCGCCCCGGCGTGGAAACTCAAGGATCTCGACGGCCGCGAGGTCAGTTCCGGGCAGTTCAAGGGCAAGGTGGTCGTGGTTGATTTCTGGGCGACCTGGTGCGGGCCCTGCATTGCTGAGATCCCTGGTTACCGCGCTATGCAGAAGAAATATGGTCAGGACGGCCTCGTGATCATCGGCGCCTCCGTCGACCAGCGGGGCCCGGCGCAGGTCAAGGCGTTCGCGGAAAAAAACCAGATGGATTACACCCTGGTCATGGCCGACGAGGCGGTGATCGAGGCCTTCGGCGGCTTCGACGCCATCCCCACCACCTTTCTCATTGGTCGGGACGGCCGCATCCTCCATCGCAAGACGGGCGCGATGGCGCACGAGGAATATGAAAAACTGGTGCGGCAGGCGCTAAAATAACCGCGCCCGCTGAATTGGATTGAAGCCGGACCGGAGGGTCCGGCTTATTGCTTTCCTCCTGCGATGAACTTCCAACTCAGTCTGCTCCTGCCGCTGGGTTGCGCCCTGATCTATGTCATCGCCGCCCTGGCGGTGCGACGGGCGGCGGATCTCGGGGTCGGGGTCTGGCGCACCAGCTTCCTGTCCAACTGGATGATTGTGCTGATGTTCGTGCCCGTCTGGCTGCGGGTGGGCGGCCAGTGGCATGCCCCGGTGGAATACTGGCAGCCGGCCATCACCGCCGTGCTTTTTTTCGCCGGCCAGGCGCTCACCTTTCTGGCCCTCTATCGCGGCGATGTGTCGGTCGTGACGCCGGTGATGGGCACCAAGGTCATTTTGGTCGCGCTCTTCAGCAGCCTGCTGCGGGTGGGGGAGGTGCCGCTCCAGTGGTGGCTGGGGGCCCTGCTCAGCACGAGCGCCATCGTCCTGCTGCACCTGGGCGGCAAGTCCGGGCGGTCCCCCACCGGCCGGACCGTGCTGCTGGCGTTTGGCAGCGCGGTTTGCTTCAGCCTGGGCGACGTGCTGGTGCAGAAGTGGGTGCCGGCCTGGGGCCTGGGCAACTACCTGCCCCCGATGTTTCTGTTTGTCGGGTTGCTCTCGTGCGCGTTTGTGCCGTTCTTCCGCGCGCCGTTGCGGGCGCTGGATGCGGCGGCCTGGCGGTGGGTGGCGCCCGGCGCGCTCCTCATGGCCGTCAACAACGCCGGGGTGATCCTCGCGCTGGTCATCGTGGGCAGCGCGACGGCGGTGAACATCGTCTACAGTGTGCGCGGACTCTTCAGCGTGCTGCTGGTGTGGTCCATCGGGCACTGGTTTGCCAGCGCGGAGCAGAAGCTGGCGGGTGGCGTGCTCGGCCGGCGGCTCGCGGGGGCAGCGCTCATGGTCGTGGCCATCGTCCTAGTGCTGGTCTAGGCGCGCCAAGGCTTCGCGCGCCCGCCGCTTGGCGGGTTCATCCGGGGTGTGGCGCGACGGCAGGGCGAGCCCGCGCTGCCAGTGCGCCCGGGCCCGGTCCGGCTGGCCCGCCGCCGCGCAGGCGAAGCCGAGTTCCAGCCAGTGGTTGAGTTCGTCGGGCTCCAGCTCCGTCGCGCGCTGCAAATGCCGTAGGCCCTCGGCGACGGAGGCCGCCGGCAATCCCCCGTAGATGAAACCAACGAAAAACTTCGAGGCGACCCCGAGCGAGGCCACTTCATAATGCCAGCGGCCGAGCACGTGATGGGCCCAGGCGTAGTCCGGATCGAGGGCCAGCGCCCGCTCGGCTTCCTCGCGCACGAGGCGGGAATACTCCACCTTGGTCCGGTTGTCGCTGTAGAGGGCGAGCTTCCCGTGGCAGACGGCCAGCGACAGCACATTGACCGCATTGGCGGGCTGCAAGGCCACGGCGCGCTGCGCGTATTCCAGCGCAGTCTGGGCGAATCGTTTCTTGGCGGCGACATCAGGCTGATCCTCCACCAGGTCGGAATACTGCCGGGCGATCTTCTGCAGAATAAAGGCATCGTCGGGCCGGGCCGCGTCGGCTTGCCGGAACAACGTGAGCGCCTTCGCCGCATCCCTTCCCGCCTCGGCGGCGAGCGCCTCCTGAACGAGGGCTGTCGCCCCGGACGCGCGGGTCGTCGCGGCCAGCGCGAGCAGCAGAATAAAACGGAGCAGCATCGATCAAACTACGGCTGACACCAGCCGATGGTTGCCTTTGCACCACCGGCGTCGCCAGACTTGGGCCATGGACCCCCGGCCGCCGCCGATTGACGGCATGGTCGAGACCGTGCTCTACGTGGACGACTTGGCCCGGGCGGTGGCGTTTTATCGCGATGAACTCGGGTTGACCCCGATGGTGGCGATCCGGAACGGTTTCAGTCATTTCAGGCCGGCGATAAGCCGGTGCTGCTTCTCTTCAGGCGCGGCGGCACCTTGGAGCCCATGGTCGTGCCGGGCGGAGTTATCCCGCCGCACCATGGCTCCGGCCCACAGCATATCGGGTTTGCGGTCTCGACCGAGGCCTATGCCCGGTGGCGTGAACGGCTGCCTGTCCATGGCATCGCGATTGAGAGCGAAACCACGTGGCCGCGCGGCGGGCGCAGCCTTTACCTGCGCGACCCCGACGGCCACCTGCTTGAACTGATCACGCCCGGAATCTGGCCGAATTATTGATTCGCCCCGGGGGTGGCGGGACGGCTCGCGGCCTGCGCCGGGCCATCAATGACCTGCCCGCTCACATCCTTGTGGATCGCGGGACCGTCGGCCTTCTTGAACTGGGCGGCGACCTCGGGGGAATTGACCGTGGCGAGGGCGATGGCGGCGGCGGTGGGCACGACCCGGCGGAGGGTGTTGATCTCGTGCTGAACGGACGACATCGAGAACCGCGCGACGGACTCCTGATGGTGGCGATGGGCCGCCTCCTGGTAGATGGAATCCGGCACGCCCTTGAGATTCCAGATGAAGCCGGTCCAAGACAGGCCCTTCAGGATGTAGTAGGTGATGTCGATCTCCCACCAGTAGAAGCCCTGCCGCGTGGCGGACATGTAGCGGTGGTGGTTGTTATGCCAGCCCTCGCCGAGGGTGATCAGCGATAAAATGAAGCTGTTGCGCGAATCATCGCTGGTCTCGAACCGGCGGCCGCCCATGAGGTGCGCGAGGGAGTTGATGCACGAGGTGCCGTGAAACAAAGCGGTGGTGCTGATGAAGAAGCCCCACACGAGCAACTGGGCGCCGCTGGTCTGGAGGGCCGGGGCCGCGGGCCCGAGGTAGCTGCCGCCCGCGAACAGCGCGAGGGCGAAGAGAACCGGCACAAGGATGTCGAAGCGGTTGAGGAAGACCAGCTCGGGGAACTTCGCGAGGTCGCGGATCTTGGAATAATCCGTAGGAAAATTCCGGCGGCTGGTGATCCAGCCGATGTGCGACCACCAGAAACCGTGCACGTGCGGCGAGTGGGCGTCCTCCGGCTCGTCGGAGTGCTGATGGTGGTGACGGTGGTGATAGGCCCACCAGAGCGCCCCACGTTGCACGCAAGTGGCGCCGAGCAGCGCCAGCAGGAACTGGCCGAAGCGCGACGTGCTGTAGGTCTTGTGAGAGAAATAGCGGTGGTAGATCCCCGTGACCGCGAACATGCGGATGAAATACAGCGCCGCGGCGGTCCCCACGGCGAACCAGCTCCAGCCGGTCCAGATGACGCCGAGACAGCCGGCGTGGAGGATGACGAAGGGGATGCAGCGGACCCAGTTGACCCCGTCAGGCATGGCCCGGACGACTTCCGGCGGTTCGACCGAGTAATCGGTGTCAATCCATTGGACGAAGGAGCCGAGCAGGCTGCGGGTGGTTTTGATCGGGGGATTCACAGGGTGGTCGGGGGATTGGAGCGCGCAGGGAAACCTTCCTCTCGCGCCAGCGCAAGAGGGTATCATTGTCATACGGCAGATAGCCGTAAAATCCTGAGCGCCGATCCGGTCCCCGGATGCGCAACCGGTTTTCAGGCAGCCACCTGTTCCGAAGGGCCGTGATTGGTCTTGGTCACTGGTCCAGATTTACGCTGCGGCCGCAAGGTCGGCTTGGGCGGGGTTGGCGGCACGTCGGGGCGCGCCGGGCCAGGGTCGGTGGCCACGAGCAACGAGAGTAGGCTGAGAATTATTACGGAGAAGATCATGCTTGGTGTAGTCGCCGCCGGTCAGAGCGGTCTGGGCCGGGTATTGTTCCCGCCGCGATGAATACACCATGGGGTGCAGCAAAGTTGCGGGGACCGGCCGGTTTATCATCAAAGGTGTGGTCAGCACCGCTGGTGATAGGCTGCAAAAGATGCAATTTCCGCGCCAGTGCAAGCAGGACACGCAAAAAAGCGGCTGTAGCAATCTGCTGTCGCGGCGGAATTAGTAATGCTACCAGTCAGGTTGAGCGGCTGACGGCATAAGGATCGATCAATTGAGGGGTAGTCGTTTCAGAAACAGATAAAGGCGAGGACACCGGTGCTGCAAATGTCGCCACGGCAAACAGGATAAACCGCGGGAGGGCGCCCTCATGGTCGTGATCTCGACAGATGCCGTGGGTAAGATTCTTCATGCGGTGCATGGTGGCCAGGGTGTGGTGAAGAGCCCCCATCACGAAGCTGAGGCGCCACAGGTATTCCTCGGGAGTCAGATTTGGGACAAGCCGACGGATCGACTGGCCGAATCGGACCAACGTCGGCTGGAGTTCCTTGGCGTGCAAGTCCTCCATGACGGGCAGTGGATCGGTCAGGCTGCGGCCCAATAACCTGATGAAGTGACGGCCCCTCAAGTCCGGGCTGGCGCAGAGTTCAAATACCGGCCGGACCATGATTTCTATAATTCGGTTCATGGACAGCGGCAAAGCGGCCTTTTCGGCCTGCTCCAGCTGGGCCAGGCGACTTGCATTCATCGGTCGAAGACGGCGCGTCAAGACCAGGCCAAACAAGAATTCCTTGTCGCCCAAATGGTAGTGGACGGCCGCCAGGTTTACTCCTGCTTTTTGGGTTATCATTCGCAGTGACGCCCGTTCGTAACCCAATTGGGCAAAAAGCTCTTCAGCCGCGTTTAGAATACGATCTACGACCTCTGCGGGGGCTGCTTTATCCATGATAAAACAAACGTTTAAAACAAATGAATGATTCTGCAATGCGATTTTCTTTTTCGTTGTCAGTGTGGTTAAAATCACAGCTGGGCCCCGTCCGAAACATCAGTTGAATTCGTGCCATTTGAGGGCACCTTGAGTCATGGCAGTCATGAAAACCAAATCGATTTTCATTTTAGCGTGCGCTCTGGCCGCAGCTTGCGCTGCTCTGGCCGCTCAGCCGTCGAAACCTTTGGTCCAGGTGGCCGTCAGGTTTGTGGCACCGGAAAAATTCACCGATGTGCGGGACGGACGGATGGACCCGGCGAGCAACCGCGACTGGGTGCTGGATCAAATCAAGGCCGAGATCGAATTGAGCGCGCGCCATTACCTGGCCGCGGGCCAGTCGTTGGAAGTGCAGGTGACCGACGTTGATCTTGCCGGGGAATTTGAGCCGTGGCACGGCATCGAGTTCGATCATATCCGCATCCTCAAGGAAGTATATCCTCCGCGCATCAACCTGGAGTTCCGTCGCCTGGATGCGTCCGGCAGGGTGATCAGCGAAGGCACTCGCCGCCTCCATGGCATGGGCTATCTGATGACCGGCACCATGCGGGCGAATGACCCGCTGCGGCACGACAAGGAGCTCATCTCTGACTGGATGCGACGTGAATTCCGGCCCAAGTCCTGACCTACAGCCGGGCGACGATGCCGACCCGGGGCCGGTACCTTTTCTTTTGCCAAGCCAGGAGGCCGGTCGCAGCCTCCCCGCGGTGAGCATACCGGCGTCCAACCCTTCCGAGCCTGCGGCCGTGGATCCCCGGCTCGTTTATACGAAATTCGAGACCGAGTTGCAGGTCCGTCCCGACGACATCGACATGTATCAGCATGTGCACAGCAGCCGTTACATGGACTATGTGCTCGCGGCCCGCTTTGACCAGATGGAGCGCTGTTATCGGATGCCGATGGCGGATTTCCAAAGGCGCGGATTTGGCTGGTTCATGGCCGCGACCCAGATGAACTTCAAGCGCCCGCTCGGCTTGGGCGACCGCTTTGTCGTCCGCACCTGGATTGATAAATTCACGCTCATTGGCGTAAAAGTGCAGTTCCAGATTGAACGGTCGGCGGACCGGAAACAGAGCTGTGACGGCTGGTTTGACTATGTCATGGTCTCGATGGAGACGGCCCGGGCGGTCCGCCTGCCGGAGGATATCCGCGCAAAATACGCAATTTAACGGGGATTCGTGCCACCCGGCATATGCCTGCCGCCAAACCTGTTAGCGGGATGGAGCCAATAATTCCCTTGCGTTGGCCGCCCGTCTGGGCGTTCTTAGCCACCTCGTTAGAGACAGCGTTTAGATGACAGGATCTGGTGAGTCGTAGGCTGAGCGTAGGCTTAAGTGATGATTTCGAAACCCACGGTGGGAACGGACTGGCAGATAGCGAAGGATCTACGATTTATCCACATGAGTAATTCCAAACTATACGTTGGAAATCTGTCGTTCAACACGTCCGAGGCCGAGCTCCGCTCGCACTTCGAACAGTTCGGTTCCGTAACCGACACCTATGTCGCCATGGACAAGATGACCGGCCGCCCCCGCGGCTTCGCGTTCGTCACCATGGGCACCGCTGATGAAGCCAAAATGGCCATCGAGAAGACCAATGGGGTCGAGCTCGGCGGTCGCGCCTTGCAGGTCAATGAAGCCCGTCCGAAAGAAGAGCGCCCGGGTGGTGGCTTCGGCGGCGGCGGCGGTCGCGGCGGCTTCGGCGGCGGCGGTGGTGGTCGCGGTGGTCGCGGCGGCGGCGGCGGCGGCGGTGGCCGCGGCGGCTACGGTGGCGGCGGGGGAGGAGGCCGCGGCGGATACGG
>JBKJTZ010000037.1:0-11356 GCA_046590295.1 Lacunisphaera sp.
TCCCCAACCGACACCGCGGCCTGGTCCGGATTCACGGGGTCGCCCTCATTCTCGCGGTCGCCTTGTTCTTCTGGGTCTATGCCGAGATCATCATGCGCTACGTGCCGGTGGTGCGGCTGAGCCGCGAGGTGAATCTGCTGCCGTATTTTCTCTGCGTGCTCATCGGCCTGCTCGCCGGGGGCGGGCGCATCCGCGCGGTCGAGGCCCGCCTCACGCGGCTGTCGGTGACGGATGCCGCCGGCCTGACCACGACGCATGTCGCCCTGATGGCGCTGGCGATCTTCAGCATGATGTTCGCGACGCAGGACACGAGCATCAGCCGCCTTTTCCTCGGCACCTTTCTGGTCGGCAGCTGGCTCGGGCTCTACTGGCTGCACCGGACGCTGCCCCGCCGCCTCGCCCGCCTGCTCTTCGGGTCGGCCGGGCGCATCCCCACCCTGTTCATCGGCCGGGCCGGCGACCTGGCCCGGCTCCAGGACTGGCTCGACGAACGCACCCCCCTCGGCGTGGAGCCGGTGGCCTTCGTCGCCCTGGGCGACGCGAAACCTGAAAGCGGAGACCTGAAACCTGAAGTTTCGGAATTATCCTCAGGTTTCAGGTCTCAGGTCTCAGGTTTCTCTGCTTCGGTTTCACCCAGTGAGAACCGCGGAGATTCGCCAAAACGCAGGCCGGAGGACGAACCCCGTGATGCCAGCAGGCATCAACAGGGCACCCCGGGCGGCCAGCAGGCCGCAACCGGGAGGTCTCAGGTCTCAGGTTTTTCCTATTCTCCTCAGGTTTCAGGTTTCAGTTTTCAGGTTTCCGCGCTTTCCGCCCTGCCCGAGGTGTTGGCGGAAAACGCCATCTCCCAAGTCATCCTCCTCGAGCTGCCCGACAGTCCCGCCGTGGCCCGGGAGATTCTCCAGCAATGCCAGGCCCACGGGTGCCGACTGCTCATCCATCATCAGGTGGACGATATCCTCGGCCACCCGGTGGTGTCCGTGGACGAGGGCGGACGTCATTTCTTCGCCCTGCATGAGGAGCCATTGGAGGATCCGCTCAACCGCGCCCTCAAGCGCCTGTTCGACGTCGCGGTGTCACTGCCGGTGGTCGTGTTCATTTTGCCGCCCCTGATCTTGTGGGTGTGGCTGGCGCAGCGCCGGCAGGCCCCGGGACCGCTTTTCCATGCCCGCCCGCGCTCCGGGGAGCATCGCGTCAGCTTTTCCATGCTGAAGTTCCGGTCGATGCAGGTCGCGCCGGCGGACGCCAAGGCCGAGAGCCTGCAGGCGCAGGCCGGCGACCCGCGGATCTACCCCTTCGGCCACTTCCTCCGCCGGCACAGCCTTGACGAGTTCCCGCAGTTCTGGAACGTGCTGCTCGGCCAGATGAGCATCGTGGGTCCTCGACCGGTGATGCCCCTCCTCGACACGGAATTCGAGCGCCAGGTAAAGTCCTACCGGTCGAAGCACTGGGTGAAGCCCGGCATCACGGGGTTGGCCCAAAGCGAAGGCTTCCGCGGCGAGATCACGACCCCCGCGCAGCTGCAGGAACGCATCCGCCTTGATCTCCACTACATCGCCCACTGGTCGATCTGGCTCGACGCCGCCATCACGCTGAAGACATTGCGGCAGGTGTTTGTGCCGCCCAGCTCCGCGTATTAGGAGTGCTGGGCGCCGTTATTGGTTAATCGTTACTGGTTACTGGTGGGCAGTTTTATCAGTTACTCGTTACTGGTTATTGGTAGGCCGACCCAATAACAAATAACCACTAACCAATAACCGCGCAGACGCCGCGCCCCCTTCACCCTTTCCCCTCCCGCCCCGCGCCATCGATCTCCAGCCACCGCAGGCTGATGATCAGCAGCGCCCACCAGGTCACCAGGATCGCCGGGTTCTGGAAGGGAAAATCCATCACCGCATGGGCCATGACCTGACCGGCACCGAGTATCACCATGAGGGCCAGCGGGTGACGCCAACCGCCTCCCCGCCAAAAGCTCACTAACAAATAACCCCCGGCCAATAACAGGAGCGCGCTGCCTGCGGCTCCCAGTTCGATCGGGATTTCCAGCCAGTCATTGTGGGCATGTTCCCAAAAATACCGCCCCCCCTCATAGATCATGGGTTTGTCTTTGATGTATTCGGGAAAGAGAAAACGGAAACCACCCGCCCCAACCCCGCGCACCCAGTGGTCGCGATACATCTGGACGGCGGCCTCACGGGCATGCTGCCGGCTGAGGACGCTGGGATCATTGGCCTGGAGCTTTGTAAGCTGCTCGAAACGATGATAGACCGCGGAGAAATCGATCTGCCGGATCATCCATCCCATCGTGCCCACCACGCCCACGGCGACCAGGACCGGGACGATGGTTGGAATGGTCGACTGGGTGGACGAAGTGAATCGAAGAATCAAAAGGGCGATCAACGCGGCAATGCCGAACATCGTCAGGCTGATGATGGCGCCCCGCGACAGGGAGAAAACCACGGCGAACACCAGCAGCAGCGCCGCGATCAGCCAGAGTGCGGCGGGGGTGGAGCGCGCCATGCGTTTGCGCCCGTCAAAAAAATGCCAGACCGCCAGGCCGAGCGCGGTAAAGCTCATCAGGCTGAAATACGCCCCGGCATGGTTTTGGTAGACAAAACTCGCAAACGAAGCGGCCTCGGGGAACGCCTGCAGCCAGAGCACCTTGGCTTCGCCCGACGCCCGGTTGACGAAGCCCACGAGGCCGAGGATCACCGCGTTCGCCACCAGAATTGAAAGCAGGATGTGCAGTGACCGCCGGCGCGTGATGCCGATCCACAGCGCACAAACCGTCAGCCACACGGTCGCGTAGATGATGAAGGCCCGCCACAGGTTGAACCGGTCAAACGGAGTGTCGACCGATGTCGGCAGCCAGGCGATGTCGTTCACCCGGCGCAACCACCAGGTGGTGGCGTTGCGTTCCCAGACCCAGGAGGCATTGCAGCCTTGAACGGCTATACAGGCGAGCAACGCCAGCCCCAGCCAGAACAGCGGAAAACGAAGCAACCGGGGCAACGCCGAGAGGCGATAACCCGCCGCATAGGGCGAAGCGCGAAGGGGAAAGTGAACGCCGCCTGACTCCCCGCCCTTGACCCTTGCCTCCATACTCTTGCCCCTTGGTTCTTCGCTCCTTGCAGCCGTCGGCCCCTCGAAGGCCACCGCGTAGTCGCCGCGGTACACGCGCGGCCAGATGGCGAGCACCATGCCCACCGCGCTTAGCCCTAAGCTCGTGAGCTGGCTCCACTCATGCATCGTCCCAAAGGCCCAAGGCATGAAGACCAATTGGGTCACGATCAGCCCCAGAAACCATTTCTCCAGCGGATGGAGAGGCGGACGATGCTTATGACCAGCTACGTGCATGGAGCGGCATTGTGCAGACAATGCGCGGGGAGCAAAGGGCAAAGCGTGCCCGCGGTTATTTGATGAAGGTTATTGGATATCAGAGCGGCCGGCCAAATAACTCTCAGCCAATAACCGATAACTGGATCCACCTCAGGTCCCAGCCGCCCGCTTCAAGTATGCGATGCAACCATTCAGCACCTTGATCACGGCTTCCACCTTGGTGCGTCCACTGGCCAGCCTGTCAGACTGTATCAGGCCCTCGTCAGCTGCCGTGATCAGGTGGTCCAATACTTCGCAGCACGATCCCCTGGCGTTGCTGCAAAACTTGGCGTTATTCAAATAATGAAACCGTCCGTAGCCTTCCGCGATGTTGGCCGTGACCGAGCGCGCCGCGCGCAACACCTGGTCACCCAGGCGGAACCGCCCTCCTTGGGCCAGGCTGGCACTATTCCTCGTGCCACAAAGAGCCGCAGTTCACGGCCTGCTTTCCAACACTCAAGATCCTCACTCCTGATTGCAGGATATTGGGAGAATTTAATTCATATTGAACTAAACTGGCGGGTCGGCGGCCCGCCGGTAATAAGTTATAGGTTGGTGGTTATTGGGTGCAGGAGGGCGGCGAACTGCTTTCCGCCTCCAAGATCGCCCCAAACCGCAAATACCCACCAAACGAGCGGGGCTCCCGCTGATATCTGATTTTGGTGTCTCCTGCATGGCTCCACCCAATAACAAATAACGATTAACCAATAACCAAACGTCCCTCACCGCCTCGCCGCCAGCCATTTCCTAATATCGGCCAGCGAACGCGCGTTCACCACGCTTTCCTTCGTCAGCCAGCCTTTGCGGGCGGCGCCCACGCCGACCCGGTAGAGTGCCAGCTGATCGGTCGTGTGCGCGTCGGGGTTGATGCTGCAGAGGAGGCCTTTCGCGGCGGCCTTGCGCCAGTGGCGCCAGTCCAGGTCCAGCCGGTAGGGGCTGGCGTTGAGCTCGATGATGACCCCGTGCGCGATGGCGGCATCGATGACCTTGTCCACATCCACGTCGTAACCCTCGCGCTCCAGGAGAAGCCGCCCGGTCAGGTGACCGAGCATCGTCACGTGCGGCGACTCGATCGCCCGGATGATGCGCTTGGTCATCACTTCCCTCTCCTGCCGGAACGAGCTGTGCACCGACACCACCGTGTAATCGAGCAGCCCAAGCAGCCCCGGGTCGAAGTCGAGTTGCCCGTCCGGCAAAATGTCGCACTCGGTGCCGGTGAAGACGTGCGTCTTGAATTTGCCGGAGGCGTTGAGTTTTTTGATTTCCGCGATCTGTGCCGTGAGCCGCTCTTCGCTCAGGCCCCGGGCCTGGACGCTGGACTTGGAGTGGTCGGCGATGCCCAAGTAGTCGAGCCCGAGCGCCTGGGCCGCCGCGGTCATTTCCTCGAGGGTGTGGTGCCCGTCCGAGGCGGTGGTGTGGTTGTGGAAGACGCCGCGGATGTCGGCCTCCTCGACAAGACAAGGAAGGCCCCGGCCGGGCCGGGTGGAAAAACCTGAAACCTGAGACCTGAAACCTGAGGATTTTTCCGCCGCCTTCTCCTTTTCAGGTTTCAGGTCTCTGGTCTCTGGTCTCATACTTATTTCCGCCGCTTCGATCTCGCCGAGGCCTTCGCGGAGTTCCGGCGGGACGTAGGCGAGGCCGAGGGCGGAGAACAGGTCCTGCTCGGTCTTAACTGGGTAGGGCGCGGACTCCGATCCGCGCCGCGGCGGCGAAGGGACTCGCCGCCCTACCTCTCCGACCTCCGACCTCAGGCCTCCGTCCTCGGCCTTTCCCGCGCTTGGCTCCTTGCCCTTGGCGCTTGGCTCCGTCGGACCATGCTTCTGGTCCGACGGAAACAGCCCCCACTCGCTCAGGCTCAGGCCGCGGGCGAGGGCGCGCTGGCGCAGCTGCACGTTGTGGTCCTTCGAACCGGTGAGGTGGTGCAGCGTGAACACGTATTGCTCCGGCGGCACCAGGCGCAGGTCGGCCTGCAGGCCGGACTCGAGCCGCACGCTGGCCTTGCTCTCCCCTTGGGCCGTGACCTCCTTCACGCTCGGCTGCGCGACAAACCACGCGACGATCGGCGCCGGCTCCGTCGTCGCCACGAGAAAATCGATGTCACCCACCGTCTCCATGCGCCGCCGCAAACTGCCACAGGCCTCGACCTGCCCGACGCCGGGAAGTTGGCGCAGACCGGCCAGAATGGGCTCGGCCGCCTCCCAGGCATCGATCCAGAGGTGACGCTTGCCGTAGGCCACCCGGTTGCGGATCCCCTCGAGGATCTTTTCCTGCGTTTTCTCGCCAAATCCCTCCAAGGCCGCGATCTTTCCCGCCGCACCCGCCGCCTGCAACGCGGCGACCGAGTCGATCCCGAGCTGGTCGTGCAGAGCCTTCACCTTTTTTGGGCCGACCCCCGGGATGGACATGATCTCCATCAGTCCGGGCGGCACCGAGGCCCGCAGTGTCTCCAGAAACTCTAATTTTCCCGTCGTGTGCAGCTCGGTGATCTTCTGCGCGAGCGCCTCGCCGATGCCCTTCACCTCCTGCAGCGTTTCGGCCCCGATGCGCTCGACCAGTTCGGTCTCGGGCAGCGACTCGACGATCCGCGCACCGGACAGGTAGGCGCGGATCTTGAAGGGATTCTCGCCCTTCAGCTCCATGAGCGTGCCGATCTCGGTCAGCACGGCGGCGATCTCGGTCTTCTTCATACGGTGCAACCACCGTATGAAGAAACCTGAAACTTGAAACCTGAAACCTGAGGAGAAGCGGAACAAGCCAGAGACCTGAGTTAATTCCGGAACCCTCAGGTCTCAGGTTTCAGGTCTCAGGTTTCAGTTTTCAGGTCTCAAGTTTGCTCCGCCATCTCCGCAAGCCTCCGTCAGGTCTCTCAGAAGCGCCAGCAGGCGCTTCCGATCGACCTTGCCCGATTCATTCACCGGCCAGTCGGTGATGGGCACGTAGTGCTTGGGGCGTTTCCACGCGACCAGGTGACTTCCGCTCACTTGATTCACCTTCACCAGGTCAGGCCGCGCCGTTGCGGGATACGCCGCCACCACGACCTGCCCCCACTCCGCGTCGGGCACGCCGAGCACGACGACCTGGGGCAGCTCGCCGCTGCCGCGCAACACGGCCTCCACCTCCGCCGGGTCGACTTTTTCGCCGCCGGTGATGATGACGGCGTCGCGCCGGCCGAGGACGAGCAGGTGCCCGGCGGCATTGAGCCGGCCGAGATCACCGGTGCCGAAAGGCCGCCGGTCGCGCCACTCGGGATGATAGCCGCGAAACAGCGAATTACCGCCGACGGATATTTCGCCCTCGGCGCCAATCTGCACCGTCGCGTGCGGCAGCGCCGCACCACTGCTGCGGGACCCGAGCAAAAACTCCTCCGGCCGCACCGCGGTGACCATCGCCGCGGTCTCGGTCATGCCGTAACCAAGGGAGAGCGGCAGCTGCGCGGTCACCGCCTTCGCCAACAGCTCCGGCCACGCCGGCGCGCCGCCCAGGAATATCGTGCGGAAGCCCTGCAGCCACGCCACGGCCGCGGGGACCCGCAACAGGCGCTCGAGCTGCGTGGGCACCAGTGAAATCACCCAGCCTTGCGGCTGGGTCGGCAATTCGGGCATTTCCCCCGCCTCGACGGCCTTCCAGTCCAGCGGACGGTATTCCCCGCCGGTCAGGGCACAGCGCAGCCACGCCATCAGGCCGCTGACATGATGCAGCGGCAGGACGCCCATGGCATTGACCTGCTTCATGGAAAAATGCCGGCAGAATCCGCCCACGGCCGCCGCGAGCGTTTCCTCGTCGTGCCGCGCCAGCTTCAATTGTCCGCCCGTGCCGCCCGTCGGGATGCAGAGCCAGCCCTGGCCGTCCGCGGTGGCGGGCGTGACCGCTTCCAGCCGCTCCAGGGCGGCGAGCTGGCGCCGCTCGGACTCGCCCCACTGTGGATTCGCCAGCATGACCGTGCCGCCCTGTGCTGCGGCGGCGGCCAGGGCCGCCATGAAGCGCGCCGGATCCTGCTCCTCGATCACGACCGGCTCGCGCCGGGCCTCGGCGGCAATATCAGCCGGGGCACCGAGGAGGCGGGCGAATTCGGAGCGGTTCATAAGGAGAGACCTGACGGAAGCTTGGCGGAGATGGCGGAGCAAACCTGAGAGCTGAGATCGAAAGCTGAAAGCTGAAACCTGAGACATGAAACCTGAGGATCAACCGCGGAATTTAGGTGGCGATTGCAGGGAGTGGCCGGCGAGGCGCGATCTTTGGACCACGGGTTACACGGATTGACACGGATCAAACCACGGCACGGCGGTCACAAAGTGGTCCGAAAAACCACGAAAGGACCTGGAATCTTAAACCCCAGAAAGCGAGGGAACATGGCGTTTTTAAGCACGGATAACACGGATGTGCCTTCGCCGGGCCTATTCTTGACCGTTCATAGTAACAAATAACCAATAACAATTAACAGCACAGCTGCCGCTCTGGTTTCACCGTCTCCGCCGAATCAAAGGCAGGATTGGCCGCAAAGGGGCCAGATTCTGAAGCCTAGATCCGTGCTATCCGTGGTTAAAAATACCAGGTCTCAGGTTTCAGGTCTCAGGTTTCTCATCAAGGTTTCCCCACATCTCCTCCCCCGGATTATCCGCGACGCATGAATTATCCGCCAGCGGACCGATCACCGGGCCGTCCCAGCGGCGGTCGCCGAAAACCTCCCCGGTGCCGAATCCCAGCGCCCGCGTCGTGAGGGGCTGGCGTAAGGCGGCGTCCAAAATCGCCGACCGCCCCAGTGCGGTCTCGATCGCGCTCGAGAGCACGACATCGGCCTGGGTGGCGAGGATCCACGCCACGGTTTCCGCGAGCGGTCCGGCCAAGGCTGGCTTTATCACAAAAACCCCGGGCCAGCCCTGCCCCTGCCAGCGCCGGGCGTCGGCCAGGCGCACGACGGATTCGTCGAGCGCGAGTTTCACCGGGTAGTCCGCGGCCAGGCCGGACAGGACATCCTCGTCGGCCGGTGCGACCGGCTGCTCGACAAACTCAATGGGCCGCTCGGCGCAGCGCGCGAGCCAGCGCTCCGCCTGCTTTCGCGTCCAGCCACCGTTGGCGTCGAGCCGGAGCCGGGCGTGAGCCGGAAGATGTGCCAGCAGGTCGTCGAGCAGGCCGAGTTCATCGTCCGGATCGCCGACGCCGACCTTCCATTTGAAAGCCAGATAACCGGTCTCGAGCCTGGTGCGCAGCACCGGCAGGGCCTCCCGCCCAGCGGGGAGAAGTGCCGCCACCGGCAGGCGCGTGGTGGAGCGCGTTGGCCCCAACGCGCTGTCTGTCGGTCGGCCATCCTGCAGCGCCTGGGGGTCAAGGCGCTCCACCGCAGAGCGGGCCAGGGCCAGTCCAAACCGCACGCAGCCGAACCGCTCCGGCACCCCGGCCAGTTGCCCGGCCTCGACCTTGTCGCCAAGCTTCCCGCAGAGTTCCACCGCCTCGGCCAGGGTCTCCGTTCCGAACCACGGCAACGGGGCGATTTCTCCGTAGCCCGCCCGGCCGTCCGCGTCCACCAGCCGCACGATGAGCCCCTCGCGCTCCGTCCAGCGGCCATGCGCCGTCCGCAGCGGCGAACGCAGAGAAAGCCGGTAGGGCTTGAAGGCAAAACGGAAAGACATCGAAGAAACCACGGAATACACGGAAGACACGACAGAAGGCAATCAGCCAAGCGATGGGTGTGATGATCCGCCGAGACTGCGCAGTGCGCCTTTCAAGGATTCCAGCCCACCCTCTGCAAGTCCCACCGGCCGGCTTTTAGAGGTGAAGCTCTCCTCCTACTCATGCGGGTTTGGATAAATCAGTTGAGCCAGCAACCGAATTCCGACATTCTTAAATCCAAGATGCCCACCCCATGCCACGCCTGCGCCAGCGTTGGTGGCATCGAGCAATCCAGTCGGATCGCCCGATGGGGGCATGCTCTGTTTGACTGGCGCCTGCCCGTGATGCGGGGCTGTGTCCTGCTGGCGATTGCCGGATCTGCCCAAGGTCAGGATACGGTCCCCCTGGGCAATTCCGGTGCGCAGGCCTTCGCCTTCAGTCCCACCGATCATTTTCTCTATGCCTCGCAGCAGGGCCCCGGCTCAGCGCGGCTGAACGTGATCAACAGCCTCACCAACACGGTGCTCGGCTCGATCACCTATACCGCCGGCTATGCCGCGCTGGTGAGCGCCAGCGGCCTCACCGTTTTCGTGCCCGACCAGGGCAACAGCCTGGTGCGGGTCTTCAGTGTCAGCGGCTCCGGGGTGCCGTCGGCCCTGCGCACCGACGGCGCCACCCTCGCGACCGGCTCCGCCGCGCTCGCCACCAACTATGCCGTGACTAAGCAGGGCACCGGCGACTATCTCGACATCAACGCCGTCAGCAACGGCGCCAATCAGCACACGACGCTCGTCGGCGGATCGGCCGGAGCCGTCTACGCCGATGCCAACACCAACACCTATTACGCCCAGTATGGCTCGAGCGCCAACACCGCCGTGGTCAACGCCACCACCGGGGCCCTCATCCGCTCGCTCAGCGGAAAGGTGGTCGTGGCCGTCGACTCCGCCAGCACGCACAACTTTGTCTACGCGGTGGCGGGGGCGACGCCCACCGTGCTCTTCCAGCTCGATCCCACCACTAACGCGCAGACCGCCTCGTATGACTTCGGCGCCGGGGCCGCGCTTTCCGCCGTGACCGTCAACCGGGCCAACGGCGATGTGTTTGTCGCCCTTCAGTCCCAGAACAAGGTCGTCGAGCTCACTCCCGCCATGATCTTCGTGCAGCAGATCACCGTCACGGCCCCGCAGACCATCGCCTTCGCCGACGGCCAGCTCTTCGTCGGGGCCGCGGGCGCCAGCTCACTCAGCACCTTTGTGGTAGATCCGCCCGTCCTCACCACCGCGCCCAGCGGAGCGACGGTGAATGTTGGCGGCAGCGCAAGCTTCACGGTCGCGGCCACCGGAGGCACGGCCCTGACCTATCAGTGGTATAAGGACGTCATCGCGATCAGCGGGGCGACGGCCACGACCTATTCCATCCCTTCCGTCCAAGCCGGTGATGCCGGCAGTTACACGGTCCAGGTCAGCAACTCTGCCGGCACCACGCCGAGTTCCGCCGCGGTCCTCACCGTCAGCAATCCGGCCCCGAGCATCACGACCCAGCCGTCGGACCAGACGGTGACCGCGGGGAGCGACGCGAATTTCACGGTGGGGGCGAGCGGGTGGGGAACTCTGACCTACCAGTGGAGGAAGGACGGGGTGGACATTGGCGGGGCGACTGCGGCTACGTATTCGATTCTCTCAGCCCAGACAAGTGATGCTGGCAGCTACCTCGTGGTGGTTTTAAACGCGGGAGGCAACACGTCCAGCAATCCCGCCACGCTCACAGTCAACACTCCTCCCGTGATCTCGACCCAGCCCTCTTCCCAAGCGGTGACTGCCGGCGGCAGTGCCAGCTTCACGGTGGCGGCCACGGGGACCGGACCGATCACCTACCTGTGGAATAAAGACGCTGTGGCGATCAGCGGAGCGACGGCCACAACATACTCCATTCCCTCCGTCCAAGCCAGTGATGCCGGCAGTTACACAGCCGTAGCCAGCAATTCTGCCGGGAACACGACCAGCAGCGCCGCGGTGCTCACGGTCAACACCTCCCCGGTCATCTCGACCCAGCCCTCGTCCCAGGCGGTGAATGAAGGAAACAGCGTCAGCTTCACCGTGGCGGCAACGGGGACCGGGCCTTTCACCTACCAATGGTATAAGGACGGAGTAGCCATCACCGGAGCCACGGCCGCCACCTTCACCCTTTATATTCCTCAGCCCGACGACGCGGGCAGCTATACGGTCGTGGTGACCAATGCGGCCGGGACGATCTCGAGCAGTGCGGGGGTGTTGACGGTGAACGTGCCGACCCTGGTGTCGATCGCGGTGAACCCGGCCAATCCCGCGCTCAATGTCGGCTCGTCACAGCAGTTCACCGCCACGGGCACCTA
>JBKJTZ010000156.1:0-22207 GCA_046590295.1 Lacunisphaera sp.
ATCGCCCGCGTCCGTCGCGAGCGCATGGGCCACATCGAGCTCGCCGTGCCCGTCGCCCACATCTGGTTTCTCAAGAGCATGCCGAGCCGCCTCGGCCTCCTGCTCGACATGACCGCCCGTTCGCTCGAGCGCGTCATCTACTATGAAAACTACATGGTCACAAACGCGGGCAAGACGCCGCTCGAGCTCAAGCAGCTCCTGACCGAGACCGAATACCAGCAGGCCGTCGACGAGTACGGCGCCGATGCCTTCACCGCCAAGATGGGCGCCGAGGCCGTCCGCGACGTGCTCATCCAGATCGACATGGAGGCCGTCGTCGCCGAGCTCCACGAGACGATGCGCGCCACGCGCTCGAAGCAGATCAAGAAGAAGCTCTCGAAGCGCCTCAAGGTCATCGGTGGTTTCATCAGCTCAAAGTCCCGGCCCGAGTGGATGGTGCTCGAGGTGCTGCCGGTCATCCCGCCGGACCTGCGTCCGCTCGTGCCGCTCGAGGGTGGCCGCTTCGCGACCTCCGACCTCAACGATCTCTATCGCCGCGTCATCAACCGCAACAACCGCCTGCGGAACTTGATGCAGCTGAAGACGCCCGACGTCATCATCCACAACGAAAAGCGCATGCTCCAGGAGGCCGTCGACGCGCTCTTCGACAACGGCCGCCACGGCCGCCCGGTGACGGGCGCCGGCAACCGCGCCCTGAAGTCGCTCTCCGACATGCTCAAGGGCAAGCAGGGCCGCTTCCGCCAGAATTTGCTCGGCAAGCGCGTCGATTACTCCGGCCGCTCGGTCATCGTCATCGGTCCGGAGCTCAAGCTCCACCAGTGCGGCCTGCCCAAGAAGATGGCGCTCGTCCTCTTCGAGCCGTTCATCATCCGCCGACTCAAGGAACTCGGCTTCGTGCACACCGTCCGCGGTGCCCGCAAGATGATCGAGAAAAAGTCCCCCGAGGTATGGGACATCCTCGAGGAAGTCACCAAGGGCCACCCGGTGCTGCTCAACCGTGCACCGACCCTCCACCGTCTCTCGATCCAGGCGTTCGAGCCCGTGCTCATCGAGGGTTCGTCCATCCGCGTCCATCCGCTCGTCTGCACGGCTTACAACGCCGACTTCGACGGTGACCAGATGGCCGTCCACGTGCCGCTGTCTCTCGAGGCCATTTTGGAGTGCAAGCTCCTGATGATGTCGACGAACAACATCTTCTCGCCGTCCTCCGGCAAGCCGATCCTCACCCCGTCGCAGGACATCGTCCTCGGCGCCTATTACCTGACGATCGAGCCCCGGACCAAGCCCGCCAAGGGCGTGCGCGTGCCGCTGCTGTCCGGCCTGCAGGAGGTGCACTACGCGAAGGCCGACGGCGCCCTCAAGATGCACGACTGGATCCAGGTGCCGAACCCGAACTTCGGCAAGGACACCGTCTACGGCAACAAGGAGCGCAAGGTGCTGACGACGACCGTGGGCCGCGTGATCTTCAACGAGATCTGGCCCACCGGCCTCGGCTTCATCAACTTCCCGGTGCCGAAGAGCAAGCTGGGCGACCTCATCCTCAACACCTACAAGGTGGCGGGCGACCGCGTGACCGTCGAGACCCTCGACCGCCTGAAGGAACTGGGCTTCCAGACCGCCATGCAGGCCGGCATCTCGATCGGCATCGACGACATGATCATTCCCGAGAACAAGAAGGAGATCGTCTCCGACGCCCGTAAGAAGGTCGACGAGGTCGAGTCGCAGTACAAGAAGGGCATCATCACCTCCGGCGAGCGCTACAACAAGATCATCGATATCTGGACCGGCGCCACCGACCGCATCGCCAAGGCGGTTTTCGCGAAGCTTGAGAACAACGACGGCAAGCCCGAGGTTAACCCGGTTTACATCATGATGGATTCCGGCGCCCGCGGCAACAAGCAGCAGGTCCGCCAGCTGTGCGGCCTCCGCGGCCTCATGGCCAAGCCCTCCGGCGAGATCATCGAGCGCCCCATCCTGTCCTCGTTCCGCGAGGGCCTGACCGTCCTCGAGTACTTCATCTCCACGCACGGCGCCCGCAAGGGCCTCGCCGACACCGCCCTCAAGACGGCCGACGCCGGCTACATGACCCGCAAGCTCTGCGACGTCGCCATGGACGCCGTTGTCACCGAGGAAGATTGTGGCACCCGCGACGGCATCTGGAAGAAGGCGATCTTCGAGGGTGAGACCATGCTGGTCTCGCTCGCGGAGCGCATCGTCGGCCGCTTCTCGGCCGAGGACGTCTTCGACCCGCTCAACCCGTCCAAGACCATCGTGGACTCCGGCGAACTCATCACCGAGGAGCTGGCCCGCCGCATCGACGACTCGGGCATCGAGCGCGTCAAGGTGCTCTCGCCGCTTACCTCCACCAGCGACCATGGCATCGACGCCAAGTCCTACGGCATCAATCCCGCGACCAACAAGGTCGCGAAGATCGGCGACTCCGTCGGCATCATCGCCGCCCAGTCCATCGGCGAGCCGGGCACGCAGCTCACCATGCGCACGTTCCACATCGGGGGCGTCGCCTCGGCCGGTTCCAAGAACCCCGAGATCAAGGTGCGCAACGCCGGCATCGTCAAATACCGCGGCCTGCGCCTCGTGCAGACCGCCGAGGGTCACAGCATCGTGCTCAACAAGACGGGCTCGCTGCAGATCATCGACGACAACGATCGCGAGTTGGAGTCCTACCCGATTGTGGTCGGCACCTTCCTCTCCGTCGCCGACACCGACAAGGTGGCGAAGGGCCAGACGATCGCCCAGTGGGATCCCTATAACATCCCGGTGCTCTCCGAGAAGGCCGGCACGCTCCACTTCAAGGACATGATCCCGGGTGTGACCGTGAAGCGCGAGCTCGACGAATCCACCGGCCGCATCGCGACCGTGGTCATCGAGCACAAGGAAGACCTTAACCCGCAGATCGAAGTGCGCGACGACCACGGCAAGCCGGTCGCCGCCTACTCGATCCCGACGGGCGCGCAGGTCGCCGTCGCCGAGGGTGACATCATCCAGCCTGGTGCGCTGCTCGCCAAGACCCCGCGTCAGGCGTCCGTCACCAAGGACATCACCGGTGGTCTCCCGCGCGTGGCCGAACTGTTCGAAGCCCGCCGCCCGAAGGAAGCCGCCGAGATGGCCCGCATCGAGGGTGTCGTCGCGTTCGAAGGCTCCATCCGCGGCAAGCGCAAACTGGTCGTCCGCCACGAGGAGTCCGGCGCCGAGGAGGAACACCTGATCCCGCACGGCAAGCACATCATCGTGCAGGCCGGTGACGTTGTCCACAAGGGCCAGCACCTCACGGAGGGCTCCGCCGATCCGCACGAGATCCTCGAGATCCTCGGGCCCACCGCGCTGTACGAGTTCCTCATCGGCCAGGTGCAGGAAGTCTACCGGCTCCAGGGCGTGTCGATCAACGACAAGCACATCGAGGTCATCATCCGCCAGATGCTCCGCAAGGTCCGCATCAGCGATCCGGGCGACACCGAGTGGTTCTGGGGCGAGCAGATCGACCGCACCGCGTTCCTGCGCGAAAACAAGCGCATCGAGACCGCCGGCGGCAAGCCCGCCGAGGCTGATCCGATCCTGCTGGGCATCACCAAGGCCTCGCTCGAGACCGAGAGCTTCATCTCGGCCGCCTCCTTCCAGGAGACGACGCGCGTCCTCACCGACGCCTCGACGCTGGGCAAGGTCGACAACCTGAAGGGCTTCAAGGAAAACGTCATCATGGGTCACCTGATCCCCGCCGGCACGGGCTGGCCGGGCTACAAGAAGCTCAAGGTCACGTTGCCGCTGGGTGGCGACATCCCGATGGAGGAGGCTCCGAAGGCCACGGCCGAGGCGAGCTAAGCTTCACCGGGAAAAACTTCAAAGCCGCGGACGAAAGTCCGCGGCTTTTTTTATTTATCCCTCGAGGAAGTGCGACGGGCGGAGGAATCCAGACTTGTTTTTCGCGCTGAAGAGGGGAGACTTGGATTCCTCCCGCCAAAAAGATTTCGGTCGAGCCTAGCTCCTGATGTCTTCTCGCCCGGCCCTCACCGGCCGGGCGTTCTTTTTGGCGGCAAAAGACGGCATTCCTTTGATATTGGATGCAAAATTGGGGGAGGGGAGCGAGGGTCAGGGTTTTTACAATCTGGTTTCCTGCACGCGGCCACTGGTTGTGAACAACTTTTCGGATGTTTTTTTGATTTAACACTTGAAGTAGGATGAATCCGCCTGCTTTTTTAACCGTCCCATTCGTCACTTACAGCCCCTGCAGCCAAACTGTTGAGGCACCTGAGACGCCACGATTTCGGAGGTTTTCCATCGAAAATCGTGTTTTATTCCTAAGCGCGAAATAGTGCTTGCCGGAGGCTTCGTCTCCGGTAGGTTCCGCGCCTTTTCCACTTTTCCAACCGCTTCATTTAACCACATGCCAACCATCAACCAACTCGTGAGAAAGGGCCGCCGCCAAATCACGGCGAAGTCCAAGGCTCCGGCGTTGCAGGGGAACCCCTTCCGCCGCGGCGTCTGTGTGCAGGTCATGACCCGCACACCGAAAAAGCCGAACTCGGCCATCCGCAAGGTCGCCAAGGTCCGCCTCACGAACGGCACGGAGGTCATCTCCTACATCCCCGACGAGGGCCATAACCTCCAGGAGCACTCGATCGTGCTCGTGCGTGGCGGTCGTGTGAAGGACCTCCCGGGTGTGCGTTACCACATCGTCCGCGGCACGCTCGACGCCACCGGCGTGGAGAAGCGCCGCCGTTCCCGCTCCAAATACGGCGTCAAGCGCCCGAAAGCCGCCAAGGCCTAACCCTCGTTCTTTTAAGTTCCCATGTCACGCCGCCGCAGAGCCACTCACCGTCCCACCGTTCCCGATGTCCGCTACAACAGCGCGTTGGTGACGCACCTCATCAATGTCATCATGAAGAGCGGCAAGCGCACGCTCGCCGAGCGCATCGTCTACGGTGCCTTCGAGAAGGTGAGCGAGAAGCTCCAGAAGGGCGACCCGGTCGATCTGCTGATGGGCGCGATGGAAAACGCCCGCCCGAAACTCGAGGTCAAGAGCCGCCGCGTCGGTGGCGCCACCTACCAGGTGCCCGTGGAAATTTCGTTTGAACGCCAGGAGTCCCTGGCCCTCCGCTGGATTGTCGCCGCCGCCAACGGCCGCAAGGGCACCCCGATGCGCGAGGCGATCGCCACCGAGATCATCGACGCCTACAACAACACCGGCTCGGTGGTGAAGAAGAAGGAAGAGATGCACAAGATGGCCCAGGCCAACCGGGCCTTCGCCCATCTCCGCTGGTAAGGAATATTAGCATCATGTCCGTCGTATCTCCCATCAAGATTTCCGTCGTCACCGACAAGGCCAAGGTCTCCCCGGTCAACGCCAAGGAGCGCCCGTTCCCGCTCGAGTGGACCCGCAATATCGGCATCGCCGCGCACATTGACGCCGGCAAGACCACGACGACCGAACGCATCCTATTTTATTCCGGCGCCGTCCACAAGATGGGCGAGGTCCACGAGGGCACCACGGTGACCGACTGGATGGAGCAGGAGCGCGAGCGCGGCATCACGATCACCGCCGCCGCCATTTCCTGCGCCTGGAACGCCTCCTGGGGCCCCTGGAAGGGCATCAAGCAGCGCATCAACATCATCGACACCCCGGGACACGTGGATTTTACGGCCGAGGTGGAACGTTCGCTCCGCGTCCTGGACGGCGCGGTCGCCGTGTTCTGCGCCGTCGCGGGCGTGCAGCCCCAGTCTGAGACCGTCTGGCGCCAGGCCAACAAATACAAGGTGCCGCGCGTGGCGTTCATCAACAAGATGGACCGTACCGGGGCCGACTTCTTCCGCGCCGTTTCCGAGATGCGCGAGAAGCTGAAGGCCAATGCCCACCCGATCTACCTGCCCATCGGCAAGGAGGAGAACTTCACCGGCCTCATCGATCTCGTCCAGAATGTCGCCTACACCTTCGAGGAGGATCCGAACGACCTGCTGGGCATGAACCCCAAGTCGATCCCCGTCCCGGCGGAATTGCAGGCCCAGACGAAGGAATACCGCGACAAGCTCATCGAGGCGGTCTCCGACTTCGACGATGTCATCGCGGAGAAGTATCTGGGCGGCGAGGAAATCAGCGTGGAAGAGCTGATGCTCGGCGTCCGCAAGGCCACCATCTCCCTGCAGTTCACCGGCGTCATCCCGGGTTCGGCCTTCAAGAAGAAGGGGGTGCAGCGCCTCCTGGACTGCGTGGTCAATTATCTCCCGAGTCCGATCGATGTGCCGCCCATGCAGGGCCAGGACAGCGATGGCAAGGCGGTCGAGGCCGTGGTCGACGACAAGGCCAAGCTGGCCGGACTGGCTTTCAAACTCTGGAACGATCCCTTCGTGGGCCGGCTCGTTTTCTTTCGCGTCTACACCGGGCAGCTCCCCCGCGGCATGTCGCTCTACAATCCCCGGACCCGCCGCACGGAGCGGGTCTCGCGTCTCGTCCTCATGCGCGCCATCGAGCGCGAGGAGATCGAGGTCGCTTACGCCGGTGACATCTGCGCCATCGTCGGCGTCAAGGAAGTCATCACGGGCGACACCCTCTGTGACGAGGATTTTGACATCCGTCTCGAGCCGCCGTCCTTCCCGGAACCCGTCATCTCGATGTCCATCGAGCCGAACTCTAAGGGCGACCAGGAAAAGCTCGGCATCGCGCTGCAGCGCCTCGTGGCCGAGGATCCGACGCTCCGCGTCAAGACCGACCAGGACACCGGCCAGACCATTCTCGCCGGCATGGGCGAACTCCATCTCGAGATCATCATCGACCGCATGAAGCGCGAGTTCAAGGTCGAGGCCACCTCGGGCAAGCCCCAGATCGCCTACCGCGAGACGATCACCAAGAAGGCCGACGGCGAGGGCAAGTTCATCCGCCAGTCCGGCGGCAAGGGCCAGTATGGCCATGTCGTCATCAACCTTGAGCCGAACGAGAAGGGGAAGGGCGTCGAGGTCATCAATGAGACCGTCGGCGGCTCGATCCCGAAGGAATTCATCAAGCCCTCGACCGACGGCCTGCTCGAAGGCGCCAACAACGGCGTCATCGCCGGCTTCCCCGTGGTGGATGTGATCATCCGCATTGTCGACGGTTCGTTCCACGAGGTGGATTCATCCGAAATGGCCTTCAAGATGGCGGGCATCTTCGCCTTCAAGGACGCGATGAAGAATGCCGGTCCGATCCTGCTCGAGCCGATCATGGGCGTCGAGGTCACCACCCCGGAGGAATACCAGGGCGACCTCATGGGCGACATGAACCGTCGCCGCGGCCAGATCCAGGGCATGGAGAACAAGACCGGCGCCTGCATCATCACCGCGCACATCCCGCTCGAACTGCTCTTCGGCTACGTCACCGATATTCGCTCCCTCTCCAAGGGCCGGGCCAGCGCTTCCATCACGCCGTCGCATTTCGCCCAGGTCCCGAACTCGCAGCTCGCCAAGATCGTCGAGACCAACGCCAAGGGCCCGGCCCGCACCTGATTTTTCAACCCTCGTTCTTTATCCCGCCATGAAAGGCCAACGCATTCGCATCAAACTCCAGGGCTACGACTATCGCGTCATCGACCAGTCCGCCGTGGAAATCGTCGAAACCGCCAAGCGCTCCGGCGCCCGCGTCTCGGGTCCCATCCCGCTGCCCACCCACATCGTGAAGCTTTCGGTCAACCGCTCCTCGCACGTCGACAAGAAGTCGATGGAGCAGTTCGAGTCCCGCACGCACAAGCGCCTCATCGACATCCTGGAGCCCACCGCCCAGACGGTCGACGAGCTCAAGAAACTCAATCTTCCGTCCGGCGTCGATATCACCATCAACGTCTAAATTTTTAACCCACCACCATCTTAGCCAAGCCAGCCGGCTTACCCCGGCCCTTGCTAACGTAGGTCTAACCAAACGGCGGTTCCCGCCACCTACCACTTAGCCCATGATCGCTACCCTATTAGGAAAAAAAATCGGCATGACCCAGGTCTACGACGCGCAAAACGTCCTGGTCCCGGTCACCGTGGTTGAAGCCGGCCCGTGCCCGGTGGTCCAGGTCAAGACGGTCGAGACCGACGGCTACAACGCCGTGCAGCTCGGCTTCGGCGCCCGCAAGGGCCAGAACGCCACCAAGGGCGAGTCGAACCACGCCCGGAAGGCCGGTCTCGAGGTCACGCCCCGCGTGATCAACGAGGTCCGCCTCCCCGAGGCTTACACCGGCAAGGCCGGTGACATCATCACCGTGACGGCCTTCACCGAGGGCCAGATCGTCGACGTGCTCGGCGTCAGCAAGGGCAAGAGCTTCCAGGGCGTCATGAAGAAGCATGGCGTCGCCGGCGGTCCGGCCGCGCACGGCTCCATGTTCCATCGCCGCATCGGTTCCATCGGCATGCGCCAGACCCCCGGCCGCGTCTGGAAGAACCAGGCCATGCCCGGCCACATGGGCACCGACCATCGCACCGTGCAGAACCTGCGCGTCGTGAAGGTGCTCGCCGACAAGAACCTCATCCTCGTCAAGGGTGCCATCCCCGGTGCCAACGGCGACGATGTCATCATCCGCGCCGGCAAGAAAGCCCCGAAGCAAGCCTAAGCCCAACGGAGAACGCATCACATGAAGCTTAAAATTTTCACTCCCGACGCCACGAAAAGCTCCGAGCAGGATTTCAATCTGCCGGTCTTCGAGGGCAGCCGCGGCCTTCAGGCCGTCAAGGAAGTCGTCGTCGCCCACCGCGCCAACGCCCGCCTCGGCACCCACTCCACCAAGACCCGAGGCGAAGTCCGCGGCGGTGGCAAGAAGCCGCATGCCCAGAAGGGCACCGGCCGCGCCCGCGCCGGCTCCATCCGTTCTCCCCTGTGGAGCGGCGGTGGCGTCGTTTTCGGCCCGAAGCCGCGCGACTACACCAAGAAGATCAACGTCAAGGTGAAGTCCCTCGCCTTCAACCGCGCCCTGTTCGACCGCGCCACCGCCGGTGACGTCAGCGTCATCGAGGCCTTCGCGCCGCAACAGGCCAAGACGAAGCTCATGAGCGCAATCATCGGCCGCATCGCCCCCAAGGGCAAGGTGCTCATCGTCGACGCGCCGTTCACCACCGCGGCCCAGCGCGCCGCCCGCAACCTTCCCCGCGTCACCCTGCAGGACGCCTCGAAGCTCAACACCTTGGATCTCGTCACCTACAGCTGGATCGTCGTTTCCACCAAGGCCCTCGAGCAGATCATCGCCCGCACCAACGGAGGCCAGTCATGATTAATCCCGCCCAAGTCATCAAAACCATCCGGATGACGGAGAAGTCCAACAAGCTCTCCTCCAACTACGGCCAGTACACCTTCGAGGTGTATCCCTCCGCCACGAAGTACACCGTGCGCGAGGCCGTCGAGCAGACCTTCAAGGTCACCGTCACCCGCGTGAACATCCAGAACCGCGCCGGCAAGCCGAAGCGCACGCGTAGCGGCCTCGCCACCAGCGCGTCCGACAGCAAGCGCGCCATCGTCACCCTGAAATCGGGCGACAAGATCGAGCTCACCTGAGCCCCGGAGACCACCCAACATGGCCCTTAAAACCTTCCGTCCCCTCACCGCGTCCCTCCGGTTCACCACCCTGAACCGCCCGGCCGATATTTCCAAGAAGCGCCCCGAGCGCTCGCTGGTCGAGCCGAAGCCGAAGACCGGCGGTCGCAACGTCTATGGCCGCATCACGTCGCGCCGTCGCGGCGGCGGCCACAAGAAGCTCTACCGCGTCATCGACTTCAAGCGCGCCAAGCTCGACATGCCCGCCAAGGTCCTGGCGATCGAATACGATCCCAACCGCACGGCCCTGCTCGCGCTGCTTGCCTACACCGACGGCACCAAGAGCTACGTTCTCGCGCCTGCGGGTCTGAAGACCGGCGACACCATCTACAACGCGATGAAGACCGACACGAACGACTACCGTCCCGGCAACTCGTTCCCGCTGGCCGTCATCCCGCCCTCCACCAAGCTGCATGCCATCGAGATGCTGCCGGGCAAGGGGGCCCAGATCGCCCGCTCCGCGGGCACCTCCGCCGAGCTCGTCGCCGTCGAGAACGGCTACGCCCAGCTCCGCCTCTCCTCCGGTGAGACCCGCCTCGTCAACGCCAAGTGCCGCGCCACCATCGGCGAGGTTTCCAACGCCGATCACGGCAAGCGCTCGCTCGGCAAGGCCGGCCGCAACCGCTGGCTCGGCAAGCGCCCCCGCGTCCGCGGCGTCGCCATGAATCCGGTCGACCACCCGAACGGTGGCGGCCAGGGCAAGTCCAAGGGTGGTGGCGGTCGCCAGCACCTCGTCTCGCCGTGGGGCCAGCTCGCGAAGGGTTTCCCGACGCGCCGCCGCTCCAAGCAGTCCAGCACCTTCATCCTCGTGCGCGCCAACGGCCGCCCGCCGCGCAACAAGAAATAATCCCAACGACTCCGCACCATGGCACGTTCCATCAAGAAAGGTTTCTTTGTCGACTACCACCTCCTGGAGAAAATCCAGAAGGCGGCGAAGATCACCGGCACCCGCAAGCCCATCCAGACCTGGAGCCGGCGCTCGACCATCACGCCCGAGTTCGTGGGTCACACCATCAGCGTCCACAACGGCAAGACCCACGTCGCCGTCTACATCACGGAGAACATGGTCGGGCACAAGCTCGGCGAGTTCGCCCCGACCCGCGTCTTCAAGGCGCACGGCGGCATGACCCGCAAGGAAATCTAAGGCGCCCGCCAACCGGAAACACCCACATGGAAATCCAAGCTCTCACCCGCAACGCGCGCATGTCGCCCCGCAAGGTCCGCGAAGTCGCGAACCTGATCCAGGGCCGCTCCGCCAACGAGGCCATCGACTTCCTCGCGCTCATCCCGCGCAAGTCCGCCCGCCTCCTCGCCAAGACGCTCAAGAGCGCCGTGGCCAACGCCGAGAACAACAACAGCCTTTCGGCCGACCAGCTCACCGTGCACCGCGCGCTCGTCGAATGCGGCCCCGTGCTCAAGCGCTTCAAGGCCGGCGCCAAGGGCTCGGCCAAGCCGCGCGTCAAGCGCATGTCGCACCTCCGCATCATCCTCTCCGACGGCAAAACCAACTAACCTCTCCCATGGGACAAAAGACCAACCCTACAGGCTTCCGCCTCGCCGTCCGCCGCAACTGGCAGGCGCGCTGGTTCGCGCGCAAGAAGGATTTCGCCAAGCTCCTCCACGAGGACCAGGTCATCCGCGCCACGCTGATGGAAAAACTCAAGCAGGCCTCGGTACCGCGCATCTTCATCGAGCGCGCCGGCAACCGCGTCCGGGTGAAGATCTTCACCGCCCGCCCCGGCATTGTCATCGGCAAGAAGGGCCAGGAGGTCGAGAACATGAAGGTCCAGCTCGGCCAGCTCACCGGCAAGGAGGTCCTCCTGGACATCCAGGAAGTCAAGAAGCCCGAGATCGAGGCCCAGCTTGTGGCTGAGAACGTCGCGCTTCAGCTCGAGCGTCGCATCGCCTTCCGCCGTGCCATCAAGAAATCCATCCAGATCGCGATGTCGCTCGGCATCGACGGCATCAAGATCCAGTGCTCGGGCCGTCTCGGCGGCGCCGACATCGCCCGCCGCGAATGGCAAAAACAGGGCCGCGTCCCGCTGCAGACCCTGCGCGAGAACATCGATTACGGCTTCGCCGAGGCCCAGACGGTCTGGGGCAAGATCGGCGTCAAGTGCTGGATCTGCAAAAAAGACGAAGCCAACTAATTCCTTACCCGGCGCCTAGCTTGATTTTCCAAGCTTACAGCCACTGATCCCATGCCTGCTCTAGCTCCCTCCCGCACCAAATACCGCAAGTCGATGAAAGGCTCGCGCGCTGGCAATGCCAAGCGCGGCAATACGCTCGCCTTCGGCGAATTCGGCCTGCAGTCCCTGTCCCGCGGCCCCATGACCGGCCAGCAGATCGAGGCGGCCCGTGTCACCATCGCCCGCCACCTGAAGCGCAAGGGCAAGCTCTGGATCCGCGTCTCCCCGCACAAGCCCGTCACCAAGAAGCCCGCCGAGGTCCGCATGGGCCAGGGCAAGGGCCCGGTCGAGTTCTACGTCGCCGTCATCAAGCCCGGCGCCGTCCTCTTCGAACTCGCCGGCGTGTCCCTCAACATCGCCCGGGAGGCCTTCCGCCTCGCCGACGCCAAGCTGCCCTTCCGCTGCCGTTTCATCGTCCGCGAAGGCACCGCCGCCTAATCCCAGGAGAATGCCCGCCATGACTTCCAAAGAAATCCGCGACCTCGCCCCCGGCGAGATCATCACCAAGCTCCGCGAGACCCGCGACCAGCTCCTCCAGCTCCGCCTGCGCAAAAACACCGGCCAGGTCGAGAAACCGCACCTCCTGCGCACCTACCGCAAGGACATCGCCCGCCTGGAGACCATCCTCAAGCAGAAGAATGCCACCAAGGCCGCCTGACGCCCCGGCCCAACTAGCTCACATCCATGTCCACTCACGCACGCCATAACGCCCGCAAGACCCTCGTCGGCTTCGTCAGCTCCAAGATGGGCGACAAGTCCGTCAAGGTCACCGTCCCCTACAAGACGCCGCACCCGCTCTACCACAAGGTCATCAACCGCAAAACCGTCCTCCACGTCCACGACGAGAAGAACGAGACCAAGATCGGCGACAAGCTCGAGATCATGGAGACCCGCCCGATCAGCCGCCTGAAGCGCTGGCGCGTCATCCGCGTGGTCGAGGCCGCCGTGGGCGCCGCCCCCGCGATTTCCGAGCAGGATGTCGCCGAGGCCGTGCCGACCAAGACCACCAAGGCCAACCTGGCCGCCAAGGCCTAACCCTCCGCCGGAGACACACCACCATGATCCAGATGCGTTCCATTCTCGATATTGCCGACAACACCGGCGCGCGCCGCGCGTCGATGATCGGCAAGAGCGGGCACCCTTCCCGTTACGCCCACGTGGGCGACATCATCACCGTCAACATCAAGGAGAGCAGCACCGACGCCACCGTGAAGAAGGGCGAGGTCGTCAAGGCCGTCATCGTCCGCACCCGGGCCCCGTTGCGCCGGACCGACGGCAGCTACCTGCGCTTCGACTCCAACGCCATCGTCATCATCGGCGAGGACGGCAACCCCAAGGGCACCCGCATCTTTGGCCCGGTCGCCCGCGAACTCCGCGGCAAGAACTACTCGAAGATCATCTCGCTCGCCCCGGAGGTCCTCTAACATGTCCCAGAAATTTCACATCAAGAAGAACGACCTCGTGGTCGTCATCGCCGGCGCCCACAAGGGCAAGTCGGGCAAGGTCCTCGAGATCCGCTCCGCCAAGAACCGCGCGGTCGTCGAGGGCGTGGCCATGATCAAGCGCCACCTCAAGAAGTCCGACAAGAACCCGCAGGGCGCCATCACCGAGCGCGAGGGCACGGTCCACGTGTCGAACCTCATGCTCCAGTCGCGCTTCGATGCCTCCAAGCGCGCCAAGAAACCCGCCGCCGCCACGGCCAAGGCCTGAGCCGGCGAGGGTCCCCTATTTACATCAACCTAAAGCATCCGGGTCGGAAATCCGGTTAGCACCATGAGCAAACAACCCACACCTCTCCAGAAAATCTACGCCGAGACCGTCGCCCCGGCCTTGATGGTCTCCCGCGGCTACCAGAACAAGCACCAGGTGCCGAAGCTCGAGAAGATTGTCATCAACACCGGCATCTCCTCCGAGGCCGACAAGAACATGATCGCCGACGCCGCCCGCGACATCGGCCTCATCGCCGGCCAGAAGCCCGTGCTCAACCGCTCGAAGAAGGCCATCGCCAACTTCAAGCTGAAGCCCAACCAGATCACCGGCTGCCACGTCACCCTCCGCGGCGAGAACATGTGGCACTTCCTCATGCGCCTGCTCGCCGTGGCGCTGCCCACCATCCGCGATTTCCGCGGCGTGTCCAACAAGCTCGACGGGCAGGGCAACTACACCATCGGCATCACCGATTTCACCATCTTCCCCGAGATCATCGTTGAGAACAACAAGCGCGCGATGGGCATGGACATCACCTTTGTGACCTCCGCCGGGACCGATGACGAGGCCCGCGAGCTCCTGCGGCTCCTCGGCATGCCGTTCCGCCGCATCGAGGGCACCCCCGCCAAGACCACCGCCGCCTAAACCAGACTCCGCCATGCCGAAAACCTCCGCCATCGAACGCAACAAGAAGCGCATCCGCCTCACCGAGAAGCACGCCGCCAAGCGCGCCGAGCTGAAGGCCATCCTCGCCAACCAGGCGACGACGGACGAGGAGTTCTTCGCCGCGCAGAAGAAGCTCGCGAAGCTCCCCCGCAATTCCTCCAAGATCCGCATCCGCAACCGCTGCTCGCTCAGCGGCCGGCCGCGCGGCTTTCACCGCCGTTTCGGCGTCTCCCGCATCACCCTCCGCGAGCTCGCGCTCTCGGGCAAGATCCCGGGCGTCACGAAGTCCTCCTGGTAAACCACTTTCCCGCCGGAAGTCGGATATGATCCGACGGGCTAATCCCAACATCATCCATCCATGACAGACCCGATCAGTGATTTCCTGACCCACCTCCGCAATGCGTCGAAGGCCGGTCTCGCCCAGTGCGTTTCCCCGCACTCCAAGCTCAAGGAGAGCCTTGCCGGCATCCTGAAGGCCGAAGGCTTCGTCCGTGACGTCGCCACCGGCACCGATGAACGCGGCCACAAGACCGTCATCGTCACCATGAAGTATGTCGACAACACTCCGGTCCTCACCGGCCTGAAGCGTTCGTCCACCCCCGGCCGCCGCCTCTACACCGGCTACTCGGAGATTCCCCGCGTCCTCAACGGTCTCGGCCTTTCCATCATTTCCACGTCCAAGGGCCTCATGAAGGACCAGGACGCCCGTCGCAACAAGCTCGGTGGTGAGCTCGTCTGCACCATCTGGTAAGGAGCCCCACACCATGAGCAGAATCGGCAAACAACCCGTTCAGATCCCCGACAAGGTCAAGGTCGACATCAAGGGCACCACCGTGTCCGTCGACGGCCCCAAGGGCAAAGTTTCCAAGACCTTCGCGCCCGTCGTGAAGATCGTGGTCAAGGACAAGTCCATCCTTGTCACCCCCAGCGACGAGACCCGCTTTTCCCGCGCCATGTATGGCACGGCCCGCTCCGTGATCGCCGGCATGGTCAAGGGCGTCAGCGTGGGCTACCTCAAGGAGCTCGAGATCCAGGGCGTCGGCTTCAAGGCCGCGCTCAAGGGCAAGCAGCTCGACCTCGCGCTCGGCTACTCCCATCCCATCCTCCACGACATCCCCGAGGGCATCAAGGTCACGGTCACCGACCAGACCAAGCTCAAGATCGAGGGTGCCGACAAACAGCTCGTCGGGCAGGTCACCGCCGAGATCCGCGCCTACTATCCGCCGGAGCCTTACAAGGGCAAGGGCGTCCGCCTCGTCGGCGAGCACGCCGAGCGCGTCCGTCGCAAGGAAGGCAAGACCGTCGCCTAACCGCACCACCACCCATGAAATCTGTCTACAAGGCCCAGCTCCTCCAGAAGCGCAAATGGCGCATCCGCAAGAAGGTGACCGGCACCGCCGTTCGCCCGCGCCTCAGCGTCAAGTTCTCCGGCAAGCACATCTACGCGCAGCTCGTCAACGACGACGCCGGCGCGACCCTCGTCTTCCTCTCGACCCTCGATGCCGAGGTGCGCAAGGCGAAGGTGAAGGGCAATGTCTCCGGCGCCAAGTCGCTCGGTGTCACCTTCGCCGCCAAGGCGAAGGCCGCCGGCATCGCCTCGGTCGTGTTCGACCGCAACGGCCGGCCCTACCACGGCCGCGTCAAAACCTTCGCTGAAGCCGCGCGCGAGGGCGGTCTCCAATTCTAAACACCCATGGCTAACAACAATCGCTCATTTTCCTCCGGCCCCGGCAACGACTCGGGTGAGCCCGGCATGTTCGAGAAGGTCGTCTTCATCAACCGCTGCGCCAAGGTCGTCAAGGGTGGCCGCCGCTTCAGCTTCTCCGCCCTCTCGGTCGTCGGCGACGGCAAGGGCATGGTCGGCATCGGCTACGGCAAGGCCAACGAGGTCCCTGACGCCATCAAGAAGTCCACCGAGTCCGCCAAGAAGCGCATGGTCTCCGTCAAGCTCAAGGGCAGCACCATCCCGCACGAGGTGCTCGGCCAGTATGACGGCGGCAAGGTCTTCCTCCGCCCCGCCTCCAACGGCACCGGCCTCATCGCCGGCGGCGGCGTCCGCGCCGTCCTCGAGGCCGCGGGCGTCCACAACGTTCTCACGAAGTCGCTTGGTTCCAAGAACCACATCGCTGTCGTCCACGCGACCCTCAACGGGCTGCGCCAGCTCCGCCTTGAGGAAGACTTCAAGGCTCTCCGCGCCTAACCCATCCATCCCATCCGAGTCGTCCTGCGCCCGTCGCAGGGCGGCGCCCAAATCAGGAATCCAGAAAAATGCGTCTCCATAATCTCGTTAACGTCAAGGGTGCGGTGCACCGCAAGAAGCGCGTCGGCTGCGGCGAAGGCGGCGGTCACGGCAAGACCTCCGGTGTCGGTGGCAAGGGCCAGAAGGGCCGCTCCGGCGGCTCGATCCGCCCCGGCTTCGAAGGCGGCCAGATGCCCCTCTACCGCAAGCTGCCGCATCGCGGCTTCAACAACTACGAATTCCGCACCAGCTACGCCGTCGTCAACGTCGGCGACCTGGCCCGGCTCGACGAGAAGATCACCGAGGTGAACGCCGAGGTGCTGGCCGCCGCCGGTCTCATCCGCGCGGACGTCAAGCTGCTCAAGGTCCTCGGCGACGGCGAGATCAGCCGCGCGCTCAAGGTCACCGCTCAGAAATTCACCGGCTCGGCCAAGGCCAAGCTCGAGAAGGCCGGCGGCCAGGCGATCACGGCCTGAGCTGGCGCGGGCGGACCCGCCCGCGCGCCTTCCTCCCTCCTTCTTCTCGCCCCTAAAAAATGTTTTCCGCCTTCACGAACTCCCTGAAGATCCCCGAGCTCCGCTCGCGGATCCTCTACACGCTCGGCCTGCTCTTCGTGGCCCGCGTCGGCGCACACATTCCGCTGCCCGGCGTCGACCCGCAGCCGCTGCAGGATTTCTTCGCCGACCAGACCGCGGCCGGCAAGGGCGGCCTGATCGGGTTGTACAACATGTTCACCGGCGGCGCGCTCACCAAGGGTGCGGTCTGCGCGCTGGGCATCATGCCCTACATCAGCGCCTCCATCATCTTCCAGCTGATGACCGCGGTGGTGCCGACGCTCAGCCGCCTGCAGCAGGAGGGCGATGTCGGCCGCCAGAAACTGACGCAATACACGCGCTACGCCACCGTCCTCATCTGCTTGGTGCAGGCCGTGCTGCTCGTGTTCACGCTGGAGAATCCGGCCAAGCTGTTCGGCTCGGGCTTTGATGTGAACCACTATGGCCAGATCGTGCTGATGAGCCATTGGACCTTCCTGCTGTATTCCACCATCATCATGACCGCGGGCACCATGCTCCTCATGTGGCTGGGCGAGCAGATCACGCAGCGCGGCATCGGCAACGGCGTCTCGCTCCTCATCACCATCGGCATCCTGGCCGACGTGCCCGGCGCGGCCGTCGCGACCTACCAGCTGTTCTTCGCCCCGATCGGCGTGGCCAAGCTCGGTCTGCCGCAGGGCATCATCATGCTGACGCTGTTCGCCGCCGTGACGATGGGCATCATCGCGGTCACGCAGGGCCAGCGCAAAATCCCGGTGCAGTATGCCAAGCGCGTCGTCGGGCAGAAGGTCTATGGCGGCCAGAGTTCGTTCCTGCCGCTCAAGGTCAATTACTCGGGCGTCATGCCCGTCATCTTTGCGAGCGCCATCCTGATGTTCCCGCAGACGATCCTTTCGCAGGTCGGCGCGGCCTTTAACATGCCCTTCCTGGTGGAGTTTTCCAGCAACCTCACCCAGGGGCACTGGACCTACTACGCCATCTTCACGACGCTCATCCTGTTCTTCAGCTATTTCTGGGTGTCCGTCATGTTCAAGCCGATCCAGATCGCCGATGACCTGAAGAAATATGGCGGCTACATTCCCGGCGTCCGCCCCGGCGAGCCGACTGCGAGCTTCCTCGACTTCATCATGACCCGCCTGACCCTGGCCGGCGCGATCTTCCTGACCATCATTGCGGTCATTCCCGACATCCTGCTGAATTCCTTCAACGTCCCGCCGCGCATCGCCTATTTCTTCGGCGGCACCGGCATGCTGATCACCGTCGGCGTCATCCTCGACACCATGCGGCAGGTTGAAACCTTCCTCCTGCAGCGTCATTATGACGGTTTCCTGAAAAAAGGCCGTATTCGCGGTCGCAGCACCTCCGCCAATGTATCCATCGGCGAGGCCGCCAGCGACAAGGCCGTCATGCAACTCACTGCGGTGATGGTTGTTATACTTGTGATTGGCCTGTCTGCCTGGGCCGTCCGCCACTTCGCTCTTTAACCCTTTACTTCGGTGAAAGGGCCTGAACACTCCAGCCCCTTTTCCACTTTTGCCTCGGCGAAAGTGAAGTTCCTTCTCCTTGGTCCGGCCGGCCCGCATTTTGCGGATTGGGTGGCTCAGGGTCGTTCTTTGAATCTTGAGCACGTCTCTCCTGCGTCCCTTGTGCAACAGGAGATTTCGCGACGCACGCCGCTCGGCCAACAGGCCGGTGCGGCGGTCACGCGCGGCTCTGCCGTGCCTGACCAGCTCCAGCTTGCGGTTCTCCGCAAATGGTTCTGGGCGCGCAAACCCGATGCGGGATTCCTTCTCCAAGGCTTCCCGGCTACGCTGCTCCAAGCGTTGGTGTTTGACGAATGGCTCGAAGCCCGCGGGGAAAACCTCTCCGCCTGCCTCGCGCCCGATCCGCTTTCCGTGGATCCCGTCATCACCCACTACCGCACCCAGGGTCTCCTCCGAGGGGACCTCTCCGCCGCCGCCTGATGATCCCGATCAAAAATCCGGAAGCAATCGGTCGGATGCGCGAAGCCTGCTCCGTCGCCGCGACTGTCCTCGCGCGCCTGAAGGAACAGGTCCGTCCCGGTATCACGACCCACGACTTGGATCAAATCGGCCGCGATCTCATCGCCTCGTACGGCGCCCGCAGCGCCTGCCACGGCTACCAGTTGCACTCGCGCCGCTATCCCGCCTACACCTGCCTCTCCGTCAACGAGGAGGTCGTCCACGGCATCGGCTCCCTCAAGCGCATTTTGCGCGACGGTGACATCATCTCGCTCGACGTGGTCGTTGAATACAACGGCTACATCGGCGACAACGCCACGACGATCCCGGTCGGCACCATTGCCCCCCGCACCGCCGAGCTGCTGAAAGTCACCGAGGCCGCCCTCTACCTCGGCATCAAGCAGGCCGCGGTCGGCAACCGCATCGGCGACATTTCGCACGCCGTGCAGACGTTTGTCGAAGCCCATGGCTTCGGCATCGTCCGCGAAATGGTCGGCCACGGGGTGGGGCGCGCGATGCACGAGGAACCGCAGATCCCGAACTTCGGCCGCCGCAACTCCGGCGAGAAGATCCGGTCCGGGATGACCCTCGCCATCGAGCCCATGGTCAACCTCGGCGGTTACCAGGTCCGCACCCTCAGCGACGGCTGGACGGTCGTCGCCACCGACGGCCAGCCCTCCGCCCACTTCGAACACACCGTGCTCACCACCGATTCCGGCCCCGAGATCCTCACCGTTCCCCGGGCCGCCTGAAAAATCCCCCTTTCCCAACTCTCAACAACCAACCTCTCAACCACCACACTTATGCCTCGTCTCCTCGGCGTTGAACTCCCCGCCAAAAAGAAAATCGGATATTCCCTCCGGTATATCTACGGTATTGGTCCCGCCCGGGCCGATCAGATCATCGCGGCCGCCGGCCTGGATGCCGACATGCGCGCCTCGGACCTCTCCGAGGAGCAGCTGAACAAGATTCTCCACGTCATCACCGACAACAAGTGGGTGGTTGAGGGCGATCTCCGCCGAGACATCGCCGGCAATCTCAAACGCCTCCAGGCCATCAACTGCTACCGGGGCATCCGCCACCGCCGCAGCCTGCCGGTTCGCGGCCAGCGCACCAGCACCAACGCCCGCACCCGCAAGGGCCCCCGCAAGACCGTGGGTGTCACCAAGGCCAAGGAAGTCTAATCCTCCAATCCCATCTCCATGTCCGACGAGAAATCCGCTCCCAAGAAAGAAAAGGCCCCCAAGAAGGCCGTCACAGCCGACGTCGCTGCCGCTCCTGCGGCCGAGGCCAGGCCCGCCAAGGCCCCGAAGGCCCCGAAGCCCGGCGCCGAGGGTGACACCGCGGCCCCGGTCGCCGACACCAAGCCCGTCGAGCTCGTCGGTGGCGTGCCCAAGCAGGCCACCGCCGAGGATCTGCTCAAGGAAGAGTTGTCGACGATCAAGGTCCGCAAGGCCAAGGGGTCGAAGAACATCACCTCCGGCATCGCGAACATCGCCGCCACCTTCAACAACACCATCGTCTCCATCACGGACGCGAAGGGCAATGTCATCTCCTGGTCCTCGGCCGGCAAGTGCAACTTCCGCGGTTCGCGCAAGTCCACCGCCTACGCCGCCCAGGTCGTGGCGCAGGATGCCGCCCGCAACGCCATGGCCCACGGCCTCAAGGAGGTCCAGATCCGCGTGAGCGGTCCCGGCCTCGGCCGCGATTCCGCCATCCGCGGCCTCCAAGCCATCGGCCTCGAGATCTCCTCCATCATCGACGTCACCCCGGTGCCCCACAACGGCTGCCGCCCGCGCAAGCGTCGTCGCGTCTAATCCACCCCTTTAACAACTAATCATCTCCTTCCATGGCTCGTTACACAGGACCATCCACCCGCATCAGCCGCCGCTTCGGCCAATACATCATTGGCTCGGCGAAGGTGCTCGAGCGCCGCAATTTCCCGCCGGGCCAGCACGGCCCGAAGTCGCGCCGCAAGCTCTCCGAATACGCCGTCGGCCTTAACGAAAAGCAAAAGCTTCGCTACATCTACGGCCTGCTGGAGCGCCAGTTCCGCCGCGTCTTCGCCATCGCCAAGCGGGAGCGCGGCGTCACCGGCGAGCGCTTCCTGCAGCTCCTCGAGACCCGCCTCGACAGCGTCGTCTACCTCCTCGGTTTCGCGAAGAGCCGCGCCGCCGCCCGCCAGCTGGTCAACCACGGCCACGTCCGCGTCAATGGCAAGAAGGTCGACATCGCGAGCTACACCGTCCTCCAGGGCGACGAGGTCGAGATGAAGGCCGTCAATTCCTCCCGCCAGCTCGCCACCCGGGCCATCGAGGAGAACCGCGCCCGCGTCGTCCCCGCCTGGCTCACGCGCAACGATGAGGCCCTCAAGGGCACCATCACCCGCCTGCCTACGCGCGACGAGATGGAGCCCTCCATCAACGAGCAGCTCATCGTCGAATACTACTCGCGCTTCTAAGTTTTGCCGGTCGCTCATTCTACCAACTCAAATATCATTCCTCCCATGCCCAAGCGTCTCGGAAAATTCGAAATTCCCTCCAAGCTCACCAAGATCGAGGAGGGCGCCACGTCCACCTACGCCAAGTTCATCGCCGAGCCCTTTGAGGCCGGCTATGGCCACACCGTTGGCAACTCCCTCCGTCGCGTGCTCCTCAGCTCCATCGAGGGCAGCGCCATCAGCTCCATCAAGATCGACGGCGTGAACCATGAGTTCCAGTCCGTCGACGGCGTCGTCGAGGATGTCACCGACATCGTCCTCAACCTGAAGAAGATCCTCATCGTCTCGGAGAAGCGCGAGACCATCAAGCTGCACCTCAAGGTCAACCGCGAGGGCGCCGTCACCGCCGCCGACATCCAGGCCGACGCCAACATCAAGATCGTCAACCCCGACCAGGTCATCTGCACCCTCGACACGAAGCGCACCTTCGAGGCCGAGATCGAGATCAAGACCGGCCGCGGCTACTGCCCCGGCGAGAACAACAAGAAGGAGGAGCAGGCCATCGGCGTCATTCCGATCGACTCCCTTTTCTCCCCGGTCCGCCTCGTCCGCTATGCGGTCGAGAACACCCGCGTCGGCCAGATCACCGATTACGACAAGCTCGTGCTCGAGGTCTGGACGGACGGCCGCATCACGCCGGACGACGCCCTCAAGCAGTCCGCCTCGATCCTCAAGCACCACCTCGACGTGTTCGACCGCGTCTCGCAGGAGGCCTACGAGTTCGAGAGCCAGGCCGCCGAGGTCTCCGAGGAGCAGAACAAGCTCCGCAAGCTCCTCAACATGTCGGTGAACGAGATCGAGCTGTCCGTCCGCGCGGCGAATT
>JBKJTZ010000008.1:0-5742 GCA_046590295.1 Lacunisphaera sp.
AGGCGTTTGGGCGCCCGCCGGACGTCGTCGCCTTCGCTCCCGGGCGGGTGGAATTCATCGGCAATCACACGGACTACAACGGTGGGCCGGTCCTCGGAGCCGCCATTGATCGAGGAATCGGAGTGGCCCTGACGCTGCGCGATGACGGGCAACGGCGGTTCATCAGCAGTTTCCAGAGCACGGTGGCCGCGATCGTGGAAGTGGCCGCGAGTCAGACGGTCAGACAAACCGGCACCAATGCATGGACCAATTACCCGTTGGGCGTCCTGGCCGCCTTGCCTTTTTTCGACCTGAAGCCCCCCGGAGGATTTGATTTCATGGCGCAGTCAAATCTGCCCGTCGGATCGGGCTTGAGCAGCAGCGCAGCCCTGGAGCTGGCGTCGGCCATGGCGTTTCTCGAGGCTACGGGACAAACTTGCTCCCGGACTCAGTTGGCGAAAATCGGCCGCTACGCGGAAAATCACTTTGTCGGCGTGCCCTGTGGAATACTCGATCAGGGCGTTTCCAGTTTTGGCCAGTCCGACCACTTGGTCCTGATAGACGGCCAGCGTGATCACTGCACGACGATTCCGATGCCTGCAGGGGTTTGTTTGTGGGTTTTCAACACCCATACGAAGCATGCACTGGTTGATGGTTTGTATGAGCAGCGCCATCAGGAGTGCATGCAGGCTGCTCGCTTGCTTGGGGTGAATCATCTGGCGGAGGCGACCGGTGCGCAGTTACGCGGCTCGGCAGATTCCCTCCCGGAAGTTGTCGCCCGTCGTGCCCGACATACCGTGGAGGAAGTCGAACGGGTGCAGGCCGTCATTTGCGCCCTTGACCAAGGCGATCTTCCCCAGGTGGGTGGCCTGCTCACCGCCTCGCATCGGAGCTCGCAATATCAATTTGAGAACAGCACCGCGGAACTCGACTTCCTCGTCGATACCCTGATTGCCACGCCGCATGTCCATGGCGCCCGCCTCAGTGGTGGCGGCTTTGGTGGGGCCGTGCTTGCCCTGACCGACGCAGCCTTTTCCCGGAGTGAGGCATCGGCTGTCGCGGCCGCCTATCAGGTTCGGTTTGGCCGGGGGCCCGACGTTTTGGCCCTGCGGGTGGGGAATGGAGCCCAGGTGCTTCGCCGTCGCCAACCAGCATGAATTCATGGACCCGCGCTTGACCCATCAGCCGCATCGCCGGCTCAACGCTTTGACCGGGGAGTGGGTCTTTGTCTCTCCGCATCGGACGCAGCGTCCCTGGCTGGGAAAGGTTGAAGTCGTCAACTCCGGCCAACGACCGGCCCACGACCCCAATTGCTATCTCTGCGCCGGGAACCGGCGCGCCAACGGCGAACGCAATCCCGACTACCTCACCACCTATGCCTTCACGAACGACTTTGCGGCATTCAAGCCCATGGGTCCGGATGGCGGCACGCAAGGGGAAGGGCTTTTCGCGGCCCAGGCTCATTCCGGCACCTGTCGTGTGCTGTGCTTTTCCCCGCGGCACGACCTGACCCTGGCCGACCTTGCTCCCGCGGATCTCCGGTGCGTCGTTGATCTCTGGATCAAGGAGACGGCTGAACTGGGGAAGAATTGGCGCTGGGTCCAGGTTTTCGAGAACAAGGGCGAAATCATGGGTTGCTCCAATCCCCATCCCCATGGACAGATTTGGGCGAGCGATTACATCCCCAACGAGCCGGCCAAGGAACACCTCCGCCAGCGGGAGTGGTATGCGCAGAATCGCCGACCCCTGCTGCTGGACTACGCCCAGCAGGAATTGGCCAGCGGCGAGCGGGTAATCGCCGCGAACGATCAATGGCTCGCCGTGATCCCGTGGTGGGCCGTATGGCCGTTTGAAGTCCTCGTAGTGCCGCTGCAGCCGTGGAGCCGCCTGGTCGATCTGCCGGCTGAGACGCGGGACAGCCTGTCGGCTCTCTTGCAACAAGTTCTACGGGGATACGACCGCCTTTTTGGCGTTTCTTTCCCTTATTCCATGGGCTGGCACGGGGCACCCTTTGATGGGGCCGACCACCCGGAATGGACCGTGCATGCTCACTTTTATCCGCCTTTGCTGCGCTCGGCCACCGTCAAGAAATTCATGGTGGGCTTCGAGTTGTTGGCGGAGGCCCAGCGGGACCTTACTCCGGAGCAGGCCGCCAAACAGCTGCGCGCGGCCTGTGAAATGGCCGGCGAACCACGGGAGATCCGATGAAAATCCTGGTGACCGGCGGGGCGGGCTACATTGGTAGCGTAGCGACCGAAATACTGATTCGCGAAGGTCATGATGTCCTGGTGTTCGACAACCTGCAACAGGGCCACCGTGAGGCGGTCGACGCGGCCGCGGCCTTTGTGGAGGGTGATCTGGCCGATTACGGGCGCATTGAAAAAGCCGTCGGGGCATATCAGCCCGAGGCTGTGATGCATTTCGCCGCCAATTCACTTGTTGGAGAATCGATGCGCGACCCGTTTGCCTACCTTGGCGACAACGTGGTTAACGCGCTGAATCTCCTCCGGGCGATGGATGCGCACAACGTGAGACGGATCATCCTGTCCTCCACTGCCAACTTGTTTGCCGATCCGCTCAAAATGCCGATTGATGAGGATGAGCGCATCATTCCGGGTAGTCCCTACGGCGAATCAAAGGGCATCATTGAGCGGTTTCTGCACTGGTTGTCCGTGACGAAGGGTTTCCGGTTCGCCTGCCTTCGTTATTTCAATGCGGCCGGCGCCACCGTCCAGCATGGCGAGGACCATGATCCGGAGCTTCATCTGATCCCAATCATCCTGCAGGTGGCTCTCGGGCAGCGAGAAAAGGTGGCGATATTCGGGGAGGATTACGAGACCATCGACGGGACCTGCGTCCGCGACTACATCCATGTCGAGGATCTGGTTGATGCCCATGTCCGGGCTTTGGCGGCGTTGGCGAAGGGCAATCACGTCTATAACCTCGGCAATGGCCGGGGATTTTCAGTGCGCCAGGTAATCGACGCAGCGAGGCGCATTACCGGACGTGCCATCCCAGTGGATATGGCTCCCCGCCGTGCCGGTGACCCTGCCATCTTGGTGGCCGGTAGTGATCGCATCCGGCGCGAACTCGGCTGGCAACCCCGCTACGATGGCATCGAAGCCATCATTGAGACCGCCTGGCGCTGGCATAGCGCCCATCCCCGCGGATATGGCGGCGCGCCCAAGACCGGCAGATAGCTTCGGATCGGAGCCGATTGGCAGCACCCGAAAGGTCCGGCTAGCAACCTGACAGGACGCGGAAATCATCCGCGTGGGGCACATCGCCTACGAGGAAGCCGAGGCCTACGCAAGAATGGGCCGGCAAGCGCTACACTTGGGGCGACGAACTGCAGCCGGGCGGACGCTGGATGGGCAACAACTTCGAGGGCGCTTTTCCCCACCAGAACACCGGTGCCGACGGTTACACCGGCACGGCGCCGGTCGGCCACTATGACGCCAACGGCTACGGTCTCTATGACATGGCCGGGAATGTGTGGGAGTGGTGCAGCGACTGGTATCGGCCCGACACCTATGCCCTACAGGTGGCAGCAGCCAGGGGTGGGGTCGTGCGCAATCCAACCGGTCCGGAGCGCACCGATAGCTATGACCCTCAGGAACGGGGCATGCCCAAGCGCGTCCAACGCGGCGGATCATTCCTCTGCACCGACCAATATTGCACCCGCTACATGCTCGGCTCACGGGGCAAGGGGGCACCTGATACTGGCAGCAACCATCTGGGATTTAGGTGTGTGCAACAGCCTTAGCGGAAAGCTGCGACGGGGGATTTGGGGCGTAGACCGGGCCAGCCAAGCCAATCTGACCACTGCCGCCCGGTCGAAGCAGGCGTAATGGGGGCAATGCCCACTGGTGCAACCAATGGTGCGTAGCGTTTCGGTGGGGAGTATACTACTTGATTTGCAAGGCTCGACAACGAAGTGACCATCATTTGTTGGGTGTGATTTGCGTATTTCGACTTGATATCGACGAGCCCCTTGCGGCCAATTGTCCTTCCCGCCCAATCGTGTATTGCTCGATCTTGCTCAGTGATAGAGCTGGCGCAAATCAAGCTCGCGCCGGTAGCCGACCTCCATACTTTGCACTTTTAAAGCGCCCGGGTGGTGGAATTGGCAGACACGCCAGACTTAGGATCTGGTGTCGAAAGACGGTCACTGGGCCAAATCCGCCAAGTCTACGAAATGGCCACTACGCATTTTGGTCTGCTAGGCACTAAGTGATTTGGTTCGGGCCAGTCCACCCACGGCTTGAACTGCCGCCTGGGGGCGGTGGGATGGAGCCGATGACCGGATTCGAACCGGTGACCTACTGTTTACGAAACAGTTGCTCTACCAACTGAGCTACATCGGCGAGGCGAATCTAGGACTGAAAAGCCCGCCGCTAGGCGTGTCAAGGGCTGAACCGGGCGATTGGTTCATCCTCAAATCGCGACCTTGGCGGCTTGGGCCAGCGAGTGCTCCTGGCGCAGATGCCCGTAGGTCTTCATGGCCAACGCTCCGCCGTCGGCGTGACCCAGCCACCGCGACACGGTCGGAATATCCACGCCACTCTCGATGCTGACCGTCGCGAAATAGTGCCTGAAGTCGTGGTGTGTGAGGCGGGCGATGCCCAGTGCCTTGCATGCTCGGTCGATTGATTTCTGGCACTCCTTCACCTGGAAAATCGGCCCTCTGAGTTTCGAGGCATCCTTGACCACACCCTCGCGGACACGCCGGGCCCGGATGTCAGCCAGCAGCTGGGTCATGCGCGGGATCTGCGGGATTTCACGTTCGGAGGTTTTTGTCTTGGTGCCGGAAATGCGCAGCGTGCGTTCCTTGATGAAATCCCAATCCATCCGGCCGGCTTCGGCCAGCCGCGCGCCGGAGTAGGCGAGGAACCGGGCAAACTCGCCGACGTCCAGCCGCTCGCGGTCGATCAGTGGCCGGACGGAAGCCTCTAGCTCCGCGAATTCCGGTCCGAGGACGATTGGTCGGTCGAGCTCATTGAGGAGGTCGCGCATTTTCTGGGTGCTTGGCAGATTCGGCTTCGCTGCCCGCACGGAGAACCGCAGCCGCAGATGCGTGGGCGCGCATTTCATCGGGTTGCGCAGAATGACGCCGTATTCGACGGCGATTTCGAGCAGCCGGCTGATGGCGCTCAGGCTCTGGTTCACGCAGTCCGCGGAATAACCACGATGAACCGTCTTGGCCCCGTGACGCTGGAACGTGGCCTCGGTCCGCACGCGATTCGCCCACTCGGAGATCATGACAGCCGTGACCTTGTTCGGTTTCATCTCCATGAACTGCGGCCAGGTGTTTTCGATCCGTTGGATCGCGTGACCGCGGCCGAGCTTCGTTTTCCCGGAAATCTCCGCATCGGCGAGATAACGCCGGGTATAGATTTCTTTGAGCTTCGCAAAATCAAAGGAGAGCGCATTCGAATCGACGCCGATTTCGCGCATACCCGAGATGGTTTTCATCTCCTCGGTGAGCCGAAGTTTCGCGGTCGAGAAGACATTCGTTTTCAGCGAAACCCAGCGCGTTCGTCCGCTGACTTTGAACCGTCCGTAGTAGATTCCGCTCGGCCGCCGATAGAGATTTTGGATGGCGGTCGCGACCATTCCACCGGCCTTGTGAAGTGGGATAACTTCGGCCGAGGTGGGGAATGGTGAAATAACCTCCGATTCGTTTGGAAAAATCATGCCAGTTAGCAGTTTACGCGAGTCGGCAGCCTTCGCAAGTGTGGCGGCTCAAGAATCCAAATTCGT
>JBKJTZ010000043.1:0-22309 GCA_046590295.1 Lacunisphaera sp.
GCGGGCGTCGGCGAGCGTTCCCGCGAGGGCAACGATCTTTACCACGAGATGTCCGAGGCCGGCGTCATCAACCAAAAGGACCTCAGCAAGTCCAAGGTCGCGCTCGTCTACGGCCAGATGAACGAGCCCCCGGGCGCCCGCATGCGCGTCGCCCTCTCGGCCCTCGCCATGACCGAGTATTTCCGCGACGAGAAGAACCAGGACGTGCTCCTCTTCATCGACAACATCTTCCGCTTTTCGCAGGCCGGCTCCGAGGTGTCCGCGCTCCTCGGCCGCTCGCCCTCGGCCGTCGGCTACCAGCCGACCCTCGCCAACGAGATGGGCCTCCTCCAGGAGCGCATCACCTCGACGAAGAAGGGTTCCATCACCTCCGTGCAGGCCGTCTACGTGCCCGCCGACGATCTCACCGACCCGGCCCCCGCGAACACCTTCGCCCACTTGGACTCGACCATCGTGCTCGAGCGCTCCATCGCCGAGCTCGGCATCTACCCGGCCGTCGACCCGCTCTCTTCCGTCTCCAAGGCCCTCCAGCCCGACATCGTCGGCGAAGAACACTACCGCGTCGCCCGCGAGGTGCAGCGCGTCCTCCAGCGTTACAAGGACCTGCAGGACATCATCGCCATCCTCGGCCTCGACGAGCTTTCCCCCGAGGACAAGCTCATGGTCTACCGCGCCCGCAAGATCCAGCGCCTCCTCTCGCAGCCGTTCGCGGTCGCCGAGGTGTTCACCGGCACGCCGGGCAAATACGTCCCCGTCAAGGAGACGGTCCGCGGCTTCAAGATGATCCTCGACGGCGAGCTCGATCATATCGCCGAGGGCGACTTCTACATGAAGGGCGGCATCGACGAGGTCATCGCCGCCGGGGCCAAGAAATGAGGCCTAAGGTTTAAGTTGTAAGAGCGTAAGCTCACTTCCGCTTAAAACTTACAGCTTAAAACTTAAAACCATATTCCATGCCCCTCACCCTCGAAATCGTCACCCCGGAAGCCAAGGTGTATTCCGACACCATCGACTCCGTCGTTGTCCCGACGGTTGAGGGCGAGATCGGCGTGCTGCCGGGCCACATCCCGCTGCTCACGCAGGTCGCCCACGGCGAGCTCCGCGTCACGAAGGGCGCCGTCACGTCGTGGCTCGCCATCGGCGGCGGCTTCGCCCAGATCGACGGCGACCGGGTGCGCGTGCTCGCCGAGCATGCGATCACGGAGGAGAAGATCGACGAGAACGCCGTCGAGGCCGCCATGAAACGCGCCGAGGACGAGCTCAAGGCCTCCAAGGACATGGATCCGCAGCAATACGAGCACCTGCAGAGCCTCGTGCGCTACTCCGGCGTCCAACTCGCCGTCAAACGCCGGCGGCGGTAAGCCGGTCCGTCAAAAATCCAGCGCGATCTCCGGGTCGCGCTTTTTTTGCGCCCGGCCGCGCGAACCCAGCTGGATTCTTTTCCCGCCGTGGCCGCATCCGAATGACAAACCAAGTGGCTCAAAATAACCCTTTTTCCGCTCCCGCGTCATGCTAGCTTGCCCGTCGTGCCCTCCACCTCAGACACCGCAGCACGCCCGCTGATATCCCCCGCGCAGGTCGCACAGTTTCAGACGGACGGTTTCTGCGTCGTGGAAAACCTTTATGCCCCCGGAGAAATCGACGCCATCGAGGCGTTCTTCGAGGACTTCAAGGGTCTTGGCCTCACCGTCTATGGCAGCGGTCTCAAGTTCGACGAGGTCGATCCGGCCAAGATGCAGCTCCGCGCGATGCACCCACACCGGCACAGTGAGCGCGTGAAACAGTGGGCGATCCACCCACGGGTGACCGCCGTGCTCACCTCGCTGCTGGGCCGCGACTCGCTGCTCGCGCAGACTATGTATTATTTCAAGCCGCCGGGCGCGAAGGGGCAGGGGATGCACCAGGATAATTTCTACGTGCTGGCGGCGCCGGCCACCGGCATTGCCGCCTGGACCGCCATCGACGACTCGACCATCGACAATGGGTGCCTCGTTGTCGTCCCGGGCACAAACCGCAGCGCCATCCACTGCCCCGCCGACGGCACCGACACGTGGATGAGTTACGGCGACAGCCACATCAAGCCGTTCCCGCGCGACGCCAAGCCGGTCGCCGTCGAGGTGCCGCGCGGCGCGACGTTGTTTTTCAGCGGCAACCTCATCCATGGCTCCGGTCCCAACCGCACCAAGGACCGCAGCCGCCGCACCTTTATCGGCCATTATATTGACTCCGCCACCGACCAGGTCGCCACCTTCTACCATCCGGTCCTCAATTTGAAGGGCGAGCCCATCGCGTATATGAAGGCTCCTACCGGCGGGTGGGCCCTGCGGCGATGGTTGGTTGGGAGCTACCCACTGATCCTAGCTCTAATGGCTTTTAGGCATTGGTTTACCCTAAAATATTGCGGTAACATTTCGGGGATTTGTCCGAGTTGCGTAAAACCTTTGCACACCCTCTACCTAACGAGAATTTATGAAAAATGGCTCCTTCAATTGACATTGAAACTGAGTCTCATCAACTTGTCGCCTCACGATGCCCGCCTCCCCCCCTACGCTTTCAGCCCTATGCCAGCTGCCGGTCGGCCGCACGGGCCGCGTGTGCCGGCTGACCGGAGATGACAGCTTTTGCCAGCGGGTCCGCGAGATGGGCTTCGGCGAAGCCGCCTTGGTGACCAAGATTTCCGGCACGTCCACCAGCCTCTGTCTGGTCAACGGCACCCGTATCGCCCTCAATCACCGGGCGGCCATGAGTATTCTCGTCGAGCAGCTTCCCGCCCTGCATGTCCGCCCTGACGTTGGCGACGGCGGAAGCGGGGGCGAAGAGCCGGCCAGCTTGCGTTGAAGCTGCCCGCCCACATCGCCCTCAGCGGGCGCAAGCGCGCGGCGCCTTCTCCCGACCGGTCGCCGGTCTACGCGGTGGTGGGCAATCCCAACTGCGGCAAAACCACGCTCTTCAACACCCTCACCGGCCTCCGCCAGAAGGTGGGCAATTATCCGGGCGTCACCGTCGAGAAAAAAATCGGCATCACCTACTCGCAGCACGGCCGCCCGATCCAGCTGATCGACCTGCCCGGCGCCTATTCGCTCGCGGCCCGCTCGCCCGATGAGGCCGTGCTCCGCGATGTGCTCCTCGGCCGCCGCGAGGACACCCCGCCGCCCGACCGCATCATCTGTGTCGTCGACGCCGCCAACCTCGAGCGCAACCTCTACCTCGTCCACCAGATCCTCGACCTGGGCCGGCCCGTCATCATCGCGCTCAACATGATGGACATGGCCGCCGCGGCCGGGATGAAGGTGGATGCGGCCGAGCTCGAAGGCGAACTCGGCGTGCCTGTGATTCCCTGCGAGGCCATCCATGGCCGCGGCCTCGTGGAACTGCGCCTCGCCATGAGCCGGATCGAGCTTCCGCTGGCCCGTCACCGCTGGGACGTGCCCGCCCCGATCGCCCCGGCCGTCGCCGAGCTCCAGGCCGCGCTCACTGATTCCGACGCCCGCTCGCCGCTCATCGCCCGCGCCGAGGCGCTGCTGCTGCTCACCGATTTTGACACGGTCCGCGTCGCCGGGTCCAAGCCGCTCAGTGCGCGCACGCACGCGATCCTCGACCAGTGGCGGCAACGCTGGGGGCAGGAGGGCACCGACTGGTCCGCCATTTTGATCCGCAGCCGCTATGACGCCATCGGCCTGCTCTGCCGCGATGTCATCCGCCGGCCGGGCAAGACCGGCCCCTCGCGCTCCGACCGGATCGACGCCGTGCTCTGCCACTCCGTCTGGGGCTGGGGCGTCTTCGCCGTGATCATGGCCGCGCTGTTTTTTTCCATTTTCTCACTCGCGGAGGCGCCAATGAACTTCATCGACGGCCAGGTCGCCGCCTTCGGCGGCTGGGTAAAGGGAATCATGGCGCCCGGCGACCTGCGCGACCTGCTCACCGATGGCGTCATCGGCGGGGTGGGGGGCATCGTCATCTTTCTCCCGCAGATCCTGATCCTGTTCTTCTTCGTCGGCCTGCTGGAAAGCACCGGCTACATGGCGCGCGCCGCCTTCATCATGGACCGTCCGATGAGCCGGGTTGGCCTCAACGGCCGCTCGTTCATCCCGCTGCTCGGCTCCTATGCGTGCGCCATCCCGGGCATCATGGCCACCCGCACCATCGAGAACGCCCGCGACCGCCTCGTCACGATTTTGGTCGCCCCGCTGATGAGCTGCTCGGCCCGCCTGCCGGTCTACCTGCTGATGATCGCCACGCTGCTGCCGGGCGATACGATGCCCGCCGGCACCAAGGCCGGCATCATGCTTCTCATGTATGCGCTCGGCACGGGCGGGGTTTTCTTCTTCGCCTGGCTGTTCAAGCGCACGCTCTTTAAGACCGCCCCACAGCACATGATCATGGAGCTGCCGGCCTACCAGCCGCCGCGCTTCAAGGAAATCCTCCGCCACATGATCGAGCGCGGCTGGCTGTTCCTGAAAAACGCCGGCACCATCATCCTCGGCATCTCCATCGTGCTCTGGTTCCTCACCACCTACCCGAAGCATCCCGATCCCGCGGCGACCGCCACCGCGCAGATCGCCCAAAGCTTCGCCGGCCGCACCGGCCACCTGCTCGAGCCGGTCATCAAACCCCTCGGCTTCGACTGGCGCATCGGCATCGGTCTCGTCACGTCCTTCGCCGCCCGCGAGGTCTTTGTCAGCTCGATGGGGGTCATCTTCGGCGTCGCGTCGGAGGACGACGATACCACGCCGCTGCGCGACGCCCTCCGCTCCGCCCACTGGCCCGGCGGCGCGGCGTTGTTCACCCCGCTGGTTTGCTTCACGCTCATGGTGTATTATGTTTTCGCCATGCAATGCATGAGCACCGTCGCAGTCGTGAAGCGCGAGACCAACTCCTGGCGCTGGCCGCTCTTCCAGATCGCCTACATGACCGGCACCGCCTGGCTCGTGTGCTTCGCCCTCTACCAGACCGGGCGCGCGCTCGGCTACTAGAAGAGAGGAAGACCTCCGAGACCGATAAGACAACAAGATCAACCCTGCACCCGCCTTCCTGCTCTTTCTCTCTCGCGTTCTTCCCATGTCCCCCTCCCTCCAAACCCTCATCGCCCTCGCCATCGTCGCCCTCGCCGCGGCGCTGCTGGTGCGTTCGTGGCTTAAAAAGCGCAAAAAGCCCGGCTGCGGCAGCAGCGGGGACTGCGGCGCCATCAGCCCCGAGGTGAAGAAACTGCAGGCCCGGTTGAAACGGTAGGGCGCCACCGCCTCCTTTGGGTTTGCCGGCGCCAAGTCCGCGGATAGTTTCCGCCTCATGCGTTTTCGAACCCTGTCAGGTTGTACGGCGCTGGTTGTTCTGGCCGCCGCTCTGGTTGCGCAGGAGAAGGCCCAGGTCTTCTCCGGCGCGCAGATCATCCCCATCGCCGGTGCCCCCATCGCCAATGGCGTCCTGGTTGTTCAAGGGGGCAAGATCCTCGCGGTCGGCGCCGCCGGCCAGGTCACCCTCCCCGCCGGCGCGGAAATCCACGATGTCACCGGCAAGTTCCTCATGCCCGGCCTCGTCGATTCCCACAGCCACATCGGCGGCGGCACGGGCGGCGACGGCTCCGGCCCCATCCATCCCGACGCCCGCGTGCTTGATTCCATCGACGTCCGCGACGCCTCCATCCAGAAGGCGCAGGCCGGCGGCCTCACCACCGCCAACGTCATGCCCGGCTCCGGCCACCTCATCAGCGGCCAGACCCTCTACCTCAAGCTCCGCGATGGCCGCACGGTCGATGACCTTATCCTGCCACTCCCCGACGGCTCGCCCGCCGGCGGGCTCAAGATGGCCAACGGCACCAACTCCATGAAGGGGGCCAACGGCTTCCCCGGCACGCGCGGCAAATCCGCCGCCCTCGTCCGCGAGCAATACACCAAGGCCAGCGAATACCGCGAAAAAATCCAGCGCGCCGGCACTGACGCCGAGAAACTCCCGCCCCGCGACCTCGCGCTCGAGGAACTCTCCGAGGTCCTTGCCGGTCGGCGGGTCGTCCACCAGCACACCCACCGTGCCGACGACATCGTCACCGCCCTGCGCCTCGCGCAGGAATTCGGCTACCGCCCCGTCCTCCACCACGTCAGCGAGGCTTGGAAGGTCGCCGCCGAGATCGCCGCGGCCGGCGCGCCGTGCTCCGTCATCATGATCGACTCCCCGGGCGGCAAGCTCGAGACCCGCGACATGGACTGGCGCACGCCCGCCATCCTGGAGCAAGCCGGCGTGCTGGTTGGGTTCCACACCGACGACAGTGTCACCGACTCCCGCCACTTCCTGCGCTCCGCCGCGCTCGGCGTCCGCGCGGGCATGACCCGCCAGGGCGCGCTGGAGGCCGTCACGATCGCCAACGCCAAGATGCTCGGCCTCGCCGACCGCATCGGCACCCTTTCCCCGGGCAAGGATGCCGATTTCATCATCCTCTCCGGCGACCCGCTCAGCGTCTACACCCGCGTGGAGCAGACCTGGGTGGAGGGCCGCAAGGTCTTCGACCTCACCAATCCGCAGGATCACCTCTACGCCGTCGGTGGCCCCGGCGCCGGTGACCCGCACCGCGCACATCTCTGCTGCTTTACTTCCGCCTGGGACCTCATCGCCGCCGCCAACGGAGACAACCAATGAAATTCTTTCCCTTTCTCCGCCCATCCGCTGCCGCCGCCGGTTTTTTCGCGGCTCTCTCCCTGTCCGCCGCCGCCGAGCCAGCCATGCCGCTCGCCATCCATGGCGAGACGGTCCACACGATGGCCGGCGCCCCGATCAAGGATGGCCTGGTGCTCGTTCGCGACGGCAAGATCGTCTATGTCGGATCCGCCGAAGGCCGGGTCTACACGGCGGACCACCGCGTCATTCGCGCCAAGGTCGTGACGCCCGGCCTCATCGACGCGCACGGTACCGTCGGCCTTTCCGGCATCCTCAACCAGCCGCACGATCAGGACCAGTTGGAGAAATCCTCCGCGTTTCAGCCCGAGCTCCGCGCCCTCGACGCCTACAATGCCCGCGATCCCCTCGTCGCCTACATGCGTTCCTTCGGTGTCACCATCGTCAACACCGGCCACTCGCCCGGCGCGCTGGCTTCCGGCCAGACGATGATCGTGAAGACCTTCGGTCGCCACGCCGATGCCGACGTCATCAACCCCGCGGCCATGACCGCCGTCACCCTTGGCCGTAATGGTCTCACCACCGTCGAGGGCGCGCCTGGCACCGGCGGCCCCACCGCCACCAAGCCACCCGGCACCCGCGCCAAGGCCGCCGCCATGCTCCGCACCGAGCTCATCAAGGCCCGCGAATACGGCGTGAAGCGCGAAGGGAAGGATGAGTCCAAGCGCCCCGGCCGCGATCTCAAGTACGAGACCCTGCTGCGCGCCTTCAGCGGCGAGCAACCGCTCCTCATCAACGCCCAGACCCAGCAGGACATCCTCACCGCGCTGCGCCTCGCAAAGGAGTTCGGCCTGCCCATCATCCTCGACGGCTGCGCCGACGCGCCGCTCGTGCTGGCCGAGATCAAGGCCAGCGGCTTCCCCGTCATCCTCCATCCGACCATGGCGCGGGCCAATGGGGATACGGAGAACCTGAGCATGGAAACCGCCGCCAAGCTCAAGGCGGCCGGGATTCCTTTCACCCTGCAAACCGGCTTCGAGGGTTATGTGCCGAAGACCCGCGTCCTCCTCTTCGAGGCCGCGCTCGCCGCCGGCCGGGGCCTGGGCTTCGAGGGCGCGCTCGCCAGCGTGACCATCGACGCGGCCAGGATCCTCGGCCTCGCCGGCCGCACCGGCTCGCTGGTCGCAGGCAAGGACGCCGACCTCGCGCTCTACGACGGCGACCCTTTCGAATACACCACGCACGCCACCGGCACCGTGGTCGGCGGCGAGCTCTTCGCCGACGGTCCGCACTGAACCGTCCGGCGGTTCTACCCACGGGCCCGGCCGGAACGTTGCGTTTCCCCCGGGCCTTTCTATTCTCCGGTTCATGCACGCCGCTCTGATCATCGGGCTCAAGCAGCCTGTCGTCCATCAAACCGTCGCGGATCCCACCGCCGCCCCTGGTCACGCCCTCGTCCGCCTCAAGGCTGCCGCGCTCAATCACCGGGACCTCTGGATCCAGCTCGGCCTCTACGCCAACATCCAGCTGCCGCTCATCCCCGGCTCGGACGGCGCCGGGATCGTCGAATCAGTCGGCCCCGGCGCCGACCAGGCCTGGCTCGGCCGTGAGGTCATCATCAATCCCGCGCTCGACTGGGGTGACGATCCGCGCGCCCAGGGCCCGGCTTTCCGCATCCTCGGCCTGCCCGACAGCGGCACCTTCGCGGAAAAGCTGACCATCCCCGTCGCCAATCTCGCCCGGAAGCCCGTTCATCTCTCGTGGGAACAGGCCGCCGCCCTGCCGCTCGCCGGGCTCACGGCGTGGCGGGCGCTCTTCACCCGCGCGCGGCTCCAGGCGGGGGAGCGCGTGCTCGTCACCGGGGTGGGCGGCGGCGCCGCGCTCTTCGCCCTGCAGTTTGCCGTGGCGGCCGGCGCAGAGGTGTGGGTCACCTCCGGTGCGCCGGAAAAGATCACCCGCGCCCAGTCCCTCGGCGCCAAGGGTGGCTGCAACTACCGTGACGCCGGGTGGGCCGCCGCCCTGCAGCAACAGGCGGGCGGCTTGTTCGATGTCATCGTCGACAGCGCGGGCGGCGAGGGTTTCGCCAGCCTGATCGAGCTCACCCGGCCCGGCGGGCGGATCGTCTTTTTCGGCGCCACCACGGGCAACCCCAAGGGAGTCGACCTGCGGAAAAGTTTTTTCCGCCAGATCAACCTCCTCGGCACCACGATGGGTTCACCAGCAGACTTCGCGGGCATGACGCAGTTCGTCGCCACCCACCAGATCAAGCCCGTTGTTGACCGGGTGTTCCCGCTGGCGGAGGCCGAGGCGGCCTTCCGCCTCATGGAAGCCGGTGCCCAGTTCGGGAAAATCGGGCTCCAAATGTAGGGCCGGTGCCTGACGCTGGTCCGCGGTCAAGCGGCGACCCTACCCGCCCCTCACCCACTGCATCAACTCACGCAACAAGGTGGCCGTAGCCTCGCCGAGAAACACAAAATATAGCACTCCTGCTGCAAACACCACATAGCCGGCGAGAATGAACAGCCCGTCCCGCTCCAACAGTCCGGCGGCCAGCAGCAAAATCGTCCACGCGGGGAAAGAATTGGTGAACGGGATCGGCAGCGGCAGCAGCAGGGCCAGCGCGGCGGCCAGCATCAGCACCGCATGCAACTGCACCAGCCGCGGCGTATCCGTCAGAAAGGTGAACCGTGGCCGCAGGAATTTTTCGAGGAAACGCAGCACCTTTTCCGCCACGCCGAAGAGCTTGCTGATAAATCCCGCCGGCAGCTCCTTGCGCTGGAGTTTTTTGGAGAGGAGGGGCCGCTGTCCCAGCGACAGCCGGAGCGCGATGAGCGCGATCGCCAGTCCGAACGGCGTGGACAGCCCCGGCAGCGGGATCGGTGTGATGAACGGCAGCGCCAGCAGGAGGACCAGCAGCAGGTAACCCCGGCCGCCCAGGGTGTAGAGCAATTCGCGCAGCGTCACGGCGCGCTCGCCGGCCTGGATGCGCAGCTCCGCGAGCTCCTCGGAAAGTTTCCGCGGTATTTTTCCGGACCCGGGGTGGGGCGGGATCTTCATGTGCCGCGCCGGTTGCCGTAGAGCTCGATGTGCAGCCGGGGCGCGTAACGATAACCGCGCACCTTGCACAGCTCGCCGAGCCAGCCGGCCTTGGCCCGCAGCGCCGCCACCGTCGTGCCCTCGGGCATCAGCAGCACCCGGGCGCGGGGAACCTCCCGGCCCAGCTGACCCAGCAGGGCCTCGATCTCATCCACATCGGCCAGTTGCGCCACGACGAATTTCAGCTGGTAGTCATGTCCGTCGAGCCAGGCCCGCACCACGTCGGGCTGCCAGCGCAGCGCCTCATGCTTTTTCCGCCAGGCCTCGTCCAGCCGTGCATCAGGCGCGGAGTTTTTCAGCTTGGGGCTGAGCGAGGCGAGGTCGCAGGCGATGCCGTCGGGCGCGATGGTCGCGGCGGTCTCCACGGTGATATGGTAGCCGGATTTTTTCAGTTCGGCGGCCAGTTCGCGGATCCCCGGCGCGATCATGGGCTCGCCGCCGGTCAGCACGACGTGCCGGGCGGGGGTTTTCCTCACCTCGGCCATGATCTCGTCCACCCGGAGCGCTTCGCCCTCGGGCGACCACGACGCATACGGCGTGTCGCACCAGTTGCACCGCAGGTTGCAGCCGCTGGTGCGGACGAAGACCGACGGCACCCCCGTCAGGCGGCCCTCGCCCTGCAGCGAGTAGAATATTTCGGAGATCAGCATGATGGCTGGATTTATATAAGCCCTATATGGTCAATAGGGCTTATATCGTTGGCCCCGCCGGCAGCGGCGGCTCCGCCGCGTAAACCGTCGGGTCCTTCACACCGGCCGCCAGGAAGGCCTCGCGCCGCTCGACGCAGGTGCCGCATTTGCCGCAGTGGATCTTGCCGCCCTTGTAGCACGACCAGGTCTGGGCAAAATCAACCCCGAGCCGCGCGCCCTCGGTGACGATGGCGCCCTTGGTCAATGCGATGAACGGCCGCAGCAGCTGCACGCCCGCGTAGGTGCCGAACCGCATCGCGTCGCCCATCGCCTGCATGAAGTCCTCGCGGCAGTCCGGGTAGATCGTGTGGTCGCCCGTGTGCGCCGCGATGACCAGCGCCTCCGCCCCGACGCTCTCCGCCAGCCCGGCGGCCGCGGCCAGCATGATGCCGTTGCGGAAGGGGACGACGGTGCGCTGCATGTTGGCGTCGGCGTAATGGCCCTCGGGAATCTCGCCGCCGGATTTCAGCAGGTCGGAGGCGAACAGCTTGCCAATGAAGTCCAGCGGGATGACCTGATGCGGCACCCCGGCGACCTTCGCCTGCGCGGCGGCCTGGGGGATCTCCCGGTGGTTGTGCTTGGCCCCGTAATCAAAGCTCAGCGCCACCAGCACGTCATGCCGCCACCGCGCCCAATGGAGCGCGGTCACCGAATCCATGCCACCGGAGCAGAGCACGACGACCTTCATGGAAAAACATTGGCCACAAAAGGCGCAAAAGGCACAGAAATAAATCCACCGGAAACCACCGGCTTGCTTGTTGGCTTCACGGGCTTTTGCGCCTTTGATGCGTTCGTGGCCAACCCCCTCCTCATCGCCCATCGCGGCGCCTCGGCCGAGGCGCCCGAAAACACCCTCGCCGCGTTCCGCCGGGCGCTGGCGCTGAAGGTCGACGGCATCGAGCTCGACGTGCAGGTCACCCGCGACGGCGTGCCGGTGGTGTTTCATGATTACTCTCTCCATCGCCTCACCGGCACGCGGGGCCGGCTCACGGCCAAAACCTGGCCGGCGTTGAAAAAACTCCGCGTGCACGGCACCGAGCCCATCCCGCGGCTGGTTGAGGTGCTGGCGCTGGTGCGCGGACGGGCGGTGGTGCAGATCGAGTTGAAGCGCGGCGCCCGGGTCGCCCCGGTCATCCGCGCCGTCCGGCGCGCGCGGGCCGTCAAGAGGGTGATCTTGGCGTCCTTCGAACCCGGTTTGCTCCGCACCGCCCGGCGGCTGGCCCCGCGGATCCCCCGCATGCTCATCGCGGAAGGCCGCCACCTGCCCCGGCTGCTCCGGGCGATGACCTCGCTTGGCGCGAAGGGGCTCAGCCTGAACCATACGGCGGTGCGCCAGCGCGCGGTCGTCGATGAAATCCACGTTGGTGGCGGCACATTATGGTGCTGGACGGTCAACTCAGCCCCGGCCATGCGGCGCCTGGCGGGGTGGGGGGTCGACGCGATCCTGAGTGACAATCCGGCCTTGCTGCGGCGCACGGTTTAGGTTCGCATTTTGCCCCCAGCGGTCCGTGGGCGGACCTTTCTTGATGCTCATTTTCCACGATACCCGTTGCGCTGACTACGGCTCCTCCATGCGGCCCGAACAGCCGGCCCGCGTCCAGCGCAGTGCCGTCCATCTGACGGCCGCGCACCCCGGATGGGAGTGGCGCCAGCCCGGTGAGGTCGCCGAGGCCGACCTGCTCGCCGCGCACACGCCGGAACTTCTCCGGCGCATCGCGATGCCGCCGGACATCGACGACGACACGCCGTATTTTCCCGACATCGCGCAACACGCCCGCCGCGCCGTCGGGGCCGCGTTGTCCGCCGCCGAGGCGGCGCTCGCGGGGTCCAAGGCCTTCGCCCTCATGCGCCCGCCCGGCCATCATTGCACCCGCGGGCAGGCGATGGGGTTTTGCTACCTCAACCAGATCGCGATCGCCGCGCGGCATCACGCCGCCGCCGGCCGCCGCGTGGCGGTGTGGGATTTCGACGCCCATCATGGCAATGGGACCGAGGACATCCTGCGGGACCGGCCGCAGCTGCTCTTTGCCTCGGTCCACCAGTCGCCGGGTTATCCCGGCACCGGACTGCACTCCACCGGCAACCTCCACAACTTCCCCGTCGCCCCTCACCCGTCCCGCGCCGGCCACATGAAGGAGCTCGCGCGCTCGTGGGAAGCCGTGCTGGCCTTCGCCCCCGACCTCGTCCTCGTGTCCGCCGGCTTCGACGCCTACGCCGGCGATCCGATCACGGCCATGTCGCTGGAACACGAGGACTTCGCCGAGCTCGGCCGCTGGCTGCGCCAATCCGGCCGTCCCGCCGCGGCGATCCTGGAAGGGGGCTACAGCGCCGAGCTGCCGGAGCTGATTGACGCCTTTCTCTCCGCTTGGGAGAGTTGACCCCACTTATTTTGAAAACCGGGCCACACTACCAACTCATCAACCAGCCGGACCAGCTGGCTCCGCTTTATGCGGCGCTGGACCGCTGCACCGAAATCGCCCTCGATACCGAGGCCGACAATCTCTTCCGCTACAAGACGCAGGTCTGCCTGCTCCAGATCCTCGCCGACGGCGAGATCTACCTGGTCGACCTGCTCGCGGAACTTGACCTCGGCGCACTCTGGTCGCGCCTCGCCGCCAAGCCGCTCATCATGCACGGCAGCGACTACGACCTGCGTTTGCTGTGGGAGCTCTGCCGCTTCCAGCCGCTGAGCCTGTTCGACACGATGTTCGCCGCCCAGTTGCTGAACATCCCGCGCTTCGGCCTGGCCGCCCTGCTCGAGCAGCACTTCAGCGTGAAGCTCGACAAGGACCACCAGAAGGCCAACTGGTCGCAGCGTCCGCTCGACCGCGCCATGCTCGATTACGCCGCGCTCGACGTCCATTACCTGCTGCCCCTCCGCGACCAGCTGCGCGACGAGCTCGTGCGCCTCGGCCGGCTCGGTTGGATGGAGCAGAAATGCCGCTGGCAGATCGACGTCGCGCGCGACGGCTTCGCCCCGGCCGACGAGAATGACTGGCGCATCGGCGGTGCCGAGAAGCTCCGCGGCCAGGGCCTCGTTGTGCTGCACGCCCTCTGGCACTGGCGCGAGGGCTGGGCGGAAAAGCTCAACACGCCGCCCTTCAAGGTCACGGGCAACGAATTGCTGCTCCGTCTCGCCCGCGCCGCCGACGAAGGCGCGCCCCCTGAGGAGTTGCAGCGGGTAAATCTCGGTCGCCGCCAGGACCGGCTGTTCCCCTCGCTGGCCGAGGCCATCCGCCGGGGCTACGCCACCGACCCACACTCGCTGCCCCGGCGCGAGCGCCGCCGCGACTACGCCCCGATGCGCCCGGAGGAACTTGCCCGCCAGGACCGCATCAAGGCCGACCGCGACCGTCTCGCACAGGGCCTGGGCCTCGACCCGACCCTCATCGCCACCCGCTCGCAGCTGGTGCTGATCGCCCGCGAACCCGAGAGCATCGACACCGTTCTGCTCCCCTGGCAGGCGGAATTGCTGAAAGCCGAACCCGCTTGGATAAGCTAAGGTCCTGATGGAGGGCCGGTCAGCTGACCGGCCGCGCGATCGGCCGGGAGGCCGACCCTCCACGCCCCGATTCCCATGCCAGAATCCGCCAACATCGCCCGCCACCTGCCGCTGATGGCGGCGCGCCAGCCGGACATGGCCGCAGTCAAGGTCCCGCGCGGCTCCCGCCGCGGCGGGACCGGCGACATCGACTACCTCACCCTCACCTTCGCCGGGCTCGACGCCGAGGTGAACGCCTGGATGGCGAAATTGTCCGCCCGCGGGGTGCGGCGAGGCGACCGGGTGCTCGTGATGGTGCGGCAGGGCCTGCCGCTGATCGCCGCCGCCTTTGCGCTGTTCAAGCTCGGCGCCGTGCCCGTGATCATCGACCCGGGCATGGGCCGGAAGAACTTCCTCGCTTGCGTCGCCCGTTCGCAACCCCGTGTGCTGCTGGGCATCCCGACCGCGCAGATCGCCAGCCACCTCTTCCGGGCCGCCTTTCGATCGGTGGAGGTTCGCGTGTGGGTCAGCAGTTCGGCCACCGCGCAGCTGGGCGATGGAACTCCCATCGCCAATCTCAATTTTGAAATAGTGAACAGCGCCGCCGCTGATCTGGCGGCGGTTTTGTTCACGAGCGGCTCCACCGGCGCCCCGAAGGGCGTGTGTTATGAGCACGGCATGTTCGACGCCCAGGTCCGGCTCGTGCGCGACACCTACAACATCGCGCCCGGCGAAATCGACCTGCCGATGCTGCCCATTTTCGCCCTGTTCAACCCCGCGCTCGGCCTGACCACCATCGTGCCCGAGCTCGACCCCCGCCGGCCTGCCAACGTCGACCCCGCAAAAATCGTCCGCGCCATCCAGCAGGAAAAGGTCACCAACTCCTTCGGTTCGCCGACCCTCTGGCGGAAGATCGCCCGGCACTGTCTGCGGAACAACCTCACGCTGCCTTCGCTCAAGCGCGTGCTCCTGGCCGGCGCCCCCGTGCCGCCCGCCCTGTTTGCCGACCTCCAGAAAATCCTGCCCAACGGCGTGGCGCACAGCCCCTACGGCGCGACCGAATCGCTGCCGGTCACGAGCATCAGCGCCCCCGAGGTTCTCGGTGAAACGGCGGCCCGGACCGCCGCGGGAGCCGGGACCTGCGTCGGCCGCGCCGTCCGTGACCTGGAGATCAAGATCATCGCCCTCACCGAGACGCCCATCGCCACGCTTGCCGATGTCCACGAACTACCCGCCGGCGAAATTGGCGAAATCATCGTGTCCGGCCCGGTGGTGACCAAAGAATACGACGCCCTCCCGGAAGCCACCGCCTTGGCAAAAATAGCCGACGGCAAGGACCAAGGATCAAGTAACAAGTATCAAAACCCGGAGGCCGCTCAAAATCCTGTTACTTCTTCCTTGTCCCTTGTTACTTCCGGCGCGGCTCCCGCGCCGGTTTGGCACCGCCTGGGCGACGTCGGTTACCTCGACGTCGCAGGCCGCCTCTGGTTCTGCGGCCGCAAGGCCGAGCGGGTCGAGACCCACGACGGGACGCTCTATACGGAACAGGTGGAACCGATCTTCAACGCCCACCCCGACATCGTCCGCTCCGCGCTCATTGCCACGGGGCATGACGGCCACCGGCCGGCCATCGTGGTTGAACCTGCCTCGCACAAGGTCGTGGCCACCCCGTCGCTCCGCCGGAAGCTGGTACGGGAACTGCGAAACCTGGCTGCCGCCCATCCGCACACCGACCAGGTTCGGCTGACCTATCTGCATCCCAAGTTTCCGGTGGATGTCCGCCACAACGCCAAGATTCACCGTCTGGCTCTGGCGAACTGGGCCGCCCACCAGGCCGGCTATGAGATGGATCGCCGCGAAGTCCCGCCGGAGGCCTTGAAGCCATGAACGACCCGGTTTTCATCACCGGCGCCAGCGGCTTCATCGGCGGGAAGATCGCCGCGCGCCTGCTGGGCGAAGGCCGCCGGGTGCGGGTGCTGGCCCGTCGCCCGCTGCCCGCGCTCGAGCGACTCGGCGCCGAGGTCATCGCGGGCGACTTGGACAACCAGGCGGCGCTGCGGCAGGGCTGCGCGGGCGCCTCCACCGTCTTCCACGTCGCCGGTCGGGTTGGCGTCTGGGGTCCCGCCGCCGACTTCGCCCGTGTCAACGTCACCGGCACCTTCAACGTGGTCTTCGCCTGCCGCGCCGCGGGCGTGCCGCGGCTCGTCTACACCAGCTCGCCGAGCGTGGTCTACCACGGCGGGGACCTGGCCGGCATCGACGAGTCCGCGCCGCTCTGCACCGCCGCCCCCTGCGCCTACCCGACCAGCAAGGCCGCCGCCGAGCGGATCGTGACCGGCGCCAACGGCCCGGCACTCGCCGCCCTTGCGCTGCGCCCGCATCTCGTCTGGGGCCCGGGCGACCAGAATGTCGTGCCGCGCGTGCTCGCGCTGGCGCAAAAAGGCCGGCTGAGGATCATCGGCTCCGGCCAGAACAAGGTGGATGTGACCCACATCGCCAACGTCGTCGATGCCCACCTCCTCGCCGAGCAGGCGCTGGCCCAAGCTCAGCTCTCAAATTTCAAAGCTCAGCAGCCGTCACCCGCCGGCCGCGCCTACTTCATCACCAATGGCGAGCCCATCGTCCTGTGGGACTGGATCAACCAGCTCCTGCGCGGCCTCGGCCGGCCGGAGGTCACGCAGCATGTATCGCTCAAAACCGCCTACGCCGTCGGCGGCGTGCTGGAGGCTCTCTGGCGCGTGCTGCCGCTGAAGGGTGAGCCGCCGATGACGCGTTTCGTCGCCAAGGAAATGGCCACCGACCACTGGTTTGACATCTCCGCCGCCCGCCGCGACCTCGGCTATACGCCGCGCGTCACCATGGCCGCCGGCACCGCAGAGCTGATCGAACACTTGAAACGAGCCGGGTAGGGCGGAGCGGTCCTTCACCGCCGCAGCGCGAATCATCCTTCGCCAAGGCTACGGACGACATGACGGAGTCCGCGCCCTGCCGTCACCCATTTCTTTGTCGCACCGCCTCGAAGAGCGTGATGATCGTCGCCATGGCGACGTTGAGCGAGTCGGCCTGGCCGGCCATCGGGATGCGGACGAGCAGGTCGCTTTCCTTCAGCCAGAAGTCGCTCAGGCCGAATTGCTCGCTGCCCATGACGATCGCCAGCGGGCCGCGCAGGTCGGTCTGGGTGTAGAGGTTCGGCGTGTCGGGCGTGGTCGCGACGATCCGGATGCCCTTCTCGCGCAGGAAGGCGTGCACGGTGGCACTGTCGGCGACGACCACCGGGACGGAGAACAACACGCCGGTGGAGGCACGCACGACGTTCGGGTTGAAAATGTCGGTCACCGGGTCGCAGACGATCACCGCGTCGCAGCCGGCCGCGTCGGCGCTGCGCAGAATGGTGCCGAGATTGCCGGGCTTCTCGATGGCCTCGACGACCAGCAGGAAGGCCGGTATTTCCTGACCGGGGTCAGCGACCCCGGCTACATTAAGATCGGCCAGCGATTTCTTCCACTGCGGCGCGACCGCGAGCAGGCCATCCGGTCGTTCGCGGTAGGCCACCTTGGCAAAGGCCTCCTTGGACAGCTCGAACAACTGCGCGCCGGCCTGTTGGGCCTGGTTGATCAGGGCCGGCTCGTTCTCCCCCAGAAACCACTCGGGACAGAAATAGAGTTCGGCCAGCCGGACCTTCTTCTCCAGCGCCCGCCGCACCTCCCGGTAGCCCTCGATGAAGAACACCCCCGCCTCGTCGCGCTCGCGGCGCTCGCGCAGCTTTACCAGCGTCTTCACGCGGGGATTCTGGAGGCTGGTGATCTTTTCAGGAGGAGGGCCCACGGACTACACGGAATACACGGAAATCTTCGGCAGCAATTGCCTTTTGCCGGCCCTTCGGTGTGTTCTGTGTATTCCGTGGGCAAAAAGAAATTCAACGACCAACCCTTCCCTTACCATCACGAGCTGGAGCTCGAGATTTCCACGCTGACCAACCTCGGCGTGGGCCTCGCCCGCGTGCCGTTCCCCGCTCCGCAGGTCTCAGGTTTCTCTGCCTCGGTTTCGCGCAGCGAGAACCAGGGACAGACACCGGGCGGCCAGCAGGCCGCAACGGCGAGCCCTCAGGTTTCTTCGCCCTCCGGCGGCTGGGTCGTCATGGTGCCGTTCACGCTGCCGGGGGAGAAGGTCCGGGCCCGGGTCTACCGCAACCACAAGAACTACTCCGAGGCCGACCTGCTGGCGGTCCTGACCCCCTCACCGGACCGGATCGACCCGAAGTGCCCGCTCTTCGGGCGCTGCGGCGGCTGCCAGTATCAGCACCTGACCTATGCCGGGCAGCTGAAGTGGAAGCGCCAGCAGGTCGAGGAGCTGCTGAAATTCATGGCCGGCGTTGAATTCACGGTGAATCCGGTCATCAGCTCGCCGCAGGAATTCGGGTATCGCTCGAAGATCACCCCGCATTTTCAGGCGGGTAGGGCGAATCCTCCGAATGAGCCGCGCGCCAGCGGCTCGTCCGGAGGGCTTGCCCTACCACCACCGCCCATCGGCTTCCTCAAGCAGGGCTCGCGCTTTGAACTCGTGGATGTGCCCGAGTGCGCCATCGCGACGGCCGAGATTAACGCCAAACTCCCGGAAGTTCGCGCCAAAACTCACGCCCGCCTTGCCGCCGGCGAATACCAGCGTGACGCCACGCTCCTCCTCCGCCACGCGCAGGAAGGCGTGATCACAGACTACGATGCGGTCATCCACGAACAGGTCGGCCCGCTCAAGCTCCACTTCCTCGCCCGTGATTTTTTCCAAAACAACCCGTTCATCTTGCCGCAATTCACCGGCTATGTCCGCGAACAGGCCGCCGGCAGCGGGGCCAGGTTCCTCGTCGATGCCTACTGCGGCAGCGGGCTCTTCGCCCTGAGCTGCGCCCCGGCCTTCGCGCGCGTGGCCGGCGTGGAGCTGAGCGCCACCTCGGTGAAGTTCGCCACGGAGAACGCCGCCGCCAACGGCATCCCCAACGCCACCTTCCTCGCGGCCGATGCCGCGCAGATCTTCGCCGGCCTGACCTTCCCGCCGAGCGACACCGCCGTCGTGATCGATCCGCCGCGGAAGGGTTGCGACGAACTTTTCCTGTCCCAGCTCTTCGCCTTCGGCCCGCGCGCCGTCGTGTATGTGTCGTGCGATCCGGCCACCCAGATGCGCGACCTGAAGGGCTTCCTCGCCGCCGGCTACAAACTCACCGCCGTACAACCCTTTGATCTGTTCCCGCAGACGCGGCATCTGGAGTGCGTGATCACGCTGGTAAAGCTGTAGGGCGGGATCTCCGTATCCCGCCAATCGAATACCATATCGTCCTCGCGGCGGGGTTCAGTGACCCCGCCCTACAAAAATTAACATGCTGCGCCACGTCATCAACCCAGGCCTGGAACTGCGGCAGCTACAACCGGCGGATGCGGCTGAACTCTTCGCCGTGATCGATGCCCACCGCGCGCAGCTCCGCGAGTGGCTCCCGTGGGTGGAAGCGACCGGCAAGCTGGGTGACACCGAAAAATATATCGCTGAAACCCTGCGCGATTTCACCGCGACCCGGGCCTGCGTCTGTGGCATCCGGGCCGAGGGCCGGCTGGTGGGGGTGATCGGGCAGAACCGCATCGACTGGGCCAATCGTATCGCATTCCCGTTCTACTGGCTGTCCCCCGAGAGCGAGGGGCGCGGCATCATGACGCAGTGCTTTCGTGCGGTGATCGACGATGCGTTCACACAATTGAAGGTCAGGCAGGTGGTTATCGCCGTCGCCACCGGGAACCTCCGCGCGCAGCGCCTGCCGGCGAAGCTGGGCTTCAAGCAGGTGAGCACGCTCAAGCAGGCCGAATGGCTCTACGACCGGCACGTGGATCATTACATTTACAGCCTGGCGGCGCCGAGGTAGGGGCGGTTGCCCTCAACCGCCCTCGCCCGGGATCAAGGGCCGTTGCGAGCAACGGCCCCTACCTCTTGGTGAATAACCTTGGGTGGATTTTTTCGCGAAATGTGCGATACTGTCCTCATGACCGAAGGCTGCTTGATTCCCCTTTCGCGGTCAGCCGCTCTGCGACGCCGCGTCTAAAACAACGCCATCCAGCGCTGTGACCCCCGACCGCTCCGGCGATCGCTGGCCATAAAAGAAAAGGCACCGGTGGAAACACCGGTGCCTGTTTTTGTAGGGCGGGATCGCCGTATCCCGCCAATCGAGCATCTCTTCGCCTTCGAGGCGGGATACGGCGATCCCGCCCTACCGTTATTTCGCCGCGCCGTCGAAGACGGGCTTTCCCAGCGCCGGCAGGCCGCCGAGGTAGCGGGCGAGCCAGCTCTGCATCTCCCAGTGCCAGTAGATGGCGTTCTGCGGGCTGAGCACCCAGTGGTTCTCGTTCGGGAAGATGACAAGGCGCGACGGTACGTTCATCGCCTGCAAAATGGCGTAGAGCGCGGTGCCGTTCACGTAGGGGACGCGATAATCCAGCTCACCGTGAATAATGAGCATGGGGGTCTTGAAGTTCTTGGCGTAGGTCGTCGGGTTGTTCTTCTGCATGCCCTCCGGATTTTCCCACGGCGTGCCGCCGAGCACCTGCGTGAAGCCAAAGGGGGTCACATCCGCGCCATACTGCGTGATGAAATCGTTCACGCCGGCGTGGTTGATCAGGCACGCGAACCGGTCCGTATGTCCCGCCACCCAGGCCGCCATGTACCCGCCGTAGCTGCCGCCCGCCGCCGCCACGCGCTTCGGGTCGATGTTGGGGAAGCGTTTGAGCAGGTGGTCCGTGGACTTCAAAATATCCTCCAGCGGCTTGTCGCCCCACTGGTTGAGGATGCTCTGGGAAAACTTTTCGCCAAAGCCGGTCGAACCGTGGCGGTTGACCCAGGTGACGAGGTAACCGGAGGCGGCAAAGACATGCGTGTTCCAGCGGTAGCTCCAGCTGTCGCGGCACATCGTATGCGGGCCACCGTGCATCAGCTGCACGAGCGGGTAGGTCTTCGTGGGATCGTAGGCCGGCGGCAGCACCAGCCAGCCTTGGATCTTGTCGCCGGCGGCGCCCTCGAACCAGTAGCTCTCGACCTTGCCGAGGTCGAGCTGGGCGACCAGCTCGTCGTTGAAATGGGTGAGCTGCCGCGCCGCGCCGGTGGCCGCATCGAGTGCGAACAGCTCGTTCGGCCGGCTCGTGGTGTCGTTGAGGAAAATCACCGTGCCGCCACCCACGCTGACGCTGCCGGAGGAGCCGGCCCGGTAGACCGCCGTCAGGCCGGTGCCGTCGGCATTGAGTTTGAAGACGGGCACGACGCCCTGGTCCTCGGCCGCAAACCAGATCGTCCGGCTGTCGGCCGAAAAATCCACGCCGCTGATCGAGTAGTCGAGCGCCTCGGTGACCGGTGTATTCTTCCCCGTGGTCAGATCGTGGCGCCAGAGCTTCGCGAACTCGCCGTTGCCATAGGAGACTTTCGTGCGGGAATAGTAGATTGCCTTGCCGTCCAGGGAGAACTTCGGGCCGTCATCGTCGCCCTTGTTTTCGATCGTGAGGTTGGTCATCGTGCCCGAAGCGTCGGTGGGGATGAGCTGGATGTCGTTGTTCAGGAAACCGCGGTAGGGCGGCGGAGTGACATTGACGGCCAGCGCCACCTGGGTGCCGTCGGGCGAAAGGTCGAAGTTCACGTCGCCGCTGGTCTGGAACAGGCGGTCCCATTTGGGCGTCAGGTCCTTGAATTCCTTCGTCGTCACGTTCACCAGCAGCAGGCGGCTGGCGAGATTGTCGGTGAGCCAGTGGTCAAAGTAGCGGTATTGGCGGTCCTCGGAAACTTTGGCCGTCATCTTGGAATCCTTGCGACGCTTTATTTCCTTCTTCATCGCCGCAAGGTCGGCCTGGCCGAGCGAACCTGCCAGTTCGGGAATCACCGTGGTGGCCACGATCACGCCCTGCCCGTCGGACCTCCAGCGCGGGTTGGAGACGGCGTAGGGCAGCTCGATGATTTTCTCGGGCTCGCCGCCGTCGAGCCGCATCACATAGAGGGAACCGGCCTCATCTTCCCCGCGTTTCGAGGTGAAGGCGATCCGGGTGCCATCCGGGCTCCAGACCGGTGCACCGTCCGAAACCGCCGCCGTGGTCAGCCGTCGCGGCGGGCCCCCCGTGGTGTCGACCAGCCACAGGTTCGCGGTGCTCTTGTTCTTGTCGACGGACCACTCCTGGACGGTGAAGACGACGGTCTTGCCGTCAGGGGATAGGGCGGGGCTGCCGAGCCGTTTCATGGCCCAGAGGTCCTGCGGGGTGATCGGGCGCTGGTCCGCACCGAGGATGGTGACGGACAGCGCCAGCGTGAGGAACAACGCCATGACGCGGGGGGATTTCATAGGCGTGGATCATCTGGCGGCCGCCCGGTCGAATCAATCTTGTTGAGGTGTGGCTCGTCCACGCCTCGGGCGCGCGCAAGGCACGCCCCT
>JBKJTZ010000051.1:0-79046 GCA_046590295.1 Lacunisphaera sp.
GAGCGCATGGTTTTCATACGCCTGTCGGAAATAGCCCTGAAAAAGACCAATAGCGACGCCCAATCTTGTCCCCCAAGGGGGCTGATTATCCCTGGGTTTTTACCCTCGGCCTCAGCAATTTCTCCCGCGCCACCAGATACAGAAACCCGCACAGCGCCACGAACGGGATGAGCGACAGCAGGTCGGCGTGCTCGCCCTCGAAGAAGGGATTGTGCGCCGTGGACCAGCTCGTGATGGCGAGGTCAAACTCGCTCAACACCCCGGCCAGAAACGCGATGCCGATGCCGGCGATGGCGCCGCCGGCGATGTAGCCGGAGGCCAGCAGCACGCCGGGGCTCTTGTCCGTCTCGGCCATGAATTCCTCGGGCGAGAGCTTCGCATGCGCCGGATTCTGCTTCAGCTTCCGGTCCACCAGCCAGCGGATCATGCCGCCGATGAAGATGGGCGACGAGGACGACAGCGGCAGGTAGACGCCGACCGCGAAGGCCAGGGCGGGGATGAACGACAGCTGCAGCGTCACCGCGATCATCACGCCGAACAGCACCAGCGCCCACGGCAGCTTCCGGTCCAAAATGCCCTTGATGATGTAGGACATCAGCGTCGCCTTCGGCGCGTCGAACTTGCGTACTTTCGAGCCGTCGGGCCGCGTGTTGTAGGTGCCATTGATGCCGGGATCGACCAGCCAGACGGCGTCGCCCTGCGCGTTGACGAGGTATTTGCCCGCCGGGCCGCCGGCCGCATCGGTCTTGTGCCAGGTGAAATAACTGCCGCCGTCGTCGCGCGCCTGCGGGCCTTGGAGCGATTCCCGGTTCTTGAGCAGGGACGCATCCGTGTGCAGCCCGGCGGGCGCCACCTGGGCGGCAGGCAGATAGACCGTGGCGGAATCGTTCAGCTTAAGCAGAATGGGCCCGAGGAGGATCGCCGAGCCAAAGGCCCCGATCAAGATGGCCAGCTGCTGCAGCTTCGGCGTCGAGCCGAGGAGATAACCGGTCTTCAGGTCCTGCGAGGTCGTGCCGCCGTTCGAGGCGGCGATGCAGACGATGGCGCCGACCGACAGCGCCGTGACGTAGTGTGCCCCGCCCGTCCAGCCGACGAGCAGGAAGATCAGGCAGGTGAACAGCAGCGTTGCCACGGTCATGCCCGAGATGGGATTGGACGAGGAACCGATCTCGCCGGTGAGCCGCGAGGAGACCGTCACGAAGAGGAAGCCGAAGGCGATGATGAGGAGCGCCCCAAGAAAATTCATGTGCAGCGACGGCGCGAGCATGATGGCGGCGATCAGCACGATGATGCCGATGCCGACAAACTTCATGGACAGGTCGCGGTCGGTGCGGGGCGTTGCCTCCCCCGAACCGGTCGAAGGGCCACCCAGGCCGAGGTCGCGCAGGCCGCCCCGCAACCCGTGCCAGATGGTCGGCGCCGCCTGGATCAGGCTGATGATGCCGCCCGCCGCCACGGCGCCGGCGCCGATATAGAGGATGTACGCGCCGCGGATGCCGTTGGGCGTCATCTCGGAGATCGGGATCAGACCCGGCGCCAGCGGGCCCGGGAGCCCCTCGCCAAAGAACTTGATGAGCGGGATCAGCACCAGATACGACAACACGCCGCCCGCGCACATGATGCCGCCGATGTAGGGCCCGATGATGTAGCCGACGCCGATGAGCTCGGGCGAGATCTCGGCGCTGACCGAGCCGGACTTGAGCGGGGCGTTGAAGACCTTCTCCGGGACATCCTTCCAGCCCTTGAACGCCACGTTGAGCGTCTTGTAGAGCAGGCCAAGGCCGAAGCCGGTGAAGATGACCTTGGCACCCGGGGCGGCGCCGAGGCCGGCGGCCTGTGCCGCGGCGATCTCCGCCTTGGCCGAGGGCGAGGCCGAGGCGCGGTCGTGCTCGTTCGCCCCGGCCCGGAGCACCGCCGCGCAGGCCGTGCCCTCGGGATATTTCAAGATACCATGCTCCTTCACGATCAGGGCCCGCCGCAGCGGGATCATCATGAGGATGCCGAGCAGTCCGCCCAGGATGCCCACCAGCAAAACGGTGGCCAGTTCCAGGTCGAAGCCGAGGATGAGGATGGCCGGCATCGTGACGCCGATGCCGAAGGCGATCGACTCGCCCGCCGAGCCGGCGGTCTGCGTGATGTTGTGCTCGAGGATCGAGGCGTCGCGCAGGCCGGTCTTGGACAGGCCGCGGAACAGCGCCAGTGAGATGACCGCGACCGGGATGGACGCGCTGACGGTCAGGCCGACCTTGAGGACCAGGTAGAGCGACGAGGCACCGAACACCATGCCGAGGATGGCGCCGGTGATGACGGCTCTCAGGGTGAATTCCGGCAGGCTGGTCTCGGACGGGATGAACGGCTCGAACTTGGGGGGAGTGGGTTGGGCCATGGGGATATTTTTCCGGCGAGCCTGCCGGTGTCATAAACGACGGCAATGCCGAAAAACCACAACGTCGACCGGGAGGTGGGACTATCACCCGCTTTGGAGGGCTGGTCTCCCGACCAGCCGCGGCCGGTCGGGAGACCGGCCCTCCACCTGTTACGCGCGGGACGGCTCGTCCCGCCACCAACACCGTCACCGCACTTTCTTCTTCATCTTCCGCGCGGCCAGCAGGCGCTTGATCAGCCAGTAAAGCATTTCCAGCCGCGGCACGGGGATGCCGACCGACTTCGCACGGCGCACCGGCTCGCCCCAGATCTCCTCGATCTCGATCGCCCGGCCCTCGCGATAGTCAATCAGGCTGGAGGGCTTGTACCGGCCCAGCTTGGCCGTGCGCTCGAACTGCAGGTCCATGAACGCGCGGGGAATGGAGTGGCCGAATTTCGCCGCCGCCTCGAGGATCTCCTCCATCAGCCGCCGCGCGAGCGTGCGCAGGCCCTCGTCGCCCATGATGACGTCGGTGGTGATGCCGCCCGCGGCGATGGCGAGGCCGTTGAAGGGCACGTTCCACACGAGTTTCTTCCAGCGCAGCTCCTCCAGGTTGTCCTGCGCCTCGCATTTGACGCCGGCAGCCTCAAAGAGCTTCGCGACCTCGCGGGTGCGCGCCTGCGCGGGCCGGCCGAACTCGCCGAGCATGACCAGGCCGGGAAAGGAGCAGTCGACCACGCCCGGGGCCGTGCGGGTGCAGCCGATGAAACAGATGGCGCCGAGCACGCGCTCGCCGCCCACCACCTCGGCCACAGGTTCCTCGACACCGAGGCCGTTCTGGAGGGTGAGGACGAGGGTGTTCTCCCCCATCAACGGCGGCAGCAGCTTCGCCAAGACCGCATTGGCCGTGGCCTTCACGCTGACAATCACCAGGTCGCACGGGCCGATCTCGGTCGTGTTGGCGTAGGCCAAGACTTTGCGGAGATGCAGCCGCTCGGTCGGCGTTTTTACGCGGATGCCCCGGGCCATGACAGCGGCGCGACTGCTCCGGACCAGAAAATGCACGTCGTTCCCGGCCTTGGCGAGGCGGGCGCCATAATAGCACCCGAGGGCGCCGGAACCGATGATGGCGATGCGGGGTTTGGCAGGAATCGATGCGCTCACAACACCCCAGTCGTCACAAACTTGGGCGCAAAATACAACCCTGCACTCTCTGGCTGCGCCGGTGGTAATGCATTCTTCTTCACAGCGGTTAGTCACCATCTACTAAAGCGGGCCGCCTGTATCCGGCGCACACCGGACGCAGCCAGGCCGGGACACTTGTGAAAGCATGCTCATTTACATAAACAACCGGCATGCCGTGGGAATTTGCCCCGTTATCACTATTCATAATTACGCTATTTACTGTTTTAAAGCATCTTGCACTCAAATAACTACGTGGCTAAAAACAGGCGAACTCTCCTCCACGACAGGGAATGCCCTGGCTTCCCACTGGTGTATGTATTTTTCGCCGCTTGTCGCCGGCCTGTTCACAAATTCACAGGAGGGATTTCTCCAGAGTGAAATCCCGGGCTGACTGACAAGTTATTCACACCCCGCCCAGAGGCTTACAAGGCGAGGTTGTCCGTCAGCCTCACCTCGTCGACCCAGTATGAGATGGCGAGCAGGCACTGGCCAGGGATAATCTCCCGCAGCAGCTCCATCGAATCCTTGTCCACGACCGAAATATAGATGACGCGCAGCCGGCGCTTCTCCGAAATCATGTGGGTTACCTCGGCCACGAGCCGGTCGGCGCTTTTTACGCCGGATTCCACCATTTCCTTCGCCTTGCGGATGGCCCCGAAGACCGCCAGCGCCTCCTCGCGCTGCGTGGGGGTCAAATAGGAGTTCCGGGCGCTGATGGCCAGGCCGTCGGCATCGCGCACGACCGGACCGGTCACAATCTCGACAGGCAGCAGCAGGTCGGCGGTCGCCTTGCGCAGCACGGCCACCTGCTGGGCGTCCTTTTCCCCCATCACGACCAGGTCGGGCCGTACGATGTTGAAAAGCTTGAGCCAGCACGTGAGCACACCCCGGAACAGGACCGGGCGCACGATCCCGCACAGCGGCTTGCTGACGGCCTCCTCCAGCAGGTGCGTCGAGAACCCGCGCGGAAACATCTCCTCGGCCGCCGGCGTGAACAGCACGTCGACGTTTTCCTTTTCGCACAGCAGCGCGTCGGACGACGGCATGCGGGGATATTTCGCCAGGTCCTCGCTGGGGCCGAATTGCAGCGGGTTGACAAAGACCGACACGACGACCGCGTCCCCCTGCTCGCGCGCGAGCCGGATGAGGCTGGCATGACCGGCGTGCAGCGCCCCCATGGTGGGCACGAACGCGATGCGCCGGCCGGCCGCCTTGAGCGCCCGGACCGCTTCCTGCATGGCGCTGATGTTGTCGTGTTTTTGCATGGACCGAATCGGGCTTGAACTATCCATAAGCCGTTAGCTTTATCAAGCCCCCATCGTCATTTGTCGCACCATGATCCGCATTAACGAACACTTCACCAAGCTCAAGGCCAGCTACCTCTTCGCCGACATCGCCAAGCGCGTGAACGCCTATGTGGCCGCGAACCCCGACAAGCCCGTGATCCGCCTGGGCATCGGCGACGTCACCGAACCGCTGCCGCCGGTCTGCATCGCCGCGTTGCACGCCGCCACCGACGAGCTGGCCCACCGCGCCACGTTCAAGGGCTACGGCCCCGAGCAGGGCTACGCGTTCCTCCGCGAGGCGATTGCGAAGCACGACTTCCAGGCCCGCGGCGCCCACGTCGAGCCCGACGAGGTGTTTGTCAGCGACGGCTCGAAGTGCGACGTCGCCAACATCCAGGAAATCTTCGCCACCGACACGCGTCTCGCCATCCCCGACCCGGTCTACCCGGTCTATGTCGACACCAACGTCATGGCCGGCCGCACCGGCGCCAATGCCGAGGGCCGCTACACGGGCATCACGTACCTCGAGTCGACGGCCGCCAACGGCTACGTGCCGGCGCCGCCCGCCACGCCCGCCGACCTGATCTATCTCTGCTTCCCCAACAACCCCACCGGCGCCGTCGCCACCCGGGCCCAGCTCGCCGCCTGGGTCGCCTACGCGAAGCAGCACCACGCCCTCATCCTGTTCGACGCCGCGTACGAGTCCTACATCCGCACGCCCGGCATCCCGCGCTCCATCTACGAGATCGAGGGCGCGCGCGACGTCGCCATCGAGTTCCGCAGCTACTCCAAGCTCGCGGGCTTCACCGGCCTGCGCTGCGCCTACACCGTCGTGCCGAAGAACCTCAAGGCCCGTGACGCCGCCGGCCACGAGCACGCCGTGCACGCCCTCTGGAACCGCCGCCACACGACGAAATTCAACGGCGTCTCCTACCCCGTGCAAAAGGCCGCCGCCGCCGTCTACAGCCCGGAAGGCCAGGCACAGACCCGTGCGCTCACCGATTTCTACCTCGGCAACGCCAAGCTCATCCGGGAGGCCGTCACCAAGCTCGGCCTGACCTGCATCGGTGGCGACAATGCCCCCTACATCTGGATCAACACCGGTCTTGATTCCTGGGAGTTTTTCGACCGCCTGCTGAGCTCGGCCCAGGTCGTGACCACGCCCGGCGCCGGCTTCGGCCGGTGCGGCGAGGGGCACGTGCGCATCAGCGCCTTCAACTCCCGCGAGAACGTCACCACCGCCCTCGCCCGCATCGCCGCTGCGCTCCGGTAAGGCCCGCCGCCGCCGGGGTGAGGTCGCCGCCCGGCGCCAACCCAGCCGACGCCCCCCAACCTCTAGTATACTATTAGTTGACATCGGCCGGGGTCGCTGACCCGGTCTGGCCTCTCAAGATTCTAGCCGCCCTGACCGGCCTCACCGAGGCCGGCTACAATCAGGCCGGCGCAAGCCCCCGGGTAGTAAACCCATTGGGCAAAATAGCAGACTTTGATTCGACGGCCCGGACCGGTCGGCCGGGTGCGGCCAGCCGCGGCTATTTCTTCTCCACCGCGGCGGCGATCGCCTCGCCCAGGTCGGCGATGGCGGCGTGCAGCAGGGCGACCACGCCGCTGTAATCCCGGCCATCCCAGGCACGCGGCGGGGCGGTGAAGGAGCCGCGCTCGGCGGGCGCGGTCCCCGCCCGCCTGATCGTGTAGGTGGCCGAAAGTTGCACGGTGTTGCCCTCGGAGCGGACGAGTTCGCAGCGCACCACGGCTACCTCGACCGTCGCGCCACCCCCGACCGCGCCGAGCCGGGCGCTGAGCATCGACGTGAGCGCATCATCGAGCGACTCGGCCCAGCGCACCTCTTCCAGGTAAACCACCTCGTGGTCCGCCACGCGCACCGCCATCGGCCGGCCGCGCAGGTGCCCGGCGATCTGCACCGGCCGCACCTGGACCGCCCCCGCCACCGGGGCCACGGCCGCCGGCGCGCTGAGCGTGAAACTGCGCACGGCGTCCGCCTGCGGCTGCGGGAGGTTGCAGGCGGTGAGCAAAAGGGTGAAAGCGGAAAGCTGAAGGCGGAAGATCATCCCCAGCCAATTGTGAGCATCATTGTTCATCGGTGGTTTCTCCGGTTTATTTGCCCTCGGGTTTCTTTTTGCCGACGATGAGCGAGCTGGGGTTGCGCGCGAGCGCGTCGGTCAACCGCTCCATCGCGGCCGCCGCATCGGCCAGCTGGCGCAGGGACATCGTCACCTCGTCGCCGAGGTTGCCCTGCGCGGCGACAAACCGCTGGGTGGTGGTCGCCGTGGCCTCGAGGGTCTTCAGGGCGGACTGGGCGTCGGCAAGGGTCTTCTTCATGTCGTCGCCGAGCGGGCCGACGTGGCCGTCGATCCGCGCCAGCACCACCCGCAGTTCGTTGAGGGCGGCGTTGAGGTTGAGGAAGGTCTGCCGGGTCTCGGGCGCGTTGACGAAGGCGGTCACCGCGGCGGCGGCCCCGCCGACCTTGTCGCTCAGCGCCTTCGCGTCAAAGGCGCCCACCTTTTCGTTCGTCGTGGCGAAGAGCGTGTTCAGCTGCTTGGAGAGGCCGGCGAAGTCGACCTTCTTGATGTCGGCCACGATCTCGACGATGCTCTGCTGCACCTCGGAGATGGGCGAGGGAATGGTCGGCACGGTCGGGTACTGCTCGGCCATGAACAGCGGATTGGCGGGATACTGCCGGGGATCCTCGAAGTTCAGCTCGACAAACAGCAGGCCGGTGATGCCGGTGAGGTTCAGGCGCGCCCGCAGCCCGCGGTCGATGAGGCTCTCGAAGGCGGCGGTGTTCGTCATGTCGATCTCCGCGCCCGTGTTGTCGGTCAGGATGTTGCGGTCGATCTCGCAGACGGTCCGGACCTGCGCCTGCTTGGTCACGGCGTCATAGCGGACATTGATGGCGGCGACGCGGCCGATCCGGACGCCGTTGAGCTTGACCGCGGCGCCGGGGTCGAGGCCGCTGACCGACTCGCCGAAATACAGCAGGAAACGGGAAGGCTTCGAGAAGACGTTCGTGCCGCCAAAGGACAGATACGAGACGATCCCGAGGACAAGGGCGCCGATCAAAAACATGCCGACGGCCGAGGGACTGAGTTTGGTTTTCACGCTTTACTCGTCTCCTTCTGCGGCATCCGGCCGGCTGCGTCTATTCAAAAACTCCCGCACCCGGGGATTCGGGCTGGCATCCCGCAGCTGCCGCGGGTCGCCCTCGGCGATCACCCCGCGCGCGTCGCGGTCGATCATCACCACCCGCTGGCCGATGCCGAAGATGCTGGGCAGCTCGTGCGACACGACCACGATGGTCGTACCCAGGGTGTCGTGGATCTGCTGCACCAGCTCGTCCAGCTTGAGCGAGGTGATGGGGTCGAGCCCCGCCGAGGGCTCGTCGAAGAACACGATGGCCGGATCGAGCGCCAGCGCCCGGGCGAGGCCGGCGCGGCGCTGCATGCCGCCGCTGAGCTCGCCGGGAAAATACTCGCCGTAGCCCGCGAGACCCACCTGGGCCAGCTTCAGGTTGACCACCTCCAGCCGCTCCCGCGGGGTCAGGTCCGTGTACAGCTCGAGGGGCAGGCCGACATTCTCCTGCAGGGTCATCGAGCTCCACAAGGCGCCCCCCTGGTAGAGGACCCCGAAGGTGCGCAGCAGCGCCTTGCGGTTCGCCGGCTCGGCATGGGTGAAGTCGCGCCCGGAATAACGCACCGTCCCGCGGGTCGGCTGCCGCAGCCCGATCATGTTCCGCAGCAGGGTGCTCTTGCCGCAGCCATTGCCGCCGATGATGAAGAAGATCTCCCCGCGCTTCACGGTGAAGGACACGTTTTCCAGCACCACGTGGTCGCCGTAGCGGCATTCGAGGCCCTCGATCTCGATGGCGGTGTCCCCGGCGTTGGTGGTGGTGGCATTCATCGGAAGCTTACCAGCCGAGGATGTTGAAGATCACGGCGTAGATCGCGTCGGACACGATGATGAGCAAGATGCCCGTCACCACCGCCGAGGTCGCCGCCTGGCCGACGCCGGCGGCACTGCGGTCGGATTTCAGCCCGCGGAGGCAGCCAGCGAGGCCGATGATGAGGCCGAACGTCGCCGCCTTGATCAGCCCGGTGCTCACGTCGGAGAGGTCGATGATCGATTTCGTCTCGGCCCAATACAGGCTGGTCGGGATGTCGAGGATCGACCACGAGATGGCCATGCCGCCGAAGATCCCGAGAAAGTTCGAATAGAGGGCCAGCAGCGGCATCATCACGCACAGCGCCGCCAGGCGCGGCATCACGAGGAAATCGACCGGGGAGACGCCGAGGGTCTCGAGCGCATCGATCTCCTCGTTCGCCTTCATCGTGGCCAGGGTGGCCGCAAACGCCGCCCCGGTGCGGCCGGCCAGCACGATGGCCGCCATCATCGGGCCCATCTCGCGCACGACCGAGAGGCCGACGAGGTCGGCCACGTAGACGTCGGCGCCAAACTGCCGCAGCTGCACCGCCCCCTGGTAGGCCATGATGATGCCGACGAGAAAACTGATCAGTCCGACGATCGGCAGCACCATGGCGCCGCATTGCTGCACCTCGGTGAGGAAATCACTCCAGCGGAACTGGGCCCGGCCGCGGACAAAACGCCCCACGCTGAAGGTGCATTCGCCCACCAGCCACGCGATGTCCTTGAGTTCGGTCCACGAGGCATAGGTCGCCTGTCCGACGATGGCGAACAGGTCCGGTACGCCGCGGGCCCGGGCCGGCAGCTTGGCGGGCTTTTTCGCCATCTGCCGCGCCAGCCGGTCCACCCCCGGGGGCAGGTCGACTAGCTGCAATTCGATCCCGCCCTCCTCGCACCAGGCGCGCGCCTCGCGGACGAACAGCGCCAGCGAGCTGTCCCACGCGCCGAGGTCCTCGGCCTGCAGCCGGACACAGCCTGGCCGCGGCTCCACCGTGCACCGGTTCCAATCCGGCCTCGGGGCGGTCAGCTGCCAGTCTCCGCCGACCCGCACCACCAGGACATTGCCCTCCCGCGAGGTCGCGGCACGGGCGGCGGGCGGAGAGGTTTCGGGCGTCATGGACGAGGCAAAGTGTGCGGGCCGGCGCCCACGGCGCCAGACTGATTTTTTCCGTGCCAATCAGTGTCCCTCCCGCGTTGAATGTTCCCCCATGCTTTTTCGCACTGTCCTTTTCGACCTCGACGGCACGCTGATCGACCACTTCGCCGCCATCCACCGCTGCCACGCGCATACGATGCGGCAGCTCGGCCTGCCCGAGCCGACGCCGGCCCGCGTGCGCGCCGCCGTCGGCGCCGGCCTGGAGGTGGCCGTCGAGCGGCTGGTCGGGCCGGAGCTCAAGGCGCAGGCCCTCACCCTCTACCGGCCGTACTGGGACGCCATCATGCTGGAGGACGTCAGCCTGCTGCCGGGCGCCCGGGAACTGCTCGTCCAGCTCAAGTCCCGGGACGTCCGCACCGGCGTATTCACGAACAAGCACGGCCCCTCCTCCCGCCTGCTCTGCACGCACCTCGGCCTCGCGGACCTGCTCGACGGCAATTTCGGCGCCACCGACACGCCCTGGCTTAAACCCGACCCGCAATTCACCCGCCACGTGCTGGCCGCTCTGGGCGCCGACGCCGCGACCACGCTGCTGGTCGGCGACTCGCCCTATGATTTCGCCGCCGCGGAAAATGCCGGGCTCGCCTTCTACGCCGTCACCACCGGCACCCACTGCGCGGCGGAACTGCAGGCGGCGGGAGCGACGGAGATTTTTGCGGACCTGCCGGCCGTCCGGCACCGGCTGGAAAATTTCCGTTGGGGCGTCGCTTGACGACGCCCGGCGTCGGGCGTTCCTGCAAGCCAGCGGGCGTCATCAAGCGACGCCCCTACGTCACGGGCTTCCGCAGCACGCCGAGCTTCGTCTCGACCACCTCGCAGGTCAGCCCCTGCCCCGCGCAGAATTCCTCCAGCGCCTGGCGTGAGCCGTCGTAGACGTGGCCGGCGTGACAATCGTCGATCACGACGACCCCGCCCGGACTGAGCAGCGGCCAAAGTTTCTCGAGCGCCACCCTCGTCGGCTGGTAGAGGTCCACGTCGAGCAGCACGAAGCAGAAGCGCGCGTCCGCCGGAAAAGCGAAATCCTGCACGGCGGCGGCGTGCGAGGTGACGCGGGTGATGCCGTTGAGCGTCATCGTGCGGTCGAACCAGCGCTGCGAGTTGACGGTGAACTTGTCCAGCGCCCGCCCGTCCTCCACGGAATCCTTGCCCCGCGCCGACCGTTCATGCGCCACGTCCGCGGGCACGAAGCCCCCGAAGGTGTCGATCGCCCAGTAGCGCCTGGCCGGGGCGATGGCGTCGAGGTGCCGGTTGAGCCACACCGTGGTGTAGCCGCGGTAGCAGCCGATCTCGCAGAAATCGCCCGGCTGGCCGACGGCCTCGGTCGCCAGCACGGTGAGCCGGGCCAGCTGCGCCGGGGTGAAGGCATAGCGATATTTGTAGAGCAGGTAGGAACGCAGCGGCGACCAGAACAACGCCCGCTTCACCAGGCCATCGAGGAATATCTCCCAGCGCGAGTTGGTCATGGCCCGGTTCAGCTCCCGCCCGTCGCGCACACCAGCGCCAAGGCGAGCGCACCGGGCACCGCCTGCACCCACAGGATCTTCCGGCTGGCCGTCGCCGCGCCGAAGATGCCGGCGATGATCACGCACGACAGGAAAAACACCTTGATGGTGTACCCGTCCCCGCCGGCCAGCAGCCCCCAGGCCAGGCCGGCGGCAAGAAAGCCGTTGTAGAGTCCCTGGTTCATCGCGAGTGATTTGGTCAGCTCCGCCTTCTCCGGGGTCAGCGCGAACACCCGCCGCCCATATGGTTTCGTCCACAGGAACATTTCCAGCACGAGGAAGTAGAGGTGGAGCAACGCGACCAGCGCGGTCAGGAGGTTGGCGGCAGTGGACATAAAATCAGTTCAGGCCGGCCGGAAAGCCAGGGCGTGCAGCCCCGCGCCGATCAGGAACAGAAAGGTGAACGCCCCGTTGGTGCCCTTGGGCAGCGTGCGCCAGAATATCGGTTGCAAGACCGCGCGCAGGATCCAGCAGCCCGCCAGCCCGGCCAGCAGCAACCGGCCCGTCCGCGTGGCCGCCAGTTCGGCGGGGGCCAGCACCTGGATCCCCGCCATCAGCAGCAGAAACGCGATCAGCATGATGTTCATCACCTGCATCACCCCGCGATTCGCCGGGTGCAGCTTCGGCAGCTCCTCGGGCCAGCGAAACATCCGCCAGAAACCCAGATGAAACAGCGCCAGTGCCACATTGTAGCCCGCCGCCGCATAGATCCATCCGTGCGTGTTCACGCCCCCCATCCAACGGACCGCGCCCCGCGACGCAACGCCGCATTCACGCCACCCTGCGGCCGGACCCAGCCTTCTCGCTTCCCTTCCCTTCATCCGTGCTTATCCGTTTATTCCGTGGCGGCCTCCCCTCCAGAATCCCTGACCGGCGTCCTCGAGCGCATCATCTTCTTCAACGAGGAGAACCACTACACCATCGCGGAACTGCGCCCCGAGGCCGCGCGCGGGGTCCCGGCCACGACGGGCAAGGCCGCGCCCGTCGTCACCATCGTCGGCGCGCTGCCCGGCGTCCAATGCGGCGAAACCCTCCAGCTCACCGGGGAATGGACGAAGCACGCGCAGCACGGCGCCCAGTTCAAGATCGTCACCTGCAAGTCGGAGCTCCCGTCCTCCGTCTACGGCATCCGCAAATACCTCGGCAGCGGCCTCGTCCCCGGCATCGGCAAGGTCTACGCCAACAAGATCGTCGATGCGTTCGGCACCGACACCTTCCGCATCCTCAGCGAGGAATCGGCCAAGCTGCGCCAGGTGCCCGGCATCGGCAAGGTCCGCGCCACCTCGATCAAGACCGCCTGGGACGAGCAGAAGGTCCTGCGCGAGGTCCACATTTTTCTCCAGACCTACGGGGTCACGACCTCGCAGTGCGTGCGGATCGTGAAGAAATTCGGTTCCGCGGCGCAGCAGCTCGTGCGGCACGAACCCTATAAGATCGCCCGCGAGATCGAGGGCATCGGCTTCAAGACCGCCGACCGCATCGCCATCAACCTCGGCTTCGCCAACGACGCCGCGCCCCGCCTCGACGCCGGCCTCATTTACGCACTCCAGATCCTCGAGGAGGAAGGCCACACCGCCTACCCGCGCGGCGAGCTCGTCAGCTTCACCGCCAACCTCCTCGAGACCTCCGCCGCGCTCGTCGAGGCCCGCATCGACGCCCTGCTCGCCGCGAAGGAGGTGGTGCAGCATTTGCCGCAAAATGGCGACGCATGGCTCGCCAGTTCTGCGGACAAATCCCGGGCTGGCAGCAGCCAGCAGCGGGACACGCACCCTCCCGAGGTCCCGGCCCCCAAACCCCAGCCCCCTCAATCGCCCGACGCCTTCGTCCAGCTCCCCCACAACGACCGCGCCGAGCGCAAGATCGCCGACGCCGTCACGCGCGTCGGCGCCGTGCCGTCCGGCCTGCCCGCCATCAAGATCGACGCCGCCATCGCCTGGGCGCAGGGGAAGGCCGGCATCGAGTTCCACGGCCTGCAAAAGAGCGCGCTGCACCACGCCCTCGCCCACAAGGTCAGCATCCTTACCGGCGGCCCGGGCACAGGCAAAACCACGATCCTGCGCGCCCTGGTCGAGATCCTGAAGGCCAAGAAGGCCCGCGTCACCCTCGCCGCCCCGACCGGGCGCGCGGCGCAGCGCCTCGCCGAGACGACCGGCGGCTTCGCCTCCACCATCCACCGGCTCCTCGCCTACGACGTCGCGCGCGGCGGTTTCGCCCACAACGAGTCCAAGCCGCTCGCCACCGACTTTCTCATCGTCGACGAGTCCTCCATGCTCGACGTCCGCCTCGCCGCCGCGCTGCTGTCCGCCGTCCCGGTGCGCGCGCACCTGCTGCTGGTCGGCGACATCGACCAGCTCCCCAGCGTGGGCGCCGGCAACGTGCTGAAGGACTTGATCGCGATTGAATCTGTAGCCGGGGTCGGTGACCCCGGTCCGGGCTCACCGAGCCCGGCTACAATCCCCGTCACCCGCCTCAGCTTTGTCTACCGCCAGCAGAAAGAAAGCGCGATTGTCACGACGGCCCACGCCATCAACGAGGGCGTCAACTCCCCCCCGCCCGTCGTCAGCGAGGTCGCCAAGGCCCAGGCGTGGAGCGACCTCAACTTCATCGCCGCCAACGGCGCCGAGGACTGCCTCGCCAAGATCACCGAGCTGTGCACGCAGTTCATCCCGGCGCATTTCAAGTGGCTCAACCCCGTCACCGACGTGCAGGTGCTCGCGCCGATGCACAAGGGCGTGGCCGGCGTCGCCAACCTCAATGCCGCGCTCCAGGCCGCGCTAAATCCGCGCACCCCGGGCCTCAAGGCCATCAGTGGCGAGTACCGGCCGGGCGACAAACTCATCCAACTGCGAAATAATTACGACAAGAACCTCTTCAATGGCGACATCGGCAAGGTGGTCAGCGTCGACCTGGCGAAGGGCACGCTTATCGCCGACTTCGATGGCGAAAAACACACCTTCGAGCGCGGCGATTTTGGCGACACCGCCCTCGCCTACTGCATCAGCATCCACAAGAGCCAGGGCAGCGAGTATCCGGTGGTCATCATCCCGCTCCTCAAGGCGCATTTCGTGATGCTGCAGCGCAACCTCATCTACACCGCGCTCACCCGCGGCCGGAAGAAGGTCTTCATCGTCGGCGAACCCGCCGCCTACGGCATGGCCGTCCGCAATGCCGAATCGAAATTGCGCTGCACGCACCTGCGGGAAAAGATCCTCACGGCGAAAATGTAGGGCGGGATCTCCGAATCCCGCCGTGGCGCAGGCGATATCACCTTCGTGGCGGGATTCGGAGATCCCGCCCTACAACCCATTCTCATGACCCAAATAGACCTCATCCTCACTCATCCCGGCGGCGCCCATAAGGACGAATTCCTCGCCTGCAGCGCCCTGCTGGCCCTGCATCCCGTGCCCTTGGTGCGGCGGGAGCCCACCGCGCAGGATCTCGCCAGCCCAGCCGTGGCCGTGATCGACGTGGGCCACCTGCACGAGCCGGAGCGCAATAATTTCGACCATCATCAACTGCCGAAGGATCATCCCCCGACCTGCTCGCTTTCGCTGGTGCTGCAACATCTCGGGCTGTACGCCGACGCCCGCCAGTTTTGCGACTGGCTGGAACCGGCCGAATGGTTCGATTGCCGCGGCCTGGTCACGACGGCCAAGTGGCTCGGTACGGAGCCCGATGTAGTGACAAAGCTGATCTCACCCATCGATATCACCCTGCTACGACGCTTCGCCCTCACGAAGGAGATCAAGCGCGGGGATCCCCTTTGGGAAATGATGCGGATGATCGGCGAGGACTTGCTGGATTACTTGAAGAGCATGCGCGCCCGGCTGGATTTCATCGGCCGGCACGCGGAGATCTGGGAACTAGAACTCGCGGGCCGCCCCGCCAAGATACTTTTCCTTCCCCGCACCGAGCCCATGCCGGCCGAGCCGTCCTTGGGCGTGGATCAATACATCGCCAGTCTCGGTCTGGCAGACGAGGTGGTCGGCATGGTTTATCCCGACCGCCGCAGCGCCGGCTATGGCCTGTCGCGCTTCCGGGACAATGCCCGGCTGGATTTCACGAAGATCGCCGCGTGCCCGGAGGTCCATTTCGCCCACGCCCGCGGTTTCGTCGCCAAGACTACGACCTCCGACCTCGCGCGCCTCAAGGAACTGATCACCCAGGCCGGAGTGCCCGCGACCCGGTAGGGGCGGTTGCCGCCCGCGCAAAGCAACTCCCCCATTCATCTCAGCGGCGACTGTCCTCGGAGTGTAAACTGGTCTGATAAGGTAGCAGCCGAGGTAACGAGGCTGTCGGACCGCGTTAATCTGTTCCCAGCCTCCTCACGTCGGCTGCTACAATCGACTGCTTCGCACCTAAGGGAGCAGTGCTAACAAACTACCAACCGCCCTGACTCACCCACCCCACACCCACGCGCCGACCTCGTGCACGCGGTGAAAGTCGGGCGACCACTCGGGGATCGGGGCGAGGTCCCAGCGCCAGGTGTGGTCGGGCTTCGGCAGGCCGAAACGCTCGTGCAGCGTCTCCTTCTTCAGCTGCCGGCCGTCGGGGCCGATATCCAGCCGCGCGGCGTCGGCGAGCAGGAGCCGGACGCCCGGACGCTGCGCCAGCCACGCGAGGTGCCGTTTGGCCGCCGCCTTGGCGCATCGTTCCGGCAGGGCCTTGTCCTGGTCGTGGGCCGGGAGCGAGTGGCCGGGCACGAGGCCGAGTTGGGAAATGCAATTGGCCGACACGATGAAATCCGGCTCACCCCCCGGCGGCGGGCCGGGATCGGCGCGGGCGAAAATCCCCGGCGCCTCGTGTGACGCCACCGTCTTCCGCACGGCCGCGAGCGTCGCGAGGGCGCCGCTGGCGTCCCAGTTCTCGCCCCGCACCCGGCCGGGGAACTTCAAGGCCCACCGGCGGACTTCCGCGCCCGTCACGATGTCGGCCAGCACGACCTCCTCAAACCGTTCCGCCAGTTCCGCCACCGGCACATCGAGGCAGTCGCCCGCCCCGATGACGAGCGCACGCCGGCGCAGCGGGCAACGCTCCGCCGTGGCGAGGACCATCGCCTGGCAGGCCGCGAGGTGCGGCGCCCAGGCGGCACGCACGCGGGCGTGGCGCTTGGCGATGTCCTCATGCTCGCGCAGCAGGCCGAGCTGCCGGGCCGCGGGCGGGCACGTCGTGGCAATGGAGCGGAGGAGTCTCGTCAGCATGGCGGGCGCAGCCGGACGCAAACCCGGGCGAGCCCGGATGTCGAGGTTGTGGTGCTCCGTTGAGGATTGCGGATCTCACTGGCGCACCCCGGCGCCGCGGCACCCCTCCCAACGGAGCCATGCAGTTTAACCACGGCTTTCGCGGATCAAGCAGGATCAAGACCGGGTGAAAAACTTCCGGAAAATCCCCCACCAACGGATGCAGTGAACTAGGGCAAAAAATCGCCGCCTTGCGTCCGGCAATCTGGTTCCCGATCCGTGTCATCCGTGGAATGGTGGTAAAATTCAGCTGAATGATTCGGCCCCAGGGGGGATCACTACCCTCGTCCTCGAAAATTTCCAACGGAGCGGGGTCGTGCCGGCGATAACCTTGGCGAAGGATGGGGCCCGTCTGCGCGGGGGTTTGGGGTGCGCCCGAGCTGGTTTCGTCCCCGCTTACTCCGTTTGCCCTATTGGCAGAGGCCCGGCTCTGTGGTAGCTTGGCGCTTCCATCCCCAATTCCCTCCATGATGAAACGCATCCACGTCCTGCTTGTCCTCGGTCTGTTCGTGCTCGGGCCGATCGCCGTCCTGCCCGCCCAGTCCCTGCCGGAAATTCCGCCGCGCGAAAAGGCGCCCAACGACCTGGCGGAATACCGCCGCTTCACCCTTGATAACGGCCTCAAGGTCATCCTCCTTTCCGACCCGAAGCTGAACAAGTCCTCCGCCTCCCTCGCCGTTGCCGCCGGCTCCTACAGCGACCCGGCCAACCGCCAGGGCCTCGCCCATTTCCTTGAGCACATGCTCTTCCTCGGCACGGAAAAATATCCCGAGGTCACGGATTACGGCAATTACCTCAAGACCAACGGCGGCTACAACAACGCCTACACCGCCGGCGACCACACCAACTACCTCTTTGAGATCCGCCACGAGGCCTTCGAGGGCGCGCTCGACCGCATGGCCCAGTTCTTCATTGCCCCGCTGTTCGCCGCGCAGTTCACCGAGCGCGAGATGAACGCCGTCAATTCCGAATTCCAGAAGAACCTCGAGAACGACGGCTGGCGCCAATACCAACTCCATTCCAGCCTCTACCGGGCCGGCCACCCCGCGAACCATTTCAACATCGGCAGCCGCGAGACCCTCACGGGCACGACCCGCGAGGAGTTGCTGGCCTTCCACCACGCCCATTACAGTGCCAACCAGATGACGCTCGCCCTCGTGGGCAAGGCGAGCCTCGACCAGTTGGAGCAGTGGGTCCGGACCTATTTCTCGCCCATCAAGGACCTCAAGCTCGAGACCATCCGCTATCCCGCCGACTACCTGCTGGCGAAACCCGCCCTGCGCCTCGTCCGGATGGAGCCCGTCAAGGACCTGCGCCAGCTCAGCCTCGAATTCGCCCTGCCCGCCACCCGCCAGTTCTGGGCCAGCAAGCCCGGCCAGCTGATCGGATACATCCTCGGCCACGAAGGCGAAGGCAGCCTGCTCTCCCAGCTCAAGGCCGAGGGCCTCGCCACCGGGCTCAGCGCCGGCCCCGATGCGAACGCCCCGGACTTCGGTTCGTTCAACGTCCAGGTCAGCCTCACGCCCGCCGGCCTCGAGAAATATCCGCGCGTCCTTGAGCTGTTTTTCGCGGCCGTGAAGCAGCTCGGCGCCGCCGGCTATCCCGGCTACCTTTTCAAGGAGCGTCAGGCCATGGCCCGGCTCGATGAGACCTACAAGGACAAGGGCGAGGGCGCCGACCGCGCCGTGTTCCTCGCCAACCAGCTCCGCGATTACCCGATCGAGATCGCCGAACGCGAACCCTACCTCTGGCTCAAGGAGGACCCTGCCGCCTACGCCGCCGTGCTCGCCCAGCTGCGTCCCGACAACCTGCTCGCCACGCTCGTGGCCAAGGGCCTCCCGACGGACAAGCACGAGCACTATTTCAACACGGCCTACAGCTACGCCGAGTACACCGGTCCGGCCTACACCGCCCTGCTGAATCCACCCGCAGTCACCGCCATCCAGTTGCCGAAGGCGAATCCCTTCATCCCGGCCGCCGCCATCGTGCGGCCCATCGAGCCGGTGCACCTGATCAACGAGCCCACGCTCAGCCTCTACTACGCCCAGGACGCCGAGTTCCTCCGCCCGATGGTGGCCGAGGTCTACCGCTTTCGCCTGCCGCGTCAGCTCGGTTCGCTGGAGAATTCCGTGCTGCTGCGCTTCTACGAGGCCTGCGTGATGGAGTCGCTCAACGAGACCGTCTACCCGGCCCGGGAGGCCGGACTGAATTTCACCTTCACCGCCTCGCTCGAGGGCGTGCAGGTCGTGGTCGAGGGCTACGATGCCTCCGCTCCCCGCCTGCTCGACACGGTCGCCGCCAACCTGGTCAACTTCCCCCTCTCGGAAGAACGCTTCGCCGCGCTCAAGGACCGGATCGTCCGCGGGCTGGCCAACTTCACCCGGGGCGACGCCTACCTGACGCTCACCGAGACCCGCCGCGCCGCCGTGCGCGAATTCTATTACCGGCCCGATGAGCAGCTGCCCGTCGCCAGCAGCGTGACGCTCGCCGCCGTGCGATCATTCGCGAAAAAACTTTATGCCGAGGGCAAGATCGAGGCGCTGGTGCACGGCAATGTCTCCGCCGACGCCGCGATCGCCGACGCCCGCAAGGTCAGTGCGGCCCTCGCGCCGAAGGCCGTGCCCGATGCCAATCTGCTCCGCCGCCGGCTGCTGGTCCAGACCCCGGGAGAATCGCTCCGCACGAACGAGCAGCTGCTCGTCAACAACTCCGCCTTCCGCCGCGAATACCTGCTCGGCGACACCTCGCCGACCTTGCGCGCGGCCACCGCCGTCCTCGCCAATTTCATGGGCGAGCCCTTCTACGCCGAGATGCGCACCCGTCAGCAGCTGGGCTACATCGTCTTCGGCGGCGCCGGGGACGAGGAAGACACCACCTTTGCCTACTACATCATCCAGTCCGGCGACCACCCGGCCGATGTGGTCGAAACCCGCGCCGACGAGATGATCGCCAAGCTTCCCGGGCTGCTCAACGACTTGTCTGACGACGCCTGGGCCACCGTCGTCGGCGGCGTCCGGGCGCAGCTGGAGGAAAAGGACAAGGCCATCGCCGCCCGCGCCGGCCGGCTCTTCAACCTCGCCTATGACCGCGACGGCGACTGGTCCCGCAACGCCGCGACGCTCGCCGCCCTCGACCGGCTGACGAGGGCGCAGGCGCGCGACCTGCTCGCCGCCGCCATCTCGCCCGAGAAACGCGAGATGCGCACCTTCCTCGGCTTTGCCCGCCAGCACGAGGCCAAGACCCCGCCCGCGACCACCTTCACCGACCGCACCGCCTGGAAGAAGACCCGGCTGTTCGAGTAAGGTGGAACGCGCTGACCCCGGCGCGCATGACCGGAACAACGCGTTGAGGTCACCGCGTTCCACCCCACGCCCGCCAACACCGGCGGGCGTCTTATTTAGGTAGGGCGGCGAGTCCCTTCGCCGCCGCGCATTCGGCGCGGAACGGAGTCCGCGCCCTACCTTCACTCTTGGCTCCGCCCCCAAGCCTTACACCTTATCCCTTAAACCTTCCTCCCCATGCCTTCGATCCTCTACACCGTCCGCACCACGTGCCCGACCATCCAAGTCCGCGGCCGCTTCCTCGCCTGTCCCGCCACTGCGGGACTGGACGAGCCAGCCGTAGCCTTGGCGAAGGTTGGCTAAGCAATCCATGCCTACTATATTATACACAGTGCGGACGACGTGTCCGAATATCCAGATTCGCGGTCGTTTCCTCTCCTGGCTCTCGCCCAACCACCTCATGGAAGTGATGAAGGGCGGCGCCACCGGTGCCCGCATCGTGCTGCCGGACCGGATCAATGATCCGGTCCGCCCTGAGCTTGTCGAACGGGCCGTCGTCGAGACCCAATACGTCTTCCCCTCCCGCAAGGCCTTCGATGAATACGTCCGCGACCACGCCCCCGCCCTGCGCGCCGACGGCCTGAAGCACTTCCCGCCGGAGAGCGGCGTCACCTCCGAGCGCCAGGTCGCCGAGATCGCCGCGGAGCTGTGAGCCGTATCCCGCCATTGTAACCCAATAGGTTACTTGTGCCTTGGGGTGGAGCGACTTGACCCCAAGGCGCTTCGGCAGCGAACCAACGCGTTGGGGTCAACGCGTTCCACCACCGGAAATGTGTAATACAATACGTTACACATTTCCCGGGTTCTGCACCGGAACGCCGAACGTTTAACGTCTAAGTCCTAACGCTGAACTCTCAACGCCCCCAAGGAGACTGCTTGTCTTTTCTTCAGCGTTAAAAGTTAAACTTTGAGCGTTATCCCCCGCCCTTCAGTTCCACGCTGACCACGTGCAACTCGGCCCGGCCGACGTTCTCCAGCGTATGCGGCCCAAGCGGTCCGGACCAGAGCGCCGTGCCCGCCGCGACTGCCGGCTTGCCACGCGTGTCCACCTGCACATTGCCGTCCGCGTCCCGCCGGACGAAATCACTCCACCTCATGACGTGTTGCACCGCCGGCCAGCAGTGCGTGTGCAGCGGCACCGTCTCGCCCGGCGCGATCCGCGTGTCGAGCACGCGCACGTGATCGTTCTCCAGCAACACCCGGTGATGCCGCGGCGCAGCCGCGAGGGCATCGAGCAAGTCGGAACGCTTAACGTTTAACTCTGAACGCTCAAGGTTTCAGAATCCGAGGTTTGCCGTTCGGTCCGATCATTGAAAGTTAAGCGTTAAAAGTTGAGCGTTGAGCGTTTCCGGCGGGCTCATTTCAGCTGGTCGTCGGCGAGGCCGACCTGGTGCAGCAGCACGTTCCAGCGTGGATCGGAATGGAGAGGACGCGCCCGCCATTCGTTTTTCAACCACGACAGGCTCGGATCGCGCGAGGCCCGCGCTTTTTCCAACGCGGCGAAGGCGCGATCCTTCTCCCCTAGGCTGGCGCTGATCATCGCGATGCCTAACTGCAAGTCGGCACTGTCCCCGTTGGCCCGCGCCATCTCCTCAAAACGAGCGAGCTGCGCACGGACGGCGGCACCTTGCCCCCGGTCGATGGCTAGTATGCCCAACGCAGTGGCTTGACTGAGCTCGTCCGTTTCCAAGGCTGCCTCGGTCTCCGCCTCGGCATAGCGACGCTGCCCTACGAGGCTCCAGGCCAAAATACTGTGGTAGCCCGTCCCGCCGGGCGCCAGTTGCAGCGCCCGCCGTGCCGCCTGCTCCGACTCGGGCCAGTTTTCATTCGAATAGAACATGAGGCTCAGGTCGATCTGGGCGGCGGCGTTCAGCGGGTCGAGTTGCACCGCCTGCCGGCCCAACCGGAAAGCCTCTTCCTTCTTGCCCACATTGAAGAGCAGCACCGCTGCGCCGGAAACAGTGTCGGGGTGATTGGGCCGCAGCTCAAGCGCGCGGCGGAACGCCTGCTCCGCCTCGCGCCATTTCCACTCGGCCGTCCGCAGAATCCAGCCCAGCGCCAGCAGCACATCCGGCGAATCCGGCTCCAACGTGCGCGCCCGGTCAATCGCAGCCCGAGCTGACTGCCACGACTGCAGCGTGGGCGCGCCGCCCCACCGGCCGAGCTGCGTGTGCGCGCTGGCCAGCTGCACCCAGGCGGCCGTGTATTTCGGTTCCAACGCCACCGCGCGCTCGAAATGGCCCACCGCTTCACGCAACTCCTCCGTGCTCGCCTTGGCCGCCGCCGCCCGGCCGATGAGAAACGCCTGATAGGCATCCGGGCTGACGGCCAGACGTGCGGTCGCCTCGCCCAGGCCCATTTTCAGCTCAAGGTTCTTCGCGATCAGCCCGGCGATCTCGTCCTGCACGGCGAAGACATCCTTGAGGTCGCGGGTAAAGGTGTCGCTCCAGACATGGAACCCACCGTCGGCCTTGATCAGCTGCGCCGTGATGCGGACCTTGTCGCCCTGCTTGCGCACGCTGCCTTCGACAACGTAGGCGACGCCAAGCTGTTTCGCGATCTCGGGGATGGGCACTTCCTTGCCCTTGAAATAAAACGCCGAGGTGCGTGCCGACACCTTCAGCCCCGGAATCTTGGCCAGCACGTTGAGCAGCTCCTCGCTGATGCCGTCGGAGAAATACTCGTTGGCCTTGTCGTCGGAGAGGTTGGCGAAGGCGAGCACGGCGACGGATTTGTCGTCGACTTTAGCCGGGGCGATCGCGGTGAGATTGGATTTCGCCACGGCGGCGGGCGCGGCGATGGCTTTTTCGCGAGCCTCCACCTCGGCGAGGAGCGCGGTGAACTCGGGCTCGGCGCGCAGGGAATCATAGGTGGGGTCGAGCCGCAGGGTGGCCGACGAATAGTACATCCTCCAGTTCGGACCGTTTTTCACGAAGCTGGCCATCTGGCGCAGCGCCTCGGCCTTGCGACCCAGCGCGATGAAGCAATCCGTGATGGGCGGGTTGACGATGGTCGCTCGCTCGGCATCGACGCCCACAATCTGGAGCAACACGGAAAGTTGTCGGGCGGCTTCATCCGGCTGGCCGAGTCTCGCGAGCAGTTGCACCCGGGCCCGCAGAAGCGGGGGATCCTTGGGGCGATCAACGAGGCGCTGCTCCGTGAGCTTCAGGGCGGATTGCCATTCGAGGCGCGCCGCCTCGGGCCGGCCGGCGAGGGCGTGCGCTTCGCCCACCAGCTGGCCTTTCGGGCCGCGATACCAACTGTCGTTCAGCCAGTCGCGGGGCACGGCTTTCAGCCACGCGATCGCCTTGTCCGGGTTGCGCCCGAGCAGCTCCGTAGAAAACGCAAAATACGCCGCCCGGTCCTCCTGCATCAACCCGAGGTCGACCTGCTCGATGAGCTGGCGGGCCTGCGCGATATCGCCGCGCAGCGAGGCTTTATACCACACGTTCATCAGCAGGGCACCGGTGAACGGTTTTTGGGCGATGGCTGCTTCGATCGCAACCTCCGCGTCGTGGGCGCGCCCCGCGAACCAGTAGCCTTGGCTCAGGCTGTAGAGCGCGAGCGGATCGCCGCCGGGCAGGGCGGCAGATTCCTTGGCGATGGCCGCCGATTCATCAATCCGGCCCAGCCGGTCGATCACTGTGGCGAGGGCGCGCAGGATGCGCTGATCCGCAGGGCGTTCGCGGCGCAGCTCGCGCAACTGGCGCTCGCGTTCCTCGCCCTCGCGCCCGGTCAGGCCGAGCAGCCGGGCCTGGGAGAAACGCGCCTCAAACGAGGCGGGATCGAGTCGGATGGCGCGCTGCACGGCCGTGCGGGCGCTTTCCCGCCGGGTATCGGACGTGTCCCAGCCGCGCTGGATATAGCTCTCGTGAATGTGCGCCTCGATCGCGCAAACCTCGGCATCGGTGGTGTCCTTGGCCTTGGCTTGCGCCACCAATTCCTCCGCTAGTTGGTAATCCTCGCGGGTGCTCTCGAGCGTCTCGATCAGCGCCTGAGCCCGCAGCGCGAGCTTGCGGGCCTCGGAGAGTGGAGCCGCCGGGGTGGCGGGAGCGGCTTTTTCTGAGGTGGGCGGGCGCGTCCCTGCGCCCGCATTCTGCGCCGGGAAAGGCGCAGGCTCCGCCGAACGCCTCATCCAAAAATATCCGCCCGCCGTAAGTGCGATCGCCAGCAACGCGAGGCTCCATGCCGCCGCCGGGACGCGGCGGCCCACCTTCAGCGGATTGGTTGGAGAAGCGACGCCCTCGTCGCGTTCTCCGGCGCGAGGGCGCTCCGGCTCCATCGCTTCGTGTTTCAGCACGCCGGTGCGATGCGACCAGAGCTTCAGGAAACGCTGCAGCACGTCGGTCGGCACCTCGCCGCCGCGCAGCCGCGTCCACTGCACCGCGTGAAAACGATCCGGCACGAGCGCGGCCGGCTCTTTCGTGTCGTCAATCACGACGGGCAAAATAAACGGCACGCCCGACGCGATCCCCAACGCGCGTTGCGCGGCGAGTTCCCACTCGATGCGGAAATAGCCCTCTTCGCGTGCCTGGGTATTCGAGGAGATCACCGGGATGAACAGCACGCACTCCTTGATCTGCCGGCGGATCTTGGCGTCCCACTCGTCACCGTGTTCGAGCCCGCCGTCGGCATCGAACCACACTTCCACGCCGCCGCTGCGGAGCGCCTCGCAAATGCGCTTCGCCGCCGCGGAATCTTGGGACGCATACGACAAGAACACCGCTTTACCAGACTCATTCATGCCGCACCTCCTCATTCGCAAAGCGTCCTGCTGGCCGGGCCATAGGCTTGGCGACGGCCGGCGAGGCGTAGGAAAGAAAAACCGCTTTGCCTGAATCACTCATACGATGAATTTGAACCACAGAGACGCAAAGACGCAGAGAACAAACTCTCCAACTTGGGTCAGGGGCATTTCTCCGTGCCGCAGTGTCTTTGTGGTGAAAAACTCCTTCATTTTCATAACAGTGGCGCGTTATTCTTCGGATCGTTGAGCAAGGCCTCGAAGCGCGGGTCGCCGACCAGCGGAGCCCAGCGAGCGGGTTCCGCCCTCATCTTATGGACATTCAGCTCGCTCGGCAGGCGCAGCAACCGCGCCAGTTCGGTGATGGCTTGGTCCTTATCTCCCGCCCAGGCCAGGATTCGCACCCTGATAATGCTGACGTCCATGCCGATTCGGGTTTCCCTCGAATCCAGCACGAATGCCGCCACCCGCTCGATCCAGCGCAGGGCCTCCTCATGGTGTCCGAGGATGCTTTCCACCTGCGCGATGCTGCGGAGATACTGCGTATTGTTCGGCTCAAGCTCAAGCTGCGCCCGCAGGGTCGCCGGGAGATTGCCCAGCCGTTTTCGCGCCCCCTCCATGTCACCCAGAAACCGATAGACGCCCGCCGCCTCAAGGGCGCCGAGGACGTTGGTGTCAAAAGAACCCCTGCTCCCTCCTATGTCCGGTTGCAGGCGGTCGAGCCGTAAATACTCTTGATAGTCCTCCCGATACAACGCCTGCCGCTTGCGCCCATTGATGCCCTCTGGCGAATCCGGATTACTCGCGGCAAGGCGCTCGCGCCTCTCCTCTGCCTCCCGCGTTGAACCGGTGGCATAAAATGACAACAGCGTGAGTTCCCAATCCAGTTGCTGGTCATCCGGCCGCAGCGCCTTCATTCGGCTCACCTCGGCCATCGCTTCGTCGTAGCGGCGGACGACACGCAAGGTCATGGCCAATCCCCTGCGAAAGCGAAGATTGGCCGGATCGAGTTGCGTGAGCAGTCGCTGGGTCGTCAGAGCTTCGGACCAGCGCCCCATCAGCATTTGCGTGGTGCCGAGCCAATTCCGGCTTTCGGTGTCATTGGGCTGAAGCTGCACCAGCTTTTCAAACTGCTCGGCCGCCCGGACCGAATCATGAAGACCGAACAAATAATAGACACCGAGCGCCCGCGCCACCTCGGGTGCCTCTGGCGCCAGGGCGCGCACCCGGTCGAGCGCCGCCGTGGCCTTGGCCAGCCGCGCCGGCGTGGTGTCCACACTGGCGGCGATGAGGCCCACATGGGCTTGCACCAGTTCGCACCAAGCCTGGACGAATTTAGGATCAAGCTCGACGGCGGACAAGAGCAGCCGTTCGCGGTTCTGGAGCTCCTCCCGGTTGGCGGCGGCGCCGCGATTCATGATTTCACGCGATTTGAGATAGAGGTCATAGGCCGCCGGGTTCCCAGTCGGCCGCTGGGCCAGGAGCTTTTGCTCCCGCGGGGAAAGGGCGGCGTCGAGTTCGCCGGCAATCGCCTTGGCCAGTTCAGCCTGGATGGCGAAGATGTCGGTCAGGTCGCGATCGAAGCTTTTGGCCCAGACATGCTCATCGGTCGCCACCTTGATGAGCTGGCCGGTCACACGCACCTTGTTGCCCGCACGGCGCACGCTGCCTTCCAGGACATAGGCCACATGCAGCTCGCGCCCGATCTCCGGGATTTTTTTCCTGGTGCCGCGATAATCCATCACCGAGGTCCGCGACACCACGCGCAGATCGCGAATGCCCACCAGGCTCGTGAGGATATCCTCATGCACCCCATCCGCAAAAAACGCCGTCGCGTCCTTGTCCTCGCTCATGTTGGCGAACGGCAGGACGGCGATGGATTTGTCGTCCACCTTGGCCGGGGCGACCGGCCCGGCCCGATCGCGCTCGATCGCGGCCGACTGCTCGGCGATGAGGCGCTGCATGCGGGGATCCGCGCGAATGGAGGTTAGCCAAGGGCCATACAGTAGCTCCCCGCGAATCTCGCTGCGCAGGCCGACGGAGGTCGTGGGCCAGGCCTGTTCCAAGCCTTGGATCGCCTGTTCATTTTCCCCGACCGCAACCAACAGAATCGAATCGAACCAGGCATTCGGCTTGGCCTCGAGCTCACGATAAAGTTTGCGGGTTTCCAAGGCCGCCGCCTTTTGGCCGGTCAGGGCCTGCAGAACGGCCTGCCAATAGAGCAGGAGTGGCTGGTTGGGATTCCCGGCCAGCCTTTTTTCCACCACCACCAATGCCTGCCGCCACTCCGCCAGGGCCGCGGTCGGCCGGCCGGCCTGCTGCAGGGCGGCTCCCGTCAGAAAGCCCTTCGGCCGGACCTCAAAGCCTTCCTCCAGGAAATCCCGGGGCGATTTCTGCAGCACCTTCAGGGCCTTGTCGCCCTCGCCCAGCCGCAGCCAAATCTCCGCCGCCGAGTTGATCATGCCATCCTCCTGCATGAGCTGGGGAGGAATCTTCTCCAGAAACCGACTCGCGGCCGCCAAATCGGAACGATAAAAACCCAGCAATACCAGTTGGTAATAATAAGTCATCTTGGCCGGCGAACGCTGCAGCACCCGGTCCAGCACCACCTGCTCATCGCGATAGCGTCCCAGTCCGGCCAACGCGGCGGCCAGGAGGGACTGTGCCCGGGGATCCTGCTCAAGCAACCCAACGGGCTGTTGCAGCACCGCCAAGGCGTCATCGTAGCGGTCATTGTTCAACAGGTTGGTCGCCAGGCTCCGCCACAAGCGCTTGTCGGCAGGCGCCCGCTGGATCAGCCGGCGGAGCATTTGCTCGGCCTCCTGGGGATCCTTGTTCACCTCCAGATAGGTCGCCAGGGCCAGGCCCGTTTCGATCGAATCCGGCGCGAGCCGGCCGGCCCGCTCGACCTGGGTTTTCGCGGTTTCGCCTCGTTCGGGCGTCATCTCGTATTTATCCCGCAAGATGAGGGCGGAAATCCGGGCCGCCGTGGCCCAGACTTCGCCATCGGTGGCATCCAGGGCTACCGCCCGCCGGCTGAATTCATCGGCCAGGCGAAAATTTTCCCGCACCACCATCAAATCGTCATCGATCAGGGCGCGCGCCTTCCGCGTCAGCGCCTGCGCCTCGGAAACCAGCGCCGGGGCCGAGGTCACAGGTTTTTCTTCCGGGCCGCGCTTCGACTTCAAGGCCACATACAACACCGCACCGAGGACAAGCACTGCGACCGCCGCCAAGGCGTAGGATTTCATTGGAGACGGGGTGCCCCCACCCCGTTCGGCGGGACGAGGGCGTCCCGCCTCCAATTCCTGAACCGCCCCATGCTTCAGTGCGCCGGTGCGATGGGACCAGAGTTTCAGAAAACGCGCCAGCACGTCCGGCGGCACGGCGCCGCCGGGGAGCTTCGTCCATTGCACGCTGCGGAAGCGGTCCGGCACGAGCGCATCCGCTTCACGGGTGCCGTCTACGACCACCGGCAAAATAAAGGCCACGCCCGAGGCGATGCCGCGCGCGCGTTCGGCGGCCATGTCCCACTCGATGCGGAAGTAACCTTCCTCCCGCGCCTGCGTGTTCGCCGAGATGACCGCGATGAACAGCACGCACTCCTTGATCTGCCGGCGGATCTTCGCGTCCCACTCGTCGCCAGTCTCCAGCCCGCCCTCGGCGTCGAACCACACCTCGACCCCCGCCGCGCGCAGGGCGTCGGCGATGCGCTTGGCGGCCTCGGCATCCTGCGAGGCGTAGCTCAGGAAGACGGCTTTGGTGGTTTCGCTCATTTCTTCGGCCGCGGTTGCGCATCGGCCCGCGCTTCGGCTTCCTTCATCAACTGTTGGAATTTCGCGTCGCCGCGCAGCGGCTCCCATTCGAGTTGGAGCCGCAGCAGGTAGCCGAAGCCGTAGCCCTGCTCGTACAACGCGCGCAGTTCGGCAATGGCGGCGGCGGTCTCACCGAGCAGGACGAGCGTCTCGGCGTTCGCCCGGCGGCCGGCGGCGATGATGGAGGAGTCGTGGGTGCGGGCGGCGAGTTGCGTCGTCTCGGCCATCGCGGCCCGCGCCTCGGATGTCTCACCCCGCAGCGCATTGATGATCGCGCGGCTTTGCAGACCCGCGGGTGAGTCCGGGAAGTCCTTCGCAAATTGTCGGGAGGCGGCCAGGGCCTCGATGTAGAGCTCGGCGGCCCGGGCGCCGCGACCCAGCCGTGCCTCCAGTTGCCCGATGCGGATGGTGGCGAATATTTGCACGATCCGCGGACCGGAGGTGGTGCTCCCTCCGCTGGCGACAATTATCCGCACCTGTTCGTAGTCGGCCATGGCGGCCGGAAATCTCCCGCCCATCACCTGTAGCACGGCGCGGTCCCGATAGAAGAGCTGGGTGTCGCGGAGAGTTTCCGGAATTGTTTCGAACCTCGCCAATGCATCGGGCAGGTCGCCAGTCCACGCCAGATAGTTTAACGCCCCGGCGCGAAGTGGCTCGGAATTCTCCTGGGATAACGCCCAGCCTTGTGCAAAGCGCCGGTCCGCTTCCGCAAAGCGGCCGATTGCCCGCAGGTTCCCAGCCACGCGCTGAAGGGTGGCAGCATTCCGCGGGTCGAGTTCAGCGGCGCGCGTGGCGAGCGCCACCAGCGTTTCGCCCCAGTGGCCCCGGGCAAATTCCAGCTCCAGGCGGACGGCGGGTGCCTCGGGATCGTTGGGGCGCAGCCGTTCGGCTTCATCCAATTCGCGTTGCGCCGCCACAAGGTCGTAATCGACCGACTGCCGCACCTGCGCGAGCGCCAGATGGGCTTCGGGCAGGTTCGGATCAAGCCGCACGGCCGTGAGCGCCGCATTCCGGGCCCGCGCCGCACTTTGCTCACTGCGATCGGCGCCGTTCACGCGAAATAAGTGAAACATCTGGGCCAGCCGCGCCGAGGCGAGCGCGTAGCCCGGATCGAGGCGCAACGCTTCCTCGTAGAGCCGCACGGCCTCGAGGCGTGACGCGATGCCCGCCCCGCCCATTTGCTCCGCCCGGCCGCGCAGGTAGAGGTCGTAGGCCGCGAGGTTCTGCGTGGGAGCGGCGGGCCCGGACGCGGCCGCCGGGGTCAGGCCGAGCTTGAGCGAGAGGCTCTTCGCGATGAGGCCGGCGATCTCGTCCTGCACGGCGAAGATGTCCGTCAACTCGCGGTCGAAAGTGTCGGACCACACGTGGAAACTGTCGTCGGCCTTGATGAGCTGGGCGGTGATGCGCACGCGGTCGCCGGACTTGCGCACGCTGCCCTCGACGACGTAGGCCACGCCAAGCTCCTGGGCCACCTGTTTGATGGGGACCTGCTTGCCCTTGTAGAAAAAGGCGGAGGTGCGCGCCGACACCTTCAGCCCGGGAAGTTTGGCGAGGACGTTGAGCAACTCCTCGCTCACGCCGTCGGAGAAATACTCGGTGTCCTTGTCCGCGCTCATGTTGGCGAAGGCGAGGACGGCGACGGATTGGTCCGAGGTGGGCGGGCGCGTCCCTGCGCCCGCATGCGTCGGTGCGGCGTTGGAGTGGGTCAGGTCTGACACCTGACCGACCCCGGACGTCGGCGCAGGCGGCGATTTGCGGAGGGCGAAAAATGCGGCGATGGCGGCGAGCGTGAGGACGGCGAAAACGAATGCCGCCGCCGGGACGCGGCGGCCCACCTTGGGTGGTAGGCCCGGCCGCTGGCCGCGCGCCCGGTCAGCGGCCGGGCCTACATCGTCGGCTGCGCCGCCGAGCAACACTTTCACCCGCGCGACGAACGCCGGCGTCGGCTCGCCGCCGGCGGTCCGGGTCCACTGCACGCCGAGAAACGATTTCGACACGAGTGCCTCGCGGTCTTTCGTATCGTCGATGACCACGGGGAGAAGAAACGGCGTGCCCTCCGCCATCAGGTGCGTGCGCTCGTCGGCGAGTTTCCATTCGAGCCGGAAATACCCCTCCCGCCGCGCCTGCGTCGCCGCCGAAATCACCGGCACGAAAAGCGCGCACGACTGGATCTGTTTCCGAATCTTCGCGTCCCACGCGTCGCCGCCCACCAGTTCGTTCTGGTCGAACCACACCTCGACCCCGGCCGCGCGGAGGGCGTCGCAGATCTTCTTCGCTGCCTCGGCGTCCTGCGAGGCGTAGCTGAGAAAAACCGCGCCGTTCGGCGTGGAACGTTGAACGTCGAACGCTGAACTCTCAACGCTCAAGGACTGGCCTCCGAAGTTCCTGGGGTTTGTCATTCATCGGGCGTTCAGCGTTAAAAGTTAAGCATTCAGCGTTCATTTCGCCACCGGTTCCGCCAGCAGCGTCTGGATCTCCGGGTCGTCGCGGAACGGCGCCATGCGCGGGTCGATCTGGAAACGCAGGCGGAAAGCGGCGCGGCTTTCGGGCCGGGTTGCGACGGACTCGCGCAGCAGGGTGAGTGCCGTCGTCCGGTCACCGATGAGCAGGGAACCCGGAATGGCCGTGAACCACCAGCCGTTGACCATTTCCTGGGCATATGGCCGCCGGGTGCCCTCCACCACCCGGCGCTGACTGGCCTTCGCCTCCTCCATGCGACCCAGCCCGAACAAGGTCCAAAATTCCACCTGACTGAGACCGATCCGGGCCGGGTCGGTCTGCCGCATGCGCTGGATCTCGCCTTGGGCCACCTCGTATTGCCGCAGGGCCAGCTCCTTCTTGCCCTTCAGCTCCAGCAGCGAGGCGTTCAGCAGCGCCGTGGGCCCGGCGTATTCAAAATCCGTGAACCACTTCTGCGGGAAATCGCGCAACGCCTCCAAGCCCGCCTCCGGATCGCCACCGAAGGCCGCGTAGAGGAAGTAACCAAACACCGCGCGCTCGGTCCCGCGCACCCGCGCCGGCACGCGGTCGAGCCAGGTTTTCATGCCGGCAAAGTCGTTGCGCAGCCCGAATCCCAGCCGGGCTTTCCACACGATGGCGTTGGGCAGCGCCGCGATGGCCAGCGTGGCATCAAGCTCCCGGTCGAATTCAACATAACGGCCCTGATCCTTGTAAGTCCGGGCCAGGTCGTAATGACTCAGCACGTCCCGCGGGAACTTGCGGATGTTGTCTTGGCCCTGGGTGATCGCCTCCGCCAAGCGATTCGTGACGTTGTAGTGGTCAGCCAGCAGCCGGCCCGGGCGGGGGTTGGTGGGATCGAGCTCCATCGCCCGGCGCAACAGTTGCTCGGTCCGGGCGGTCTCGCCGGTTGCCCGGCTTAAATGGTAGGTGGCCAGGGCATACATCGCCTCGGGCTCGTCGGGGGCGAGTTGCAGCGCCCGCACGGCATAACGCTTCGCCAGCGCGGCCCGCTCGTCGCTCCGGTCGAAACCGCGGTGCAGGAAATGACTTTGCACGCGCGCCATCACGGTCACCGCCTCGATGTCCGTCGGTGACCGGTCCAGCGCCCGCTTCGTGATTTCCTCCGCGAGGACCAAGTCATCCGGAATCGCCTCCAGACCCTCGGTGAGATCGATGGCCTTCTTCAACTCCGGATTCTTCGGCCAGTCACGCGGGGGTAAGCTGGCGAGGTCCTTCGCCTCGGCGTCGGCGATGAGCTGCTGGAACCGCGGATCGTCGCGGAGCTTGTCCCATAGCGGGTCGATCCGCAGGAGCGCGGGCGTGAGCGGCCAGCGGTTGGACGACGGCACGATCAGCAGCTGTTCGAGCAACGGCAGCGCGTCATCGACGCGGCCAAGGGCGGCATAAATGCGGACGGGCGAGAAGGTCCAGTCGGTCGTCCGGCCACGCAGGAGTTCGTCAAAGATTCGTGCTTCCTGCAGCGCCGCCTCGCTCTGGCCGGTCCAAGCCAGCAGTTCACCGAGGCGAAGATGACTTTCCATGTCGGTGGGCACCTCCACCAGGCGGCGGCGCACTACGGCCAGCCCCGACTCCCAGGCGATGCGCGCCGCTTCCGGGCGGCCGGCCTGGTGGTGGGCGAGGCCGACCAGCAGAGCTTTCGGGCCCGTATACCAGGCGTCGTTGACGTAGTCCGCCGGCAGCCGGTCGAAAGCCCGCAGCGCCTCGTCGGGCTGGCCGGCCATCAGATTGACCAGAACGGTGGCCAGCACCAGACGCGTCTGCCCGCGGATCGCCGCGGGCGCATCCGCCAGCGCCTGCAACGCCTGCACGACATCGCCGCGCCAGGTGACCTCCAGCAAGGCGAGGCCCGCCACCATGTTGCTGGACTTGGAGATGCTGATCGACTCGCGCAGGCAACGGTCGGCCTCGGCGAACCGCCGGGCGTAAAAGTGGATCAGGTATTGGTCGTAACGCGCGAGGGCCCGCGACTCCGGCCGGGCGGCGGCCCGCTCGTAGATGGCCAGCGCCTCGTCGAAGCGGTTCGTCTGCCGATAGATCGAGCCCAGGCCGAGCAGGAGACGGCCGTCCTCCGGCGCCAGCGCCAGGCCGCGGCGCAAAGCCACTTCGGCCCGGACCGCATCCGTGTTGCCGATCCCCCGCCCGAGCGCGAGCCAGGCCTCGGGCAGGTCCGGCGCCAGCTTCACCGCGCGTTCGGCCTGGGTGCGGGCCGCTTCGCGGCGGGCGGACGAACGCTCGAAACCGCGGCTGAGCAGCCCGCTGTTGAGGCGGGAGGAGACGGCCCAGACCTCCCCGTCCGTCGCATCCAGCTCGAGCGCACGTTTCACCAGGGCCTCGGCCGCGGCATAATCATCGGCCGTCGAATCGATCGCATCGAACAAGACCCGCGCCTTGGCCGCGAGCTGACGCGCCTCGGAAAGCGGCGCCTTGGAGGCCGCCTGTTCGCCGAGGGCCTGCGCGCCGGCGACAATCTTCGCGATCTCCTCCGGGCTGCGGCGGGGCTTGAAGACCTCGAAAGCCACGAAGCCCGCAACCAAAATCCCGAAGCCGAGCAGGGCGTAGGTGACCAGCGAGCGTTTCTTTCGATGGATCGTCGGTGCCCCGACCTCCGCTATCTGTCCTCCCGCCTCCAGCCTCCGGCCTTCAGCCTCCCCAGCATGCTTCAGCGCGCCTGTCCGGTGCGACCAGAGCTTCAGGAAGCGTGCCTGGACCTCGGGGGCCACCACCCCGCCGGGGAGCTTCGTCCACTGCACGGCGCGAAAGCGATCCGGCACGAGCGCGTCGGGCTCGCGGGTATCGTCGATCACGACGGGTAAAATGAACGCCACACCCGAGGCGATGCCGAGCGCGCGCTGCGCGGCGAGCTCCCACTCGATGCGGAAGTAGCCTTCGTGCCGCGCCTGCGTGTTGGCCGAGATGACCGCGATGAACAGCACGCACTCCTTGATCTGCCGGCGGATCTTCGCGTCCCACTCATCTCCCTGCTCCAGCCCGCCCTCAACATCGAACCACACCTCGACGCCACTCGCGCGCAACGACTCGGCGATGCGCTTCGCCGCTTCCGCGTCCTGCGACGCGTAGCTCAAGAAAACGGCTTTGGTCGCGTCGCTCATTTCGTGTCGTCGATCGGCGCATTGTTCTTCGGGTCGTTCAGCAGCGCCTCGAAGCGCGGGTCGCCCCAGAGCGGCTTCCAGCTGGGATTGACGCGCATCAAGTAAACCTTGCCGCCGAACGGAGTGCGGAGAAGTCGCGCGAGTTCGGCGAGAGCGGATTCTTTGTCGCCCGTCCAGGCGAGCACCTGCGCAAATCCGATACTGAGAATGGGGCCGATCATGGCATCGGAGGACACCGGCACCAATTCCACCGCTTTGCGGGCCGCGCTCAGCGCCGGCTCCTTCTCGCCCAGCAAGGCATGGAGGCTGGCGAGGCTGGACCAGAGCCTGGCATTGGCCGGTTGCTGCTTGAGCAGGGCCTGCAACGTGGGAATGAGTTTTTCCGCCCGGGCGCGCGCGGCGGGCAGATCATTGTTGCCCACCAAATTGAATATCATGGCGGCATCCCGAACCCAATGCGGGTCGTCATACGGATCAGCGTAGGGCTGTTCCTGGTCCAATTTCACGATCGCCGCCCAGTCACCATGCAGCGCCAAGACGCCGCGCCGGATGACGAGCATTTTGCTCGCACCGATCGAAGTGGGCTTCTGGTTGACCAGCCATTGGTCAAACGCAGCGGTCGATCCGCTCTTCAGAAATTCCACGTAAGGGGAAACGCCTGTTTGAAACGGATCGTCGGGCGCAATTTCCGCCAGCCGACGGTAGGCCACGGCGGCCTCGTCATAGCGGCGCAAGCCCTCCAGCGTGAGGCCAAGTCCAAACAGGGTGTTGAGATTACGCGGGTCGAGTTCCTGCGCGTGACGGAGGTTCGCGAGGGTGTCGGCCCAGCGTCCCTGTCGGCGCATGATAAATCCGATCATCGTATAAAGGTCGCCGGAGTTGGGTTTCACCAGCAGGGCGCGCTGATAGTGCTCCGCCGCCCGGGCATAATCGCGGTAGCCGTAGTAAAAATAGCTGCCCTGCATCTCGATCACGTCTGGGTCGCTGGGAGCGAGCCGCACGGCGGTGTCGATGGCGGCTTTGGCCTTGGCCAGCCTCTCGGCGGAGCGGTCTTCATCACCAAACACGGCGAGCCCGTGGATGGCCGCCAGATAACCCCACGCCTGGGCAAAATTCGGATCGAGCTGCACCGCTTCAGCCAGCGCGGCCTCGGCTTGGGCGCGTGACATGTCGGTGCGGGTGCCCATGAAGAAGGCGCGGCCCTTGAGATAGAGATCGTAGGCGGCAAGATTGTCCGTCGGGCGGCGCTCGATGAGCGATTTTTCCTGCGGGGAGAGCGCAGCGGAGAGCGCGGCGGCGATGGCCTGGGACAGTTCGGACTGGATGGCAAAGATGTCCGTGATATCGCGATCGTAGCTCTTGGCCCAAAGATGCTCGTCGGTCGCGGCGTTGATGAGCTGGCCGGTCACGCGCACTTTGCTGCCGGCGCGGCGCACACTGCCCTCGAGGATGTAGGCGACGCCGAGTTCCGTCGCGATCTGCCGGATTTTCTTCGTCGTGCTGCGGTATTCCATCACCGAAGTGCGCGAGACGACCTTCAAGTCGCGCACGAGCGCGAGGTTGGTCAGGATGTCCTCGTGCATGCCGTCAGCGAAGAACGCGTTGGCGTCCTTGTCCTCGCTCATGTTCGCGAACGGCAGCACCGCGATGGACTTCGCGTTCACTGCCGGCGCGATGGCCGCCGTTGCGAGCGCAGGCTTGGCCGAAGCGGCGGCCGGCACGGTGGGCGTGACCGGCGAACGGGAGCGAAGAATGAAAAACGCCCCAACCCCGAGGGCGAGCAGCAGGGCGACCGTCACGACAATCGGGCGAAGAGAATTGGCCGGCGCCACGGACGCGGGCGAGTGCGCCGCCGCGGCAGGTCGCGGCTGCGTGGTCGTCGTCCCTGTGTGCGCCCCGCGCGGAGCGCGGAGCAGGCGCTCGACCTGCTCGACAAATTGATGCGACGGCGCGCCACCGGGCAGGCGCGACCATTGCACGCGCATAAACTGCTCCGGCACGAGCGCGGCGGACTCCGGGGTATCGTCGATTACTACCGGCACCATGAATGGCACGCCCTCGGCCATGTCGTGCGAGCGCTCGACGGCGAGTTTCCATTCGCGGCGGAAGTAGCCCTCGCCGCGCGATTGCGTGCCGGCGGAGATAATCGGCAGAAAGAGCGAGCAGGTCCTGATCTGGGTGCGGATTTTCTGGTCCCACGAATCGCCGCCGCGAAGTTCGTCTTGGTCGAACCACACCTCCATGCCGAACGCTCGCAGCGCCTCGGCGATCCGCCGTGCCGCCGCCGCGTCATCGCGGGCGTAACTGAGGAATACGGCTTTGGTTGATTCGCTCACAGCGGCTTGACGCTCCGCAGGATCTCCTCGAAGCGCGGGTCGGACTTGAGGCTCGCGAGGAGCGGATTCTCCCGCACTTCCCGCGGCGTCCGCTCGCTCGGGCCCGAGAAGTAGTCGCGGAGGCAGGTCAGTGCTTCCTCGCGGCGGCCGATCAGGGCGAGGGTTTCCGCCGCATCGAGCAGGCTGACGTATCCGAGAAAGGCATCGCGCTGGCTCACCTCCCGCAGTCCCGCCAAAATGTCGCGGGCTCCATCCTCCGCCGGCCTAGTCAAGGCCCGGGTCCGGGCCAGGCCGAATTGCACCAAGGATTCCTGCCGGGGTGACCAAGGGCCGGCCTCAAAGGCCCGGATGGCTTCGGCCGCCTGTTTTTTGGCCAAGGCCTGATCGCCGCGCAGCAGGGCCAATTGCGCCCGGTCAAACGCCACCGGCAGATCAATGGCGCCACTGATGGTCGTCACTTTGGTCAGTCGGGGATCCGTCAAAATACGCTCGGCCGCCACCAGGTCGCCCCGGCCCATGGCATCCGCATAACGCTGCTCGAGACCAAACTTGTCTTGGGGCGCCGGTGGCCGGGCCGCCTGCGCCCGGAGGTAGGCCGCGCGATCCCCGTTCGATTCATACTGCGCCTGGATATGGAAGCCATGCAACAGGCCGCTGCCGGGATACATCGCGAGGTAGTGGCCGGCCAGTTCGAGCACCCGCGGATAGCGCCGCAGCAAATTCAGGGTCTCGATCTGGGTGGTGATGCTGGCCTGGTCATTGGGGTTCAAGGCCACGGCGCGGTCAAATCGCGACAGCGCCGCCTGCATCTGGCCGAGCCGGCGGTGCACGAGGCCGATCCGGTATTGGAGCTGGGCATCGTTGGGCAGCCCGGCCTCGGCGGCACGATATTCCTCCAGCGCGCGTGGCCAGTCGTTGTCGCACAGGTAAGCGAACCCACCCTGGGCGTAACGGGTTTCCGGCGACCCGGGGGCAAGCCGCTGAGCGCCTGCCAGGGCGGCGCGGGTGCGGGCGCGGCGTTCCGGCGTGGGCTCAATCGAGCCAAACCAATACATCACGCCGTAGGTCAGGGTCAGCTGCGTGTAAGGCAGGGCGAAGGCCGGGTCGCGCGCGATGGCCTGCTCGTAAAGCGAGGCCACTTCCTCATATTGTTCCCGGGTGGTGGTGGCCGTGAAGCCCTGTTGCAGCAACCGGCCCCGCAGGTAGAGGTCGTAAGCCACCGAATCTTCCGTTGGCCGGCGGGCGAGCAGCGTGCGCTCGTCGGCGGTCAGGTTGGCCTTGAGCGCCGTGGCGATTTCCTGGGTGAGCGCCGCCTGCACGGTGAAGATGTCGGTCAAATCCTTGTTGTAGGTCTCGGCCCAGAGATGGGCGTCGGTCTGGGCGTCGATGAGCTGGACGTTGATGCGCACGCGGTTGCCGGCGCGCTGCACGCTGCCCTCGAGCACCGTGGCCACGCCGAGCTCGGCGGCGATCTTCTTGAGGTTGCGCGAGGCGGCATCGCGGTAGGCCAGGGTCGAGGTGCGGGAGATGACCTTCAGGTCGCGCACCTTGGCGAGGGCGGTGATGAGGTCGTCGTGCATGCCGTCGGCGAAGAACTCGTTTTCCTTGTCCGCGCTCAGGTTGGCGAACGGAAGGACGGCGAGGGACTTCGCGTCCGCCCCCGCCGGCGGACGCGGGAGGGCGGAGGCGGGAGGCGGAAGGCGGGAGGCCAGGCTTGGGGCGGCCGGCCCGGGTGTGCGCGTGGTGAAAAGGGCGACGGCCACTCCCACCACGACGGCGGTCAGCGCACCCCAGGTCCAGCCGGGGAGGCCTGATTTGCGCCTTCCATCCTCTGCCTTCTTCTCTCGCGCGGCCGACCGAAACTCCGGCGGCAGGGTCGGGGGCCGGGGCAGCCCGGCTTTCAAGGCCGGCTTCTTCGGTGTCTCGAGCAGCCGCTTCACCTGCGTGACGAATTCGGGCGAGGGTTCGCCGTCAGCGAGCCGCGTCCACTGGAACTTCATGAATTCCTCCGGCACGTCGGCGCCGGTTTCCATCGTGTCGTCGATGACGACCGGCACAATGAACGTCCGGCTGCTGCCCATGTCCTGCGTGCGGTCGATGGCGATCTTCCACTCGCGGCGGAAGTAGCCCTCGGCGCGCGCCTCGGTCTGCTGCGAGACGAGCGGCACGAACAGCGCGCACTCGCGGATCTGTTTGCGGATCTTCGCGTCCCAGGCGTCGCCGCCGTGCAGTTCCGCCTGGTCAAACCACACCTCGACGCCGAAGCCGCGCAGCGCCTCGGCGATGCGCCGGGCCGCGTCCGTGTCCTCACGGGCGTAGCTCAGGAAGACCGCGCCTTTCGGCACGGAACGTTCAACGTTTAACTCTGAACGCTCAACGCTCAAAGGCCGGGTCTCCGTGGAGTTATTTTCATTGGGCGTTAAAAGTTAAACGTTGAGCGTTGGCACTGCGCCTACAGCGGCTTGGCGGCGCGGAGAATTTCCTCGAAGCGCGGGTCGTCCTTCAGGCGCGACCAGATCGGGTCGAAGCGGATTTCGCGGGGTGTCGTCTGGCTGGGCTGGGCTAGTAGCTCTCGCAGAAGTGCCAGCGCCTTGTCGCGATGCTGGCAGATCAGCAGGACGTGGCCGTATTCGCCGTTCATAACGGTCGCCGCATAGACATCACGAGCGGTCTGTTCATCCAGCGCCAACCGGGCACCGCGGAGGGCCTCGTCCACCCGACCGGCCAGCGCATCCGCCCGGGCGATGCCCATCCGGACCCACGCCGCCTGCCGGGGGGCCCATTTCTGGTGGCGAAACACCCCGATGGCCTCGTCCGCGAACCGGCGTGCGTCGTCCGGCTGGCCGCGCAGCCAAGCCACCAACGCGCGATGCAGGGATACGGGCTCGCTGATCGCGCCGCCGCCACCGATCACCACCGTCAGACGGGGATCGGCCAGCACCCGTTCCGCCGCCGCCAGGTCACCCGCGCGCAAGGCGGCGTTATAGGCCGCATCGAGGCCGTGGGTATCATTGCGATCTGCCGGCAACCCCGCCAGCGTCTTGAGGTAGGCCGCGCGATCTCCGTCCAGTTCATATCGGGCGCGAATGCGGTGTCTGACCAACTCCGTTTCCGCAGCGGACAAGGCCTCATACTTGGCGCACAACTCGACCACCTGGCCGTAGCGCCGCAATGCGAGCACGGTGTCAACCTGCGTGGCGACCTCGCTCAGGGCATTCGGGTTCAACGCCGTCGAACGCTCGAACCGATCCAGCGCCTCCGTCAACTGGCCGAGCCGGCGGTGCGCCAGGCCGATCCGGAAGTGCAGTTGCGCATCGTTGGGCAGGCCGGCCTCGGCGGCACGATACTCGGCGAGCGCCTGCTTCCAGTCATTGTTGCAGGTATATTCAAAGGAGCCCCGGGCGAGTTGTGTCTCCGGCGAGCCGGGCGCGAGGCGTTGCGCCGCCTCCACTTCAGCTTGGGCACGAGCCCGTCGGGCCGGCGTGGGGTCCAGCGCGGCGAACCAATACATGCTGCCATGCAGGATCGACGCCTGCACATGGGGCAGAGCAAAGGCGGGATCCTTGGCCGCGGCCTGCTCATAAAGGCCGATCACGCGTTCGTATTCCACCCGCGATGCCCCCTGCACCAGATTCTGGTCGAGCAGCCGGGCGCGCAGGTAGAGGTCGTAGGCCTGCTGGTCCTGCGTTGGGCGCCGCTCGATCAGCGTGCGCTCGCCGGCCGTCAGGCTGGCCTTGAGGGCGCCGGCAATTTCTTGCGTGAGCGCCGCCTGCATCGCGAACACATCGGTGATGTCCTTGCTGTAGGTCTCGGCCCAGAGGTGGCCGTCCGTCCGGGCGTCAATCAGCTGGACGTTGAGGCGCACCTTGTTGCCGGCGCGCTGCACGCTTCCCTCCAGCACCGTGGCCACGCCCAGTTCAGCGGCGATTTTCCGCAGGTTCCGCTCCCCGGTCTTGTAGGGCATGACCGAGGTGCGGGAGATGACCTTGAGATCGCGGATCTTGGCGAGCGCGGTGATCAGGTCGTCGTGCATGCCGTCGGCAAAGAAGGCGTTGTCTGCATCCGCGCTCAGGTTGGCGAACGGGAGGACGGCGATGGACTTGGCCAGCGCCGCCGGCGAGCGGATAGGGTCTGGGGTCTGGGATTTGGGGTCCGGGGCGGCCGGGGTGGGGGGTGCGCTCCGTCGCGCCGCCTCTTCCGTGGACTCACGACGCCCGGTGATGAAAAACACGACGCCCACGCTCACGGCCACCACGCCGAGCGAGATCCAGACCGCCGCCAACGAGGCGGATTTTTTTGTGGCCGGGGTCGGTGACCCCGGTTCTGCGACCCGTCGACCGGGGTCAGCGACTCCGGCTACAGGTTTTCCGCGCAGCAAGCGGTTGACCTGCTCGACGAATTGCGGAGTGGGCAGCGCGCCGGGGAGGCGCATCCACTGCACCCGCATGAATTCCGGCGGCACAAGCGCCCCACCCTCCGGCGTGTCATCCACCACGACCGGCGCGATGAATGGCACGCCCGCGGCCAGCAGATGCGTCTGGTCCACGGCGAGTTTCCATTCGAGCCGGAAGTAACCCTTGCTGCGCTCCTGCGTGTGCGAGGAAATCACCGCGAGAAACAGCGCGCAGGCGTCGATCTGCTGCCGGATCTTCGCGTCCCACGCATCGCCCCCGCGCAGCTCGTTCTCGTCGAACCACACCTCCAGCCCCGACGCGCGCAACGCCTCCGCAATGCGTCGCGCGGCGGCCGCGTCATCACGGGCATAGCTCAGGAATACGGCTTTGGTGGGGTCGCTCATTTGGTTTTAGGCAGCGGATGCGCCGCCCGCCAGGCTTGCGCGCGAGCGTGGGCTTCGGTCAGGCCGAGGGTGGCCAGAAGTTTGACGAAGCGCGGGTCCGCGCGGATCGGGTCGTAGGCTTTCGAATAAAGCAGCTCGGCCGCCGTCGAAATGTTAGTCTTCCCCGGTTCCAACACGGCCAAGGCTTCCTGCGGCCGGCCCAGTCTCGCCAGGGCCCCGGCCCGGGTGCTGTCTTCCGGGGGGATCCGCGCCAAGGTCTGCTCCGCCTCGGTCTTCAAGCCCGCGCCTACGAGCACAGTGATGATGAAAGCTTCGTAGCTCGAGCCCGCCCAAGGAATTGCCCGCAGCAACGCCACGGCCTCGTCGTGCCGGCCGAGGGCGGACAGACAGAGTGTTTTCCAGACGCGCGCCTGCAACGAGTCCGGCTGCAAGGCCAGCGCCCGGTCCACAACGGCCAGGCCCTCTGCATAGCGGCCCAGATAACTGAGCGGGAGAAAGTAATTGTCCAGAATCCGGTGCGACAGCGGGTCCAGTTCCGTCGCCCGCCGCATCATGGCCTCGCCCTCGTCCAGGCGGCCGTCGCTCAGGAGCCGGCGCCCGAGGAACTGGTAGGCGGTGGCATAATTGGGATTCAGGGTGATCGCCAACCGGAGCTCACGCACGGCCTCTTCGGTCTGCCACATCAGCCAATGGAGGTAACCCGACGCCGTATGCGCCTCGGCCAGGTTTGGATCGAGGGCCAGAGCCTGGACTATCTCCGCTCGGATCCGAGCGGAGACGGGGGCGTCGCGCTGGCCGAACAACCCCAGTTCTTTCCGCTCCACCGCCTGAAAGGTCCAGACCAGCGCCAACAGTGCGCGGGCCCGCACAAAATTCGGGTCGAGCCCGAGGGCCCGGTTGAGCATCTCCTCCGCCCGGACATACGCTTCGGCGGTGCGCTGGTTCCACGCCAACCGGGCCTGGACAAACAATTCAAAGGCCTCCGGGTTCACGGCGGCCGTCGCCGCAACCGAACTGACGCCGAGTTTCAGCGAAAGCTGCTTGGTGATGAGCCCCGCGATCTCCTCCTGCACGGCGAACACATCCTTGGCGTCGCGCGTGAAGGTGTCGGACCACACGTGAAAGCCGTCCGCCGCCTTGATGAGCTGCGCGGTGATCTTCACGCGGTCGCCGGCGCGCTGCACGCTGCCCTCGACCACGTAGGCGACATTGAGCTTCGCCGCGATCTCCGGGATCGGCAGATTCTTGCCCTTGAAGAAAAACGCCGAGGTGCGGGCGGCGACGCGCAGGCCCGGGACTTTGGCCAGCACGTTGAGCAGCTCCTCGCTCACCCCATCGGAAAAATACTCGCTGTTGCGCGCCTCGCTCAGGTCGGCGAACGCCAGCACGGCGATGGATTTTTCCGCCGCCGCCGGCGGATGCGAGAGGCTTGAGGCCTGAGGTTTGGGGCCAGAGGCCGATACCGGAGTGGCGGCCGGTTCGGGCTTGCGGGAAACGGACACCGCGACGGCGACGGCGAGCCCGACGGCGGTGAGCGCGCCCCAGGTCCAGCCGGAGAGGCGTTTGGCTGTAGCCGGCCTCGCTGAGGCCGGACCGGGGTCACCGACCCCGGCGACAGCGGGACGAGGGCGTCCCGCCTCCAAGGCTTTGCCGTCCAACAGCCGCTTCACCTGCGCCACAAAATCCGGCGTGGGCAGGGCGCCAGGCAGGCGCGTCCACTGCACCTTCATGAATTCCAGCGGCACGATAGCGCTGTTCTCTTTCGTGTCGTCGATGACGACCGGCGCGAGAAAGGCCATGCCCTCCGCCATCAGGTGCGTCTGCTCGACCGCGAGTTTCCACTCGAGGCGGAAGTAGCCCTTGCCCCGCTCCTGCGTGTGGGCGGAAATGATCGGCAGAAAGAGCGCGCACGCATCAATCTGCTGCCGAATCTTCGCATCCCAAGAATCCCCGCCGCGCAGCTCGTTCTCGTCAAACCAGACCTCGAGACCCGACGCCCGCAGCGCCTCCGCGATGCGCCGCGCCGCCGCCGCGTCGTCGCGCGCGTAGGAAAGGAAAACTGCTTTGGGGGCGTCGCTCATGGTCAGAAAAGCGGCGCGTTGTTCTGCGGGTTGTTGACCAGCGCCTCGAAGCGCGGATCGCCGCGCAGGGGCAGCCAGCCGGTGCCGAGCCGCGCCACATGGATGTTCTCGCCGAATGGCGTGCGGAGCAACCGCGCCAACTCGGCGAGCGCGGCATCCTTATCCCCCGTCCAGGCCAGCATCTGGGCGTAGTTGAGGCTGAGCGGCGGGCCGGCCACGGCATCCTTGGATTCTGGGATCAGATCCTTCGCTGCCTGCGCGCAGCGCAGTGCCTCCGCCTTGTTGCCCATCAGGGCATGGGCGTTGCTCAACACCACCCAGGTCGTGGCCGAGGGTTTGCGCGCCAACTCCGCCAGGCCGGCCGGCAGGGCGGACCCGGCGAGCGAGCGCGCCGCCGCCTGGTCGCCGTGCGCCCAGTGGATGAACGCGGCGGAGACGTCCTGGGTCCAGTGCGGCTCATCGAACCCGTCGTAATACCGCAGCTCGCGGTCGAGCCTCAGGGCCTCTGCCCAGCCACCGACCGCCCGGGCCGAGATTTTCTGCAAGTAGAGGGCCAGCTTCGTATCCTGGTGCGATTTGATCTGCGCCAGCCATGCCGTCACCTCGCGCAGCGAGCCGCGGGCCATGATAGCCAGCACCGGCAGCGGTGAACTGTCGATCAGCGAATCCGGCTGCTGCTCCATGACCCGGCGGCTCATCGTGGCCGCTTCGTCGTAGATCCTCAGACCGGTGTAGAGCTGCGCGAGCGTGCGGCTGTAGCGCAGATTGCGCGGTTCGAGTTCCACGGCGCGGCGCAGCTCCGTGAGCGCCTCGCCCCAGCGTCCCTGCCGGCGGTGGATGAAACCGAGCGAGCCAAACACGGCGGCATCATTGGGCCGCAGCACGGCGAGGCGCTGGTATTGTTCGGATGCCCGCGCAAAGTCACGGTAGCCGTAGTAATAGTAATCACCGAGTTTCTCGATGACCTGGGGGTCGTCCGGCGCCATGCGCACGGCGGTGTCGATTGCGGCCTTGGCCCGGGCGAGCCGGTCGTCCGAGTGGTCAAACTCGTTGAAATAAATCTGCGCGTGCGTCGAGCCCAGCTCCGCCCAAGCCTGGGCAAACTTCGGGTCGAGCCGGACGGCATCCTCCAGCAGCGGGGCAACCTCCAGCGTGTTGCCCGTGCCGCGCTGGCGCAGCTCGCGGGCCTTGGCGTAGAGATCGTAGGCGGCGAGATTCTCCGTCGGCCGGCGGTCGAGCAGGGATTTTTCCTGCGGCGACAACGCCGCCGAGAGCGCGCCGGCGATCGCCTGCGACAGCTCGGACTGGATGCCAAAGATGTCCGTCAGGTCGCGGTCGTAGCTCTTCGCCCATACGTGTTCATCGGTGGCGGCGTTGATGAGCTGGCCGGTCACCCGCACCTTGTTGCCCGACCGGCGGACACTGCCCTCCAGAATGTAGGCGACGCCCAGCTCCGCCGCGATCTGCCGGATCGGCTTGGTCGTCGCGCGGTATTGCATGACCGAGGTGCGGGAGACGACCCGCAAGGCGCGGACCAGCGCGAGATTGGTCAAAATATCCTCATGGATGCCGTCGGCGAAGAAGGCGCTGTCCTTCTCCTCGCTCATGTTGCTGAACGGGAGGACGGCGAGGGATTTGTCTGTTGAAGTAGCGGGTAGCGAGTAGCGGGTAGCGGGTAGATTGGAGGTTGCCGCGGGTTGGGCGGGGGCGGGGGATTCTGGGCGAAGGGCGGTGAACAGAGCGACGGAGACCCCGACCGCCACGGCGGCGAGCGCGCCCCAGGTCCAACCGGGGATGGCCTTCTTTTGCAGGGGCGCTGTTGGCCGGCGCCCGCGGTCCTCGGCTGGCGACGCCCCTACCTTGGGCGGCGTTTCCAGCAGCCGCTTGACCTGCATCACAAAGTCCGGTGTGGGCTCGCCGTCCGGCAGCCGCGTCCACTGGTAGCGCATGAATTCCTCCGGCACCGACGCCGCGCCCTCCCGGGTGTCATCAATGACCACCGGCACGATGAACGCACGGCCGGCTGCCATGTCCAAGGTGCGATCGATGCCGAGCCGCCACTCGCGGCGGAAATATCCTTCGCTGCGTTCTTCCGTACGCTGCGACACGAGCGGCAGGAAAAGCGCGCAGGTCTTGATCTGGTTGCGGATCTTCTGGTCCCACGCGTCGCCCCCGCGCAGTTCGTTCTGGTCGAACCACACCTCGACGCCGAAGGCGCGCAGAGCCTCGGCGATGCGGAGCGCCGCGCCGACGTCCTCGCGGGCGTAGCTGATGAAGACCGCGCCGCGCGGCGCGGAACGTTCAACCCCGCCTTGGCGGGGCAGGCTGTTTAACTCTGAACGCTCAACGCTCAAGGTTTGGCCTCCGTCGGATGGGAATTGGATTCAGACATTAGGAGTTAAGCGTTAAAAGTTATGCGTTCCGCGCCGGGCGTTACGCGCCGCCGGCCTCGCGCCGGGCGTCGGACACCCACTTGATGAGTTCCTTGTTGCCGAGCAGCTGCTGGGCCTCGAGCGACAGTCCCCCGAGGACCGTCATCGCCTCGTCGAGCAGCGCCCGCCGCCGGGCGCGGCCGTCGGCATCGCCCGCCTGCGCGAGCGCCAGCTGATACAGCGCGCGGGTGAAATCATGGCGGAAGCCAGTCTCGATCGCACCGGCCGCCTGCTCTTTCCGGTAATAGGCCACCGTCTGGCCGAGCACGTCGACGCCTTCGGCGGTCTGACCCGCGACCCGCAGGGCCTGGCCCAGCCGGACCTGGGCGCGGGTCTCGACCATATCACGCTCGGCCTTGGTGAGATTGCTCCGGATCACCGGATTCGCCACGGCCTCCCTGGCCGCCGTGACGGCCTCTTCGGCGCGACCGAGGCGCAGCGCAGACTCGATAATCAAGCTGCGAGCCTGGGCGACCAGACGCTCCCGAAAGCCGCGGTTGCCCTCGTTGTGGGTATCCTTGATCTGGCCGATCTTGGCCGCGACACTGGTGGCCAGGTCGTGGATGGCGGCATAATTGCCTTCGGCAGCCAACAGGGTTGATTCATCCAGCTGCTGGCCGAGGTTGCTGATCTGGACGAGTTCCGGGTTGATGTCGCGGAGCTTGTGCAGCGTTTCCACCAGCCGGGCCTGCTCGGCCCGGGCGGCGCGGGCCGTCCGCAGGTTGCCCCGCTGAGCCTCGAGGCGGGCGATGGCCCCCCAGGCATCGACATGGGTAAAATCAGGCCCCGCCTTGTTGCGGGGATCCTTTTCGCGTTCCGTCACCACCCGATAACGTCGCAGCGCATCGCCCACCCGTCCCTGCAGGAAAAGCACGTCCGCCTGATCCCGGTCGCCGGAGTTCCAATTTCGCCACGCAAGGATGTCCGAGGGGTTGAAAAGCGCGTAGCTGCGGGCCGCCTCCGTCGCCTGTTCGAAATGGACCTGCGCCGTCTCGAACTGGTGCCGGTCCAGGGCGATGCTGCCGAGGACATTGGCCGAGTAGAAGCGATCGACCATCGCCCGCAGGTCGCTCGGGCGGTGCTCCAGGACCTTGGCCGAGATGTCACCCACGATCGTGGCGAGCCGCTCGGCTTCGTCGAGCCGGCCCAGGCGGAGCGCGACCCGGGCCTGGGTATCGGTGGCATCGGCATACGCGGAAGCCGCCGTCAGGTCGCTCAGATCCGTCGCCCCCATATCCGCCAGGATCTTCCGGGATTCCTCGCTGGTGACGAGCGCCTGCTCGCCCGGCTGCATATGCGGCAAGATCATCAGGACGTCCGCCAGCGCGAGCTTGGCCGAGCGGCTGGCCCGGCCGGAGGCGACCAGCGGACGCAGGAGCGCCGCCGCCTCCTCGAGGGCGGGCTTCTCCTGCAAGAACACCGTCGTGGCGACCCGCGAGAAAATCGCCAGCGCCAGCGCCGTGGTGAGCTCGTCGCTCGGACCCATTTCCGCCTGCAGTTTCTCGATCAGGCCGCGGGCCTCGGTCGAAACCTGGGCGGCGTCGGCCACCCGGCCGGTTTCCCCATAGGCATTCGCCTTCCGGATCAGCGCCATGCTCCGATAGAGGCGCGTTTGAGGCGTCATCAATTCCGCCGGCAGCCCGTCATAGTAGGCCACGGCCTTGTCGGCGAGCTTGCCGATGATCTCGACGCGGCCGGTCGGCCTCAGTTCCTCGTAGAAATCCTCGAGCAGGAACGCGATGAGCTTTTCCGACTCGCTGCGGGCGCGCTCGGCCAGGTCGAGCGAGATCTGGGCCCGCGCGTCGGCGGCGTGGGCGCGGCGGTAGTTGATCCAGCCGAACACGGCGCTGCCCGCCGCCGCGAGCATCAGCACGACCGCCACCGTGGCGACCTGCCGCGCGCGCTTGAGCGCGCGTCGCGTCGCCTGCTCACGCTCCCACTGCGCGGCCAGCTCGCGCCGCGAGGCCTCGAGCGCCTCGCGTTCGTGGCGGACCCCGCGGCTGGCGTTGATGACACTGCACAGCACGTCGTGGGTGATCTCGACCCGCCGCATGTCGAGGCGGTCCTCGACCCGCAGCAGGCGGCGGTCGACCAGGATGGCGACCGCCTCGGCCGCGGCGCCGGCGGCGGCGAAGCCCTTGCGCACGCGCTCCTCGGCCACGCTCTCCCGGAAGCCGGACTCGGTGAGCATCTCGTCCTCGATGAAGATGCGCACCCCCGGCGGCTGGCCGGCCAGGGTGCGCTCGTAGAATTCGGAGAGAATGGTGTCGCGCGAACCCTCCAGCAAGTTGGCGGAAATCTCGGCCTCGCCCTTGGCCAGGCGGGTGTTGTTCAACTCGCGGCAGATCAGGCTGAGGAGCGACGGCTCCACCTCGGCCACGGTGAGCTGGGCGCCGCCGGCCACGAAACGGACAATGGCCTCGGCCACCGCCTCGCTGACGAGGTGCGGCGCGGGGGCGCGGACGGCGGCCACCGCCTGGACGCCGGTCATGCGGGCGAGGCGCATGCGGTTCTGCGTGACGGAGGGCATCTGCGCCTTCAGGCCCTCGAGGTGGGCGAGGTAGTCCTCGCGAAGCGAGATGAGGATGCGGTAATCAGCGCGGGCGAAGTCGAACTTGGCGGCGTCGGCCTCGTCGCGGTCGATGCGGGCCTCGAGTGCGGCGGGCGGGCGGTTCTCGACCAGGTCGGCGAGGTCGGCGAGGAATTCCTGCGCGCGCTGGCGGCCGGCGTCGTCCGACTGGGCGAGGGTGAAGATCTCCTCAAACTGGTCGAAGATGAGGATGGGGATCAGCGTGCGACCGGTCGCATCCTTGAGGACATCGTCGCGGTGGTGGAGGAACTCCCACAGCGTCTCGCCGGCCACGGCGGTGCCGGACTGGGTCCAGCTGCCGGCGGCCTCGGTCGCGCGGAACACGGCGCGCTTGATCTGCTCGGCGGGCGGCGGCGAATGCGGGTTGTAGTCGAGCCGCACGTAGACGGGGCAGAAGCCCTCAGGGCGGAGGCGCGGCACGAGGCCGGCCTGCAAGATGGAGGTCTTGCCGAGGCCGGACTGGCCGAAGAGGATGGTGAGGAGCTTGCGCTGGACGCGACGCCCGAGCTCGGCGCCCTCTTCCTCGCGGCCGTGGAAGTAGGCGCGGGTCTCCTCCGTGAACGAGACCAGGCCGAGCCAGGGATTCTGCGGATCGACGGTGGCGACGGGGGCGGCCGCCGCGGCGGCCCCCAAACTCCGAACGCCGAACTTTGAACTCTGAATTTCCAAGTCGGAACGTCGGGTGGTCATTTGGCGGCCTTTTTGTTGTTTGCTGCCGTGCGGATGCTGGCGGCGAAGATGCGGATCAATTCATCGGCCTCGGCGAGGATGCCGGTCAGCAACTGGGGCTTGGCGACGAGTTCGGCACGCTCCACCAGCCGCAACCAACGGCGGGACTCGCGCAGCTCCTTGGCGCAAATCCGCAGCTTATGAACGAAGTCCGCGCGAGATTCGGCACTTTCGGCCTCCCCGTGATGGCCGGAGGGAGAGGTGCCAGAGCGGAGCAGTTGATCGGCAACATGGAATCCTGCCCGGGTGCGCTTCATGGACTCCGACACGCGAATGATGCGCACGGCAAGGTCGAGCAACCGGTCCTCAAGATCGAATTTTCCGTTCATTCGACGTTCGGCGTTAAGCGTTGTTTGCTCCGTCAGGCCTGCCGCGCGGTGAAGAACTGCTGCACGCGCGCGGTGAACTCCGGCGTCACTCCGCCGCCGGGGAGGCGGCTGAAGTGCACGGCCTTGAATTTCTCCGGCACGACGGCATCGGCCTCGGTGGTCGCATCCAGGCAGACCGGCAGGACGAACACGGCGCCGTCCGCCATGCCGCGCGTGCGGTCGACCGCGTAGTTCCACTCGCGGCGGAAGTAGCCCTCGAGCCGCCCCTGCGTGGTGGCGGAGACGACGGGGATGAAGAACGAGCAGCGCGCGATGTTGCCACGGATCTTGCGGTCGTAGTCGTCGCCGCTCTCCAGGCGGTCCATGTCGAACCACGTCGTGATGCCGGCGGCGTCGAGCCCGGACTTGAGTTTCTGGACCGCGGCCAGGTCCTCCCGGGCGTAACTGATGAAGACGGCGTTCTCCGGCATTTCGCGCGCCGGAGGCAGAAAGCGCATCGGCGCCGCCGAGCCGGCGGCGGTGGGCGCGGCGGCGGCGCGGCGCGCCATCCAGCGGCGGTGCAGCTCGGCGACAAACTCCCCGGCACCGGAATATAGCCGGGTGCGGATGCTCACCTGCTGCAAAAACGACACCAGCCGCAGGTCGCGCGAGGTGTGGCTGTCGGCCATGACCTCGCCGACATCACGGGGGTCGGAGAGGCGCCGGCGCTTGGTCATGCGGAGGAAGAGCCGCGCCAACCAGTTGGAGAAATCGCTGCCGATGAGGAGCAGGTGGTTATGCTCGAGGGCATGGAAGAGCTTTTCCGGTGTCAGGTGCTCGCTCTGCAGCGCGCAGATGAACTCCAGCATGTCCTCGTCGGAGATGACATAGGTCGGCGAGGCGGAGAGGCGGCCGAGCAGGTGATAGACGACGGGCCGCGTCAGGTCGTCGCGGGCGACGGGCAGGTCGGTGACACGGTTCGGCGCGTAGGCGATGACCTCGGTGTTGGGCGCTCCGCCGAAGCGCTCGGCGTTGACCGCCTGCTCCATGAGCGGATCGAAGGTGGTTGTGACGTAGAGGTTGAAGTCGGTGATCTGGGCGAGCTGGCGCAGCGGCAGCGGCGGGGTGAGGTCGGCCTCGCGCATGATGGTGCGGAGGCGGGTGTAGGCCTCCTCGCGGCGGCCGTGGGCGCCGAGGTAGGCGCAGACGACGTCGTTCAATGCCAGCGGCTGGGGCAGCGGCGCGGCGGCGACGCCGAGGCGCGCAGCCAGTTTCTCGGCCAGCCATTCCATCATGGGGCGCGGGCCGGACTCGGTGTCGATCGTGAGCAGCTCGGGGCCAATGATGGGGATGACCCGTTTCTCCTCGATGTAATTGAGGAGATCCTCCCACGCATCGTCGTCAAACGATGCGGACATGACTCCCGAAGAGTCAGGTGATTCGGTGTTCATCAGTGTGTGGGGTGACGGTAACCAAACCTGCGGTTGCGGAAGAATTTCCACAACCGTCGGCTCAAAACAACAGACCCGGGCATTCATGCCTTGCCGGCGGTCCGGTGGCCAGCGGATTCTGCAGGGGAAAATCGCGTGTCCCGGCGCACCCCAAGGGCTTAGCGATTGACAGAGTGCGCCAGGCCGCCGTCCTATGCGCCCTCCCGATGAGTGCCACCAGCGAGCTGCCCCTGTTCCATGTCGTGGGCTTTACCGGCCACCGGCACTTGACGGACCCGGCGGGTGTGGCGGCCGCGATCAAGGTCATTTTGGAAGAACTCCAGCGCGAGGCCCCGGGTGAGTGGATCGCGCAGTCCTCGGTGGCCGAGGGGGCGGACCTCATCTTCGTCCAGGCGGCGATCGACCTGAAATTCGGCTGGGAGGCGGTGTTGCCGCTGCCGCTGGTGGATTTTGAGCGGGATTTCTCCCCGGAGCGCTGGGCCGAGGTCCGGCTGCTGCTCAACGGGGCGGAGCACCTGGAGATCGCGGCCGAACCCGGCTCGCGCGACGAGGCCTACCTGACGGGCGGCTTCGAGATCGTGAACAATTGCGACGTGCTGCTCGCCGTCTGGGACGGCCAGCCCGCGCGCGGCAAGGGCGGCACGGCCGACATCGTCGCCTACGCCCGGGCCATGGGCCAGCCGGTCGTGATCCTCAACCCCGAGTCGCGGACGGTGCGCCGGGAGAATTTCGAGGAACTGCGCCTGCATGACGACAACCTGAAGTTCCTCAACGCCGTGCCCGGCGGCCCGCCCCCGGCCGGCGGCTTGTCGCGCGACCGCGTCGCGGCGTTCCAGAAAAAAGTCGACGACCGGGCCACGCACAGCTCGCCGCATTTCCGCCGGCTCATCGTGCTCACGCTCACCCTGCACGTCACCGCCACGGCGCTGGCCACCGCCTCCCTCGCCTTCGGCTGGCACTGGTGGGCGCTGCCGTGGGGGAAGCTCCTCTGCCTGATCGGCGCGCTCGGCGTGGCGATGATCGTGCGTTTCCAGCACACCCAGCACAACTGGACCCGCTGCCGGCTTGCGGCCGAGATCACCCGCTCGGCGCTCGCCATCTGGGGCCTGCCGCGCGCGACGCGGCTGTTCGCGGACTTCGACTGGTCCGGGCTGGAGCCGCTCCGCCGCTCGCTCGACGTGCTCCACCGCCGGGCCGCGCGCGAGGCGCCCCCGGACTTCGACACTTTCAAGCAGGAATACCTCACCGGCCGGATCGACGACCAGCGGGCCTATTTTGCACGGCAGGAGGCCAAGGCCATCCCGCTGCTGGCGCGCCTGCGCTTCGGCTTCTTTGTCTGCTCGGTGGCCGCCATCGTCTTCACCACCGGCTACGCGCTGGAGCAGACATTCGGCTGGCCGGTGCTGCCGCACGTCCTGCTGGAGGCTTTCTTCCATTTCTCGCCCATCATGCTGCCGGTGCTGGCCGCGGCGTTCATCTCGCTCATCTCGATCAACGATCTGCACCGTCGCGTGGCCCGCTACCGCGAGATGTGCATCCGCCTGGAAACCGTGCGGCGGCAGATCGTGCACAGCCAGACCTGGGCCGGCCTGGAGCGCGCCATCGCCAAGGCCGAGCGCGTGCTGCTGCAGGAAGTGTTCGAGTGGCACTCGATCACCAGCTTCACCGAGTCGCACTGAGTCTCCGGTCCCTTAGTATACTATTGGTTGACAAGGGGGCTGGCCGCTGAATGTCAACCAATAGTATACCAAGGAATCGAAACGGGGCCGCGCTCCTGCGCGCACCGCCGGCCCGTTCTTCGATCCGCCGCATTCCCTCCCGGAGCAGAGCAGTCCATCAAAAGCAGCCTCGTCCCGTCATTCGGGGCCAAGCGAACATTCGCACGCCCGCGGCTGTCCTGCTGGATTCTTCCCTTCGTGCAGCATGACCGGCAGAGCCTGCCTGCCGGGGCAGACCTGACATCAGGTCTGCGTCAACCCCGGGCCGTCAGCGACGGAGGGCCTGCAGGATGTTCAGGCTGTGGTTGCCGATGGCCTCGAGCTCGGAGATCAGGTCGAGGAAGATCATCTCCACCTTGACCTGGTTGGTCTGCTGCATGCGCTTGACCGAATCGCGCCGCAGCTTCTTCCGCTGCAGGTCGATCGCCTGCTCCATCCGGTGGGCGGTGTCCATGGCCTCGTTGCTGAGCGGGGCGGCCAGATGCTGGTGATAGTAGCGCATGAACGCGAGGACCTGCGCGGCAAACTCGCGGACCTTCTGCTGGTTCTCCACGGAGAAGGCGCGCTCCTTGCGGATCTTGCGCTCGACCTGGATGACGAGCCGGTAGCAGCCGTCGCAGATCTCCTCCAGCTCCGCCGCCACCCGGATGAGCGCGGCGACCCGCGGGGCGCTGTCGGGGCTCAGCTCGTCCGTGGAGCAGCGGATGAGGTAGCTGGTGATATCCTGAGCCATGGCGTCGCTGGCTTCCTCGTAAGCCTTCAGCTCGGTGATCTTCTGCTGCACGTCCGCCTGAGGATTCTCGAACACCTCGATGAAGCCCCGAACATCTCGGTCGTCAGCTCGGACATGCGGCTGACCGCGCGCTCCGCCTCCGCCAGGTTGAACTCGCCCGTGCTGGCGTGCGGGGTGGAGAAGTACGCGAGGCGCACCGCCTTGCCGGTCGGAGCCTTGTCGGGCACGAGCCAGATAACCAGCCGCTCCAGCTGCGGGATGAAGGCGACGAGCGCCACGATGTTGATCAGGTTGAACAACGAGTGGAAGGCCGCGAGGTTGATGGCGATGTGCTCCGGCTGGGCGGCATCGCCGGGCACCACCCGGTTGATAAAGTCGGCAAACGGCTCGAAGATGACCAGCATCCAGCAGACCCCGATGAGATTGAAGACCGTGTGGGCCCGGGCGGCGCGCTTGGCCGCGGTCGATCCGCCGATGGCCGCGAGGTTGGCGGTGATGGTGGTGCCGATGTTTTCGCCGAGGACGATGGCGGCCGCGCTATGGTAGTCGATCCAGCCCTTGTAGGCCATAGTGATCGTGATCGCCCCGGCCACGGAGGACGACTGGACGATGATCGTTAGGAGCAGACCGATGCCGATGAACAGCAGCACCGAGCCCATGCCGTGCCCGGAGTAGTCGCGCACAAAATCGAGCACCTCCGGATGGTTGCGGATATCGGGCACGGAGTCCTTCAGGAACAGCAGGCCGCAGGCCGAACCCGATGATGAACTCGCCCCACTCATTGATCTTGCCGCGCTTGATGAAGAGCAGCGGCAGGCCGACGCCGATGATGGGCAGCGCGATGGAGGAGAGGCTGAACTTGAAGCCGAAGAGCGAGATGATCCAGAAGGTCAGCGTGGTGCCGAGGTTGGCGCCAAAGATCACGCCGATGGCCTCGAACAAGGTGAGCAGCTGTGCGTTGACGAAGCTGACCACCATCACCGTGGTCGCGCTCGACGACTGGATGATGGAGGTGATGAAGAGGCCCGTCAGGATGCTGTAACCGCGGTTTTTCGTCATCCCGGACATCACCGCGCGCATCCGCTGCCCGGCCGCCCTCTGGATGCCCTCGCTCATCACCTTCATGCCGAAAAGGAAAACGCCGAGTGCGCCGAGGATCTGGAAAAAGAGGCCCATGGGATATAACGTTAAAACGCTCCGCCCTTGCTCGCTGGATGCGCCTGGATTGCGACGGCAAAATCTCCGGCGCGGCCGTGCGCCCCGGTCAGCACCCACCGCCCTCATCGCCGGCCCCCGGCCCCCACCCCACTGAATCCATCGGCCCGCAAATTCTTAGGATACTATCGGGGTCAGCAAGCCGCCCGCGGAGTTGTCAACCAATAGTATACTAAGGGATCGGGCTAGGCGCCCGGGGTCCTGGGGGCACCAGGTGGGCGGGCGGGATCAGGTCGGAGCGGCTTTTCAGAAGCGGCAGGCGGCGGTTACACCGATCTGGCGCGGGTCGGCGCGGTCCTCGTAGCGGGTCGCGACGTAATCAGGATCAGCGTTGCCGAAGAAATAGACGCGCTTGTCGTAGGTCTCGTTGCACAGGTTCTTCGCCCACAGCGTGAGCGTCCAGGAGCGCCATGCGTAGCCGAGGGTGGCATTGACCACCCGGAACGCCCGGCGGGCCTCATTCTGGTTGTTCGAGTCGAACTGCCGCGCGCGGCCGGTGAGCTCGGTGCCGGCAAACAGGCCGCGCGCGGCACCGTAGCGGGTGCCGAGGGTGTAGCCGTAGTGCGGCGCGTTCGCGAGGTCGCGACCGCCGCCTGAGTTGCCGTTGGCCAGGGTGAAGAGGCCGAGTTCGGACCGCAGGAGCGCCAGCGAACCGCGCACCGACCAGTCGCGGGTCAGGGCATAGATGCCCGAAGCCTCGAGGCCGGAGACATGGGCGCCGTTGCCGTTGTCGGTGAAGAACCGGTAGTTGCCGCCAAATCCCGCGGAGTCGCGCACCTGGGTGTGCTCGCGCTGCAGATAAAACGCCGTGAACTCACCCGTGAGCCGCTGGTCGAGCCCGTGGCCACGTAGACCGGCTTCGTAGTTCCAGAGTGTCTCGGTGCCGTAGGTGAGCGGGTCGGACGCGGGATTGATCCGCGCGTCGACGTTGATGCCGCCGGCCTTGTAGCCGCGCGTGACCGAGCCAAAGGCCACAGCCCGGCCGCCGAGGTCGTGCTCGAGCGTGAGCTTACCGCCCAGGAGCGTGTCGGCGAAAGCCGGCCTGAGGACCACCACGGGGTCGGAGGTGCCCTTGGCCTTGCGGAAGCGGGTCTTGGTACCGTCGCCGGTGATGGCGATGCGCTCGGAGCGCAAGCCGAACGTCAGACGCGTACGCGGCGTAAAATCATGGGCGAGCTGGCCGAAGAGCGCGGTGTTGGTCGCGTGATAGGTGGTCTTGAGCCCGCGCAAGTTGCCCGGATCCTCGTTGGTGTAGCGCGAAACCTCGTCCAGACGGGAGTAAAACGCCCCGAGGGTCCAGCGTTTGATCCAACCGGCCGCGTGGCCCGGCAGGGAGTCAAGGCGCAGTTCTTCATTCGCCACCCAGCGCGTGCGCTGCAGGTCGCTGAATCCCCTGTAGGAGGCGGCGGTCCAGTCGTCGTCGTAGGCATAGCGCGACCGGGTGCGGGCGGCGCCGGTGCCACTCGTGAGGCGCACGCCCTCCCACCCCGCATAGGTGCCGCGCAGGCTGCCGGCGAACGACTGCTGCTCGTCGCGGCCGGGCTGGTCGCTGTACGTGTTGCGGCCGTTGTTATCGAGGGCGAACTCGTCGTAGCCGTTGGCGAAGTCGGCGGCCAGCACCGCCGCTTCCCACCGCCAGAGGGCGTTCGGATTCCACGTGAGCCGGAGCCGGGCGTTGAATTCGTCCCGCGCGTTGGTGGCGCGGTGGAGCGTGAGGTTGCGGCGGAAGCCGTCGCCCGCGCTCTGCTGCACCGCCAGGCGCATCATCAGTTTCTCCGGCCGGCCGGACCCCAGCGGTCCGCCGAGGGCAAAGCTGCCCGAGCGCAGGGCATCACCGCCGACCGTGGCCTCGGCCGCGCCGGTCCAGAACGGCGTGGGGGCGTTGGTCACGAGGCGCACGACGCCGCCGGCGGCGTTGGCGCCGAACGCACCGGCCTGGGGACCGCGCAACACCTCGATCTGCGCCAGATCGAACGCGCTGCCGATCGTGCCGAGGCCGGTGAAGTCGAGGTCGTCGACCAGGAACCGCACGGCGGAGTCCGGCGTCTCGCCCTCGAACTGGGAGTTCTCCCCGACCCCGCGGATCTGCAGGTGGCGCGGGCGCGACGTGCCGCCGGTCCAGGTCAGATTCGGTATCTGGTCGACCAGGTCGCCGAAATGCCGGACGGCTCCGGCGCGCAGCGCCGCTTCGTCGAAGACCGTGACGCTGGACGGAATGCGGGCGAGCGGCGATGCCCAGAGGTCGGCCGTGACCCGGATGGGATCCAGTTTGACCGCATCGACGGCCGCGGATTGCGATCCGCGTTGGTCTTGAGCCTGCACGGTGGAAAACACCGCCAGAGTGAACGCGAGTGTCAGGATTTTCGTCGGGAGTTGCATTGTCGTGGAATGCCCGACCCTCACAGACTCCCGGGCCGAAAAAAGGGGCCGGCGCCGCGCCGACCTTGCTTGTTTCCTTCGCCGGTATGATCCGTTTCAGGTTCAAAGGGTTTAGCGGTCGTGCGAACCGCAATCTCAGCCCTCCGCGGAGGACACCCCTACGAGCACTTCCAGCGATACGCCCGGCCCGCGGTCAGGCAAGAAAATCCCATGGCTATGACCTGAGATCAGGCGAATTTATGGTGGACCATCGCTTGCGCCCGGGCGATTTTCCCGCAATCTGCTCAGCTTCCGATGAATAAACGCATAATGCTCACGGTGCTGGTGGCACTCGGCCTCCTCGGGGCCATTTTCGGTTTCAAGTACCTGCAGAACCAAAAGGCCCAGGCCTTGCTCGCCGCCCGCAAGCCGGCGCCGGTCACCGTCAGCACCGCGACCGCCGTGCAGGAAAAATGGCGTTCCGCTCTCCACGCCGTGGGCACGCTGGAAAGCTTCCAAGGGGTCACGCTCCGTTCGGAAATCGAGGGCCGCATCGTGCACGTGGCCTTCGAGTCCGGCGCCCGCGTGGCCGCCGGCGCCGTGCTGGTCGAGATGGACACCGCGGTCGAGAGCGCCCAGCTCCGGAGCAACGAGGCCGCCGCCCGGCTCGCCGGCCTCAACCTCGAGCGCGCCCGCGAACTGCGGCAGACCGTCACCAACACGCAGGCCGACCTGGACACCGCCGAGGCCAACGCCGCCGCCACCGCCGCCACCATCGAGGCGACCAAGGCGGTGCTGGCCAAGAAGCGCATCGTGGCCCCGTTCGCCGGTCGACTCGGGCTGCGCCAGGTCAACACCGGCCAGTTCCTCAACAAGGGCGACCCGGTCGTCTCCCTCGAGGCCACCGACCCGGTTTACGCCGACTTCACCCTGCCGCAGCAGGATGTCACGCAGCTCGCGCCGGGGCTCACTGTCCGGGTCGACGTCGACGCCTTCGCCGGCCGCGAGTTTTCCGGCACGATCGAGGCCATCGACCCGCGCGTCAATGGCACCACCCGCAACCTCCGGGTGCGCGCCGTGCTGCCCAATCCCGACGAGAAGCTCCGACCCGGCATGTTCGTGCGGGTCGACGTGCAGCTGCCCGAAGAGCGCGAGGTCGTCGTCCTGCCCGCCACCACCATCGTCTACAGTCCCTACGGCGACTCCGTCTACGTCGTGGTGAAAAACGAGCAGGGCGTCCTGGCCGTGCAGCAGCGCTTCGTGCAGGTCGGACCCAAGCGCGGCGACCAGATTTCGCTCCGCGGCGGCGTGCAGCCCGGCGAGGAGATTGTCACCACCGGCCAGGGCAAGCTCCGGCCGGGCGCGCTGGTCGCCGTGAACAATTCCGTCGTGCCTCCCAATCATCCCACGCCAAAGCCGGCCGAGAGCTGAGCCGATGAATCTCACCGAGATCTTCATCCGCCGGCCCGTACTGGCGACCGTGCTGAACCTGTTGCTGCTCATCGTCGGCTGGCAGGCCATCTCGGCGCTGGTCGTCCGCCAGTACCCCTACACGAGCAATGCCGTCGTCACGGTCAGCGTCGCCTACCCCGGCGCCAACGCCGACCTCGTGCGCGGCTTTGTCACCACGCCGCTGGAGCGCGAGATCTCCTCGGCCGACGGCATTGATTACGTCGAGTCCACCAGCCGCCAGGGCGGAGCCAGCATTTCCGCACGCCTGCGGCTCAACTACGACCCGAACGACGCACTCACGCAGATCACCGCCAAGGTCAACCGGGTGAAGGGCGAGCTCCCCGCCGGCGCCGAGGACCCGGTGTTCGACGTCGCCATCGGCGAGACCATCGCGTCGGCCTACCTTGGCTTCAGCAGCGAGACGATGCAGGGCAACCAGATCACCGACTACCTCACCCGGGTCGTGCAGCCCAAGCTGTCGACCGTGAAGGGCGTGCAGAAGGCCGAGATCGTCGGCGGCCGCGTCTTCGCCATGCGCATCTGGTTGAAACCCGACCGCATGGCCGCGCTCAACCTGAGCGCCTCCGCCGTCCGCTCCGCCCTGGCCGCGCAGAACTACCTGTCGGCCGTCGGCCAGACCAAGGGCACGATGATCCGCGTCAACCTCACTGCGCAGACCGACCTGCACTCGGTCGAGGGCTTCCGCGACCTCATCATCCGCGAGACGGGCGGGGAGATCGTCCGCCTGCGCGACATCGCCGATGTCGTGCTCGGGGCCGAAAACTACGACTCCCAGGTCAGTTTTTCCGAGGTGAACGGCGTCTTCATCGGCATCTCCGTGCTGCCCACGGCCAACGCGATCGACGTGCTCAAAGGCGTGCGCGCCGCGATGCCCGAGATCCAGGCGCAGCTGCCGCCCGGCCTCCAGGGGCGGATCGCGGTCGACTTCACCGAGTTCATCAACGACTCGATCGCCGAGGTGATGCACACGCTCATCGAGGCCATGCTGATCGTCATCCTCGTCATCTACCTTTTCCTCGGCTCGTTCCGCTCCGTCGTCATCCCCATCATCGCCATCCCGCTCTCGCTGGTCGGCGCCTGCGCGCTGATGCTCGCCTTCGGCTTCTCGATCAACCTGCTGACGCTGCTCGCCCTGGTGCTCGCCATCGGGCTGGTGGTGGACGACGCCATCGTCGTGGTGGAGAACATCCACCGGCACATCGAGGAGGGGCTCACGCCGTTCGCCGCCGCCATCAAGGGGGCGCACGAACTGGTCGGGCCCGTCATCGCCATGACCATCACCCTTGCCGCGGTGTATGCGCCCGTGGGCTTCCAGAGCGGGCTGACCGGGGCGCTGTTCCGCGAGTTCGCCTTCACCCTGGCGGGGGCGGTCGTCATCTCGGGCCTGGTCGCGCTGACCCTGACGCCGATGATGAGCGCACGCATCCTCCGGCATAACCCCAATCCGCGCGGCTTCGAGGCGTTCCTCAACCGCAGCTTTGACCGGCTGCAGGGGACCTACGAGCGGTTCCTGCATGGCGCACTCAACACCCGCCCGGCGATCTTCATCGTGGCCGCGCTGGTGTTCGCCTCAATCATCCCGTTCTTCCTGCTGACCCGCAGCGAGCTCGCGCCGGCGGAAGACAGCGGCATCGTGCTGATGAGCGCCGAAGCCGCCCCCACCGCCACGGTCGAGCAGACGCTGCTCTACACCCAGGAGGTCACCAAGCTGGTCCGCGGGGCCTATCCTGCGGAGACCGAGGACATGTTTGTCATCGTCGGGCGCGGGGGCGCGCCGAACGGCGCCTTCATCGGCTGGCGGCTCAAGCCGTGGAGCCAGCGTCAGCGCAGTGCCCAGTCCCTCCAGCAGGAGGTCCAGGGAAAGCTCGGGGCGATCGCCGGCCTGCGCATCTCCACGTTCCTCCGGCCTGCCCTCCCCGGCTCGGCCGGCGGCCTGCCCGTGCAGCTCGTCATCGGCTCCACCGAGTCGCACGAGCGGGTGGCCGAGGTCTCGGGCGAGCTGCTCCAGCGCGCCGTGCGCAGCGGGCTGTTTGTCTTCGGCGACACCAGTCTCAAGTTTGACCAGCCGCAGGTCAACCTGTCGATCGACCGCGAGAAGGCCGCCGCCCTCGGCATCAGCATGGCCCAGCTCGGCGCCGACCTCGGCGCGATGCTCGGCGGCGGCTACGTGAACCGCTTCGCCATCGAGGGCCGCGCCTACCGGGTCGTGCCGCAGGTCACGCGCCTCGCGCGGCTGAACCCCGACCAGCTGGGCGATTACTACATCGCGACCACCAAGGGCGAGCTGGTGCCGCTCTCGGCCTTCACCACGCCGGAGCATGTCGTGCAACCGCGCGAGCTGAAGCGCTTCCAGCAGCTCAATGCGGCCACCCTGTCGTTCTTGCCCGCCCCCGGCGTCGCCCAAGGTGACGCGCTCGCCTGGCTGCGGGCCGAGGCCGCGTCGTTCTTCCCGCTGGGCTTCACCATCGATTACAACGGCGAATCGCGCCAGTTTGTGCAGGAGGGCAGTTCGCTGCTGGCGACCTTCGCGTTCGCGATCGTCCTCATCTTCCTCGTCCTCGCCGCGCAGTTTGAAAGCTGGCGCGACCCGTTCATCATCATGATGTCGGTGCCGCTCTCGATCGCCGGCGCGATGGTGTTTTTGTTCTTCAATTTCGCGACGCTGAACATCTACACGCAGGTCGGCCTGATCACGCTCGTCGGCCTGATCACCAAGCACGGCATTCTGATCGTGGAGTTCGCCAACAAGCTCCAGGAAAAGGAGGGCCTGGGCATCCGGCAGGCGGTCGAACACGCGGCCGCCGTGCGCCTGCGGCCGATCTTGATGACGACCGCCGCGATGGTGCTCGGCGTGCTGCCGCTGCTGCGCGCCACCGGCGCCGGCGCCGAGAGCCGCTTCAGCATCGGCCTGGTCATCGCCACCGGCATGAGCATCGGGACGCTTTTCACCCTGTTTGTGGTGCCCGCGTTCTACACCGTGCTGGCCGCGGACCGGCGGAAGGTGGCGGAAGTGCCGGCGGAACCCGCCGTGCACGGGGCCAAGCCCCAGCAGGCCTGAGCGGGCAAAGGTAGGGTCGCCGCTGGACGGCGGACCACGGCCCGGCGGCCAGCGCCGGCCCTACACCCCCATAAACATGAAAAGCGCCCCCGATGGGACGCCTTTCATGACCTAACACCAAGCAAACCGTAAGAACTACAAACAATGTTCGCCTATGAAAACGATACACTGATGTCGTTAGGATAGACGCGGCCGGTTCGAAAACGTTGAAACGATTATTGAAATTCTTTTGGGTCCGTTCCCTGGCGCTTTCCGGCTCCATAAACATGAAAGGCGCCCCCGATGGGACGCCTTTCATGACCTAACACCAAGCAAACCGTAAGAACTACAAACAATGCTCGCCTATGAAAACGACGCACTGCTGTCGTTAGGATAGACGCGGCCGGTTCGAAAACGTTGAATCTTTCCTGCGGTAATCGGTGAGCGCATATTGTCGGCCAAATGTCTTCTGCTTAATTATGGGGGACAGCTATTTATGAAAAGCCTAGATTCTGATCCGGGGGCGAAAATGCGGCCGGACGTGTCATAAATTTGCGAATTCATGGACCCCGCCACGCCGCGCACCGAAGAGGAACACGCCACCGCGTCGGAGAAACCATCACCGTGACCGTGGCGGCCGACGATTACACTGAGGCCGGCCGCGGACTCCGGCATGCTGTCCGTAGGCCTGGCGAAGGATGATCCGTGTCACGACGACGGCGGCGCAGGGACTCGCCGCCCTCCCGGGGCACGTTGGGGGCAACGACTCCTACCCGGCGGCCCGGCGACGAGCGCCGGACCTACAGATGAATCTCCGCCGGCATGACCTGCCCGGCAGATTTCGCCGGCAGGGGTGCGGCCTTCAGGGGATAGCGGAACTGTTTCCCCTCGAAATTGCGGAAGATCACCTCGTCGTCGGTGACCTGCTCCACGTAGTCGGGATTAACCGGCACCTTGCCGCCGCCGCCGGGGGCGTCGATGACGTATTGCGGCACGGCGTAGCCCGTCGTGTGGCCGCGCAGCGCCCGGATGATCTCGATGCCCTTGCGCACATCCACCTTGAAGTGGGCGCCGCCGGTAATGAGGTCCATCTGGTAGATGTAATAGGGCCGCACGCGCATCCGCAGCAATCGGTGGACGAGGGCCTTCATCACGTCGGCGTCATCGTTCACGCCCTTGAGCAGCACGCTCTGGTTGCCCAGCGGGACGCCGGCGTAGGCCAGGCGCTCGCAGGCATCCTTCAGCTCCTGCGTGGCCTCCTTCGGGTGGTTGACGTGGATGCTCATCCAGACCGGGCCGTACTTCTTGAAAATCTCGCACAGTTCCGGCGTGATGCGCTGGGGCAGGAACACCGGGATGCGCGAGCCAATGCGGATGAACTCCACGTGCTTGATCGCGCGCAGGCGGCCGAGCAGGTGGTCGAGCTTCTTGTCCGACAGCAGCAGCGGGTCGCCGCCGGAGAGCAGCACGTCGCGGATCTCGGGGTGCGCCTCGATGTGACGGAGCGCCTGCTCGTATTCCGGATGGAAATTGTAGTCCTGGGCGTTGCTCACCAGCCGGCTGCGGGTGCAGTAGCGGCAGTAGGCGGCGCAGCGGTCGGTCACGAGGAAAAGCACGCGGTCCGGATAGCGATGGACGAGACCGGGGACGGGCGAGTGGCTGTCCTCGCCGAGCGAGTCGAGCATCTCGCCGGTGGAGAGGACGCTCTCGTCGCTGCGCGGGATGACCTGCTTGCGCAGCGGGCAATCCGGGTCGTCGCGGTCGATCAGGTTGAAAAAGTAGGGCGTGATGGCCAGGGCCAGCTTCTCCTTGGCGAACAGGCAGCCGGCCTTCTCCGCGGGGGTGAGCGTCATGTAGCGCTCCAGCTGCTCGAGGGAAGTGAGCCGGTTCTTCAGCTGCCACGTCCAGTCCCGCCAGTCCGACTCCGGCACATGCGCCCAAAGTCCCTGGCCGGCGAACCAATGGGTGCGGTCTTCGGTGTAAGGCATGGGCGAGCCTCAGGAATAGCCGGATTGATCCGGGTGTCAAACGGCGGAATTCTCCCCGCCTGACCCGGAAACCACTAGACAGCGGCGGACGAACCCTCTTTCGTTCTGGCCTAAATGCCCGCACCCAAGCCCGCCATTCTCGCCCTTGAAGACGGCAGCGTGTTCCGCGGCGCCGCCTTTGGCGCCGCGGCCACCATTGCCGGCGAATGCGTTTTCAACACGTCGATGACCGGGTACCAGGAGATCCTCACCGATCCCTCGTATTTCGGCCAGATCGTGACGATGACGGCCCCGCAGATCGGCAACTACGGCATCAGCCCCGAGGACGAGGAATCGGGCGGTCCGAAATGCTCGGGCTTCGTCGTGCGCGAGGTCTCGCCGGTGGTCAGCAACTGGCGCAGCGTGATGTCGCTGCAGGATTATCTTACCCAACACGGCATCCCCGGCATCAGCGAGGTCGACACCCGCACCCTCACCAAAAAACTCCGCGTCGACGGGGCGATGAAGAGCTGCCTCTCCACCCTGCCCCTCAGCGACGACGAGGCCGTCGCCCGCGCCCGCGGCTGGCAGGACATGGCCGGCAGTGACTACGTGAAGGACGTAAGCTGCAAAGCGCCGTATCGGTGGGGCGCAGACGACGCGTCGCGACACAACAAACAATATCTCCCGGTCGGCACGACCGGCGGGGCCACGCCCATGCCGGCGAAGAAGTTCAAGGTGGCCGCGTTCGACTACGGCGCGAAATACACCATCTTTCGCAAGCTCGTGCGCCACGGTTTCGAGGTGCACGTCTTCCCCGCCACCGCGACCCACCAGCAGGTGCGCGAATACGGCGTGGATGCGGTGTTCCTCTCCAACGGCCCGGGCGACCCGTCCGCCCTGCCCTACATCCACCAGTCGGTCAGCGGGCTGCTGCCCGACTACCCGATCTTCGGCATCTGCCTCGGCCACCAGATGCTCACGCACGCGCTCGGCGGCACGACCTTCAAGCTCAAGTTCGGCCATCGCGGGGGCAACCAGCCCGTGAAGAACCTCGAGACCGGCAAGGTCTCCATCACCGCCCAGAACCACGGCTTCGCCACCGACCCTAAGTCGCTGGAAAAGCGCGGCGCCGTCGTCACCGAGATCAACCTGAACGACAACACCGTCGAGGGACTGCGGCACAAGGAACTGCCGGTTTTCTCCGTGCAGTATCACCCCGAGGCCGCTCCCGGCCCGAACGACGCCGACCCGCTCTTTGAGGATTTCCACCGGTTGGTGTCGAAGCGGAAAGCGGGGAAAATCTGAGCCCCGCACGACGCGGGGAGTAACAAGTGCCAAGGGCCAAGTAACAAGGACCGACCCAGGACCTTCTTGCCCCTGGTTATTTGATCCTGGTCACTTCGCTTCGAGCAGCAGCTCGAAGCGCCTGGCATCCTCCGGCGTGTCGACGCCGATGGTCGGATCGTCGGTGACGGCGATGGCGATTGGGTAGCCGGCCTCCAGCACGCGGAGCTGCTCGAGCTTCTCGATCTGCTCGAGCTGGCCCGGAGGCATGGCCACAAAATTTTCGAGGAAGTCGGCCCGATACGCGTAGAGCCCGAGATGCTTGAAACAGGGGTTGGACGCCACCCAGGCGTCGTCGACCGTCAGGCCGAGGTCGCGGGAATAGGGCATCCGGGAGCGGGAAAAATACAGGGCCCGGCCGGTCGAGCTCATGACGACCTTTACCTGGTTGGTGTTGTAGAAATCGACCACCCGTTTGAAGGGAGTGCACAGGGTGGCCATCGGACAGTCGCCCTGGATGAGCTTGGCCAGGGCGTTGAGCTGCCCGGCGCTGACCAAGGGCTCGTCGGCCTGCACGTTCAGCACATAGCTGGCCCGGACGGTGCGGTTGGCTTCGGCGATCCGGTCGGTGCCGCTGGGGTGGTCGGCGGAGGTCATGATGGCCCGGAAACCGGCACCTTCGAGGCATTTGGCCAGCAATTCGTGGTCGACGGCAAACCACAGCGGATAGTCAGGCGCCTGGGCCGTGATGCGCTCTGCCACCCAGAGCACAAGCGGCTTGCCTTTAATCAGATGCAGCAATTTTCTCGGGAACCGAGTGGACTCCAAACGACAAGGGACGATGATGGCAAACGCAGGCATGCGGGGGTCTTTTAGATTGCAAGCCGGGGCACGACCGGCTTTTGCGTTAACCTTTAATCCGACCCACCAGCCCAATCGCAATGGAAAAGAGTGATCCCACGCCAGCCGCCGCCCACACGAAGGAACTCCTCGTGCAGAACAAGATGGGCATCCATGCCCGTCCGGCGGCCATGATCGTGCGGGTCACCAACAAGTTCAAATCGGAGGTCTTCGTGGAGAAGGACGAGGAGCAGGTGAACGGGAAGAGCATCATGGGCCTTATGATGCTGGCCGCCGCCAAGGGCACGAAGGTCAAGTTTCTGGCCACCGGCGAAGACGCCCCCCAGATGCTCGCCGAGCTCGAGGCGCTGTTCGCCAAGAAATTCGACGAGGCGTAAGGTCGGACTGTCACCACGAAATACCCCAATCACACGAAAATTAAGCAGGCCGGTCGATGACCGGTCTTTTTTATGCCTGGCTGCTTGGTCGGGGCGGCGCCTGTCGCCGCCCGCGCTCGGGGGCCGGCCGTCAAGCGGCGCCCCTACAACCCGAAAAAACGCTTCGCGTTGGCCGTCGTGACCTCGGCCAACCGCTCGTAGCCGACCCCGAAGACCCCGGCGCAGAATTCCGCCGTATGCCGCAGGTAGGCCGGTTCGTTGGGTTGGCCGCGATGCGGGAGGGGCGTCAGGTAGGGCGCGTCGGTCTCGATCATCAGGCGGTCCAGACCCTGGGCCAGCGCCGCGGCCCGCACCATCTCGGCGCTCTTGTAGGTGATGACCCCCGTGAACGAACCGTAGCCGCCGCGCTGGGTGAGCTCGGCTATTTCCGCCGGACCTTCCGTGAAGCAGTGAAAAACCACCCGACGCCAGTCGACGCCGGAGGCATCGATCATCGCCACGCACTCGGAGAACGCGTTGCGGGAATGAATGACCACCGGGCAGCCGGATTTTTTCGCCACGGCGAGCTGCGCGGCGAAGGCCGCCTGCTGCCAGCCGAAAAATTTTTCCGCCTCGCCGGGCTCCTTCGGCAGGTGGAAGCGGTCGAGCCCGGTCTCACCGAGGGCCACCGGGTGGGGCGCGGCCTCCGTTCCGCGCCGTGCCTCAGCGGCGGCGAGAGGACTCGCCGCCCTACCCCAGAAGCCCTCCACCTGCGCCACCCGCTCCGCCCAGTCCTCACCCACATTGCACGGATGCAATCCTACTGAGTAATGAACGACGCCGGGATGCCGGCCGGCCAACTCCCGGTATAGGCCCCAGTCATCCGTATCCGTGCCGATCGCGACCATGCTCTCCAAGCCGGCCGCGGCGGCCCGCGACAGGATCGCCGGCAATTCTCCCTGCCGGGAAAAAGAATCGAGGTGTGTATGCGTGTCGATCAAACCCACGCGGCGATTGAAGCCCGCCGAAAGTCAGAAGCCAGCGCTTTCGCGCTGGCTGCCTTGACACACACACACCAGTCTGCCTGGTGAAATCAGTCGGTCTTGATCGTGATGTCGCCGCCGCTCGAGCGGAGCTTCAACAGCGGGCCGCCGCCGTTGACGCTGCCGGTGAGCCGGCTCTTGCGGATGCCGCCCTTCTCGATGGTGATCGTCAGGCCTTCGGCGTTCACGTCGCCGCCCGAGGTGCTGGCGTCGAGCTGGAATCCCGCGCCCTTCACGACCCTCACCCGCACATCCCCACCGGAGGTGCTGAGGACCGTGTCCTGCTTGAGCGGCTCGGTGATGGTCGCCTTCACGTTGCCGCCCGAGGTACTGGCGCTGATCAGCTGCGCGACGGAATTGATGGTGATGTCGCCGCCGGAGGTCGAAACCTGCGTCGGGCCGCCCGCGCGCTCAATCTGGATGTCGCCGCCCGAGGTGCCGAGCTTGGCCCGGGCAGTGCCCTCGGTGAGCACGATGTCGCCGCCCGAGGTGTGGCCGTCGAGATCGCCGTCGATGCGGTCGAACTTGAGGTTGCCGCCGCTGGTCCGGGCGCGGACGTCGCCCTGCAGGCTGGCCACGTTGATGTCGCCGCCCGAGGTGCTCAGGTTGAGGTTGAAATGGCGCGGAACCGTGACGGTGAAGCTGACCGAGACCGGCGGCCAGGGGCCGAAATGAAACCCGCGGCGGCCCTTCGCATACTTGGCCTCGGCCGTGACGTCGTTGCCGCTCTGTTCCATCGTCAGCGTGAGATCGGCGAGGATCTCGTCCGCCTCCTGCGCCGACGAGGCGCGGATGACCTGCTGGGCGGTGATGCGGACCTCGGGCGTGTCCGCTGTCTTGATGACGATGTCGCCGCCCTGGGTCGTGGCCTTGAAACTGCCACCGGGCTGCACGGTGAAGGTCTTCTCGACCAGACGCGTGATCTTGGCCTGGAGCGCGAGCGGCAACGCCAGCAGGACACCCAGAGTGAGGACGGGGATGAGTGATTTCATGGTTGGGATACCGGATAAACCCCGGCCCCGGTGCAAAAGTTACAGGGAATATCACGGCCCGGCTTTCAGGCCGCGGGCAACACCAGGCGGACCTTCATGCGGGCCAGCCGTTCCAGCAGCCTTTGATCGCTGTGGATCGGCCACCAGTCATACAGGAAAATATCCAGCGGACGCCACATGGCCACCCAACCGACGATATGGAGGCCGAGCTCGATGAACTCGGACCATGGCCCGGGTTGCGCTCCTTTCAGCAGCTCGCCCAGGACGAAGCAGACGGCCAGAAAGCCCAGACCGACGACAAAGCTGGTCCGGCCCCGGCGCAACAGCAGGTGGAGTTCCCGCCGCTTGTTGGCGGCACGATTGCCAAAATAGTGATGCACCGCTTCCTCCACCCCGTTGGCCCGCGCCGGATCCGGGGCCGTGGCCAGGTGCACGACCAGCTCGATTTCATCCTTGTGCGGCAGTTCCCGGGCCCAACCCACGATGAATTCCTCGGCCGCCGCATCCAGATCCCGGTCGCTGAACGGCGAAGGATCCATCGAGTTGAACAACTGCGAGAGTTCCCGCAGGTTAACCTCGATCCGGCTGGCGGTTCCCGTGCTCATCGTCCGGTCAGGCTGGACGCCCAGGCCTTTTCCTCAAACCCCACCAAACCCACCCCCGGGCCCAGCACAAACGGTCGCTTCACCAGCATGCCATTGCCCGCGAGCAGCTCGAGCGCCGCCGGATCGTCCAGGCCGGGCAGCTTGGCCGCCAGGCCCTGACCACGATATTCCAGGCCCGAGGTGTTGAACAGCTTGCCCCGTTTGCCGCCCTGGGCCGCAAGCATGGCCCGCAGCTCGGTCAGTGCAGGCGGCGTGATGCGGATGTCCTTTTCCGTAAACTTCACGCCGCGCGCCTGCAGCCACCGCCGGGCCCGATCGCAGGTGCTGCACTTGGGGTGGAAATATGCCGTGAGGCCGCTCACTTCTTCACGGCGAAAATCTCATTGAAGAACGCCCGCATGTGGGCCCACGAGCGCTTGGCGGCGGCGGCGTTGTAGGCGACCGGCAGGCCATTGAGCTGGCCGAGCCGGTCCGCCTCCGGGTTGGAGAAGGCGTGCACCGCGCCGGCGTAACTGATGAACTGGTAGTCGAATTTGCCGTCGTCCATGGATTTCGTAAAGGCGGCCAGTTCCTCCGCGCTGACCAGCGGATCGACCGCCCCGTGACAGATCAGAATCTTGGCCTTGGTCCTGGCTGCAGCGCCGGCCGGGGCCGCATGCAGCCCGCCGTGAAAACTCACGATGCCCGCGAGGGGCGCGCCGGTGAACGCCAGTGCCTGGACCGTCGAGCCACCGAAGCAGTAGCCGATGGCGGCGACGCGCGAGGCGTCCACCAGCCCGGTCGCCAGCAGCTGGTCGAACCCCGCTTGCGCCCGCTCGGCCATGAGCGGCTGGCCATAGAACTGGCCGGCCAGCTCGTTCGCCTTCTTCGCGTCGGTGGTCGTGACGCCCGCGCCATACATGTCGGCCACCAAGGCAACATAACCGAGCTTGGCCAGCTGCTCGGCGCGGCCCTTGACGTAGGCGCCCAAACCCCACCACTCGGGCACCACGAGCACGCCCGGGGCCGGCTTGGCGGCGGACACCTTTACGTCGTCGTAGGCGAGGTAGCCCTCGAGCTTCACGCCGGCGTGCTCATAAGCGACGGGCTTGGTGACCATTTTCGCCTGCAGGCTAACAACCGCGGCCAACATGAGACCAGACAAAATGAATCGGATAAGTTTCATGGCCGGATCCTAGCCGGGGGCCGCCGGAAAAACAACCCCGGCGGTGCGAAATCCCGCGCCTACTTCGCCGGCTTCACCCATTTCGCCAGGCAGGCCAGCAATTCGTCCTGCCGCACCGGCTTGGCCAGAAAATCATCCACGCCCGCCTCGGCGCTCGCCGCGCGATCCTCCGGCTGCACGTTGGCCGTGAGGGCGATGATGGGCAGCGGTTGGTCCTGCAACTGGCGCCGGATGCGCCGGGTCGCCTCCAGGCCGTCCATGCCGGGCATCTCCAGGTCCATCAGCACGGCGGCCCATTCATCATGCACCGCCAGCGTCACGCCCTCGGCGCCATTGTTGACGATCACCGGCTCCAGCCCGGTCTTGCGCAAAAACATCTCGACCACCCGCTGGCTGCCCCAGTCGTCGTCGATCACCAGCACGCGGCCCTTGAGCTGCCCCCGGGCTTCCACGGGGGCGGGCGCCGGTGCCGGCGCCGGTTTGGCCAGCGGCAGGCTCAGGTCGAAATAAAACTCCGTGCCGCGGCCCGGCGTGCTCTCCACCTTGATCTCGCTGCCCATGCAGCGAACGAGGCTTTGCGAGATGGCCAGCCCGAGGCCTGAGCCGCCGTAGCGCCGCGTCATCGAGCTGTCGCCCTGGCTGAACTTCTGGAACAGCTTCGCCAGGGTCTCCGGTTTGATGCCGATGCCGGTGTCCTTCACGGCAAAATGAAGTACGGCGGCGTGCGCGTCGGCCCGCCCCACTCGGAGGGAAATCTCCACGCTGCCCTGGTCCGTGAATTTCACCGCGTTGCCGATCAGGTTGAGCAGCACCTGGCGCAGGCGCATCGGGTCGCCCGTCACCTGCGGCGGCAGGTCCGGCCCCGGCTGGTAATTCAACGACAGCCCCTTGACGCTGGCCGGCGTGCTGCACAGGGCCGCCACCTCCTCGATCAGTTCTTCGGGGGAAAAGTCGATCTCCTCGAAGTCGAGCTGCCCGCTCTCGACCTTGGTGAGGTCGAGGATGTCATCCAGCAGGCGCAACAGGGTCTCGGCGGACTTGCCCGCGACGTCGACCTGCTCCTGCTGCTCGGCGTTCAGCGGGGTGTCGCGGAGCAGTTGCAGCATGCCCGTGATGCCGTTCATCGGCGTGCGGATCTCATGGCTCATGGTCGCGAGGAACTCGCTCTTGGCCTGATTCGCGGTCTCGGCGCGGCGCTTGGCGTCGCTCAAGGTGGTCAGCAGCTCCTCGTTCTCGAAGATGAGCCGGAAATGCTTCCGCAGTTCGAAATGGTGCAGCCGGGCGGTGTTCAGCAGGAACAGCGCATAGGTGACGGTGCAGGCCATGAGCGCCCAGCTGCCCGGCTCCCGATAAGCCCAGAAGGCCGCGAAGCCCGGGCCCAGGGTGCAGCAGGTGTAGACCACATAGCAGGACCGCACCGACGCCAGCGCGCGCGCCGCCCCGGAGTTCATGCCGGCGATGATCAAGATCATCAGGCTGCGCGGCAGCAGCTCGGTGGTGTCCAGGAACAGCCAGGCCCCCGCGCCCCAGAGGCCTCCGGCCGCCACCACGCCGATGAAAAACACCCGGCGCCACCAGCCAAGCTCCTCGCCCCGCCGGTCCCGGCGGGCAAAACTGCGCTGCAGCACAATCCGCCCGAGCGTGACCGCGTAGATTGCCGCCAGCCACCCGAGCGAGAGCGCGACCGGGAAATACGTCCACACCCCGGCGACCAGCACCGCCGCCAGCACGAAATTGGAAAACAGCCCGAAGCCGGCCGAGCGATACAGCAGCCGCGTCATCTCCCCCTCGATCCGTGACTCGATGTCGGGCCGTCCCGCAAGCGGCGGCCGGGGTGAGACGTGGATCGTCGTCATGCGCCGGAAAGAAACCACCGCGACCGCCTTGCTCGCAAGGGAATTCTAGGACACCGCCGGGGCAGGATTCCGCCGCGGGGTCTTTGGTCGCACTCAGCCCTCAATCCATCGCTCGCTCCCACCCCAACGGACCTAACCGAGGCCAGCGTCGGATTTTGAGCCCACCGGGAACAAACCTGCCCGTGAACGCCTTCTCAGGTCGCCAGACCGCCGGAGATGTATTGGCGCAGGGACTCAGCCTCGGCGCGGTGAGAGTTGGCCACCCAGCGCGAAACATCCCCGATGGAAATCAGGCCCTTCAGGCGGCCGTCCTCGATCACCGGCAGATGGCGGCAGCGGCGCTCGGTGAAGATCTCCATGACCTGCTGCACCGTCGCGACGGGCGTGGTGGTGAGCACGCTGGTGGTCATCACCGCGGTGATGGGTGTGGTCTTGGGATCGAGATCGCCCGCCACGACACGGGTGAGCACATCCCGCTCGGTGAAGATGCCGGCGAGCTTTTCGCCGTCCATGACCAAAATGGCGCCGATCTTGTGCCGGTTCATTTCCTGCACGGCGGCGGACACGGTTACGGTGGTGGGCACGGTGCGCAGCTCGCCACCCTTGCTATCCAGTAAGGTAGAGATGGAAGTATTCATGGGGGTAAGGGGTGGAGCCGAAATATACGCTTTCGCGGCCGGCTCACAACCGTAAAAAAACCGCTGGCTACTTCCGAAAAAGCTGGTCCAGAGCCCCGAGGCTCTTGAGCGGGGCGGCTTTTTTTGCCGGAGTCGTGGTCGGCTTGAGGTAGGGGGCCGACTCGGTCTTGTCGTCCGTAGCCTTGGCGAAGGATGATCCGCGCCGCTCGGCGGACAGCGGAGTGCCCGCCCTGCCCTCGACCAACGCCCTTTCCAGCCGCACCGCCGACACTGGTTCCGCCGTGCCCAGTTCCTGCGCGAAAAGGCTGACGCGGAACTCCTCCACCAGCCAGCGCACCTCCCCGGCCGCGGGCCCGAGTTTTTTCAACGCCGCGACGAACGGCGCGAGTTCCTGGGCGCGCCCCTCATCCTTGGCTGCATCCCGCTTCCAGCGCTCCACCCGCAGCTGCATCCCGCGCAGGTAACGCGCCAGGTGGGGCACGCGGCCGAACGGCGTGGTCCGCAGAAAATCCGGCGGCAGCAGCGCGGCGAGATCCGCCGCCAGGCCCGGGTAGGGCGACTTGTGCACCACCAGGGCGAGCCGGAGGGTGAAGATTTCCTTCAGCCAGTCACCGAGTTTCGGCACCAGCCCGCGCAGGTCGGCCTTGGCTTCGGCGAGGGCGGCCGCAAAACGCGCTGCCGTCAGGTAGGGCGCGGATTCCGCTCCGCGCCGTTGATCCACGGCGGTGAAGGGACTCACCCTCCCACCCTCCATCCGCCTGGCATCGCACACCCAGCGCCGGATGCTTTCAAGCGCGTCCTGCAGCAGCGCCTCGGGCGTGGTCAGCGTCACCGCCAGCGGGCCGAGCGTCCGCAGCGTCTTCAGGTCCTTCTCCAGCCAGCCGAGATCGTGCCGCAGCTGCAGCTCGAACAGCCGCCCGAGGCCCGCGCGGGTCACGGTCGCCGCCTCCTCCGGGGTCGCAAACAGCCGCACCGCGACGCCGGCGGGGAGGGCCTTCAGTCCGGGATAAGCCAGCACCGGCACGCCGTGATGCTCGCTCACCTTGATCTTTTCCGGCAGGTCGCCAAATTTCCATTCGCCCGCGGGGTCGCCCTCCCACCGGGTGCGCGCGGCCCGCCAGGCGCTGTTGTCCACCGTGGCGGCCTGCTGGCTCACCTCGCGGCGCCGGCCGTGCAGTTGCGTCTGGAGCTCGGTGAGGTCGCGCGAGGCGCCCACCACCTGTTCCCCGTTGTCCACCACCTCGACCCGCACGCGCAGGTGGTCGGGCAGCAGTTTGTCGCCCCACCGCGCCGGGTCGATCTTCACCCCCAGGCGCGGGGAGAGCAGTTCCGCCAAAGCCTCGGCGAGCGTGGGCGGCCGGACGCGGGCACTCAGCAAGGCCAGCTCGCGCGTCAATTTTTGCGCCGTCTCCGTCAGGGGAATCAGGCCGCGCCGCTGCTCCTTCGGCAGCGCCTTCAGCAGCAACTCCACTTTTTCCCGCAAATGTCCCGGCACCGCCCAATCCAGGGCGGCCGGGGTCAGCGCCTCGGCCTCAGCCAGGGAGACACGCACCGTGACCCCGTCCTCCGGCTTGCCCGGCTGGTAGGCGTAGGCCAGCGGCAGCACGCGGTTGTCCACCGGCAGCGCCTCCGGGTAGTCCGCGGCGTCGTGCTCGACGTCCACCGACGGCCGCAGGTGTTCCTCCGACAAAAACAGGAACTTCGGCCGCGTCGCCTGCTGGTGCCGGACAAGGTCGATCAGCTCGGGCACGCTGCTGATTCCTTGGTCGGGGCGGTTGCCCTCAACCGACCTGCCTGGGACATCCGCAGGACCCTTGGGGGCAAGGGTCTCTACCATCAATTCCGCCGCGTAGAACCGATAGACCGCCTCGTCCAGATTCATGTAGCCCCCGCTGCGCGTCCGGGTCAGCAGGGTCTCCGCCCTTTCGCGCACCCGGCGGTTGTGCGCGATGAAGTCAAACGGCCACGTGACCGTGTCCCCCACCAGTCCCTCGCGGATAAATATCTCCGTGGCGTGCGCCGGGTTGATCCGGCCGTAGCTGACCGAGCGGGTCTCGAGCTCGAGGTTGTAGAGCCGGCGGCGCTCCTTCACGAGGACGCGGCCGGCCTCGGCGTTCCAGAACGGCTCGCTGTGCGCGATGCACAGCAGGTGGGGGCCAAGGTCGAGCACCCATTGCGGATCGATCCGGGCGCAGGTGCGGGCGTAGACCCGGGCCGTTTCCATGATCTCCGCCGCCATGAGCCATTTTGCTATCTTGGCCTTGGCGGGTGCTTTTGCTGGTGGCACCCGGCCGCCGGGCGGGTTTCTGGACTGCTCCCTCCGCTCGAACAACGCCGACCCCGGAAAGATGTTCACCCGCCGGTCGTGGGCCGCGTGGTAATCACCCTCGTCAGTGCGCGTCGCGATGTTGCCCAGCAGGCCGGAGAGGATGCACCGGTGGATCGCGCGGTAGGCCGGCGTGCCGAGCGTGACCTTCACGTCCTGCCACTGTTGCACGCCGTCATAGATCGAGGTCCGGACGAAACCGTCGCGCTCGCGCAGGGTGTCCTCCAGCTGGGCGTGCACATCGCGCCACTCGCGCATGCGCACGAACGACAGGAAATGCGCCGTGCAGAACTTCCGCAGCTTCCCGAGCGTCATTTTTTCGAACTCGTCGTGGTAGTCCTCCCAGATCGCCAGCAGGGCCAGGAAGTCCGAGTCGGGGTGGTTGAACCGCCGGTGCGCCGCGTCCGCCTTCTCCTGCTGGTCCAGCGGCCGTTCGCGCGGGTCCTGGATGCTGAGCGCCGCCGCGATGATGAGCACCTCGCGCAGCGCCTTCTCCGTCCGCGCCTGCAAGATCATCCGGCCGACGGTCGGGTCGACCGGCAGGTGCGCCAGGTCGCGGCCGAGGTCGGTCAGCCCGCCGGCCTCGTCGATCGCGCCGAGCTCGTGCAGCAACGCATAGCCCGCGCGGATACCCTTCGCCGGTGGCGCATTCAGAAAGGGAAATTCCTCGATGTCGCCCAGGCCGAACGCCTTCATGCGCAGAATGACATCCGCCAGGTTGCTGCGCTGGATCTCGGGCTGCGTGAAGCGCGGGCGTTCGTGGTAATCCTGTTCCGAATAAAGCCGGATGCACACGCCGTCGCTCACGCGGCCACAGCGGCCCTTGCGCTGGTCGGCGCTGCTCTGCGAGACGGCCTCGACCGGCAGCCGGCGGGTGCGGCTCGCCGGCACGTAGCGGCTGAAGCGCGCCAGCCCCGTGTCGATGACGAAGCGGATGCCGGGGATGGTCAGCGAGGTTTCCGCGATGTTCGTCGCCACGATGACCTTCCGGCTCTGCGTCGGCGCGAACACCCGCTGCTGCTCGGCGTTGGTCAGCCGGCCGAAGAGGGGCACGACCTCGAGGCGCCCGAGCCGCCGCCCCTCCAGCAGGTCGCGGGCCTCGCGGATGTCGCGCTCGGTGGGCAGGAAGACGAGAATGTCGCCGGCGCTGCTCTCGAGCAGCACGCGCTCCACGGCCTCCACAGCTGCGTCGAGGTAGGTGTATTCGCTGCGGTCGCCGCGGTAGGGGCGGTTGCCCTCAACCGCCCTGCCTTGTGCACCCGAAAGCCCGTTGGGGGCAGCGGCCCCGCCCATTTCGTCGAGGGGTGCGTAAATAACCTCCACCGGATAAACCCGGCCGGACACCTCGATGATGGGCGCGTCGTCGAACGCCAGGGAGAAGGCCGCGGTGTCGATAGTGGCCGAGGTGATGACGATCTTCAGCTCCGGCCGGCGGCGCCGCAGGCGGCGCAGGTGCCCGAGGATGAAGTCGATGTTGAGGGAGCGCTCGTGGGCCTCATCGACAATGATGGTGTCGTAGGCGCGCAGCTCCGGATCCGCCTGCAGCTCGGCGAGCAGCATGCCGTCGGTCATGAACTTGATGACCGTGTCGGGCGTGGTCTGGTCCGCGAAGCGGATCTTGCAGCCCACCTCGCGGCCGTAGGTGACATTGAGCTCCTCCGCCACGCGGCGGGCGACCGAGGTCGCGGCCACGCGGCGCGGCTGGGTGCAGGCGATGCGGCCGAGTTCACCGCGTCCGGCCACCAGACACATCTTGGGGATCTGCGTGGTCTTGCCCGAGCCCGTCTCGCCCGCGAGGATCAGGACCTGATGGTCGCGAATGGCCGCGATGATCTCGTCCGCCCGGACGCTGATGGGCAGCTCGGGCGGATATTCGATCCGGAAGGGCCAGGGCTTGTTCGCGCGGGCAGACATCTAAAGGTGAATTTTTAGATTCCTTGCCCGCCTCCTAATGGCAAAGTCAAACTGCATGACCGTCCCCCTGCCCACCCCGGCCCAAAAGGCGCTCAAGCGCGTCCGGGCCATCTCCCGGCTCAACGGCTGGAGCGTGGTCATTTTCGCCGGCCTGGGCACGCTGCTCGCGCTCGCCCTGGGCGACTGGCTCAGCCTCGGCCTCGGCCTGCTGGTGGCCGGCATTGGCGGGCTGGAGGTGCACGGCCACCGACTCCTGAAAAAACGCGACGCGGACGGCATGAAGTGGCTCGTGCGCTCCCAGATGCTGCTGCTTGCCCTGATCCTGTCGTATTGCGCCAGCCGGCTGGGCAGCTTCGACGCCGAGTCCGCCCTGTCCAACCTGACCCCGGACATGGAGGCCGTGCTGAAAGAGGCCGGCCTCGCCCGGGCCGACATCGTGCCATTGGTCCACCAGATGTTTCTCGCGCTGTATAGCTCGCTGGCCCTCGCCTCGCTCGTCTATCAGGGCGGACTGGCGTTGTACTACCGCAGCAAGACCAAGCTCGTGACCGAGGCGCTGACCGCCCCGCCCGCAGTGCCGCTGCCTCCGACCCAGTCGGTATATTAACGCGGGAAGTTGGTTGGTCGCCCGCCGCCTTTATCCGTGACCCTCCGGACAATCCGTGGTTAAAAATCCCCCATGTCCAAGGAGCGTTACATCGAGGCCAAGCAGAAGTGGGCCGAGAAGCAGCTGGCGAAGGGTTTCAAACCCCGCGACGTCGCCGCGACCGGCCGCCTGCCGCCCGGCCAGAAGCTCACGACCGGCTTCCCCGTGCTCGACCTCGGCGTGCAGCCCGAAATCCCGCTGGCCGAATGGGCCCTCACGCTCGACGGCCTCGTCGAGAAGTCCGCGACACTCGACTGGGCGCAGTTCAACGCCCTGCCCCAGGTGACCGACGTGAGCGACTTCCACTGCGTCACCACCTGGAGCAAATACGACTGCGAGTGGAGCGGCGTGGCCTTCACGACCCTCTTTGAACTCGTCGCGCCCAGGCCGGAGGCAAAGTTTGTCTATTTCACCAGCTACGACGGCTACTCGACCAACGTGCCGCTGGAAATGTGCCTCGACGACGACGTGCTCGTGGCCACGAAGTTCGGTGGCGAGCCGGTCACCCGCGAGCATGGCGGTCCGGCGCGCATCATCATCCCCAAGCTCTATGCGTGGAAGGGCGCGAAGTTCGTGAAGAGCCTCACCTTCCTCGCCGAGGACCGCCTCGGTTTCTGGGAAGTCCGCGGCTATCACAACATCGGCGACCCGTGGAAGGAAGAGCGGTATGCGTGATTTCCCATCGTTCTCGTTCTCGTTCTCTTACTCTTTCTCGTTCTCTCTTCTGGCAATTCATCGAGAAAGAGCACGAGCAAGAGAATGAGAACGATTCGCCCCCTATTCCCCATGAGCACTCCTGCTTTCTTCCCTCAAGACATCATCATCAAGAAACGCGATGGCGGCGCGTTGTCCGAGGCCGAGATTCGGTTCTTCGCCCGCGGTGTCGCCGACGGCTCCTTCGCCGACTATCAGGCCACGGCCCTGCTCATGGCGATCTTCTGGCGTGGCATGACCCCGCAGGAGACCGCCTGGCTCACGGATGCCATGATGCGCTCGGGCGAGGTCATCGACCTCCACGACCTCCCCGGCGCCAAGGTCGACAAACACTCCACCGGCGGCGTGGGCGACAAGGTCTCGCTGATTTTGGCCCCGCTCGCCGCCGCCTGCGGCCTCAAGGTCCCGATGATGAGCGGCCGCGGCCTCGGCCACACCGGCGGCACGCTCGACAAGCTCGAAGCCATTCCCGGCTTCAAGGTCCAGCTCACCGTCCCGGAGTTTCGCGCCATCCTGCAAAAAGTCGGCGCCGCCATGATCGGCCAGACGCCGCAGGTGGTGCCAACCGACCGCAAACTCTACTCGCTGCGCGACGTCACCGGCACCGTCGAATGCATCCCGCTGATCTGCGCCAGCATCATGAGCAAAAAACTCGCCGAGGGCATCGACTCGCTCGTGCTCGACGTGAAGTTCGGCAAGGGCGCCTTCATGAAAACGAAGGAGGACGCCCTCGCCCTCGCCCTCGCCATGGTCGAGGTCGGCCGCGCCGCCGGCAAACCCGTGCGCGCCCAGCTCACCGCCATGAACCAGCCCCTCGGCCACGCCGCCGGCCACACCACCGAGGTCATCGAATCCATCGAGTGCCTCAAGGGTCGCGGTCCCGCCGACCTGATGGAAGTCACCTACGCCCTCACCGGCCACATGCTCGTGCTGGGCGGGGTCGTGAAAGACCTGCCCGGGGCCCAAAAGAAAATGGAGGCCGCCATCGCCGACGGCTCCGCCTTGGAAAAATTCCGTCAGATGTGCATCGCCCAAGGCGGCGACCCCAAGGTGATCGACGACTACAAGATTCTCCCCACCGCGAAGAAACTGATCGCCGTCAAGGCGCCGGCCGACGCCAAGGGCTTCGTCAGTGAAGTTGACGCCCTCAAGTGCGGCCACGCCATCATGGCCCTTGGTGGCGGTCGCGCGGCCGTCTCCGACGCGGTGGACCACGCCGTCGGTCTAGCCGACCTCATCAAGATCGGCACCCC
>JBKJTZ010000041.1:0-14592 GCA_046590295.1 Lacunisphaera sp.
TCGGAGGCGATGGAACGCTGGGCTCACTGGCAGCTGCATGCCAGTCCCGATCGGGCCAAGTATGGGTTTGACGTCGATCCCTCCAGCAATGGGCTGGCCGCATTTCCCGGATTTTGGCGGCGGCAGGCGCGCGAGGGGGCGCTGCTTGAAGCCGCCGAGCGGTTCAACCTGCTGAATTGGTGGGAAGGGCGCCTGACCGCCCTCGAGACCGAAACCCGCTGGCCCGGCGTGCGCGCGGCGACCCTCTGCTCGCAGGCCCCGGGCATCACGGTGATCCTGTTCAAACGGACCAAGGCCGGGTTTGTGGCCTATGGCCATGCGGCGGCGATGAGTTTTGATGCCGCCTGTTGTAAGGCGGCCGAGGAAATGGAACGGCACGCGCAGGTCGTGCAAAAATATGCCCTCAGTCATGCCGGAGGCATCCGCGACCCATTGCCGGTCACGGCCCATCCCCTCGAACGGCGCAGCCTGTTCTTTGCCCGGGATGAGGGGCACGAGTTGTTTCTTGAACGCCTGCGCACCCCGGCCCGGGCCGAGGCGGAACTCAAGCTGGTCTACGACGGCCCGGTCCCCGGCCCGTGGAACCGTTACGCGGACGTGTGGCGGGTGATCTATGCTCCACCGAGCCGGCGTTTCCTCGGGCGGGAGGAAAACTATTTCATGATCTGAGGAGTGTGGCCGAAAAAAGCGGTAAACTTGCTGAGCCGGGCGGGGGTGAAGGCTGGAGCGGCTAGTCGGAATCGAACCGACGACACCTGCTTGGAAGGCAGAGGTTTTACCATTAAACTATAGCCGCAATTTCGCTCCGGGCAGAGTGTCCCGCAGGGACGGTCATTCAAGCTTTTGTTCGGCCGGCGGGGAATGTCGCGGCCGTTAAAATGAATTGCCCGGTGGGTCAGAAAGCACATATTCCGTCGCCATATGGCGACTCCAGCGGCATCCAAACCACAGTCCAGCGTCAAAGCGGCGCAAGCGTTGGCCAAGCAGAAGGCCTTCGAGAAGAAAGCCAAGACCTACAAGCTCGACCTCGGCGAGCTCTCGCTTTTCACCAGCCAGCTCGCCTCCCTGCTCCAGGCCGGCCTGCCCCTGGTGTCCTGTTTGGAAGCCCTGCAGGATCAGACCGAGGACCAGATTTTCCGCATCGTCATCCGCGACGTGCGCAACGACATCTCCACCGGCACCTCTTTCTCCGCGGCGGTGAAAAAATTCCCCAAGGCGTTCCCGAATCTCTTCATCTCCATGGTGGAAGCCGGTGAAGCCTCCGGCGGCTTGGCCGAGATTCTCGGCAAGGTGGCCGGCTACTTTGAGTCCACGGTTCGCCTGACCAAGAAGGTGAAGTCCGCCATGACCTATCCGGTCGCGGTCATCGGCTTGGCGGTCGCGCTGGTCAACGTACTGCTGATCTTCGTCATCCCGGTGTTTGCCGCCATGTTCGCGGACTTCGGCGCCAAGCTGCCGGCTCCGACCCAGCTGCTCATCGACCTGAGCGATTTTATGAAGGCATGGTGGTGGGCACTTGGGCTCGCCGCGTATGCCACCTGGTTTGCCTTTAACAAATACATCGTCACGCCCAATGGCCGCGCCCAGTGGCACCGGTTCCTCGTCAGCGCGCCCATCTTCGGCAATCTCGTGCACAAGATCGCGCTCTCCCGTTTCTGCCGTACCTACGCCACGCTGATGCGCTCGGGTGTGCCCATCCTGCGCACCTTGGAAATCGTCTCCTCCGCCAGCGGCAAGGTGCAGGTCGAGGATGCCTGTTCCGAGATCGCCAAGCATGTCAGCCAGGGCGGCCAGGTGTCCGACATCATGGCCGTGAACGCTTTCTTCCCGCCGATGATGAAGCACATGGTCAAGGCCGGCGAGACCACGGGCAATGTTGACGGCATGATGAACAAGATTGCGGACTTCTACGACACCGAGATCGACGCCACCGTGTCGGCGCTCACGTCGCTGATCGAGCCGTTGCTCATCGTGTTCCTTGGCGTGGTCGTCGGCGGCATCGTCATGGCCATGTTCCTGCCGATCTTCCAGCTCGGCGCGGTGGCCGGCGGACTCCAATAATCACGCCGGTGAAGTCCTGAAGTCGCCTGCGAGCCCGCCGTGGCGCGGGCCTTTCCCCCGTCTCCTTTTTTCATGCCCTCCATCCTCATCGTCGACGACCTGGTCTCTATCCACGAGATGCTGGAGGCCGTCATTCAGCCGACTGGTTACAAGACCGCGTTCGCCACCGATGGGGAAAAGGCCCTCGTCCGCTACAAGGCCGAAAAGTTCGACCTGGTGTTGGCCGACATCGACATGAAGCCGATGGACGGCATAACCCTTCTCAAGCAACTCAAGCTCTACGATCCGGCGGCCGTCATCATCATCATGACCGCCTATGCCAGCACCGAGAGCGCGATCTCGGCCCTGAAGTTCGGGGCGTTCGACTACCTGCAGAAGCCTTTCAAGGTGGACGAGCTCATGAAGGCGCTGAAGCGCGGCATGGAGTTCAAGCGGTCCGTCGCCGAGCGCGAGGCCACGGGCGCCTCCCCGTCCGCCAAGGCCGGCGACTTCGAGGCGCGTTTCGTGGGCGGCAGCCCGAAGATCAACCGGCTCATCACCCAGCTCAAGAAGCTGGCCAACGCCCACACCCCGATCCTGGTTTCGGGCGAACTTGGCAGCGGCCATGAAATTGCCGCTGAACTGCTCCATGCCGCGGGCACGCCTGCCGGCAGCCCGTTCGTGCCCATCGACTGCCGCCTGAGCTCGATGGACAGTCTCCGCCCCGGCCTGCTCGGGCAGAATGGTGCCGGCGGCACCTGGGTACAGCAGGCCAAGGGCGGCACCCTGTTCCTGCTCCATCTGCAAAGCCTGCAAATGGAGGCCCAGGCCGAACTCGTGTCCGTCCTGCGCAACAACGCCCATAACTTCCGCCTGGTCTGCGCGACGGAGGAGGATTTGGAAAAACTTTCCGAGAACGGAGGCTTCAACGAGGAGCTTTTCTACCGGGTCGCCTCCCTGCCGGTGCAGCTGCCGCCCCTGCGCGAGCGGCGGGAGGACATCCCGGCCCTGCTCAAGGATGTGGCCGCCCGCACCGCGAACCCACAGTTTGATGCCAAGCAGGTTGAATTCACGAACGACGCCCTCGCCACGCTCGGCGCCTACCGCTGGCCGGGCAACCTCGCCGAGTTTACCCAGGTGGTTTCGCAAGTCATCACCACCACCGAGAGCCGCGTCATCACCTCCGAGCAACTGCCGCTGCGCATCCATGAGCTCAACGACTGGCCGGCGCTTGCCGACTATCTGGCCGGGCAGGAAAAGCAGTATGTCTCCCGCGTGCTGAACGCCTGCCTGGGAGACAAGGCCCGGGCGGCCGCCACGCTGAAGATCGACATCAGCCGGCTGGGCTGAGCCAGGCCGGTCCCGCCCACCGGCGGGATCAGCGCACCCAGAGCACCGGATAGCGGATGGGAAAATTCCGACGGATCTCCTCGACCGACGGGTCCGGATCGAGCTGTTGCCAGAGTTCCAGCCAGTCGCGCCGACCGGTGGCCAGGGCGCCGAAGATCAAGCAGGGCTGCCGCACCGGCCAGTCGTTCCAATACATCACATCCGGTTGCACCAGCTCTTCCGTCGGCCGGGCGGCGCCATCGGGCCCGGGAGCGGTGCGATGCACGGTGCGCAACCACAGGGTCTTGTCCGCGAGGAAGGGGGCGAGCCAGTCCACGCCGCGTTCAAGGGTGCGCCCGCCAGGCAGGGACCAGGTCAGCAGGTGTTCCCCGGGCGTCGAGGCCACGACCGCGAGCGCGGTCATGACGTCGAGGTTGAAGAGGGAATAGCCGTAGGGCTTGGTGCGGCGCAATTCCTCGGGGAAACTGCCGTCGGCCGCCAGCTGGCCCGGCAGCAAGACTTCCTTGAAGCGCCGCCGGCTCTCCGCGAGCGCGGTCTCATCACCGGTCAGCCGGGCGAAGCACGCGATTTGCAGCCAGGCGCAGGCACCGTGGTTGTTCTTCGCGTTGCTCTCCTCGATGCCGTAGGGGTGCGTGCGCATCCAGTGCAGGTAGTCGCGAAACCAGCCGGTCAGCGCGGCGTTCTCGGCCGGAACGAGGGCCAGGGAACCACGCAGCGCCTCGATCCCCAGGGCAACCTCGGCGAGGTGCAGGGTGTCGATCACCCCGATGCTGCGACCGGTGCTCCGGCCCTTGATGGCCTGGGCATAGAGCAGGCTGGGGTTCATGCGGGTGGCGGGATCGACGAACCAGACACGGGCGTGGCGCACGGCGGCCGCAGCGAATCGTTCGTCGCCGCTGATCGCCCAGGCTGCGGCCAGCGCCCCAAAATCCCGCCCAAAGGCGAGCAACAGCCGCCGATGCGCCGTGAAATTATCCGGATTGGTCAGGCCGTCACGTTGGATGTAGGGCGCGGCGGGATCGGCCGGGTCGGGCCACCAATAGTCGCCTTCCGATGAAAAATCATTCGGTCCGCCTGCGCTCCGGGGATTGCGGGCGGTGGTGATGCTGCGCGGCTCACGGGACAGGGCGGCCTCGGCGATATGCACGATGCGCGGGCGCTCAAAGGCCCGCAGGTCAAAGTCGGAGGGAAGGGGCATGGGGGATGAAAACAGATTGCTCCGCTCCGCCTCAACCACGGGTTTTGCCACGGTTGCGGCGAACCGCCGGACGTCCCCGCCCGCTATTCAGGGCCGGCGGCGCGCCATAATGAGCTTTCCCGCTTGCCCCGCCAGTGGCGCACCGCAAGCCTCACCGAAATCTACGCTCATGCCCAAACGCACCGACCTTGAGTCCATCCTGATCATCGGCGCCGGCCCCATCATCATAGGCCAGGCGTGTGAGTTTGACTATTCCGGCACCCAGGCATGCAAGGCGCTCAAGGAGGAAGGCTTCAAGGTTATCTTGGTAAACTCGAACCCGGCCACCATCATGACCGACCCCGAGTTCGCCGATGTCACTTACATCGAGCCGCTCACCGTCGACATCCTGGAGAAGATCATCGCCAAGGAGCGTCCCTCCGCGCTGCTGCCCACGCTGGGCGGCCAGACCGCGCTCAATCTCTCCCTCGAGCTGCACCAGGCCGGGATTTTGGATAAATACGGGGTTGAGATGATCGGTGCCCGGCCCGACGCCATCAAGAAGGGCGAGGACCGCGAACTCTTCAAACAGTGCATGCTCAAGATCGGCCTCGACGTCGCCAAGTCGATGACCGTCCACACCCTTGAGGACGCCCGCAAGGCCGCCGACTACATCGGCACCATGCCGCTCATCATCCGCCCGAGCTTCACGCTCGGCGGCTCCGGCGGCGGTATCGCCTACAATCGCGAGGAGTTCGAACAGATCGTCAACAACGGCCTTGAAATCTCCCCGGTGCACGAGGTGCTCGTCGAGGAGTGCCTGCTCGGCTGGAAGGAATACGAGATGGAGGTCATGCGTGACCACAAGGACCAGTGTGTGGTCATCTGCTCCATCGAGAACTTCGACCCGATGGGCGTCCATACCGGCGACTCCATCACCGTCGCGCCGGCGATGACGCTGACCGACAAGGAATTCCAGGTGATGCGCGACGCGTCGTTCGCGGTCATCCGCGAGATCGGCGTCGCGACGGGCGGTTCGAACATCCAGTTTTCCATCGACCCGGCCACCGGCCGGCAGGTTGTCATCGAGATGAACCCGCGCGTCTCGCGCTCCTCGGCGCTCGCGTCCAAGGCCACGGGCTTCCCCATCGCCAAGATCGCGGCCAAGCTCGCCGTCGGCTACACGCTCGACGAGCTGCGCAACGACATCACGCGCCTCACCCCCGCCAGCTTCGAGCCGACCATCGACTACGTCGTCACGAAGATCCCGCGCTTCACCTTCGAGAAGTTCCCCGGCGCCAACACCACGCTCACCTCCGCCATGAAGTCAGTGGGCGAGGCCATGGCCATCGGGCGCACCTTCAAGGAATCGTTCCAGAAGTGCCTGCGGTCGCTGGAGACGGGCGCGCGCGGCTTCGGCGGCGGCGGCAAGTACGGCGGCGACGAGGAGGTCGGAGACGAGACCATCCGCCAGAAACTCGGCACCCCCAACGCCGAGCGGGTCTACTTTATCCGCCACGCCTTCCGCGCCGGCTACACGGTGGAGCGGATCTTTGACCTGACGAAGATCGACCCGTGGTTCCTGCACCAGCTGCGCGAGATCCACGAGATGGAAGAGGCGTTGAAGCAGCAGACGCTGGCCACGCTCGACCCCGCCACGCTCCGCCGGGCCAAGCAGTTCGGCTTCTCTGATGCCCAGTTGGGTCACATTCTGGCGGTAGACTTCGACGTGATGCGCGCGCACCGGAAGCAAGCCGGGGTCAACACCACCTACCGGCTGGTGGACACCTGCGCGGCGGAGTTCGAGGCCTTTACGCCCTATTATTACTCCAGCTACGGCGACGAGAACGAGATCATCCCCTCGGCGAAGCAGAAGATCATGATCATCGGCGGCGGCCCGAACCGCATCGGACAGGGCATCGAGTTCGACTACTGCTGCGTGCACGCGTCGTTCGCCCTGCGCGAGATCGGCTTCGAGACCGTGATGATCAACTCGAACCCGGAGACTGTCTCGACCGACTACGACACGAGCGACCGGCTCTACTTTGAGCCGCTGACGCTGGAGGATGTGCTCGAGGTCTACCAGCAGGAGCACTGCGCCGGCGCCATCGTGCAGTTCGGCGGCCAGACCCCGCTCAACCTGGCCTCGGCCCTCAAGGCCCGCGGCGTCAATGTCATCGGCACGTCGCCGGAAAGCATCGACCTCGCCGAAGACCGCAAGCTCTTTGCCGGCATCCTGGACGAGATCAACCTCCGGCAGCCGCCGAACCGCACGGCGCTGAACGAGGCCGACGCCCTGGGCTTCGCCACCGAGATCGGCTACCCCGTGCTGCTCCGCCCGTCGTTCGTGCTCGGCGGCCGCGGCATGTTCATCGTCTACAGCGAGGAGGAATTCAAGGCGGTCATCCGGCAGGCGTTCGAGGTCATGCCCGGCAAGCCCGTGCTCATCGACAAATTCCTCGAGGACGCCATCGAACTTGACGTGGACTGTATCTGCGACGGCGACACCGCCCTGATCGGCGGCATGCTCGAGCACATTGAGTTTGCCGGCGTGCACTCGGGCGACGCGGCGATGGTCATGCCGCCGCACACGCTTTCGCCGGAGATGATCCGGACCGTGCGCACGGCGACCTATGCGCTGGCGAAGGCGCTGAAGGTCATCGGCCTGATGAACGTCCAGTTCGCCATCAAGGACCAGCAGCTCTTCGTCCTCGAGGTGAACCCGCGCGCCTCGCGCACCATACCCTTCGTGGCCAAGGCCATCGGGGTGCCGCTGGCCAAGCTTGCGGCCAAGGTGATGGCGGGCAAGAAACTGGCCGACCTCGGCTTCACCCGTGAGGTGAAGCCGAAGCATTGGTGCGTGAAGGAGGCGGTGTTCCCCTTCAACCGCTTCCCCGGCGCCGCCATCATGCTCGGGCCCGAGATGCGCTCGACCGGTGAGGTCATGGGCCTCGACGACGACCTCGGCATCGCCTTTGCCAAGACCCAGATGGCGGCCAAGCCCGGTCTGCCGCTCCAGGGCACGGTGTTCATCAGCGTGAAGGACGGCGACAAGCCCGGGGTCATCGCCGTGGCCCGCGGTTTTGTGGAACTCGGTTTCTCGCTCGTCGCCACCGGCGGCACGGCCAAGCTCCTGACGGAGCACGGCCTGAAGGTGCAGTTCGTGAACAAGCTGATGGAAGGCCGGCCCAACTGCGTGGACATGATCAAGAATGGAGGCATCAACATGGTGTTGAACACGCCCAAGGGCATGATCCCGCGCCATGACGAGAACGCCATCCGCACGGCGGCCGTCGGCAACTCGGTCTGCATCATGACCTCGCTCACCGGCGCCCACGCCGCGCTCGACGGCATCCGTGCGCTCAAGCAAAAGCGCGTGGACGTGCGCCCGTTGCAGCAATACCGCGACAACGTCGAACCGATGTGACGGCCTCCGCGATGTCCTCCTCCGCCACGCTCGTTGCGCTGCTGCACGGTCCGGACCAACCGGGGCTCGTGGCCAAGACGGCCGGCTGGATCTATGCCCGGTCGGGCAACATCCTACACGCTGATCAGCATCGTGACCAGGAGGCCGGGGAGTTTTTCCAGCGCATCGAGTGGGTTCCCGCTGGCGGGGACCCGCGCCAGGAAATCACCGAGCTCAAGGCCTTTGCGGCCTCGCTCGGCATGGCGGCGCAGGTGGCGCACTCCGGCCACCGCGCGAAAGGCGCGATCTTTGTGTCGCGCGAGGACCATTGCTTCCACGATCTCGCCCTGCGCGGCCGGGCGGGAGAGTTCGCGGGCGACTTCACCTGCGTGATCTCCAACCACCCCGACCTGGCCGGCACCGCGCGGCACTACGGTCTGCCTTTTCATCATGTGCCGGTGACGGCCGCAACCAAGGCCGGGGCCGAGGCGCAGCAGCTCGGCATCCTGCGGGCTGCCGGCGCGGAATTCGCGGTGCTCGCGCGTTACATGCAGGTGCTATCGGCGGAATTCCTGCGGAACTTTGGCGCGCCGATCATCAACATCCATCATTCCTTCCTGCCGGCTTTCGCCGGCGGCAAGCCCTACCACCAGGCCCATGAGCGCGGGGTCAAGCTCATCGGTGCCACGGCCCACTATGCCACCGCGGTGTTGGATGACGGCCCGATCATCCAGCAGGATGTCGCCCGCGTGACCCACCGGCACGACGTGGATGACCTCATCCGCAAGGGCCGCGACTTGGAGAAATCCGTGCTGGCCCAGGCGGTCCGCTGGCATCTGGAGAACCGTATCCTCATCTACGGCAACAAGACAGTGGTCTTCGACTAGGCAGCGGCGGGTGGACGGAACGAACTTGCCATCGCCCGGATGGAGCTGGCCGCTCCGGTGATCCCCGGCGTTGATTTACGGCATGGACACGGGAGAAGGCATTTGTTCTCTTCCACGGTTCATGAGCCAATCCCTACCCACCAATCTGGGCCCCCACGGTGAGAAACCGGCCGAAGCCACCCCCGTTGTCGCGCCCGGCTTTGAGATCGCCCTCCAGGAATTCTGGATCCGCAACCGCAACATGATTCTGTTCGTCGTGGCCGCCGCGCTGCTGGTGATTGCCGGGCGGGAAGGCTGGAATTATCTCGCCGACGCCCGGGAAAAGGATCTGCAGGTTGATTACGCGAAGCTTGGTGACAGCACCGACCGTCTCGCGACCTTTGCCGACGCGCACGCCGGCCACGCGCTGGCCGGCGTCGCTTACCTGCGGGTGGCGGATGCCAGGTTTTCCGGCGGCGATTTCAAGGCCGCGGCGACAGCTTATACGAAGGCGGCCACCAGTCTCCAAAAGGATGCCCTGCGCGGACGCGCCCAGCTCGGCGCCGCGGTCAGCCTGCTCAATGGCGGCGACCAGGCTGGCGGCGAGGCGGCCCTCCGGACGCTGAATGCCGACGCCGCGTTGTTTATATCCGCGCGGGCCGAGGCCACCTATCATCTCGCCTCACTTGCCGCCGGTGCCGGTCGCGCCGAGGAGGTCCGCAATCTGGCCGAGCAGCTCAACCTGATCGAGCCCAACGGCCCGTGGGCCCAGCGTGCAACCGTCCTCGTGGCCGGACTGCCCGCCGCCGGTGTACCGGTGGCGGCCACGGCGACGGAAAACCCTTCGGTCGGCATCAGTTTCAAGCCGACGGTGTCGGAAAAACCGCTCGGCAAATAAGCCGGCAGCCGTCGTTTCCCCGTGAAAGCCCGCTATTCCGGCGGGCTTTTTTGTGGTCCACCCCGCCGGGACGGGCTGACGGTGGAATTCACCGGGAGGGACTGGACGACCGGCGCCGGTTAATCATGACACGGCACATCATGATCACCCCGAGTATCGTCGCGCAGGTCGAGGGCTCTGGGATGGCGGTGGCGGTGTAGGAAAAGTTATCCAGGGCCAGGGAATGGAACGCTGTGCCGGTGGTCGCCGTGTTGTCCCAGCGCAGCGTGACCTGGCCCGCTTGATTGTTCAACGCCGTGAGCTGACCGCTGCTCAGGGTGATCGTCGTCACGAGCAGGGGATTTTGGGCCGTATCATTGGTGTAGGACACGGCGGCCAGCTGCGTGAAAATCCCGTTGGTCCCGATCTGATACTGCAGTTGGTAGGTTCCCGGCCCGGAGGCTCCGGAGCTGTTCGGGGTGAACAATTGAAAGCTCAGGCTGTTCAGGTTGTACCCGGCGGTGTTGGCCAGGGTGAAGGTGATCGAGCCGTCCCGACTCGCGGCATTTCCGGTCCGCCAGCCGATGGCGCGATCGGTGCCGGCCGAGAGCGAGGCGGTCCAGCTTTGCGAGGCACCGGGCAGGTTGCGAAAATAAGTCGAGGCGCTGGCGGTGGCATTATTCGCGGCCGGCGCCGTCGACCAGCTGAACGCGAGGCCGTTGCCCGTCGCGGTGGATGAGGTCCAGACATCCCAACCGGCGGGCAGCGCGGTTCCGATCGAATCAAAATTCTGGGTGTAACTGGCAACGATTGAAACTTGCGCGTGCAGGGCGCCGCCCAGTGCGACGTGCACGAAGATCAACAGACCAAGCCATGGCGTTCTCATAGGTTGGCCCTGTTGCTGCTGGAATAATTGATACAAATGCGGCGAAATGCCGATACTTTTTTCCACGGTGTCGATCCGCCCGCGGTGGGAGGTGGGCGGGCGATGGATTATCGGGCCCAACCCCGCCATTGACACAACCCCGGCATGTGCCTCCCTTCCCTCGTCACGGGGTGTAGCTTAGCCTGGTAGAGCGCCTGGTTTGGGACCAGGAGGTCGTAGGTTCGAATCCTATCGCCCCGACCATTTTTTCGAGGCCCGGGCTGCCCTGATTGGCCCCCGGTAAAGGCCCCTTTTCACCGGTTGCCCTGTTTCCAACTGGCCGGCAGGAGCTTCCGCCTGGCCAGACTGGCGTAAGGTGTTAGTAATTGCTTCTTGCTTCGCGGAAGCCCGCGCCACTATATACGCACCCTCAATCTCTTAACACACATGGATACTCTTTCTCGCGACAGCAATGGTTCCGGCAGCATCTTGCCTCTCGTTGGCGTGATCGCCGGCGGTCTCGCCCTGGTCCTCTCGATCACGGCACTTTTCAAACTATCCGCGCTCCAAAAGACCGTGGCCGTGCATGACGCGGAGATCCCCAAGATCGCCTCGCTGGAAGGCGAAGTGCGGGCGAGCTCCGCCAAGGCCGACGCGGACGTCAAGTCCCTGCGCAGCGGCATCCAGAGCACCTTCGACCAGGTCGGCGCCGAGATCGGCACGATCAATGCGAAGATCGCCAAGATCGAGGAGGCCCAGAAAGCCCGGGCGGTCGCTCCGGCTGGCAAGGCTGGCGGTGGCGCGGTGACCGGCACGGTGGATGCCAACGGCAACTACTCGGTGGCCCCGGGCGACACGCTCTCGAAGATTGCCAAGAAATTCGCGACCAGCGTCGACGCCATTGAGTCCCAGAACCCCGGCCTGGAGCCGCGGAATCTAAAGGTCGGCCAGAAGATCAAGATCCCGCGCAAGTAATCCCCGGCGAATTTTCCTCATGCCTCCATGACCTTGCGTCGCGGAGGCATTTTTATTTTCACCATGCCCGATCAGCCACCCGCGCCGCAGCGTTGGAAAAAACTCGGGGCCCGCCCCGTGGCCCACACGCGAATTTTCGACGTGCAAAGCGTCGATTTTCAACATCCCCAACGCGCCCGGGCCCAGGACTTTTTCGTCATCAGCGCGCCGGACTGGGTCAACGTGGTGGCCCTGACGCCCGCACGGCACCTCGTGCTCGTGCGGCAGTTCCGCTTTGGCACGGATGATTTTTCGGTGGAGATCCCCGGCGGGGTGATGGATGCCGGCGAGGACGCGGTCACGGCCGGCGTGCGGGAATTGCGCGAGGAAACCGGCTTCACGGGCACCCGCGCGCGATTGCTCGGCACCGTGCACCCCAATCCCGCCATGCAGTCCAACCGGTGCCACCTGGTGTTGGTGGAGGACGCGCGGCGTTCGGACGAGCTGGCGTGGGACCCCGATGAGGAATTCGAGATCATGACCCGGCCGGTGGACGAGGTCTACGCCCTGGCCTACGCCGGGGGCATCACCCATGCGCTGGTGCTCGACGCGCTGCTGCTGTTCACGCCGGTCTGGGCGGAACTGCGCCAGCCCCCCGTTTGACATTCCCTGGTCCCGGAGTTCACTGCCCGCACCGCATGGAACCTTCCGCCGCCATCTTTGCCAACTCGCCCGAGGCCCTCGGTGTGGGGGTGGCGGACCGGGTGCCGGCTCCACTGGAGCGGGAGGTTCGCGCCATCTACCGGCGCAGCCCGCTGTACGGGCGGCGTTTCCCGCTGCACAGCGACCCGTTGCAGTGGTCGTGCTTCCGGGAGATCCCGGTGCTGACCAAGCAGGAAATCCTCAATCGCGGGCACACGGCTTTTTTTGCAGACTATGCCGAGATTGAACGCGGCCTGGCGGCGCAGAAATACGAATACGAGCACACCTCGGGCTCCACGGCGCGGCCGATGACCGTGGTGATGGAGGACGGCTGGTGGAACGCACAGATGCATCGCGCCTACCTCGCGCACCCGGAACTCGCGCAGTATGTGGACCGGCCCTACCGCAAGGCGGTGCTCGCCCCCATCGGCTGCTCGAGCAACCTCTGCCCGTACGAGGATCACCCGTTTCCCAATCGCTATTTCGACGGCACCGTCTACCTGAACCTGTCGAGCGATCCCTTTGCCTTTCCGGAGGCGGAGTGGGACCGCATTGCGTTGGAACTGCAGGCACTCAAGCCCGCGGTCATCGAGGGCGAACCGATCTATCTTTCCTTGCTGGCGCGGGCGCTCGGCCAACGCCACGTGACGGTGCCGAGCGTGCGGACGGTCATTTTGACCTACGGCAAAGCGAGCCGGCAGCACGGCCGGCGGCTCGCCGAGGCGTTTCCCGGGGCGGTGCAGGTGGACCTCTACGGTTCGACCGAGGCCGGCTACATTTTTGTGGGCGATGCGTTTCAGGACAACCTGCGCGTGATCGACGGCAATGCGTTCGTCGAGCTCGTGCCGTGGCGCCCCGAACTGCCCGGGGTCTTCCAGATCAACGTGACGACACGCGATCGCGAGGCGATGCCGCTGCTGCGCTACTTTACGGGCGACATCGTGCGTCGCACGCCGACCGGCTACCGGATCTTGGGGCGCGAGCGGGATCTGTTTTTTGGCGCTGACGGTCGCGTGGTGTCGTCGTTTGAGATCGACGCGGCGCTGCCGGAGGATTTCGCGTGCTGGCACTGGAGCCTGGTGCAGGGTTCGGACAATCGCTGGGACTTCCAGTATGTGGCGGACGAGACCGCGCCCAAAGGCATGGAGCTGGCCCTCGCGGCGGTGCTAGGCGAGGGGATGCGGGTGAATCTTTTCCGCCGGAAGTTCATCCAGCCGGCCCCGAGCGGAAAATTCGCCCTGCTCAAGCCGCTGGCGCGATGACGCGGTGCCGGTGGCGGCGCCAGCCGAGAAACAAGCCGGTCAGTCCGACCAAAATTGCGCCATAGGTCGAGGGTTCCGGCACACGCCGGTTGTAGAGCACGCCGTTGACGGCCGACAGGTCGATGCCGCCGGTACCGGTGGCGCCGGTGGTGTTGGTTGGATAATAAGTGGCGTTGTTCCAATCCACCAGGTTGGTCATGCTCCCGCCGTTGGCGACGTCGTAGCCCATCAGTGAATAGCCGTAAATGGTGGTGCCGGGCGCGATGCCGAGATCGGCCATGGAGACAATGGTGCCGCCGAGGCCCTGCGCGCCGGTCTCGGTGTTGCTGTTCCAGAAGGGGCTGCCTAGATTGCTCCCATTCGTATACCGGAATAGGTGATAGTTGAAGTTCGCTGAGACATTGGCGCTCCCGTAGTCCGACGGAGTGACGCCGACGAGATTGCCCCCGTAGGCGGTGGGCATGTTGTTGACCGAGTCCCAGCCTGTGATAACCGCGATCTTCACATTGTCATGCACCCCGACCGCACCGCGGTCAAAAATGGCAAAGGAGGTGGAGATGGAGGAGGTGATGCCGGCGGCGCTGAAAACAAAATCTAGCCGCTCGATGTTGCCTTCCGACGCGGCCGTGCCGTTCGCAAAGGTGTTGTCGGAGCCCCGGAGAATATTGTTGCCGAGGAGCAGCGTGGCGTAGTCGGGGGCGTAGTTAGCCGCATAGGATCCCGCGATGGTGCCATCGGCATACCAGATCGAGGAACTGTTCGAGTTCCCCACCGTCGTGTTGCGGCGGACATAGGCAGCGCCGGCGACCGTGTTGGCGTCATAGATATTTCCGGCGACGTCCTTGAACTGGGAGATGGATAACGTCGTGCGCTCAAACGTGGTCCCATTGACCTTCTGGTTCGACAGATCACTGGTGCTGGTGGTGATGGAGGAAACAGCGATCTGCGCCTGCAGCAGCGTCCCGCCAATCATGGCCATCACCGCCAGCCAGAGCTTGCTCGCAACGCGGGCGAACTGCTGTATGGCATTGACCGGAGGGCGGATTTTCATCTAGGAGTATATACCTACAATATGCTGGGTAGTTTGCGAGGG
>JBKJTZ010000081.1:0-34112 GCA_046590295.1 Lacunisphaera sp.
CAGCTGAACAAGATTCTCCACATCATCACCGACAAGAAGTGGGTGGTGGAGGGTGATCTGCGCCGCGACATCGCCGGCAACCTCAAGCGCCTCCAGGCGATCAATTGCTACCGTGGCATCCGCCACCGTCGCGGCCTCCCGGTCCGCGGCCAACGCACCTCCACCAACGCCCGCACCCGCAAGGGCCCGCGCAAGACCGTCGGCGTCTCGAAGGCCAAGGAAGTCTAAATTTAAACCACCATGTCCGAAGAGAAATCAGCTCCCAAAAAAGAAAAGACGCCCAAGCCCGACGTCGCCCCGACCGCTCCGGCGGCCGCCGCGAAGCCCGGCAAGGAAAAAGGCCCGAAGGCCGCTAAGCCCGCCGCCGACGGCGCCGCTCCCGCTGCCGCCGATGCCGCACCCGCGAAACCAGTCGAGTTGGTCGGCGGCGTGCCGAAGTCCGTCACCGCCGAAGATCTCCTCAAGGAAGAGCTCGCCACCGTCAAGGTCCGCAAGGCCAAAGGCTCGAAGAACATCACCTCCGGCGTCGCCAACGTCGCCGCGACGTTCAACAACACCATCGTCTCCATCACGGACTCGAAGGGCAACGTCATCGCCTGGTCCAGCGCCGGCAAGTGCAACTTCCGCGGCTCGCGTAAGTCCACCGCCTACGCCGCCCAAGTCGTGGCGCAGGACGCCGCGCGCAACGCGATGGCGCACGGCCTCAAGGAAGTTCAGATCCGCGTCAGCGGTCCCGGCCTCGGCCGCGACTCCGCCATCCGCGGCCTCCAGGCCATCGGCCTGGAGATCTCCTCCATCATCGACGTCACCCCGGTGCCGCACAACGGCTGCCGCCCCCGCAAGCGCCGTCGCGTCTAATCCTCCTCAACTTTAAATAACCCTCCTCCCATGGCTCGTTATACTGGACCTACCACCCGCATCAGCCGCCGCTTCGGCCAATACATCGTTGGCTCGGCGAAGGTGCTTGAGCGCCGCAATTTCCCGCCCGGCCAGCACGGCCCGAAGTCGCGCCGCAAGCTTTCCGAATACGCCGTCGGCCTCAACGAGAAGCAGAAGCTCCGCTTCATCTATGGCCTGCTCGAGCGCCAGTTCCGCCGCACGTTCGCCATCGCCAAGCGCGAGCGCGGCGTCACCGGCGAGCGCTTCCTGCAGCTCCTCGAGACCCGCCTCGACAGCGTCGTCTACCTCCTTGGTTTCGCCAAGAGCCGCGCGGCCGCCCGCCAGCTCGTCAACCACGGCCACGTCCGCGTCAACGGCCGCAAGGTCGACATCGCGAGCTACACCGTCGTCCAGGGCGACGAGGTCGAGATGAAGGCCGTCAACTCCTCCCGTCAGCTGGCCACCCGCGCCATCGAGGAAAACCGCGCCCGCGTCGTCCCTGGCTGGCTCACGCGCAACGATGAGGCCCTCAAGGGCACCATCACCCGCCTGCCCACCCGCGACGAGATGGAGCCCTCCATCAACGAGCAGCTCATCGTCGAATACTACTCCCGCTTCTGAGCCCTCTGGGCCCTCCTCGCCAATGCTCATCGAGCGGAGGCGGGTTTCGCCGCCTCACTCTTCACTCCAGTCTCAATCAAAATCATTCCTGCCATGCCCAAGCGCCTCGGAAAGTTCGAAATTCCCTCCAAACTCACCAAGGTTGAGGAGGGCGCCACGCCCACCTACGCCAAGTTCATCGCCGAGCCCTTCGAGGCCGGTTATGGCCACACCGTCGGCAACTCCCTCCGCCGCGTGCTGCTCAGCTCTATCGAGGGCAGCGCCATCAGCTCGATCAAGATCGAGGGCGTGAACCACGAGTTCCAGTCCATCGACGGCGTCGTCGAAGATGTCACCGACATCGTCCTCAACCTTAAGAAGATTCTCATCGTCTCCGAGAAGCGCGAGACCGTGAAGCTCCACCTCAAGGTCAATCGCGAGGGGGCCGTCACCGCCGCCGACATCCAGGCCGACGCCAACATCAAGATCGTCAATCCTGACCAGCTCATCTGCACCCTCGACCACAAGCGCACCTTCGAGGCTGACATCGAGATCAAGACCGGCCGCGGCTACTGCCCCGGCGAGAGCAACAAGAAGGAAGACCAGGCCATCGGCGTCATCGCCATCGACTCGCTCTTTTCCCCGGTCCGCCTCGTGCGTTACGCCGTCGAGAACACGCGCGTCGGCCAGATCACTGATTACGACAAGCTCGTGCTCGAGGTCTGGACGGACGGCCGCATCACCCCGGACGACGCCCTCAAGCAGTCCGCCTCGATCCTGAAGCATCACCTCGACGTGTTTGATCGCGTGTCGCAGGAGGAATACGAATTCGAGAACCAGCAGTCCGAGGTCAGCGAGGAGCAGAATAAGCTCCGCAAGCTCCTCAACATGTCGGTCAACGAGATCGAGCTCTCCGTCCGCGCGGCGAACTGCTTGAACAACGCCAACATCACCACCGTCGGCGAGCTGGCCATGAAGACCGAGCAGGAGATGCTGAAGTACCGCAACTTCGGCAAGAAGTCCCTCAACGAGATCAAGGAAAAGCTCGAAGCCCTCGGCCTGTCGCTGGGCATGAAGTTCGACGAGCGCCTCCTCGACACGAAGAAGGAAGCCTAAGGCAGCAGTAGCGAGTAGTGGGTTGCGGGTAGCGAGCCTCACGCTCCACCAGCTTATCATCTACTTGCTACCCACTATCCACTACCCACTACTTTATCTACGGTCCTCGCGCCGTCCGCTGCCGCCCAACGCTGCGACCGGATTGCCGATCGGGGACCGCTAACCCAAACCACCCATGCGTCACAAGAAACACCACGCCTCCCTCGGCGTCACCCGCGAGCACCGCAAGGCGATGCTCTCCAACATGGGCGCCAGCCTGATCAAGCACGGTCGCATCGAGACCACGCTGACCAAGGCCAAGGCCCTCCGTCCCTTCATCGAGAAGGTCATCACCAAGGCCAAGAACGCCGCGGCCGCGGCCGAGAAGAAGGACGCCCTCCACCTCCGCCGCATGGCCCTCAAAGACATCCGCGACGAGGGCGCCGTGACCCTCCTCTTCAATGAGAAGGCCGCGCAGTTCGCCAACCGTCCGGGCGGCTACACCCGCATCTACAAGCTCGGCCCGCAGCGCATCGGCGACGCCGCCGAGATGGCGCTGATTGAGCTCATTGCCGCCGAGGATGAGGGCTACAAGAAGTCCCGCGGCAAGAAGAAGTCCGCCAAGAAGGCCAAGCCGGCCGCCGAGGCCACCGCCCCTGAGGCTGCGCCCGAGGCTCCCAAGGCCTAAAGGGTAGGGCAAGTCCTCCGGACGAGCCGCCTATACCCTCCCGACGCGCCACCTTTCCGGGTGGCGCGTTTTTCTTTCCCCTTGGCTCCCGGGCTCCTTCGTGTGAACACTGGGCCGTGACCCCGCCGCCCGATTTCACCCTGCCTGTCGTCCTGTACGCCCTGCTGGTGCTGGGGGTGTTCGGCTTCCTGTGGTTCTATCACGACCGCCGCGATCGCGCGCTTTACGATGCACAGCGCCGCAAGATCACCTTTCATTGCATCCGCTGCGACCACCTCTACACCGAGAAGGCCGGCACCGACAAGGCACCCTGCCCGAAGTGCGGCCACCCGAACACGCGGTTGAAATTCTGAGGCGGGCGGGAGCAGGTGCGCTTGCCGGGGCGGACGGGACGGGATTGGGATTGATTCACGCGCGGCGAACCCTTCATAACTTCGCATGGCACAGACCATCGCTGTTCTCGATTTCGGCTCCCAGCTCACCCAGGTCATCGCGCGCCGCATCCGTGAGTGCCAGGTCTACTCCAAGATCTATCATTTCAGCACGCCGGCCGCCCAGCTTCGCGCGGACGGCGTCGTGGGCATCATCCTCTCCGGCGGCCCGCAGAGCGTCTACGCGAAGACCGCCCCGCACCCCGATCCGGCCATTTTCAAGCTCGGCGTGCCCGTGCTTGGCATCTGCTACGGCGTGCAGCTCATGGGCCATTTCCTCGGCGGCACGGTCGCGCACAGCAAGGCCCGCGAGTATGGCCACGGCCACCTGACCATCAGGAAACCCGGCAAGCTTTTCGCCGGCCTGCCCCGCAAGCTCCGCATCTGGAATTCCCACGGGGACAAGCTCACCAAGCTGCCGTCAGGCTTTGTCGCCACCGCCGTCTCTGAGAACTCGCCGTTCTCGGGCATCGAGGACGCCAAGCGCGGCTTCTATGGCATCCAGTTTCACCCCGAGGTCTTCCACACTGAGCGCGGGGTGGACATGATCCGCAACTTCCTCGTGAAGGTGTGCGGGGCGAAGCAGGACTGGACGACCAAGGATTTTATCGCCCATGCGGTGGCCGACATCCGGGCCAAGGTCGGCAAGTCCCGCGTGTTGCTCGGTCTCTCGGGCGGTGTGGATTCCTCCGTCGCCGCCGCCTTGCTCCACCGGGCCATCGGCAAGCAGCTTACCTGCGTCTTTGTCGACAACGGCCTGCTGCGAAAGGATGAGCGCGCTTACGTCGAGGCGCTGTATAAACGGAATTTCAAGATCGACCTGCGCGTCGTCGATGCCGCGAAGCTCTTCCTGTCCCGCCTTGGCGGGATCAGCGAGCCTGAGGCCAAGCGCAAGATCATCGGCCGCACCTTCGTCGCGGTCTTTGAAAAATCACTCCGCTCCATCGGCGGGGCCGAGTTTCTGGGGCAGGGGACGCTTTATCCCGACGTCATCGAGTCCGTCTCGATCGCGGGCAATCCCGCCTCGCTGATCAAGACGCACCACAATGTCGGCGGCCTGCCGGAGCGCATGAAGCTCAAGCTCATCGAGCCGCTGCGCGAGCTGTTCAAGGACGAGGTCCGCCTGGTCGGCGCCGCCCTCGGCCTGCCCAAGGAGGTCGTCTGGCGCCAGCCGTTCCCCGGCCCCGGTCTGGGGGTGCGCGTGATGGGCGACATCACGGCCGCCAAGCTCAAGATCCTGCGCAACGCCGACGCCGTGCTCCAGGACGAGATGATGAAATCGGGCTACTACTGGAAGGTCTGGCAGTCCTTCGCCGTGTTCCTGCCGGTCAAGACCGTGGGCGTTTTTGGGGATGAGCGCACCTACGATTATGTCATCGCCCTGCGCATCGTGGAGAGCATCGACGCCATGACGGCCGACTGGGCCAGGCTGCCCCACGACCTGCTCCAGAAGATTTCCAGCCGCATCACCAACGAGGTACGCGGGGTCAGCCGGGTGGTCCTCGACATCAGTTCCAAGCCCCCGGCGACCATCGAATGGGAGTAGTTTCCCGTTGCGAATGCCGGCACCGGCGCCAGATTTGCCTGTCTACCCCCAGCATGAAAAACCGACTTTTCCTCCTGTTGGCCGCCTTGGCCACCCTCCCCACCGGTTCGCTTCATGCGGCCGACACGGTCGAGGCGATCGTCGCCAAGGCCCGGGCCTACCTGGGCAGTGAAAGTGCGCTTAACGCCATCTCCACCATCCACTTCACGGGCACGCTGGAGGTCAATGCCTCGACGCTGCTGCCGGTGGACATCATTTTCCAGAAACCCGACCAGCAGCGCGTCACCGTGACTGGCCCGCAGGTGATCGAGGTCACGGCTCTTGACGGCTACGATGCCTGGCAGAAGCGCACCAATCCGGCCAATCCCGTCCAGTGGCAGGTGACGCTGCTCGACGCCAGTCAGGTGAAGCGGCTCCGCGCCAACACCTGGGAAAATCTCAGCTTCTTCGCCGGTCTGGATAAGCAGGGCGGCAAGGTGCAGCACGGCGGTGACGCGACCATCGATGGCGTGCCCTGCGTGAAGCTCTCCTTCGTCCATGATGACAGCATCATTTTCGTCCGCTATTTCGAGAAGTCCACCGGCCGGCTGGTGAAGACCGTGACCGAGACCGGGGCGGAGATACGCGAGGAGGGCGAGATGATCATCAAGGGTGTCCGCTTCCCCCGCAAGGTGATCAACAAGGCGCCCAACGGCACGGCCACGACCATCAGTTTCATCCGGGTCGAGCTGAACCAGGCCGTGCCTGCCGCCGAGTTTGCCGTTCCGACCTTCAAGGTGAACTGAGCCTCGGGCCGGGGGCGTTACTTTTGCTTTCTACCCGCAAGCAGCGGGCTTATGTCTGACGTTCCGGGGGCGGGCGCTGAGGCTTTGCTTTGCATCAGGCCTGATTTCTGTTCTTTTATCTGTTACCCCGCCATGCCCAACCAAGCGATTATCAAGATCGATGACAAGGAGACCTTTCTCCCGGTGATGACCGGCAGCGAGGGGGAAAAGGCCATCGATGCCCGCAGCCTCCGCAAGGACACCGGCTACATTTTCTACGATCAGGGCTACGGCAACACCGGCTCGTGCGAGAGCGACATCACCTACCTCGATGGCGAGAACGGTGTTCTCCGGCACCGCGGGTATTCCATCGAGCAGCTGGCCGAACACTGCGATTTCCCTGAGACCGCCTACCTCGTCATCTACGGCGAACTGCCCAGCCCGAAGCAACGCCGGGATTTCGGCGACCTCCTCCGGGAGAACGCCGCCATCGAGACGCAGATGCAGCGCATTTTCGAGGGCTTCCCCAAGGACGCCCCGCCGATGGCGATGCTCTCGTCCATCGTCAATTCACTGGCCGCCCACTACCCGCAGCTGGCCACCAATAACTTTGAGAAGGACCTGGCGCAGTTCGACCTCGCCGCCGCCATGGCCATCGCGAAGATCCGCACCATCGGGGCGATGATCTACCGCCACAACAAGGGCCGCGCCTTCGTGCACCCGAAGGATCTGCCGTTCTGCGAGAACTTCCTGCACATGATGTTCTCGGAGCCTTACAAGGAATACGTGGCCATGCCCGAGGTCACGAAGGCACTGAACCTCATTCTGCTCATGCACGCCGACCACGAGCAGAACTGCAGCACGTCCACCGTGCGCATGGTCGGCTCCAGCGGCGCGAACCTCTTCACCTCCCTGTCCGCCGGCATCAACGCCCTGTCCGGTCCGCTCCATGGCGGGGCCAACACGGCGGTGATGAACATGCTCCAGGCCATCCATGACGAGGGCGACGACGGCACGCGCTTCATCGAGGCGGCCAAGGGCGGCAGCAAGAGCAGCCGTTTGATGGGCTTCGGCCACGCGGTCTACCGCAATTTCGACCCCCGCGCCCGGGTCATTGGCCAGGCCTGCGACGTCGTGCTGAAGAAGCTCGGCAAGTCCGACCCGCTGCTCGACATCGCCAAGAACCTCGAGCAGGCCGCGCTGCAGGACGACTACTTCATCTCGCGCAAGCTCTACCCGAACGTCGATTTCTACTCCGGCATCATCTTCCGCGCGCTCGGCATCCCGACCAATATGTTCACCGTCATGTTTGCCATCGGCCGCACGCCCGGCTGGATCGCCAACTGGAAGGAAGTCGCGTCTAACCCCAAGGGCCGCATCTACCGCCCGCGTCAGATCTACACCGGGCCGACCCGGCGCGACTACGTGCCGATGGACCGGCGCGGCTAGGTTTGAAGGTAGGGGCCGTAGCCCTCAACGGCCCTGCCCGCAGGGCGCTGGAGGGCGAGCCGTTTCGACGGGCTCAAGGCCCCGAGCCAGACGAGGGGCGCCCCTACCGGTTCCCCGGCTTCATCTCCGGCGGCTGCCGGAGGATCTCCTCCACCGTCAGGCCGCTGAGCACGCGCAGGCCCTTCAGCAGCTGCCACAGCGCGAACATCATGATCGCCATGCTCGGCACCACGATGACCGGCCAGCTCCACAGCGTCATCTGGCCCAGCTGGGCGTTGAATTCCGGCGTGTCGGGCATGGCCGTGATCAGGTAGCGCGCCAGCCCGTAATTCAGCACTGCGCTGATCGCGAACGAGAAGGCCAGCAGCCAGCTGGAACGGGCCAGCAGCCGCCGGAAGGCCGGCCGCTGGCTGCGCTCGTCCAGGGCGGCTTCCACCCGTGGGACATCGATCACCTGCTCGCTGAAGAGAAAAGTCCGGACCAGCGGTTTCTTCGTCCACTGGGAGACAATGATGGTCAGCCCGATCAGGCTCGGCACGACCGCTTCCTTCACCGCGAACCAAAACGGAGCCAGTTTCAACAAACCGAGTCCACCAGTCGCCAGCGTGCTGGTGAAGCCCAGCGCGGCGATGAAGTTGAAATTCCGCCGCTTGATCAGGTCGTAGAGGCCGTAGCCCAGCGGAAACGACAGCGCCAAAATCAGTGCGGTCTTGGCGCCGAACCGCTCGCTGAGCTTGGACAGGATGAGCGCCGGGGCCGCAATGTTGCAGGCCAGGTTGATCAGCAGGTTTTCCTTCTTCGGTTGGGACGCTGACGGGGTCGTTTCGGCGGACATGCCCGCAAGGAAAGGCAGAACCCGGGAAGACAGGAAGGCAGAAACACCGGGGCCTGCTGTATTTCCTGGTTTCCAGCCCGCCCGGATTAGGTATCCTTCGGGCTGCATGATTCTTCTTGGCGTCAATATCGACCACGCGGCCACGCTGCGCCAGGCGCGCTACCGCCAGGTGGAACCCGGATTCGGCGGCTTGGTCGAACCCGATCCGGTGGCTTTGGCCGGGCGCTGTGAAAAAGCCGGCGCCGACGGCATCACCGTGCACCTGCGCGAGGACCGGCGCCATATCCTGGAGGAGGACGTCAAGCTGCTCGGGGCTTCCCGATCCACCCGGTTGAACCTCGAGATGGCCTGCACCCCGGCCATGACCGAATTCGCCCTGAAACTACGGCCGCACTCCGTCTGCCTCGTGCCCGAGAGCCGGGAAGAAATCACCACCGAGGGCGGGCTCGACGTGGTGAAGCATCGGGACAAGGTCGCCCGCGTGACCGAGGCCATGAACGCCGCCGGGATCAAGACCAGCCTCTTCATCGATCCGGATCCCGACCAGATTGGGCTGGCGGCCGAGTTGCAGGCCCCGTGGATCGAACTCCACACCGGCGCCTATGCCAACGCCTACCACCTGCCCGGGCGTACCGTCGAGCTCGCCCGGCTGGTCGCCGGGGCGAAGCAGGCCCACGCCCTTGGCCTCGTGGTCAACGCCGGCCATGGCATCAACTACGCCAACATCACCGAGGTCCGCACCATCCCGCACCTCCACGAGCTCAACATCGGCCACAGTATTATCAGCCGGGCCCTTTTCTCCGGCATCGATGAGGCGGTGCGGGAAATGAAGCGGTTGATGAACCCGTGACAGTAGCGAGCATCGGGTAGCGAGTAGTGAGCATTACACAAAAACCTTTGGTTTGCCGTCAGTAGGTCTACTCGCTACCCACTACCCGCTACTCACTACTGCACCATGAGCATCATACTCCCCCCCGGCGGCGTTCTGGTCGGCCTCGGCTGCGATCTCATCGAGACCGAGCGCATCAAGAAGGTGCTGGCCAAGCACGGCGACCGGTTCCTCAAGCGCATTTTCACCGAGGAGGAGCAGGCGTACTGCAGCAGCCTGAAATACCCGCACAAGCATTACGCCGCACGTTGGGCGGCCAAGGAGGCTGTCTCAAAATGTTTCACGACGGGCATCGGCGAACACCTCGACTGGACCTCCGTGTCGGTCTACCACGGCACGCGCAAGGAGCCTCTCGTCCGCCTCGACGCCAAGGCCACGGCCCTGCTCGCCGAGGTCGGGGCCACGCACGTGTGGCTGTCCCTCTCGCACATCGACAGCCACGCGATGGCCGTGGCCGCGCTGGTCAAACACTAGTTTGTCCCATGGAACTGGCGGCTCACCCGGTTCTGACCTGCGCAGAGGCCAGGGCATGGGAGGCCGGCTTGCTCAAATCCGAGGCGGCCGAGTGGGCCGCGATGCAGCGCGCCGGCGCCGCGCTCGCCGCCGCCATCGTAGAGGATTTCAGGGAGATCGGCGGCCTGCCGGATGACGCCCGCATTTTGGTTCTGCTGGGCAAGGGGCACAACGGGGGCGACGCGTTGCTTGCCGCCACCGCACTCCTGAAGCACCGTCCGCGCACTCGAGTGACGATCCATCCCGTATTCAGCACGGGTTCACCCCGGCCGCTGACGCAGCGCGCCTGGCAGGAGTTTGTCCTTGTGGCGGGAAACCGGGAAGAGCCCTTCGACTGGAAATCAGCCCAGGCGAATTCCTACGACCTCTGCCTCGACGGTGTCTTCGGGATGCAATTTCATCCGCCGCTGGAGGAGCCGGCGGCCAAGCTGCTGGCGTGGGTGAACACCCATCCCCGCATCCGGCTCCGCGCGGCGGTTGATCTGCCCAGTGGGGTGGGGGAGGAGAATGCAGGGACGGTCTTCCGGGCCGACTTCACCTACGCCACCGGCATGGTGAAAGCGCCCATGGTTGCCGCGAGCAACGCCATCTACACCGGTCGCTTGCGCTACCTCGACCTCGGGTTTTTCTCCGGTGTTGCCGGGGCCGTTGACCCCGGTCCGTCCGTCGCCAAGGTCATCGACCACAGACCGGGGGCAGCGACCCCGGCAACAAGCCGCGTTCTGCTTTCTTCCAGCCTCGCGCCGCTCGCGCGGCTGCGCCCGGCGCAGACGGACAAGCGCACCTACGGCCACCTGTTCGTTGTCGGTGGTTCGCGGCAGTATCCCGGTGCCGTACTCATGACCGTGCAGGCGGCCTTGCGTAGCGGGGTGGGTCTGCTGACGGCCTTCGTGCCGGCGTCGCTCGTGCCGGAGTATGCCGCCAAGCTCCCCGAGGCGATGTGGGTGGGCTGGCCGGAAACGCCCACAGGTGGACCCACCGCCAAGGGGGTGACGCTTCTACTGGAAAAACTCCAGCGTGCCACCGCGTTGGTGATCGGCCCGGGCCTTGGTGCCGCCCCGGAAACCGTCTCCGTCGTCCAAGCCATTGTTCGTAATACGAACATTCCTTTCTTGCTCGATGCCGATGCGTTGCGTCCGGAGGTATTGGTGGCGGCGCAAGGCAAGCGCTTCATCTGCACGCCGCACGCGGGCGAGTGGCAGCGCATCGCAGGTGGATTGCAGCCGGACGAAAACTGCGTGGTCGTGCGCAAGGGCTCGCCGACCCGGCTGCACGCGGGCGGGATGGTCTATCACAGTTTCTTTGGTGGCCCCGTGCTGGCGCGGGGCGGCAGCGGGGACCTGCTGGCCGGCCTGATCGGCGGCCTGCTGGCACAGGCGCCGGACGATTTGTTGCTCGCCGCGGGCCGCGGGGTAGTGTGGCATGGCCTTGCTGCGGATTTGCTCGCTCGCGACAAGGGCCAGGTGGCAGTGCAGACGACGCAGCTGTTGGACTATCTGCAACCTGCCCTGACCCTCGCGGCCCATGACTCCCCCTGAACTGTCCGAACGACAGGCGTTCATGATCCTGAACGACCTGCCCAACATCGGCCCCATCACCCTTAATCGCCTCCTCGAGGAATTTGGCGGCGATCCCCGCGACATCCTCAACGCGGCCAAGCGCCGCCTCGAATCGGTGCGCGGCGTCGGACCCGAAACCAGCGCGGCCCTGCTCAACTGGCGCACCCACTTCGACCTCGCGCGCGAGGAGGAACGGCTGGCCAAGACCAACGCCACCTTCATCACCACCCGCGACGAGGGTTATCCGAAATTGCTCAAGGAAATCCATGACCCGCCGATCGGGCTCTACCGGAAGGGCGGTTATCACTTCACCCAGCCTTGCATCGCCGTCGTTGGCAGCCGGCGCACAACGCTCTATGGGCAGACGGTGGCCAAGAAACTGGGCGCCGACCTGGCCCGGCTTGGCTTTTGTGTCGTCAGCGGGTTGGCGCGCGGCATCGACACCGCCGCCCACGAGGGCGCGCTGTCGGTCGGAGGCAAGACCGCGGCGGTGCTCGGGTGCGGCATCGATATCGTCTACCCGCCCGAGAACCTGGATCTTTACCGGCGCATCACGGAGACCGGCGCGGTGCTCTCGGAATTCCCCTTCGGCCGGAAGGCCGACAAGCAGACTTTTCCCATGCGCAACCGGGTCGTCGCGGGCATGTGCGAGGCCACGGTGGTCGTCGAGAGCGACGTCGCGGGCGGGGCGATGATCACCGCGCGATTTGCCGGTGAACAGGGGCGGCTCATCTACGCCGTGCCCGGCCGCATCGACCAGCCCAGCAGCGCGGGCTGCCACCAGCTCATCCGCGATGGGGCGACGCTGTTTACGGGCGTGGATGACATTCTCGACGAGCTGAACTACCTCGACGGCTTACGGCCGCAGGCCATCAAGGCCGAGGGCCAGCCGGGCCTGCTGGAGCAGCTGATGCCGCAGCTCGACGGGAAGGAGCGGCGCGTGCTGGAGTCGCTCCGCGGCGGGGCGATGTTGGGCATCGACGCCCTGGCGGCGTTGACGGGATTAGCTGCGCCGGAGATTGCCTCCGCCCTGATGATGCTGGAATTGAAGAAACTCGTGCTGAAGCGGGCGGACGGTACGTTCGAGGGACGCAGCTGATCCCGCTGGTGACGGTGCGCCAGCCCGTCATTCATCCGCCGGCCCCCGATCCCGCGTTAAGACCGTGTGTTTCCTGATGAAATCCGGGTCAATCTCGATGCCCGAGCCCGGGCCCGTGGGCACGGTCAGGACCCCACCCTCAGTCGTCAGCGTGGATGTCGCGCACGTGTAGGGCAGCGCGGCCGGGTTGGTCAGGCCCTTGAACTCGTGAAACTCACCGGCGTTCGGAATCGAGGAAACGAAGTGGGCCATGTACAGATAGCCGAGACCGCCGGAAATATGCGGCACGTGGGTCTTCCCCATCGCCTGCGCCATGCGCGCCACCTTCATCGAGCGGATCAGCCCGCCAAAATAATACACATCAGCCTGCACGATATCGAGACCGTCGTTGGCGATCAGCCAGCGGAAGGCGTGCATGCTCGCCTCCTGCTCGCCGCCCGCCAGGGGAATGTCCACGGCATCGGCCACGGCCTTGGTTTCCTCATACCAGTCGAAGGGCACCGGCTCCTCGAAGAAGGCGAATTTGTATTCCTGGAGCAGCCGGCCGAACTTGATTGCCTCCTCGACGCCGTAAGAGCCGTTGGAGTCGGCCATGCATACCATCTGGTCGCCAAACTTTTCCCGCACCATCGGGATGAGCTTCTCCGAGCGGCCGATGGGATACTCGACATGGCTCATGCGCCCACCGATCTTGAGCTTGAGCGCCTTGGCCTGGGACGCCTCCACGTCGCGGGTGAGGTTCGCCAACACTTCCTCCGCGCTGTTGTCACGCTCGCCGTTGGCCTGGTAGACCTTGACGGTTGGGTGGTGGATTTTGTCGCTGATCAACAGGCCCAGGGGCTGGTTCACCATGCGGCCCAGCAGGTCGAGGATGGCGAACTCGATCGTGGCCATTGGCACCCAAAGGGCGAGGCTCTGCATCTTGTAATTGCTCTGGTGCACGTAGGCCTCCTCCATCACCGCCTCCAGGTCGCGTGCGTCCTTGCCGATGAAGAAATCCTGCAGGCGGTTCACCTGGACCGGCCAGACCGACATCATTGGTGAGTTATTCGAGGCCGAGTGGCCCACGGCGCCGTCCTTCGAGCGGACCCGGCAAAGAAAATTGTTCTTATAGCGCAACAGCTCCAGCGTCTCGATGATGACCGGGGTCCTAAAAAGCTCCCGGCGCAGAACCGGCTGCCGGAGGATGGCATCCAGCCTGGTATATTTCTCCCGAAGCACTTCGTTGCTGCGGGCGACGGCGCCCCGCGACGAGAGCGGCAAACTGGCGGCGGCCCCGCCCACGAGGGCGCGGGCGAGGAATTTGCGGCGGTTTAGGTGCATGGGGTTGACGAGGTGGGAATGGCTCCGAAATGGTGGGGAACGAATCCGAAAGAAAGCCGACGGCGTGGCAGTACTGGCAGGTAACTTACTTGAGGACGGATCCTCGGAATACTCAGGGTTGGGGGACGGGGAATTTAAGGCAAAAGGTAAAGCATGAGGGTGTCCGGTTATGACGGAAAGGGGGCTGGGGATAAAACCCAGGGAGAATCCGCATGAAGAGACCGCTCCGGCGGCTGGTTCGTGTCGGGCGCCGGGAAATCAGAACGTCAACCACGCGTGCACCCGTTCGAGCATCAGCGCGCAAAGGATGCCGCCGTAGGTGCCGAGAACATAGCCGGCCACGGCGAGAAGAACACCGACCGGGGCCAGCGCCGGATGGAACGCGCTCGCGACGATCGGCGCGGAGGCGGCCCCGCCGATGTTCGCCTGCGAGCCGATGGCGGCAAAGAAGATCGGCGCCCGCAACAGCCGCCGGACGATCATGATGGTGACCGCGTGAAAGGTCATCCAGACGGCACCGATGGCGACCAGCACCGGCACCTCCACCGCGCGCGCAAAATCGGCGTGCGCGCCGATCGAGGCGACCAGCAGGTAGAGCAGCGTCGAGCCTACCGCACCGGCCCCGGCGCCCTCGAGCCGCCGCACGGGCGTGAACGAGAGCGCGATGCCAAGCGTGGTGACGAGGATCACGATCCAGGTGAACCCGGTGATGACGGGGTCGATGTCGGGCAGGCCCGGCCAGTGGGCGGACCGGGTCGCGATCACCGTGGCCAGCGACGTGCCGCCGAACGCGACCGCAAGGATTGTCAGGAGATCGGGCAGGGTTGTCGGACGCGACACCTCCGCCTGATACTTTGCCACCCGGACCCGCAGTTCGTCGATCGCCCGCGCATCGGCATTGATCTTCGCGTCCATCTGCTCGGCCCGGCCGGAGAACCAGAGGAGCACCCCGGTCCAGACGTTGGCGACGGCCACGTCCACCACGATCATCAGCCCGAGCGTGGCGTCCTGCACCCCGACGCTCTTGCCGATCGCCACGAAATTGGCGCCGCCGCCGATCCACGAGCCCGAGAGCGCGGCCAGACCCTTCCACGACTCTGCGCCGAGCGCGCGCACCTGGTCCGGGGCGATCAGGCCCACGAGCGCAAACGCGATCGGGCCGCCGATGACAATGCCGACGGTGGCCGTGAGAAAGAGCACGATCACCTTCGGTCCGAGCCGCGTGAGGCCCGGGATGTCCACCGAGAGCGTCAGCAGCAGGAGGCTCGCCGGCAGCAACCATTTTTTGATGAAATCGTACAGCGGCGATTCCGTCGGAATGATGCCCGTGTTCGAAAGCAGCGCCGGCACGAAATACGCAAAAACGAGCAACGGGATCACCTTGAATGCCCGGCCAACCACGGGGTGGGCGTTGGCCGCGAAGAGCAGCGCGAGGATCCCGAGCAAAACGGCGGCCAGATAGACGGGGTTCTCGATCAGGGGCGCTTGCATGGCACGACGGGACGGTTACGGACGGCGGCCGTTCCGGGCAAGTTGAATGTGGCTGGGGCGAGCGTGGTTTCGTGTTCCGGCTTCCCCCTCCTGGCTGACCGCGGCTTCCGGGGCATAGCGGCATTCACCGCGAGCATCGGGCCTGGTTCGGCCGCGCTAACGGGGCACGATTTGAAAAGGCTCGTGCTCACGCGTGCCGCGGGCACGTTTAAGACCCGTTCTTCCGCTTAACCTTCATTACCATCCCCCATGGAGCTCCGATTGTTCGCTGTATTCTCCCTGTTGGTCTGCACGACCGCCCACGTCTTTGCCGCCGAAGCTCCGGTCAAGCACGCCATCACCCACGAAGACGTGTGGCTCATGAAGCGCCTGGGCACGCCGGTGCCGAGTCCGGACGGGAAGTGGGTAGTCTATGCCGTCACCGATCCCGCCTACGACAGCAAGGATTCGTCTACCGATCTCTGGCTTAAATCCCTCACGGACGACACCCCTGCGCGGCGGATTACTTACAGCAAGCCCGCCGAGGGCGGCGCGGTCTGGTCGCCGGACAGTTCCAAGCTGGCATTCACCGCCAAGCGCGATGGCGATGAGGCGAGCCAGATTTATGTCCTGAACCTGGTCGCCGGCGGCGAGGCGGAGCGCATCACCAACCTGTCCACCGGCGCCGGCGCGCCCAAGTGGAGCCCCGACGGGACCCGGTTTCTCTTTGTAAGCTCCGTTTATCCGGGTGCGATGGATGACGAGGCCAACAAGAAGGCGGCCAAGGCAGCCAAGGAACGCAAATACAACGCGCGGGCCTATGAGACGTTCCCCCCCCGCGTGTGGATGTCATGGCTCGACGAGAAACGCGCGCATATCTTCGTGCAGGACGCCAAGGGCGGGGCGGTCGCGCGGGATCTTCTGGCCGGCACGCAGCTCGCGGCGACTGCTGGTTTCGGCGGCCTGCGCGGCAACAGCGGGGAAAGCATTCCGACGGACTGGGCGCCGGACGGTGCGACCATCGTGTTCCTCGGGGTGATGAACCGGCACGACGGCGCCTGGTCCAATGTGCACGCCCAGATATTTTCCGTGCCCGCCGCCGGCGGTGAGCCCCGCCGCCTGACGAACGACCAAAAGGGCTACGGTTCCCTGCAATTTTCCCCCGACGGCAAGACCCTGCTTTGCCTGGTCTCGGCCGAGGAGACCGGCCAGGTCTACGATCTCAATCGCCTCGCCAGCTTCCCTTGGCCGTTACAGGGCGAGGCCAAGATCCTGACGGCTAATCTCGACCGCGCGGTCTCGGCCTTCGCGATGCCGGAGGGTTCGGACCGCATCTATTTCACCTACGAGCACGCGGGTCTGGAGAAACTCTACTCGGTTTCCTACGCTGGCAACGACGTGCGCGACGAGGCCTCCCCCGCGACCGGGACCATCAGCGGCCTGGCGGCGGGCGGCCGGGCGGTGACCGGGCTTTGGGAGACGACGGTCAACCCGCAGGAGGTCTATGCTTTCAACGGTGCGCCGAAGCGTCTGACCGCGATCAATACGGAGAAGGCCGCGACCATCGACTGGCTGCCGGTCGAACACTTCTGGTTCAAGAGCGCCCGGGGCCGGGACATCCACAGCATGATCGTGAAGCCCGCCGGCTTCGATCCGGCGAAGAAGTATCCGCTGTTCACCGTGATCCACGGCGGCGCGGCCAGCATGTGGCACGACGGCTTCGTCCTCCGCTGGAACTATGACCTGCTGGCCAAGCCGGGGTATGTCATCCTCCTGACCGACTACACCGGCTCGACCGGCTACGGCGAGGAGTTTGCCCGGGCCATCAAGCTGGATCCGCTCCAGACGCCGGCGGACGAGGTCAACCAGGCGGTCGACGAGGCGATCAAACGCTACAGCTTCATCGACGGCACGCGTCTGGCGGCCGCGGGTGCCAGCTACGGCGGGCATCTGGCCAACTGGCTGCAGGCCACCACCACGCGCTACAAAGCGATCATCTCCCACGCCGGTGAAGCCGATCTCATCATGCAATGGGGCACGAGTGACAGCGTGTTCGGTCGCGAGGTGAACGCCGGCGGCCCCATCTGGGGCGACAGCCCGGTGTGGCGCGACCAGAGTCCGGTGCTGCAGGCGGGCAACCACGCCATGGGCACCGGCTTCAAGACACCGATCTTGATCACCGTGGGCGAGCTCGACTACCGGGTCCCCGTGAACAACGCCTACATGTGGTTCACGCTGAACCAGCGCCTGCAGGTCCCGAGCAAGCTCATCGTGTTCCCCGAGGCCGGCCACTGGATCCTGAGCGGCGAGGACAGCCGCTACTTCTACGGCGAAGTCCACGGCTGGCTGGCGAAATACCTGCCGTGATTAGATCGTGCTCGTTCTCTCTGGCTGCGGTTTGGGGAGAACGAGCAGGAGAAAGAGAACGAGAAAAGTTATCCTCTAACCTGGCGGCCACGCCAGCGGGCGCTGCCCGAGCAGGTGCACGTGCAGATGGGGCACGCGCTCGCCGCCGTCGCGGCCGTGGTTGATGACGAGGCGGTAGCCCGAATCGGCCAGGCCGAGTTTTTTTGCGACCGCCGCCGCCGTCAGCAACAGGTGGCCGAGGAGCGCTTGGTCGCCGGCGGTGGCCTCGCCGATGCGCGGTACCGGTTGTTTCGGGATGACCAGCACATGCACCGGCGCCTGCGGGTTGACGTCGTGGATGGCGATGCAGAGGTCGTCCTCGTGGGCGATTTTCGCCGGGATCTCGCGGTCGATGATCTTTTGGAAGATGGTCCTGGCCATGAAAGGAATTCTCCGCGGAATGCACTGATTAACGCGGAGGGTTGAAATTTATCCGCAGATATCCGCGCTATCCGCGGCAACTCAGAGGAACAGCAGATTCATGCTCGCGCTGCGGCGGGAGCGGGCGGCGGCGAGCTCGCGGATGAGCGAGAGGCTGTCGTCGTAGTCGCGGCGGCGGCGATCGGTCCAGCGTTTCGCGGGCGGGCAGTGGGCGGCGCGGAGGTTGGTGACGAGCAGGGTGGACTCGGGGAAGGTCGCGAGCTGCTTCAGGCCCTGCATGACGCCGGCGCGGGTGAAGAGCGGCGTGGCCCCCGTGTCATCGGCCCCGGCGTCCCAGTGGAAGAAGCCGTGTTGCGGCTGCGCGGAGCAGAGGCGTTCAAAAAGCCGGGCGGCGGCGCCGACAAAGGCCGGGTCGGCCGGATCGCGCTCCTCGGCCTCGGGGAGGCTGGTGCTGATGGCGTCGTCGATCTGTTGCGCCAGATAAAGATCGTGCCCGGTGAGCGGGGCGAAGAGGGCGTTGAGGAAGTGCAGCCGGCGCAGTTGAAGGGGGCGCGTCATTTCTTGGGTTTCGAGATAGCGGAACCACGGGGCGGTGCAAGGCTGCTGATTTCATCAACGAACTCCGAGACGTCGCGGAATTCCTTGTAGACGCTGGCGAAGCGGACGTAGGCGACCTGGTCCATCTTGCGCAGGCGCTGCATGACGTGCTCGCCGATGGCCTTGGTCGGCACCTGGCTTTCATACTGGGCCTCGACGGCGTCGATCACATCCTCGATGAGCATGCCGATCTGCTCGTTGTCGACCGGGCGCTTGTGGCAGGCGGCGCGCACGGCCCCGACCAGCTTTTCGCGGCTGAACGGCTCCTGCCGGCCGTCGCGCTTGATGACGACGAGGGTGTCGCGGACAAACTCCTCATTGGTGGTGTAGCGGTGGCCGCACTCCAGGCACTCGCGGCGGCGGCGGATGGAATTGCCGTCGCGGGCGATGCGCGAGTCGATCACCTTGTCTTCAATGGAGGTGCACTTGGGGCAGCGCATGAATGGGAGGCTTGAGGCGAGAGGCCTGAGGCGGATCAGTTGAGGGATAGGAAATTCTGCAGAATCTTCATGCCGCCCTCGGTGGCGATGGATTCTGGGTGAAATTGGACACCGAAGACGGGGAAATGTTTATGGCGGAGGCCCATGATTTCACCTTCCTCGGTTTCGGCGGTAATCTCAAGGCAGGACGGGAAACTGGCCCGCTCGACCAGGAGGGAGTGATACCGGGTGGCCGTGAAGGGGGAGGGGAGACCCGTGAAAACGTCGCTGCCCTGATGCCGGATCGGCGAGAGTTTGCCATGCATCTGCCGGTCGGCGCGGATGACTTTACCCCCGAAATGCTGGCCCATGGCCTGGTGTCCCAGGCAAACTCCAAGAATGGGCTTCTTTCCTGCAAAAGTCCTTATGATGTCGATACTTACGCCGGCGTCGCTGGGCGTGCAGGGACCCGGAGAAATGAGCACTTTGTCGGGGTTCAGCTGCTCGGCCTCGGCGGGGGTGATCTCATCGTTGCGGAAGACGCGCATGCTCACGCCGAGCTGGCCGAAATATTGGACCAGATTGTAGGTGAACGAATCGTAGTTGTCTATGACCAGCAGCACTTTTGACGAACAGAGCCGGTAATTGACAGGGGGTCAAGACCGCGGGCAGGGTGATATTCCGCCAATGTCCGCCCACTTTGACCTGCTGAAAACCGATACCTCGACCGCCGCCCGGCGCGGCCGGCTGCGGACTTTGCACGGGGTGATCGAGACTCCGATCTTCATGCCGGTCGGCACCCAGGGGACGGTGAAATCGCTGACGCCCGCCCAAATCCGGGAGACCGGCGCCCAGATCATACTTGGCAACACCTACCATCTCAACCTGCGGCCGGGGTCGGAACTGATCCGGGACCTCGGCGGGTTGCACAAGTTCATGGGCTGGGACGGTCCGATTTTGACCGACAGCGGCGGGTTCCAGGTCTTCAGCCTCGCGAAGCTCCGCGACATCCGGGAGGACGGCATCGCGTTTGCATCGCACCTTGACGGCGCCAAGGTCTTCCTGGGACCGCGCGAGGTGATGACCATCCAGGCCGATCTCGGGTCGGACATTGCGATGGTCATCGACGAGTGCCCGCCCTGGCCTTGCACGCGGGAGGAATGCCAACGCGCGGTCGACCGCAGCCTGCGCTGGGCGCAGCAGTGCAAGCAGGTCGCCACAGACAACGGGTTCCTGGGCACCGGCCATCACGTCTTCGCCATCGCGCAGGGCTCGACGTTTGACGACCTGCGCCGCGAGGCGGCCGAGTCGCTCGCCGCGCTGGATTTCACCGGCTATGCCGTCGGGGGGGTGAGCGTCGGCGAACCCGAGCCGGAAATGATCAAGCAGGTCGCAGCCACGACGCCGTTCCTGCCGGCCGACAAGCCGCGCTACACCATGGGCCTCGGCACGCCCCCGCAGATACTGAAGATGATCGCGCTGGGGGTGGACATGTTTGATTGCGTGCACCCGACCCGCGTGGCGCGCAACGGCGCCGCCTTCACGCCCGACGGCCTCATCAACCTCCGCAACGAGCGTTACCGCGCCGACCCGCTCCCGCTCGTCGAGGGCCTGGACAACTACACCTGCCGGAACTTTTCCCGCGCCTACCTGCGGCACCTCGTCATGGCCAATGAGATCCTCGCCTGCACGCTGGTCTCGTTGCACAACGTCCATTTCTACCTCGACCTCGTGGCCCAGGCCCGGGCGCATCTCGACGCGGGAGACTTCGGCCCCTGGCACCGGGCTTGGATCGGCCGCTACGAGGCGGGTGAGGGCTAGGATGCCCCCGCCCGGCTTCGAAAGATGGCGGAAGATTCTACAAGCCAGCCGGCCGGGATTCGGGTAGTTTCCACACCCTCATGTCACTCCTTGTTTCGAAAATCCGCCCCGTCAGCCTCCTCCTCTCCGGCCTCGCGCTCGGCTTTGCTTCGGCCTTTGCCGCCGAGGCCGCCCCGAGCCCGCGGGCCGCGGCCCAGCAGGCCACCACGCCGCAGCAGGCCTTTGACCGCCTCGCGGCCGGCAACACCCGCTTTGCCACCGGCGCCAGTGCGCCGCACGATCTCGTGGCCGAGATGCGTCTGGGCGCCACGGGCCAGTATCCCGTCGCTTCCATCGTCACCTGCCTCGATTCCCGCACCTCGCCGGAATATCTCTTCGACCTAGGGCTGGGCGACGCCTTCGCCGCGCGCGTGGCGGGCAATTTCGTCAATGAGGACATCCTCGGCAGCCTCGAGTTCGCCCACAAGGCGGCCGGCGCGAAGCTGATTGTGGTGCTCGGCCACAGCGCCTGCGGCGCGGTCAAGGGGGCCTGCGACAATGTGAAACTGGGCAACCTCACCGCGACCCTCGCCAAGATTCTTCCGGCCGTCGCCGCCGTGAAAGACGACGGCACGCCGCGCACCTCGAAGAATTCCGTGTTCGTCGAGCAGGTCGCCGCGGCCAACGTCCGCCTCACCGTGCAACAAATCCTCGAACGGAGCCCCGTGTTGAAGGTCATGCTGGATGCCGGCCAGATCGGGCTGGTGGGAGGCATGTATGATCTCGCGACCGGCCGGGTGGATTTTTATGCCGACACGGCCGTCAACGTGCAGGTGCCGGGCCGCTGAACTGCGACCTCCGGCAGCGGGCAAAGGCGTCCACCGGCGTTTCGTTCTTCCGGCCCTGGAGCCAGGCAAAGCAAACCCCGGGGCAAGCACCGGGAAGATGGCGACGCAATCCCTTGCCCTCCCCGGTGCGGAATGCGGATTGATCCCTGCCGCGGGATCCTATTGGCTGGCTCCAGAATGCCTTCCCTCGTGCTCAATCTTCTCCGTCTCCCGCCATCATGAGAATCCTTATCACCGGCGGAGCCGGCTTCCTGGGCAGCCACCTGTGCGACAAACTCCTCGCGCAGGACCACGAGGTCATCTGCCTCGACAATCTTTTCACGGGCAGCAAGGCCAACATCGCCCACCTGCTCACACACCCGAACTTCGAGTTTGTGCGGCACGATGTCATCGACCCGTTCAAGTATGAGGTCGACCAGATCTACAACCTGGCCTGCCCGGCCTCGCCGCCGCACTACCAGTACAACCCCATCAAGACCACGAAGACGTCGGTCATGGGTGCCATCAACTGCCTCGGCCTGGCCAAGCGCGTCAAGGCCCGCGTCTTCCAGGCCAGCACCTCGGAGGTCTATGGCGACCCGTCGGTCCACCCGCAGCCCGAAAGCTACTGGGGCAACGTCAATCCCATCGGCCGCCGCTCCTGCTACGACGAGGGCAAGCGCGTCGCCGAGACGCTGTTCTTCGACTACCACCGCGAGAACAAGGTGGATATCCGGATCGTCCGTATCTTCAACACCTATGGCCCGCGCATGCACCCGAACGACGGGCGCGTCGTTTCCAACTTCATCGTGCAGGCGCTCAAGGGCGAGAACATCACGGTCTACGGGGACGGCACGCAGACGCGCGCCTTCTGCTACGTGGATGACCTGCTCGAGGGTTTCGTGCGGCTGATGAACCAGACCGCGACCGTCGGCCCCATCAACCTCGGCAACCCCGGGGAGTTCACCATGCTCGAGCTGGCGGAGAACGTGCTCAAGCTCACGAAGAGCCAATCGAAGATCGTCCACAAGCCGCTCCCCGCCGACGACCCCAAGCAACGGCGGCCCGACATCACGCTCGCCAAGAAATATCTCAAGTGGGAGCCGAAGATCCCGCTCGCCGAGGGCCTCAAGAAGACCATCGCCTATTTCAAGACGAAGGTGTGAGGCTTGAGAGTTTCAGGTGGAGCGCCTTGCCCCCAAGGCGCTTGGGATTCAATGTGCGGTGTGCAGCGATATCCGCAGCGATTGCATCACCACACGCCCGGCTGGGTGAAGGAGGGTGCGTTATTCCATATTCGTCTAAGGGTAATGGCGGAGCAACCAGTCGCGCTGACGGATGGCATGCTGACCGGAAAGCTCCTTGAGGCTGTGAGAAACTACCATGCCGCAGGTCATTGGGGGTGTGCTTTGTTTCTGCTCATGCCCGATCATCTCCATGCACTGCTGGCGTTTCCTCGCGAACCGGGTATGTCGGTCGTCATTCGAAACTGGAAGCGCGGTTCAGCACGGCTGCAAGGTGTGCGCTGGCAGGAAAATTTTTTCGATCACCGGATCCGCACCGTTGCCGAGGCCCAGGAGAAATGGCGCTATATCCGGCGAAACCCGGTGGTCAAAGGCCTCTGCACAAAGGAGGAAGACTGGCCGCATTGGTGGGCGCCTGATCCGGGAGCGAGTGAAAGCGCGTTGAGGGCAACGCGCTCCACCTGATTGGCATGGCTATGGCGTGCGTGTGGTGGAGCGCCTTGCCCCCAAGGCGCTGCGACCTCTTGGTCGCGTGGGGCTCTGGTCAGAGTCAGCGCATGGCCAAATCCGCGCCCGCCCAGGCTGAGATCGCGCGTTTCATGCAGGGGCTGAAAAAGCGAAATCCGCGCGAGCCTGAGTTCCACCTGGTCGTGAACTACGTCCAGGGCGCGAACATCGGGGGCTTCCTCAAGGTGGCCGACGCGATGGTCGCCTACGGTGCCGTCTGATCAACCGGTCGCTGCCATCGGTTCCTCGAGCCGGGTGACCAGCACCTCGACGCTCAGTTCCCGTTTGGCGGTCCCTCGATAGGTGCCTTTCAAGGGCGAGACATCCGCGTAATCGCGCCCGACCGCCACCTTCACATAGTGCCCGTCGGCCAGCCGGTTGTTGGTGGGATCCAGGCCGCACCAGCCGTGTCCGCGCACATAGATCTCGACCCAGGCATGACTGGCCTGCGCGCCCTTGAGGTGCTCGGCCGGGCCGTTGTAAAGGTAGCCGCTCACGTAGCGCGCGGGGATTTTCAGGGCGCGAGAGAGCCCGAGCATGACGTGGGCAAAATCCTGGCAGACGCCCGCCCGCGCCGCCAGCACGTCGCGCATGTGCGTGTGCACATGCGTCGTGGCGGGCTGGTAGCGGAAGTGCGAGAAAATATACCGCATGATCGCCTGCGCCGCCTGCCACGCATCCGTCTGGCCGTCCGTGGCATCGAGGGCGCGCCGCCACAATTCCGGCCCTGCCTCCACGTAGGTGCTCGACTGCAGGAAATCGTAGCAGCGATCCAGCCGTGCGCATTCATCGATCCGGTCCAGCGGGGCGGGCGTGGCCGCGGCGGCCAGCGGGGGGCGGTCCCCCGTCGACACCGTCGACGTCGCCTCGACCACCAGCTCGGTGTGCGGCTGCGTGAGGTCGAAGAGGTGGACGCAGTTGAAGTAGAAGTCCAGGTAGTGGGACAACCGGGTGGTCGGCAGGATCTTCAGGAGAAAATTGTGGCAGACCTGCGCGTCGGCGGTGACGGGCTGCAGGCGGGCCTCGTTGAAACTTTCCCGCACGGTGGCCGCATACCTGAAGCGGGTGCGGTGGAGAATGTGCAGCTTCATGCGGTCGGCGCGGGGCCGCCGGTGCTCACCGGGGCGGCTTGCTGCTGCTGTTCCTCCTGCTGGCGGAGTTCGTGGTCCTCCGGGGTGTGGAAGGGCTGGAAGATGTAGGCCTGGAACAGGGCCTCGCCCACGGCGTTGAGCTTGGTCTGGACGATGTCGATGTAGTTGTGCAGCCCGACCTCGAAGATGTCGTCCGCCGTGCTGAATTGGAACTCGGCGAGCAGCCGGCCGGCCAGCTTCTCGGCCTCGTTGCTGAACCGCCCGCTGTGCACGCCGGAGATGCGGCGCAGCACGGTGTTGAGGTGGCGCACGGAGAAGCGCATCGACCGGGGAAAGTCGTCGGAAAGCAGCAGGAGCTCGGCGACGAGTGCGGGTTGCACCTCGGCGCCGTGGAGGGCCTTGTAGGCGTCCCACGCGCTGCAGGCGCGCAGCACGGCGGCCCAGCCGAGGGCGTCGAGCTGGGTGAGGGCGGCGGTCGGCATGCCGCGGGCCGGGAGGGAGTCATGGCGCACGTCGAGGATGCGCGAGGTTTTGTCCGCCCGCTCGAGGAAGCGGCCGCACTGGATGAAGAACCAGCCCTCGTTGCGGACGATGGTGGCGTCGGTCAGGCCCTGCAGGAGGAGGGAGGCGTTGCGGATGATGCGGAAGAAGTTCGCCGGGTCCTCGTTCCAGATTTCCCCGGCCCGGGGGGAGCGGAGGAAGAGGTAGAGCCGGTTGATCTCCTCCCAGAGCTCGACGGTGATCTGGTCGCGGACCATGCGGGCGTTCTCCCGGGCCTGCGCGACGGAGGAGAAGATGGAGTTCGGGTTCGCGGGGGAGAAGACCATGAATTCCGTGACGGCCTCCCCGGTGATGTGCTGGTGGGTCTGGCGGAAAAGTTCCTCGTCGCCCGAGCTCTGGACGATGGGGATCCAGTGGGCGGCCAGGGCGGTGTCGTCGAGGTTGCGGAAATCCAGGATCAGCTGGAGATTCACGTCCACGAGGCGCGCGATGCTTTCGGCGCGCTCGATGTAGCGGCTCATCCAGTAGAGGTTGTTGGCGACGCGGCTTAGCATGGAGCTTGGAGGTTCGGCCGTCGCGGCGGCTCACTCGTTGCCATACAGGACCCAGGTTTCCTTGCTGCCGCCGCCCTGGGAGGAGTTGACGACGAGCGAGCCCTTGCGGAGGGCGACGCGGGTGAGGCCGCCGGGGACGACCACGGTTTTTTCGCCGTAGAGGATGAACGGGCGCAGGTCGATGTGCCGGCCGGCGAAACCCTCGCCCTCGCAGTGGGTCGGGTGGCGCGAGAGCGAGATCATCGGCTGGCCGATGTAGTTGCGCGGATCGGCCAGAATGCGCGTGCGAAACTCGTCGCGCTCGGCCTGGGTCGCGTGCGGGCCCATGAGCATGCCGTAGCCGCCGGCCTCGTTGGCGGCCTTGACCACGAGCTTGTCGAGATTCTCCACCATGTATTGCCGGTCCTTCTCCTCGCTGGCCAGATAGGTTTCCACGTTCGGCAGCAGGGGCTCCTGGTCGAGGTAGTATTTGATGATGCGGGGGACAAAATAATACATGACCTTGTCGTCCGCCACGCCGGTGCCGATGGAGTTGGCGAGCGAGACGTTGCCGGCGCGGTAGGCGTTGATCAGGCCGGGCACGCCGAGGGCGGAGTCGCGCCGGAAAACCGTCGGGTCGAGGAAGTCATCGTCGATGCGCCGGTAGATGACATGCACCGGCTGCAGGCCCTTCGTCGTGCGCATGTAGACGTGCTGGTCGCGCACGAGGAGGTCGCGGCCCTCGACGATCTCGATACCCATCTGCCGCGCGAGGTAGGTGTGCTCGAAGTAGGCGGAGTTGTAGGGCCCGGGGGTGAGGAGCACGACCGTGGGCTCGGCCACGCCGGCCGGCGCGATGTGGTTGAGCGTCTTGAGCAGCTCGTGGGGGTATTGCTCCACCGGCCGCACGCCCCCGGTTTCGAAGATCTCGGGGAAGGTGCGCTTGATGGCGCGACGGTTTTCCAGCACGTAGCTGACCCCGGAGGGACTGCGGGCGTTGTCCTCCAGCACGAGGTAGTTGCCCTTGTCGTCGCGGATGATGTCGGTGCCGCAGATGTGGATGTAAATGTCCTTCGGGACGCTGCAGTTCACGAACTCGCGCCGGAAATGCTTCGCCGACATCACATAGTGGGCGGGGATGGTGCCATCCTTGATGATGTTCTGGTTGTGGTAGATGTCATGGAGGAAGAGGTTCAGCGCCGTGATGCGCTGCACGAGGCCGGCCTCGAGTTGTTCCCACTCCTCGGCCGGGATGATGCGGGGCACGAGATCGAAGGGAAAGATGCGCTCCGCGCCCTGCGAGTCGCCGTAGACATTGAAGGTCACGCCCTGCCGCAGGAAGGCCAGGTCGACCGCCTGACGCTTGGCCTCGAACTCCTCCGGTCCGATGGTGCCAAAGTGCTTGAGGAAATGACGGTAGTGAGGCCGCACGGTGCCGTCGGCCGCCATCATCTCGTCATAAAATGCCCCCGGGGCATAGCCGCTGAATTGATCGGGGGGAGCGCTGGCGCCGGTTCGGGCAGGGGTGGGGCGTTTGATGGGCATGCGGTAGTTAGACCTTACCAATAGCACGTCGCATGCAAACCACGAAATTATCTGGGCCCGGCCCTTGCCGTGCAGCGGTTTGCGGGGGGCGCCCGGGCCATGATTTTGCCATTTGCCAAGCCCCCGGGGGTAGTTTTCATTCGGCCCCTTCAATGTTCAGCTTCCTCCTCCAGAAACTCGCCGGACGGCATCACCGGAAATACGTCGAGAAATGCCGCCCCGTCGTCGTCCGCATCAACGAGTTCGAGGCGCAATACCAGGCGCTCACCGAAGATCAGCTCCGGGCCAAGACCGGGGAATTCCGCGAGCGCATCAAGCAGGGCGAGAAACTCGATGCGATCCTCCCCGAGGCCTTCGCTGTCGTCAAAAATGCCGCCCGCCGCATGGTCGGCCGCAAGGTCCTCGTCTGCGACCATGAGCTGACCTGGGACATGGTCCACTTTGACGTGCAGCTTATCGGCGGCATCACGCTGCACGAGGGCCGCATCGCCGAGATGGCGACCGGCGAGGGCAAGACCCTCGTCGCCACGCTGCCGCTCTACCTCAACGCCCTCACCGGCCGCAACGCCCAGCTCGTCACGGTCAACGACTACCTGGCCCGCCGCGACTCCGAGTGGATGGGTCATCTCTACACTTTCCTCGGGATCACCGTTGGCTGCATCCAGCAGTCCATGCACTCCGAGGTCCGCCGCGAGATGTATGGCCGCGACATCACCTACGGCACCGCCTCCGAGTTCGGCTTCGACTACCTCCGCGACAACGGCATGGCCACCCGCAAGGAGGACCAGGTCCAGCGCGACCACTTCTACTGCATCGTCGACGAGATTGACTCCATCTTGGTCGACGAGGCGCGCACCCCCCTGATCATCTCCGGCCCGGCGCCCATCGAGCGCGAGCAGCCGTTCATGCGCCTCAAGCCGGGCGTCGAGCAGCTGGTCAGCGCGCAGCTCCGCCTCATCAACCGGCTGGTGAAGGACGCCGGCGACCTCCTCGAAAAGAAGGACATCTCCCCCGAGGACCGGCGGGCCGCCGCGATGAAGATGCTCCAGGTCAAGCTGGGCATGCCCAAGAACAAGCAGCTGCTCCGGCTCCAGGAGAATTCCGAATGGCGCAAGCTCCTCGACAAGACCGATGTCGAGATGCACTCCGACTTCAACAAGGAGGAGATGTATCGCTACAAGGAGGAGCTGTTCTTTGTCATCGACGAGAAGAACCACCAGGCCGACCTCACCGAGCCCGGCCGCTTAAACCTGCGCCCCGACGATCCCGACGCCTTTGTGCTGCCGGATCTCGCCAGCATCTTCATCGACATTGAAAAGGACGCGGCGCTGACCCCCGAGGAGAAGGAAAAGGCCAAGCGCGAGGCGCAGTCCCGCTACGAGGTTGTCTCCGAGGACATCCACGCCCTCTCCCAGCTCCTCCGCGCCTACGCCCTCTACGAGCGCGACGTGGAATATGTCGTGCAGGAGGGCAAGGTGGTCATCGTCGACGAGAACACCGGCCGCATCATGTCCGGCCGCCGCTGGTCCGACGGCCTGCACCAGGCGGTCGAGGCCAAGGAGGGTGTCACCATCGAGCGCGAGACGCGCACCTACGCCACCGTCACGATCCAGAATTACTTCCGCATGTATGAGAAGCTCGCGGGCATGACCGGCACCGCCGAGACCGAGGCGACCGAGTTCCACGAGATCTACCGCCTGTCCGTCACGCAGATCCCGACGAACAAGCCCTGCATCCGGGCCGATAAGAACGACTCCATCTTCAAGACGCGCCGCGACAAGTACGGCGCGGTCGTGAAGCAGATCCAGGAGGCCCAGGCGCGCGGGCAGCCCGTCCTCGTCGGCACGGTGACCGTCGAGCAGTCCGAGGTGCTCAGCCGCATGCTCAAGCGCTCCGGGGTCATCCACACCGTCCTCAACGCCAAGTTCCACCAGCAGGAGGCCGAGATCGTCATGCGCGCCGGCCAGCGCGGCTCGGTCACGATCGCCACCAACATGGCCGGCCGCGGCACCGACATCAAGCTGGGCGAGGGTGTCCGCGAGCTCGGCGGCCTGCTGGTCGTCGGCACCGAGCGCCACGAGTCCCGCCGCATCGACCGCCAGCTGCGCGGCCGCTGCTCGCGCCAGGGCGACCCGGGCGCGACCAAGTTCTTCCTCTCGCTGGAGGACGACCTGATGCGCCTCTTCCTGCAGGGCAACCTCGCGTCCCGCATCATGGAGGGCGCGATGACCGAGGGCGAGGAGCTCGAGCACCCGTGGCTCAACCGCTCCATCGAGTCGGCCCAGAAAAAGGTCGAACAGCAGAATTTCTCCATCCGCAAGCGCCTCCTGCAATACGACGACGTCCTCAACAAGCAGCGCGAGGTCATCTACGGCATCCGCAACGGCGCGCTGCACACCGAGCGCCCGAAGGAGATCATCTTCGAGATGATCGAGGAGGAGGTCGCCTCCCGGCTGGAAAACGCCGGCTTTGGCGACAAGTCGGAGGTGCCCACCGCCAGCCTGGAGAGCCTGGTGGGCTGGCTGAACTCGCACTTCCCCGTCAGTGCCAAGCTCGCGGAAATTCCCGCTCGCGGCAACTTTGACGTCGTGCTCAAGGACCTCGTGGAGCGCATCAAGCAGGCTTACGCGCTGAAGGAATCCGTCGAGGACGCCGCCGCGCTGGGCGGCCTCGAGCGCTACATTGTCATCAACGCCATCGACCACCACTGGCAGGAGCACCTGACCGAGATGGAGGAGCTCCGCCGCTCCATCGGTTTGCGCAGCTACGGCCAGAAGGACCCGCTCTCCGAATACAAGGGCGAGGCCTACCGGTTCTTCGAGGAGCTGATGAACAACGTCCGCCTGCAGATCTGCACGAGCCTCTTCCGCTCGGCGACGAACCGCGACGCGTTCGAGAACCTCTTCGCCATCCTCTCGCGTTCGGCCCGCCTGCAGGGCCCGGCTGCGGCTCCCACCGCCCTCGCCGCCGCGAGCCAGGGCGCCGGCGCATCCTCGCCGGGGTCGGAACCGGCTGCGGCCGAGGAAATCAAGCTCCCGTCGGTCACCATCCGCCGCGAGACGCCCAAGGTCGGCCGCAACGACCCGTGTCCCTGCGGCTCCGGCAAGAAATACAAGAACTGCCACGGTGCCGGCTGACGCTGCCGGTTGAAGGGTAGGGGCCGTTGCCCTCAACGGCCCTTGCGTGAGGGCGGTTGAGGGCAACCGTCCCTACCAACAATCCGATTCACCATGATCAAGATCATCGGTTTTGATGCCGACGACACGCTCTGGCACAACGAGAACATCTTTGACCGCGCCCAGGAGCGCTACCGCCGGCTGCTGGCCAAGTACCACCCGGCGGAAGAGGTGAACGTGGCGCTGTTCGCCACGGAGATGCGCAACCTCCGGCTCTACGGCTACGGCATCAAGGGCTTCATGCTCAGCGCCACGGAGACCGCCATCGAGCTGACCAAGGGCGGGATCAATGCGCGGGAGATCCGCGAAATCCTCGCCATCGGCCAGGACATGCTCGCCCATCCGGTCGAGCTGCTCCCGGGCGTGGCCGAGGTGCTGCCGGCGCTGGCCCGCGACCACCGGCTGCTGCTCATCACCAAGGGCGACCTGCGCGACCAGGAGCGCAAGATCGCCGCGTCGGGCCTGGGCGCGCATTTCCACGCCGTCGAGATCCTGAGCGAGAAGGACGGACCCGCCTACGAGCGCGTGTTGCGCCGCCACGGCGTGGCGCTCGCGGAGTTCGCCATGGTCGGCAACTCGCTGAAGTCCGACATCCTGCCGGTCCTCGCACTCGGCGGCGCGGGGGTGCACATCCCGTATCACCTCACCTGGCAGCACGAGCGCGCGGAGGCGCCGCCGGCGGCGGGGTCGCGTTTTCGCAGCGTCGGACGCCTGGCCGAATTGCCGCCCTTGCTGCCGGGGCTCTGACCATGACCGACACCCCCGCGATTCCCGACCCCTACGACGTGCCGCCGACCCTGTGGCAGCGCCATCCGCACCTGGCGTGGGGCCTGGCGGCCTTCGGCCTGACGGCCCTGCTGACCTTTGTCGCGTTTCCGCCCGTCAACACCGGCGATGCGGCCTACGCCCTGGCGGTGCCCGCCCTGCTATGGGCCTACCGGCGGCCGCCCTTCCGGGTCTATGCGTGGGTCGTGCTCGGCGCGTCGGTGCTGGCCTGGACCCTCTTGTTTGGCTGGCTGCACAACGTGAGCTGGCTGGGCATGTTTTTGCTCGGGCCGTTCATCGGGCTGCTGGTGGGTTCCTGGTATCTCGCGGCGTGGTGGACGCTCCCGCGCCTCGCGGGGCACCAGGCCATGATCCGCATCCTCGTCCTGCTCGGGCTCGCGGCGCTTTGGGTCATGCTGGAGTGGGTGCGCAGCATCATCTTCGGCGGCCTGCCGTGGCTGCCACTCGCGGCGAGCCAGTGGCAGCGCCCGCTGATCCTGCAGGGCGCCTCGGTCGCCGGCGCGTGGGGCGTGTCCTTCGTGCTGGTCTACTTCAACCTGGGCGTCGCCGCCTATGCGCACCGGATTTTCTACGAGGGCGCGACCGGCCTGCGCAAGCGGAGCCCGGAGTTCATGGTCGCGCTGCTCCTGCTCATGTTCACCTCGTTCCCGTTCCTCGGCGAGATCATGGGCGGGGAGCGCACCAAGCTCGTCCGGGTCGCGTTCGTGCAGCCTTACATCCCGCAGAACGAGAAATGGGACGCCGCCCGCGCCGCCGAGGTGCTGCGCACGATCGAGCAGGTCACTTTTGCCGCCAATGACCGGGGCACCCCCGATTTTATCATCTGGCCCGAGGCGGTGGTGCCGTGGGCGCTCTATGGCGACCCCAATGTCCAGCCGTGGCTCGAGTCCATCGCCAAGCGCACGGGCAAGCCGCTGCTGCTCGGGACCGTCTATGCGGAGTCGGGGGCAGGGGCCGACAAAAGGTGGTATAACGGCGCCTTCGTCGTCGACCCGGTCACCGGGCTGAATCCTGCGGGCTACGCCAAGCGCAAGCTCGTGCCCTTCGGCGAATACATCCCGCTGCGGCCGGTGCTCGGCTGGCTGGAAAAGGTCGTGCCCATCGGTGGTGATTTCCAGCGTGGCACCAGCGCGGCCCCGCTCCGCGTGACGGCGGGCTTCAACCCTGTGCGGGTCGGCGTGCTCATCTGCTTCGAGGACATCTTCCCGGGGCTGGCGCGCGAGAGCGTGCAGGCCGGGGCCGAGGTGCTGGCGGTGCTGACCAACAATGCCTGGTTCGGCGAGGGCGGGGCGGCCTACCAGCACGCGGCCCACTCGGTGCTGCGCGCGGTCGAGAACCGCCGTCCGGTCATCCGCGTCGGCAATGGCGGCTGGAGCGGCTGGATCGACGAATTCGGCAGCATCCGGTCGACCCTCACCAACGACGCGGGCACGGTCTATTTTCGCGGCGCCCAGACCGTGAACGTCACCCGTGACCCGCGCTGGCGCGGCCGGCTGAGCTACTACACGCAGAAGGGCGACTGGTTTCTGGTCGTCTGCGCCCTGCTGGCGGTCGGGACCTACTACGTGGCCCTGTCGCTGCGCCCGCCGCCGCCGCGCGCCGACGGTGAGACAGTTTTCTGATTCTGCCTAACGGACGGCCAGCCGGGCAAAGTGGCCGCGCAAAATCACCCAGGGAACAGCACACACACGGGCTGCGGCACGGAGAGAATGTGCCCGGTCGCGGTCAGCCGTCCGGTGGCGGGGTCGACCTTGAAGGACACGAGGTTGTTGCTGTCCATGTTGGCACAGACGAGCCACGCCCCGTCGGGCGAAAGATTGAAGTTGCGCGGGTGTTTTCCGCCACAGGGGGTGAGTTCAACGAGGCTCAACGAGCCATCCGGCTGGACCGCGAACACCGCGATGCTGTCATGCCCACGGTTGGAGGTGTAGACGAAACGGGCGTTCGGATGCACGCGGATCTCGGCGGCGCGGTCGGGGTCGGTGACCACGAAGCCAGCGGGCAGGGTGGAAATGTGCTGGACCGGGGTGCCGGCGCCCCGGGCGGCGTCGTAGGCGCAGACCGTGACCGAGCCGTCAATTTCGCCCAAAATGTAGAAGAAACGACCATCGCGGGAAAACTTGGTGTGGCGCGGGCCCGCGCCAGGCTGGACCGCAATAAAAGCGGGATCGTGCGGCGTCAGCGTGCCGGCGGCCGGGTCCAGCCGATAGCAGAGCACGCGGTCGAGCCCGAGGTCGGCGACGAAGGCGAAGCGGTTGTCCGGGGACAGCGTGACGGAGTGCGGGTGTGGTTTGTCCTGCCGGGATTTGTTCGGTCCGAGGGGGCCTTGGTGAACAATGAGTGAAGCCCGCTCACCGATGCGCCCGTCCGCCGCCAGCGGAAACGACGCGACGTAGCCGGCGCCATAGCTCAACGTGATGAGCATCCGGCCCGTGTGATCCGCGGCCAGATGCGTGGTATTGCCGCTCGCGGCGCCGCGGGTGTTCAGCGGCGTGATTCTACCTGAGGTGGAGTCGTAGCCAAACGCGGCGACGCCGCCGGCGGGGGTGCCATCGGGGGCCGCGCCCACGCCCAGCGCGTAGAGCCCGCAGCCACCAGGATGCAGCGCGAGAAAAGTCGGGTTGGGCGTCTCGGCGGCGAGCGCGGGTCCGGTCAGCGCACCCGTGGCGGGATCGAGCCGCACGGCATAGATGCCCCTGCTGGCACCATCCTTGGGGGTGTAGGTGCCGACGAAGATGAGCAGCGAGGCGAGGGGCACGAGCATGAGGGGCTGTCCTCAACTCATCGTAAAATGACGCAGGTTGGCAAGATCGCTCCGCAGGCTGGGACGGAAATCCGGGTGGGCGATGCTGATGAGAGCCTCGCCGCGCTCGCGCAGGGTCTGGCCGTGCAGGTTGACCGCGCCATATTCGGTCACGACCCAGTGCACATGGCCGCGGGTGGTCACGACGCCGGCGCCGGGGCTGAGTTCCAGGACGATGCGCGAGACCTTGCCGCCCATGGCGCGGGAGGGCAGGGCGATGATCGGCTTGCCGCCCGGCGAGAGCGCCGCGCCGCGGATGAAGTCCATCTGCCCGCCGACACCGGAGTACATCCGGTAGCCGATCGAGTCCGCCACCACCTGGCCCGACAGGTCGACCTCGATGGCCGAGTTGATGG
>JBKJTZ010000099.1:0-10839 GCA_046590295.1 Lacunisphaera sp.
AACGACTCCTCCTCGGCCCGGATGGCGCGCTCGATCATCGTGCGCTGGGTCTTGAGTTCGGGGAAGACGCCGCCGAGGGATTCGATCACCGGCGCGACGAGCTGCTCGAAGAAGCCGGTCGGAAGGCCGAGGTTTTTCTGACCATACATGATGCCGCGGCGGAGGATGCGGCGGATGACGTAGTTGCGGTCGGCGTTGCCGGGCAAAATGCCGTCGGCGATCGCGCAGCTCACGCAGCGGGCGTGGTCGGCGAGGACGCGGAAGGTGATGTCAATCTGCTGCTGCTCGCTGAGGCCGGTGCGCTCGGTCGGGACGGTGCCGGTGTAGGTCTTGCCGGAGAGGGCGGCGAGCTTGTCGAGGGTCGGCTGGAAGACGTCGGCGTTGTAGTTCGACGGTTCGGCGGCGAAGTCCTTGAATCCCTTCGTCGTGGCGTAAATGCCGGCGACGCGCTCGAAGCCCATGCCGGTGTCGACGTGCTTGGCGGCGAGCGGCGCGAAGGTGCCGTCGGCGTTGGCGTTGAACTGGATGAAAACGTGGTTCCAGATCTCGATGCAGCGCGGCGACGAGCTGTTGACCAGCGCGCGGCCGGCCTGCTCGTCGGCGGCGGGGAGCAAATTGAAATGAATCTCCGAGCACGGGCCGCAGGGGCCGGTGTCGCCCATCATCCAGAAATTATCCTTCTTGTTGCCGTTGACGATGTGGACGGCGGGGTCGAGACCGGCGGCCTTGAAGAGGCTCACCCAGATGTCGTAGGCCTCCTGGTCGAAGTCGGCGGGGTCACCTTTCGATTTGTCGGGCGAGTAGACCGTCGCGAACAAACGTTTCGGCGGGATGCCCCAGACCTGGGTGAGCAGTTCCCAGCCCCAGGTGAGCGAGTCCTGCTTGAAATAGTCGCCGAAGGACCAGTTGCCCAGCATCTCAAACATTGTGTGGTGGTAGGTGTCGAAGCCGACATCCTCGAGGTCGTTGTGCTTGCCGCCGGCGCGGATGCATTTCTGGGTGTCGGCCACGCGTTTCCACGGAGCGGTCTGGTCGCCCAGGAAGTAGGGGACGAACTGGTTCATGCCGGCGTTCGTGAACAGCAGGTTAGGCGCCGTGGGCATGAGGGAGGCCGACGGCACGACGGCATGCTGCTTTGAGGCGAAGAAATCGAGAAACGACTGGCGAATCTGGGCGGAGGTCATGTGGCGGAGGACAGGGAGGAGAGATGACAGAGGACGGGGCGCGGGTGGCAAGACGTCATTTTGAGGCCGGGGGCCAACCGCCCGGGAGGGCGGAAATGGCTCTGGCCCGAAGGGGATTGCCAGTGGACGATGAATGTCATCTTTTTAAATTGCCACTAACCAAATGAGCATGCCCCTGGTCAACCAGACCCCCACCTCCAATCCGCCAGGGCCGCAATTACGGCAACGAAGGTTTGTGGCGGTCAGCTGGCGCCGCCGGAACCGCCGGAAGGTGGCCTACGCCCTGGCCTTGCTGGGCCCGGTGGCGGTTCTACTGGTCCAGCTGGAGTTGGGCTATCAATATGGGGACGCTCCGCGGCTGTTCCTGTTCTTTATCCCAATCCTCGTGTGCGCGTATGCCGGAGGCTTGGGCCCAGGAATGCTGGCGACCCTGATCAGCGCCGGGCTGTCGGATTATTTCATGCTGCGTCCACCGGGCGGCCCGGCCTGGGGCGGCGGATTGCTGCGCACCCAGTGGCAGTTGCTGGTGCTGCAGGGCGGTTTCATCAGCGTGATGCTGGAGGCCTGGAACCGGTCCCTCACCATGCACCGCGCCATCCTGGATTCCTCGCTGGATGCGATCATCGTGTTCGACCACCGGGGCCGGATCCTGGAGTTCAATCCCGCCGCCGAGCGCATTTTCGGCCATGCGGCCGACACCGCCGTGGGCACGGAGCTGGCCGGGTTGATCATCCCGCCGGCCCAACGCGACCAGCATCGCGCCGAGATAGCCCGTTATCTGACCTCCGGGCAGTCCCAGATGCTGGGCCGTCGCCTCGAGATGTCCGCCCTGCGGGCCGACGGCACGGAGGTGCCCGTGGAACTGTCGATCCAGCGGGTGGAGCACTCCAATCCTCCGCGGTTTACCGGCTTTATCCGCAACCTCTCCAAGCGCCGGGAGGCGGAGGTGGCGCTGCGGCAGAGTGAGGCGCGTTTCCGGCAACTCATTGAAAATGCCTCGGACATGGTCTCGGTGGTCTCCGCGAAAGGCGTGATCCTGTTCCAAGGCCCGTCCACCCCGCGGTTGATCGGCTACACCCCGGACGAGATGCTCGACCGGCCCATGACGGATTTCATTCATTCTGATGATCACGCCAAGGTGGGGGAGGTCCTCGGTCGGGTGCTGGCCGGACAGCAAAAACCCGAGGCGCTGGAGTTCCGCCTCCGGCACCAGGACGGGACCTGGCGCAACTTCCAGTCATTTGGTAAGACCATGACCGGACCGGATGGAGAACGGCAGATCGTCGTCAATTCCCGTGATATCACCGACAGCCGGACCATGGAGGAGCAGCTGCGGCAGTCGCAAAAGATGGAGGCGATCGGACAACTTTCTGCCGGCGTCGCCCACGACTTCAACAACCTGCTCACGGTCATCCAAGGCCACATCGGGCTGCTGAAGCTCAACGGGAGCATAACCCCGGAGTCCGCCGGCTCCATCCGGGACATTTCCGCGGCGGCGGACCGGGCCGCCCGGCTCACGCGGCAGCTGCTGACCTTCAGCCGCCAACAAGTCATGCAGCAGGCCGAACACAACCTGAACAGCCTGGTGGCCAACCTCGGGAAGATGCTGCGTCGGCTGGTGAATGCGGATATCGAACTGGTGTTCGAGTGCTCGGTCCAACCGCTGCCGCTCCGAGCGGACGAGGGCATGGTCGAGCAGGTGCTGTTGAATCTGGTGGTCAATGCCCGCGATGCCATGCCCCGGGGTGGCCGGCTGCGGGTGGCGACGGAGGCGCTGGTTCTCGAAGAGTCGGCGGCGCGGCTGATCCCCCAGGCCCGGCCGGGAACCTTTGCCTGCCTGACGGTCAGCGATACCGGTATTGGCATCGCCCCGGATATCCTGCCGCGCATTTTCGAGCCATTTTTCACCACCAAGGAGGTGGGCAAGGGCACGGGCCTGGGGCTGGCCACGATCTACGGCGTGATGCAGCAACATGACGGCTGGATCTCGGTGGAGAGCAGCCTGGGCGGCGGCTCCACCTTCCGGGCCTACTTCCCCCTGCTGCGGCTATTCGTGCCGGTGACCAACCAGTCCTCGCATCCGGCCATTCGCGGCGGTCATGAAACCATCCTCTTCGTGGAGGACGAGACCTCGGTCCGCAAGATGGGCGAGATCGCCTTGGCCGGCCTCGGTTACCGCGTCATCACGGCGGTGGATGGCATGGACGGCCTGCAGCTCTGGCAGCTTCATCAGCATGAGATCGACCTGGTGCTGACCGACCTCGTCATGCCCGGCGGGGTCAACGGCCGTGAGCTGGCCGAACGCCTCAAGGCGGACCGGCCCACCCTGCGGGTCATCTTCACGAGCGGCTACAGCCATGAGGTGGCGGGCCAGGAACTGCGGTTGGAGGAAGGTCGAAATTTTCTGCCCAAGCCCTACGACATGGTCGGGCTCGCCCGGATTATCCGCGCCAGTCTCGACGAGGGGCTCACCCAGCCGCCGTTCTCGATTTCCACCGGCGCATAAGCACAGCCCGGCCAGTTTGCATTTGCCGGACAGGCTCCGGTATCGAATCTTGGCTGCGTGAAAATCCATGTGCTGCCTTCCGGCCCGATCAAGACCATCGGCTATCTGCTCACCGAGCCGACGGTCGGCGAAGCCGTGTTGATCGACGCCCCTCGCGGTATTTGGGAGAAGATCCAGCCGCTGCTGGCGAAGGAGGGCTGCGTGCTCAAGGAGCTCTGGCTGACCCACGGGCATTGGGACCACACGCAGGACGCGGCCAAGGTGGTGCGCGCGACCCAAGCGCTCGTGCGCGGCCATGCCGCTGACCGGATGCTGTTCGAGACACCTGCGCTCATGGAAGAGCGGATGGGCATGGCCCTCGGCCTCGAGCCGCTGCAGGTGGATGTCTGGGTGGAGCAGGGCGACCTGTTCAAGGCGCTGGGCCGGAATTTTGAGGTGCGGCATGTGCCGGGACACTGCCCGGGCAATGTACTGTTCTACCAGGCGGACACCCGGGCCGCGTTCGTGGGCGATGCCCTGTTCAACGCCGGCGTGGGCCGGTGGGATTTGCCGGGGGGCGACTTCACGATGCTGGAGAATTCCATCCGGAACCAGATCTACACGCTGCCCGGTGACACGGTCGTGTTGCCCGGTCACGGTGAGCGCACGACGGTGGACGCGGAAATGGCCGGCAATCCTTACGTGCCCGCGGCCCGGCCATGAGCCAGCACGAACAGTTCATGCGCCGGGCGATCCAGCTGGCTCGCGGGGTCTGGGGCACCACCCATCCCAACCCGATGGTGGGGGCGCTGGTGGTGGAGGACGGCGCCATTGTCGCGGAAGGGGCGACCGCCCCGGCGGGCGGTCCGCATGCCGAGGTGAACGCGCTGAACGGGCTGGGTCGGAAACCCAGGCCCGGGGCGGCCCTCTACGTGACGCTGGAGCCCTGCTGCACGCACGGCCGCACGCCGCCCTGCACGGACGCCATCGTCGATGCGGGCATCACACTCGTGACCGCCGGGGCGACGGATCCCAACCCGGCGCACGCGGGCCGGGGCTTCGAGCTGTTGCGCGCAGCCGGCGTCGAGGTGGTGACCGGCGTGCTGGAGGACGATTGCACGGACCTGAACCTGATTTTCAACCATGGGATGAAGACCGGCGGCCCGCTCTTTGCCGCCAAGTCGGGCGTGACGCTCGACGGCAAGGTGGCGACCCGGACCGGCGACTCGAAATGGATCACCGGCGAGCTGTCGCGCGCCGACGGGCATCGCTGGCGGCGGCTGTTTCCGGCGATCGCCGTCGGGGCCGGCACCGTCCTGGCCGACAATCCCCGGCTCACCGCGCGCGGCCCGGACGGCGAGTGGTGCCCCTGGCGTTTCGTGTTCGACGGCCTGCTGCGGACGGTGACGGACAAGGCGATGCCCACGCTCTACACGGACGAGTTCCATGAGCGCACGATCGTGGTGACCACCCCGCATGGCGGGCTCGGCTATGTGCGCAAGCTCAACGCGCTCGGGGTGAAGACCTGGGTGCTGCCGGGACAGTCGCCGAAGGTGAATTTCCGTGATTTCCGTGCGCGCTGCGCGGCGGAGGGCATCACGGGGGTGTTCTTCGAGGGCGGGTCGCAGCTGCTCAGCGAACTCCTCCAGGCGCGCGAACTCGACTACCTGTTCACCTATCATGCGCCGGTGCTGTTTGCGGATGACAAGGGCAAGAGCATCCTGCGCGGCCTGCGCACCGAGACGCTGGCCGAGGCCATCCGGCTGGAGCGGGTGCGGCACGAGGTCCACGGGGACGACTCGTTGATGCGCGGCTTCGTGAAATATCCGCCGAAGATCAACGTGGATGAGGCGACCTTCAACCGGAAGCTCCATGGCGAGTAAGGCCTGGCGGATCCATCTCGCGACGGGCAACGCCCACAAAGCGGCGGAAATGCAACGCCTCGCGGACGCGTCCGGCCTGCCGGTCGCGATCGTGCCCGCGGCGGCGATGCCCGCGGTGGTCGAGGACACCGGCACCTTTGTCGGCAATGCCCGCAAGAAGGCGCGGGCGCTGCAGGCGCTCCTGCCGGCAGAGGCCTGGGTGCTGGCGGATGACAGTGGCGTGTGTGTGGAGGCACTCGGCGGGTTGCCGGGGGTGGAGTCGGCCTATTACGCCGGTCCGGAGCACGATGCTGCGGCGAACCTGCGGAAGCTGCACGAGGAGATGCGCGGCGTGCCGGCGGAAAAACGCGGGGCGGCCTTTTTGTGTGTGCTGGTGCTGCGCGGCCCCGGCGGGGTGGAGCACGTGAGCGAGGGCCGGTGCGAAGGTGTGCTCGGGTCCGAGCCGCGCGGCGGCGCCGGCTTTGGCTATGACCCGCTTTTCATTCCGGCGGGACAAAGCCGGACTTACGCGGAGCTCGACGAAGCCGAGAAGGACCAGATCAGCCACCGTGGACGGGCCTGGGCGGGTCTGGCCCGCTGGCTGGCGGCGTCCACGCCGGGGCCGGCCTAGCGGGAATCGGAACCCGCCGCCTCGGCGAACAGGGTGGCGGCCTGGGTCCGCCGCGTGATATTCAGCTTGGTGAAGATGCCCGCGAGGTAGTTTTTCACCGTTTTCTCCGTGAGGCCGAGGCGCCCACCAATCTCCTTGTTGGTCAGTCCCTCCGCCAGCAGGGTGACGACCCTTTTCTCCTGCGGGGCCAGCAGGTTTATTTTCTGCGTGGCACTCGGGGTTCCGCGATTCTTGACCAGGTTCATGACCTGGCCGGCGAGCGAAGGATCCAGCACCGACTGCCCGGAGGCCACGCGACGGAGAGCCGCGGCCAGGGTCGCGCCGTCGTTGTCCTTGAGCAGGTAGCCGAGGGCGCCCGCTGTCATCGCCTCCTGCACATTGCGTTCGCTCTCGCTGGAGCTGAGGATCAGCACCCGGGACTGGGGATGGATCCGCAACAGCTCGCGACAAACCTGCAGGCCGGACTGGTCGGGCAGATGCACATCGAGCAGCACGATGTCGGGACTGAGTTGCGCCACGGCCGCCAGGCCGGCCGCCGCCGTGCCGGCCTCGCCGACGATGGCGATGTCCGGATAATCCTCGAGTGCACTGCGCAGCCCGAGCCGGATGATCGGGCTGTCATCGACCAGCAGCACGCGAAGGGGCTTGGGCGCAGACGCGGAGCTCATGCGGGCGACGCAACGGGGAGCGTCAGCAATACGCGAGTCCCTTTTCCCGGCGCGGAATCAATGCGCAGGCTGCCCCCGAGGGCGGTCGCGCGCGCCTGCATGTTGCCCAAGCCATGGCCGGCATTTTCCCGCGGGGCTGTTGGTGCGAAACCGGCCCCGTCATCCTGCACCGCGAGAGCGACCTGCTGGTCGTCGCGGCCGGCGAGGAGCGTGATGTGCCGCGCGCCGCCGTGCCGGAGGCTGTTGCTCACGGCCTCGCGCAAAATGTTCATGATCTCGGCGATGTGGGGCGGGGCGATGAGGGCGACGGCGTCCGCGTCGAGCCGCTGCTCGATGCGCACCTCCGCACTGGTCGGGAAGGATTGGAGCATGCCGTCAAGCGCGCCGGCAAAGGACGAGCCGTGCAGCCGGGACGGTTCCAGGTCCTGCAGGTAGGCCCGCACCTCCTGGTTCAGCCGGCGCAGCTCGATCATGCACTGGTCGACGCGCTGCTTCAGCTCGGGGACGAGGGTGTTTTTCTTCTGCACGCTCTCCAGGGTCAGGCAGACGGCATAAAGGGTCTGGCAGATGTTGTCGTGGAGCTCGCGGCCGAGCCGGATGCGCTCGCCGACCGAGTGGTCCAGCAGCGAGCGGTTCACCTGCAGGTCCTCCTCCGCCCGCAGCCGGGCGCCATGCTCCTCGGCGAGGGCCACGGTCCGCTCGTTGGAGATCTTGGCGAAATGCTCCATGCCCACGGCCTGGGCCCGGGACGCGGCCCAGGGGGTGCGGGTGGTGCCGTCCTGCGGCCCGGCCCGCCGCGAGTCCAGCAACACCAGCAGCAGCGGCACCACGGCCAGCAACAGCGCGAGGAGCACGATGACGGTCAGGTTGCGCTGGTGCAGCACCTGCACCCGGATGAGGGCGGGGATGGCGGCGGTCACGTGCATCTGCCAGTCCGGTGCGCCGGCGAGGTCGGCGGTGAAGCTCAGCCCGGTGCCGGAGGCGGCCGTCGCGGGGGGCGGCGAGCCCCGGTGGTAAAGTTGCACGGTGCCGCCGAGCATCGTGCCCAGTTCGCGCAGGAAATTATCGTCCCACTGCTCCGGGGTGCGGCCGCTGGCCGCCGCCGTCCGGCCCAGTCGCTCCCGCAACTCCTGGATGGCCACGCCCTGCAGTTGCCGGGTTTCCCGCCGCAGCCACCACTGCAGGGTCAGGGTCGCGCCCAGGAAGAGCAGGAGGAGCAGCAGGGCCAGACCGAGGGAGCGCGAGGTGAGGTTCATGGACGCGGGAGAGCGTCCCGGACCATACACTTCGCCCGGGGCGCGTCAAAACCTTCGACAAACGCCGTCCGACAGGTAGGTTTTTGACCCTTTTATGCAGTCATTCTACATCACGACGGCCATCGACTATGTGAACGGTTCGCCGCACCTGGGCCACGCCTACGAGAAGGTGCTGACGGACGTCATCGCACGTTTCCGCCGGCAGATGGGTGACCAGGTCTATTTCCTGACCGGGGCGGATGAGCACGGCCAGAAGGTGCAGGCGAGTGCCCAGAAACTCGGGATCGAGCCGCAGGCCTATGTGGACCAAACCAGCGCCGAGTTCCGCGCCTTGCTGCCCCTGCTCAACATCTCCAACGATGACTTCATCCGCACCACGGAGCCGCGCCACCAGCGGGTCGTGGCCGCCATCCTGCAGCAGCTCTTCGAGAAAGGGGAGATCTACCAGGCAGAATACCGCGGATTCTACTCCGCCCGGCAGGAGCAGTTCCTGCAGGACAAGGACCGCAACCCCGACGGCACGTGGCCGGAAATCTTTGGCGAGGTCACCGAGATCACCGAGTCGAACTACTTCTTCAAGCTGAAGCAGTATCAGGCGTGGCTCGTCGGTTTCCTCGAAAATCATCCGGACTTCATTTTCCCCGCCTTCCGCCAGAAGCAGGTGGTCGAGTTCCTGAAGGAGCCGCTCAACGACCTCTGCATCTCGCGCCCGAAGGAGCGGCTGGCCTGGGGCATCCCGCTGCCGTTCGACGCGGGCTACGTCACCTATGTGTGGTTCGACGCGCTGCTCAACTATTACTCCGCGGTCGTCGACCGGCCGGAAATCTGGCGCGAGGCGCACCATGTCATCGGCAAGGACATCCTTGTGCCGCCGCACGCCGTCTACTGGCCGATCATGCTGCATGCCGCCGGCCTCCCGCTGCCCAAGGGCATCATCGCGCACGGCTGGTGGCTGCAGCGCGGGGCCAAGATGTCCAAGAGCACGGGCAATGCGCTCAACCCGCTCGACCTCGTCCGGGAGTTCGGCGTCGACGCGTTCCGCTATTTCCTCATCCGCGAGATGAATGTCGGCCAAGACAGCGATTTCACCCGCGAACAGTTCCTCGTGCGCTACAACAGCGAGCTCGCCAACAATCTCGGCAACCTGGTCAACCGCACGCTCAACATGACGACCCGCTTCGCCGGCGGCGTCCTACCCGCCGCGGCAGTGACGGAAGAGCTGGAGCGGAGCCTGCAAGAGCTGTGGACCAGGACCCGCGACGAGTTTATCCCGCTCTGCGAAGGCCACCAGTTCCACACCGCGCTGGAACGGGCCATGTTTTTCCTGACCGAGACCAACGCCTACATTGAGAAGCGCGCGCCGTGGAAACTCGGCAAATCCGCCGCGCCGCAGGACCAGGCGCTGCTCCGCACGGCGCTGGCCACGATGGCCGAGTCGCTGCGCCTCGCCGTCGCGCTCATCGGCCACGTCACGCCGGCCACCACGGCCAGGATCAACGAGGTGCTCGGCTACACGCCGGGCGCGGTCTGGCGCGACGAGCTCAACTGGGGCACAAAACTGGACGGCGCGAAGGTGGCGCCGGCACTGGTGCTTTTCCCTCGTCCGGCCCCGCCGGCGGTTGAGAAGAAAGGGTAGGGGCGCTTGCCCCCAAGCGCCCTGGGCTGTTGAGCGCAACCGCCCTTACCAGAAACTCCGCCATGAAAGTCCTCCCCATCAACCCGACGGACAACGCCTCGCCCGAGGCGCTGCGGGCGTTCCTGGGGCAATGCGCGGACCTGGCCGCGGCGGCCGGGCGGCCGCAGCTGGTGAGCATCAGCATGGCGGTCGACAGCCTCGATCCGCTCGCGGTGCTCGAGTCCATCTTCGAGCCTTCCGAGCTGCATTTCTACGCCGAACGCCCGGCCCAGGGTTTCGGCGTGGCGGGAGCCGAGGCAATGCTCGCCGCGAGTTTCACGGGCGCGGCGCGCTTCGCCTCGGCCAAGGCTTTCATCAGCCAGACCCTGGAACACACCATCGCGGTGGGGCCGCTCGACGAGAATTTCGCGGGCCCGCATTTTTTTGTCCTGGGCGGCTTCGCCCCGGACGCGCCGGCGACGGTGCCGTTTGGCCCGCTGCAGGTCTTTGTGCCGCGCTGGCAGGTGTCCCGCATGGGGGACGGCTCCGTGGCCGTGGCCAACGTGCTCATCGGTCCCGGGCTGCCGCTCGATGCCATCGCGCAGAAACTCTGGAAGGCCCACGCCAAGTTCCGCGCTTTCGACTACCGCGCGGCGACCAACCGGGACCGGCCCTCCGCGCCGCGCCGCATCGAGGAGGTCGGCTCCCCGGCGGGCTACCGGGCGCTGGTCGCCGGCGCCCTCGGGGAAATCGCGCGGGGTGACTACGAGAAGATCGTACTCGCGCGCGCCCAGCGGCTGACCACGGCGGAGGAATTTCATCCCCTCGGCGTGCTCAATCACCTGCGCCAGCGCTTCCCGTCGTGCTACGCCTTCTCGGTGGCGAACGGCGCCGGGCAGAGCTTCATCGGCGCCACGCCCGAGCGGCTGGTCCGCGTGGCCGGCGGCCGCATGCACACCGAGGCGCTGGCGGGCTCCGCCCCGCGCGGGGACTCGGCCAGCGCGGACGCGGCCTTTGCCCGCGCCCTGCAGGCGAGCGACAAGGATCAGCGCGAACACCGGATCGTGCTCAATTCGATCGCGCGGCGGGTCGCGGACCTCGGGATCAAGCTGGAGCACGCGCCGCAGCCCCGGGTGCT
>JBKJTZ010000107.1:0-49619 GCA_046590295.1 Lacunisphaera sp.
CGCAGCCGGTGTCTTCCTCATCGCGCGCGTCTACCCGCTGATGTCGGCCGACCAGCTCCTCGCAAACGTCCCCGTGCACGCGTTGACCGTCGTCGCCTTCATCGGTGCGATCACGGCGCTGCTGGGCGCGCTCATCGCCGTCGGACAAAACGACATCAAGCGCGTCCTCGCCTTCTCCACCGTCTCGCAGCTCGGCTACATGATGCTCGCGCTCGGCGTCGGCTCGTGGGTCGCCGCGATTTTTCACCTGCTCACGCACGCTTTCTTCAAGGCTCTCCTCTTCCTCGGCGCCGGCTCGGTCATCCACGCCGCGCATCACGAGCAGGACATCCGCCGCCTCGGCGGCCTGCGCGGACCGATGAAGGTGACCTTCGCCACCTTTGCCCTCGGCATGATGGCGCTGGCGGGCGTGCCGTTCCTCTTCTCCGGGTTCTGGAGCAAGGAGGCCATCTTGCACGCCGCCCACGGCTGGGAGGTTTCCCAACTGCCCTTCTACGCCGCGCTCATCGCCGTCGTGCTCACGGCGTTCTACATGACGCGGCTCGTGGCGGAAACGTTCTTCGGGAAACCGCGTGCCGAGGCCGCCGGCCATGCCCACGAAAGCCCGGCCACGATGACCGTGCCGCTCGTCATCCTCGCCGCCTGCGCCATTTTGCTCAGCTTGCTCGCTTGGCCTTCGCCGTGGCTGCAGCATCAGCTTGACCCGTCGGCGCCCGCCGAGGCGGGCGGCGCCGGGCTCATGGTGCTCTCCATCGTGCTGGTCGCCCTCGGACTCGGCAGCGGCTGGGCGGTCTACGGCCGCAAGCTGCGCGTGAGCGAAACTGCCGCCGATCCCCTCGCCACCGCCGCGCCGGGACTCATCGCCGCGCTCGCGGCCCGGCTCGGATTTGACGAACTTTACGCCGCCACCGTCGGCCGCCTCAATTCCGCCACCGCCGCCTTCGCCGATTTCCTCGACCGCGGGGTCTGGGGCGGGCTGGTGACCCTGCTGGCCCGGCTCGGGGTCTTCACCGGCCTGGCCGGCCGCGAGACCGACGAGCGCACACTCAACGGCGGGTTTGACAATGTGAGTCAAAAAATCCGCGGCACCGGTCAGGTCTACTCCCGGGCGCAGACCGGCGGGATCCATGGCTACCTGCGGTTCATCGCCCTGGGCTTTGTTGTCCTGGTCCTGCTCGTCGTGATGGGAGGTGCCCGGTGAGCTCGCTGCCGCTGCTTTCCCTCATCGTCTTTGCCCCGTGGGGGGGCATGGTTCTGCTGGCGCTCGTCGGCCGGCACGTCAGCGACACGACCAACCGCACGCTCGCGCTGCTCGCCAGCCTCTCGACCCTGGCGCTGGCCGCGGTCGCCCTCGGCTCGTTCGATCCCCACGCCGCCGGCTATCAGTTCACGGAACGCCACGCGTGGATCAACGCCCTGAACGTCCACTACCATCTCGGCCTCGACGGGATGAGCCTGCTGCTCGTGCTGCTCACCGGCATCGTCTCCCCCCTCTGCCTGCTGGCCTCGTGGCGGGTGCCGGGCTGTCCCCGCGCCTTCGGGATGCTGTTTCTCCTGCTGCAGGGCGCCGCGCTCGGCGTGTTCCTCGCGCTGGATTTCTTCCACTGGTTCGTGTTCTGGGAGCTGAGCCTCGTGCCGGCCTTCTTCCTGATAAAAATCTGGGGCGGACCCGGCGCCACGCGCGCGGCCTACCAGTTCGTCATCTACACGCTTGCCGGTGGCGCGTGCATGCTCCTCGGCTTTGCCGCCCTGTACGCCGCCACCGGCACGCTGGACTTCCCCACGCTGACGCAACTCGCCGCCACCGGGCACCTCGCGCCCAAGCTCGCGGCGCTCGGCCCCTTCTGGCCGCAGGTGATTTTTGTCGGGGTGTTGCTCGGCCTCGCGGTCAAGGTGCCGCTCTTCCCGTTCCACACCTGGCTGCCGCCCGCGTATGCCGAGGCCCCGACCGGCGTCTCGATGTTCCTCACCGGGGTCATGTCGAAGATGGGCGTCTACGGTTTCCTGCGGATCCTCTGGCCGCTGTTCCCGGCGGAACTGCAGGCCGCGGCCCCGGTCCTGCTCTGGCTCGCCCTCGGCGGCGTGGTGCTCGGCGCCTTCGCGGCGATGCGGCAGACCGACCTCAAGCGCATGGTCGCCTATTCCTCGATCAACCACCTCAGCTACTGCCTGCTCGCGCTGTTCGCCGTCGCGGGCGCCACCAGGCCCGAGGCCGCCGCCGCCGCGCTCAGCGGCACCCTGCTCCAGCTGTTCAACCACGGCCTCTCCGCCGCCGCGCTCTTCGCGTGCGTCGGCATCCTCGAGAACCGTTCCGGCGGCCGGCGCGGGCTCGATGACTTCGGCGGCGTGCGCACGGTGGCGCCGCTGTTCGCCGGCTTCTCCGGCATTGCGCTGTTCTCCTCGCTCGGCCTGCCCGGGCTCAACGGTTTTGTCGGCGAATTCCTGATCTTCCGCGGCGTCTTCGGCCTCGCACCGTGGGCGGCTGCCGTCGCCTGCCTCGGCCTGCTCGCCACCGCGCTCTTCCTGCTCACGTTCTGGCAGCGGGTCTTCCACGGCCCGGTCGCCGCGGGCGTCGCGGCATACCGCGACCTCGACCGCGTGGAGTTCCTCACGCTGCTGCCGCTCATCATTTTGATGTTCGTGCTCGGCGTGCTGCCGCAGATCGTCATCAGCCTCTTCAACCCGCTCGTCACCGCCTGGGCGGCGCGCCTGCCATGAACCTCCTGCCCTGGACCATCTACGTTTCTTTCGCCGGCGCGTTGCTCGCGCTGGTGGCCGGGGCGCGTTCGGCCGCAGCGGCGCGGTGGGTGGCCCTCGCCACCACCGGGGCCGGCGCCCTGCTGACCTTCCTCGCGGCCCGGGAATTTGTGCCGGCCGCCGGCCTGCAGGAGCTCGTCAACGTGCCCTGGATCGCCGAACTGGGCGTGCGCTACCACCTCGCCGCCGACGGCATCAGCCTGACGCTGCTCGTGCTCACCGGCCTGGCGGCCGTCGCCGGCGTCCTGTTCTCCTGGAACATCGAGACCCGGCCGGGCGAGTTCTTCGCCCTCTACCTGGCGCTCATCGGCGGCGTTTATGGCGTGTTCCTGAGCGCCGACGTGTTCGTGCTGTTTGTGTTCTACGAGATCGCGATCGTCCCGAAGTATTTCCTCATCGCGATTTGGGGCTCCACCAACCGCGAATACGGCGCGATGAAACTGGTGCTCTACTCCTTTGCCGGCAGCGCGCTGGTGCTCGCCGGGGTGCTCTGGACCTATGCCGCGGGCGGCGCGGGCGGCTTCGGGCTGGCGGAGCTCACGGCCGCCGCCGCCCACATCCCGGCCGGGACGCAGCTCGTGATCTTCATCCTGGTTTTTACCGGCTTCGCGGTGCTGGCGGGCCTGTTTCCCTTCCACACCTGGGCGCCGACCGGCCATGTGGCCGCGCCGACCGCCGCCTCGATGTTGCTCGCCGGCGTGGTCATGAAGCTCGGCGCCTACGGCTGCCTGCGTGTGGCCCTGCCGATGTTCCCCGACGCGTTCGCGACGTGCCAGACCGCGATCGCGTGGCTCGCCATCGCCGGCATCATCTACGCGGGTCTCATCGCCCTGGTGCAGGAGGATTTCAAGTTTGTCATCGGCTACTCGAGCGTGAGCCACATGGGCTTCGTGCTGCTCGGCCTCGCGGCGGCGACCCCCCTCGCCCTCGCCGGCGCCGTGCTCCAGATGTTTTCCCACGGGGTTATCGCCGGGCTGCTGTTCGCCGTGGTCGGCCGCATGGTCTATGAGCGCACGCACACCCGCCGGCTCGCCGACCTGACGGCGATGCCGCTGCACCGGCTGCTGCCGTTCGCCGCCGTCGTCTTTGTCGCCGCCGGCCTCGCCTCGCTCGGTCTGCCGGGTTTCAGCGGTTTTCCGGCTGAACTGAGCATCCTTATCGGCACCTGGCAGGCGCAGCCGCTCTGGGCCGCCACCGCCGCCCTCGGCATCGTGATCGCCGGGGCCTTCACCCTCCGCGTGATCCAGGTCTCGTTCTTCGGCGCGGCGGGATGCGCTGGCTCCAACGCGAACAACCCGGCTGAGGTCAACCAGCTCCACCTCGAACCCATCACGCTCGCGGAAAAATCCGGCGCCGTGCTGCTGCTGGGCGCGACGCTGTATATCGGCCTCAAGCCCGACGTGCTGCTCAACTGGATCATGCCCGCGCTGCAGTCGCCCGCTTTCCAAGCCATCATGCACCGAGGAACACCATGAGCGCACCCTACGGAGAACTCCTGGTCGCCCTGCGGCCCGAAATATGTCTGGTCGCCGGCGCGCTGGCGGTGCTGGCCGTGGACCTGCCGAAGTCTTCGCGCAGCCCGCAGGCCCGCTTGCAGCTGTCCTCCGCCCTCGGCGCCCTCGCGCTCATCACCGCCGCCATCTGGGGTCTGGCCGCAGGCCAGCCGGGGCCGCAATTCGGCGGCGTCCTTAATCTCGACCTGTTGGCCCAGGCCACCCGGGCCGGCGTGCTGGGCCTGGCGCTGCTGACGCTCGGGATCACCGCCGGCACCTCGCGGTTGCGCCACCCGGCGGAGCTGGTCGCGATGATCCTGTTCGCGACCACCGGCTTCACGCTGATGGCCGTCGCCCAGCAGTTGCTGCTCGCCTTCCTGGCGCTCGAGACCGCCAGCCTCTCGCTCTACGTGCTCGCCGGCTTCGACAAGTCCCGGCCCGCCTCCGCCGAGGCCGCGCTCAAGTATTTCCTGTTCGGCGGCGTGTCCGCCGCGTTTTTGCTCTTCGGCTTCAGCCTGCTCTACGGCCTGACCGGCTCGATCGAGCTGTCGGAGATATCCGTCCAGCTGGCGTTGAGCGGGCCGAGCCCGCTGCTGATCGTGGCGCTGGTGATGGTGCTGGCCGCCTTCGGCTTCAAGGCCGCCGCCGCGCCGTTCCACCTGTGGGCGCCGGATGTCTATGAGGGGGCGCCGGCGCCGGCCGCCGCGCTGATCGCCTCGGCCTCAAAGCTGGCCGGGCTCGCCCTGTTTTTGCGCCTGCTCTGGCCCGGGTTTGGCGCGGCCTCCGGCACCTTGGTGGGCGCGGCCGGCTGGCTGCCGGTGGTGGGGTTGATCGCGCTCGCCTCGCTGCTGCTCGGCAATTTCGCCGCCTTGGCGCAGACCAACGTCCGCCGCCTGCTCGCCTACTCCGCCATCGCGCATGCGGGCGCGCTGCTGCTCGGCGTCATCGCCGCCGGCCGCTCCGGCCCGGGACCCCTGTTCTATTATGCCGCGACCTACGGGCTCGCGACAGTCGGCGCCTTCGGGGTCATCGCCGTCATCGAGCGCTCGGGCCGCTGCCAGGGCCTCGGCGATCTCGCGGGCCTGCGCGCGCGGTCACCCCTGCTCACGGGCTGCCTCCTGGTTTTCATGCTCTCGCTCGCGGGGATTCCCCCGCTGGCCGGGTTCGTCGGGAAGTTCGTGGTGTTTGCCGCCGCGCTGCAGCTGGGCGGACCGGCCGGCTGGCTGGCGATCCTCGCCATCGCCCTCAGCGCCGTGGCGCTCTATTATTACCTGTTGATTTTGAAACAGGCGCTGGTCGCCCCCGCCCGGGAAGCCGCGCCGATCCCGGTCCCCGCCACCGCCGCGTTCGCGCTGCTGGCCGCCGCCGGGTTGATCGTGCTCCTGGGAGTGTGGCCGTCGGCGCTGCTGGGATTGTTCTAAGGATCTATCCGAATAACCCGGTCCTGGCCGGGGTGGAGCTTGACCGCGCCCTGGTTTGAAACGTGGCCTCCCGGGCGCGCACAAGGCGCGCCCCGGCCTGAGACCTACGGTCGGTTCACACCATAGAAATTTCCGGCTGGGCTCTAAGCCCGCCCCGGGGCCGCGGCCTCATACCTTCCAGCTCTGCAGCACCCGGATGTAATTCGCGCGCTCGAAGGCCGTCGGGTCCGGGCAGCGGCGCTGGTTCAGCGCGCCGCGCAGCTGGTCGATGGTCTCGTAGCCGTGCTCCTCCATCCATTGGCGCACCCCCTGTTGGATCGTATGCAGCTGGCGCACGCCGTGCTTGAGCAGCACCGAGACCAGTTGCACCGTGTGCGCGCCGGCCAGCAGGGCCTTGATCGCGTCCTCGGCGGTGTGAACCCCGCCGGTCGCGGAGAGCGAGCCTTGGAGGTGCGGCGAGATGTTCGCCAGCCAGCGCAGCCGCAGCAGCAGCTCGCTGGAGTCGGAGAGCTTCAGCTGCGGGTGCACCTCGAAGTCCTCCAGGTTGAAATCCGGCTGGTAGAACCGGTTGAAAATGACCACGCCCTTCGCGCCGGCCCGCTCCAACTCCATCGCAAAGTTCACCGGCGAGGCGTGGAACGGGGAGATCTTCACCGCGACTGGGATGTGCACCGCGGCCACGACGCTGCCGACGGTCTCGATCATGTCCGACTCCACCTCGGCGCCGGAAATGCCCGGGTCGGTCGGCAGGTGGTAGAGGTTGAGTTCCACCGCATCCGCCCCGGCCTCCTGGAAGCTTCGCGCGAAATCCGTCCAGCCACCCGGCCGGAACCCGTTGAGTGAGGCGATGACGGGCACTTGCACGCGCGCCTTCAGGTTCTGGATCTGGCGCAGGTAGCGGTCGAGCGACAGCTGGTACTCGGAGTAATCCGGGAAGTAGCTCGTCGCCTCGGCGCTGCCCTCCGCCGCCGACTCGATGTGGTGCAGCAGCGCGCGCTGCTCGAGTTCGATCTGCTCCTCGAAGAGCGACCGCATGACGAGCGCGCCGGCGCCGGCATCCTGGAGCTGGCAGGCCGCCTTGACGCTGTCACAGAACGGCGAGGCGCCGACGATGAGGGGGTTGCTCAGCTTGAGCCCGAGGTAGGTGGTCGCGAGTTTCATGACGCGGGGGTTGGGGTTTGGACGGGGGTCACCGGGGCGGCCGGCTTCGCCGCCGCGGGTGCCGCCGCCAGTTGCTGGTAAAGGGCATAATGGGCGCGCACCTGGACTTGTGCCGCGGCGCCGAGCTCCGCCGCCCGCTCGGGATCGACATGGCGCAATATCCCGAAGCGCGTCTCGTTCGCCATGAACTTCGCCAGGTCGGTCTTGGGTGCGCCGGAGTCCAGCTTCAGGCCGGCCTCGCCCCGGGCCGCATTGCGCGGATCGTAGCGGAAGAGCGGCCAGTAGCCGGTGTCGACCGCCAGCTTCTGCTGCTCGAGTCCGAGGTGCAGCGGGAAGCCGTGGGCGATGCAGTGGGAGTAGGCGATGATGAGCGCGGGCCCGTCGTAGGCCTCGGCCTCGCGGAAGGCGGCGAGCGTCTGGCTGTCCTTCGCGCCGAAGGCGACCCGGGCGACGTAGACGTGGCCGTATTGCATGGCGATGAGCGCAAGATCCTTCTTCGCCATGGCCTTGCCGCCGGCGGCGAACTTGGCGACCGCGCCCATCGGCGTGGACTTCGAGGCCTGGCCGCCCGTGTTGGAGTAGACCTCGGTGTCGAGCACGAGCACCTTCACGTTGGCGCCGGAGGCCAGCACGTGGTCGAGGCCACCGTAACCGATGTCGTAGGCCCAGCCGTCGCCGCCAATGATCCAGACGGTCTGCTTCACGAGGTCGTCGGCTTGCGCGAGAAGACGCTTCACGCCCGCGGCGTCGGACTGGGCCAGCACCGCCTTGAGGTCCACGACCCGCCGGCGCTGGTCGGCGATGCCGGCCTCGGTGCCTTGCTCGGCCTGCAGCAGGGCCGCGACCAGATCGGGACCCGCCACGGCGGCGAGTTTTTGCAGGTTATCCCGGGCGGACTGGGCGCGTTGCTCCACGGCGAGCAGCAGGCCGAGGCCAAACTCGGCGTTGTCCTCGAAGAGCGAGTTCGCCCAAGCCGGGCCGCGGCCGTCCTGGTTGGTGCAATAGGGCGTCGTCGGCAGGTTGCCCCCGTAGATGGAGGAACAGCCCGTGGCGTTGGCCATCACGAGGCGGTCGCCGAAAAGCTGGGTGAGGAGCTTCAAGTAGGGCGTCTCGCCGCAACCGGCACAGGCGCCGGAGAACTCGATGAGCGGGGCGAGGAACTGCGAGTTCTTCACCGTCGACAGGTCGAGCTTTGTGCGGTCGGGATCGGGCAGGCCGAGGAAGAAGTCCCAGTTGGCGCGCTCGACCGCGAGCAGCGGCGCCTGGGGCACCATGTCGATCGCCTTGTGGCGCGGGTTGGACTTGTCGCGGGCCGGGCAGACCTGAACGCAGAGCGAGCACCCGGTGCAGTCCTCGGGCGCGACCTGGATGGTGTATTTCTGGCCCGGGAAGTCGTTCGAGCGGAAGGCCGTCGACGCAAACTGCTCCGGCGCACCCTCGAGCAGCGCGGGGTCATAAAACTTGGCCCGGATGGCGGCGTGCGGGCAGACCAGCGCGCACTTGTTGCACTGGATGCAGATCGCCGCATCCCAGGCCGGGATCTCGAGCGCGATGTTGCGCTTCTCGAAGCGGGCGGTGCCGGTCGGCCAGCAGCCGTCGTTCGGCATGGCGCTGACCGGCATCAGGTCACCCTCGTTGGCGAGCAGGCGCGCCGTGACGTCGCGGACAAAGGCGGTGGCTCCCGGATAGACCGGCGGCACCGTGGCGATGGCCCCGGCGAGCGTCGTGCTGGGGATGCGGACCTCGTGCAGCCCGGCGAGTGCCGCGTCCACCGCGGCGTAGTTCATCTTCACGATCTGCTCGCCCTTGCGGCCGTAGGTCTTGTCGATCGCCTTCTTGATCTGCGCGATCGCCTCTTTTTGGGGCAAAACGCCGGACAGCGCGAAGAAGCAGGTCTGGAGCACGGTGTTCGTGCGGCGGCCCATGCCGCTGTCCGTCGCGACCTGGGTCGCATTGATGACGTAGAGCCGCAGGTTTTTGGCGATGATGGTCTCCTGCCAGTCCCGCGGCAGCTTCGTCCACGTGGCCTCGGGCGGGTACGGCGAGTTGAGCAGGACGACGGCCCGGGGGGCGGCGAAGCCCAGCACGTCGGTGCGGCCGACAAAGTTGAACTGGCTGCAGGCCACGAAACCGGCCTGCCGGATCAGATAGGGCGCACGGATCGGCCGCGGACCGAAGCGCAGGTGCGAGGTCGTCATCGAGCCGGATTTCTTCGAGTCGTAGACGAAATAACCCTGCGCAAAATTGTCGGTCTGTTCGCCGATGATCTTGATGGAGTTCTTGTTCGCCCCGACCGTGCCGTCGGCGCCGAGCCCGACGAACACGCACCGGCGCACGTCGGCCGGTTCCAGGTCGAAGTCGGCCGCGTAGGGCAGTGACAGGCCGGTGACATCGTCGTTGATGCCGACGGTGAAGTTGTGCCGCGGCGACGCGGCCTCGAGGTGCTCGAACACGGCGCGCACCATGCCGGGGGTGAACTCCTTTGAGCCCAGCCCGTAGCGCCCCCCGCAGACCCGCGGGCCCGCGCCGGTGCCGGCGGCGGCCAGCGCTGCGACGGTGCAGAGATAGAGCGGCTCCCCGAGGGAGCCGGGCTCCTTCGTGCGGTCGAGCACGGCGATTTTTTTGACGGTCTTCGGCAGTGCCGCCCGGAAGGCGGCCACATCAAACGGGTGAAAGAGCCGCACCGCGACCACGCCGGTCTTTCCCCCCTGCTGGTTGAGCCAGTCGGCGGTCTCGGCGATCGTCTCGATGCCGCTGCCCATGGCGACGATGACGCGGTCGGCCTCCGGGTGACCGTAGTAATCGAAGAGGTGGTAACTCCGGCCGGTGGCGGAGGCGAACCGGTCCATCACTGCCTGCACCGTGGCGGGCAACGCATCATAGAAGCGGTTCACGGACTCGCGGCCCTGGAAATAGACGTCGGGATTCTGGGCCGTGCCCCGGATCATCGGGCGGTCAGGCGACTGCGCCCGCGCACGGAAGTCGGCGAGGTCGGCCTCGTCGATCACGGCCCGCAGCACGTCGTCGGGCAGCAGCGCGAGCTTGGAGACCTCGTGCGAGGTGCGGAAACCGTCGAAAAAATGGATAAAGGGCAGCCGCGCCTTGTAACTGGCGGCATGGGCGACGAGCGCGAGGTCGTGCGCCTCCTGCCCCGAGTTGCTGCACAACAGCACGCAGCCGGTCGCCCGGCAGGCCATGACATCCTGGTGGTCACCGAAGATCGACAGTCCCTGCGCCGCCAGCGCGCGGGCGCTCACGTGCAGCGTGAACGGCTGGAGCTCGCCCGCGATCTTGTAGAGGTTGGGGATCATCAGCAGGAGCCCCTGCGACGCGGTGAACGTGGTGGTCAGCGCCCCGCCGAGCAGACTGCCGTGCACCGCCCCGGCAACGCCGCCTTCGGACTGCATCTCCACGATGCGCGGCACGCCGCCCCAGAGGTTGGGCTTCCCCGCCGCCGACCACTCGTCGCAGAACTCTGCCATCGTCGAGGAAGGCGTGATCGGGTAGATGGCGATCACCTCGTTGAGGCGGTAGGCGACGGAGGCGACCGCCTCGTTGGCGTCGCAGGTCACGTATTCGGGGGTTTTGGCGGGACTGATCATGGGTAAAAATGGACTCCGGCCATGATGCCACAGGCCCGGACCCGCATCTGCGCAGATATTGCGCAACGCGGGGCGGGGCTTGCCGAGTCCGGACGCGGCTTTTCTTTTTCCCGGAAACCGTCTTCAATCCCCCCGTGCCTCCCGAACCCGAGCCCCCGGATCTGCCTGTCCCGCCACCGGTAATGGAAGCTCCCGTCGTGGAGGCACCGGTCGTGGTCGCCGTGGCCGCGCCCGCCACCGAACCCCCCGGCCACGCCGGGGCTCTCCACACCCATTGCGAAAACTGCGGCACCCACCTCGAAGGCCCGTGGTGCCACCGGTGCGGCCAGCACGACTTCGAATTCCACCGCTCCTTCCGGCATGTGTTCTGGGAAGCCATGGAAAATTTCCTGCACTTCGAGGGGAAATTCTTCCGCAACATCATCGTCCTGCTCTTCCGGCCCGGCCGGCTTACCGCGGAGTTCAACGCCGGCAAGCGCGCCGCGCAAATGCCGCCGTTCCGGCTCTATCTTTTTGTCAGCGTGCTGTTCTTTTTTCTCGTTTTCATCGCCATTGAGCCGGCCGATGTGGTGCAGCAGGACGAACCGCCGCCCTCCGGGCTGAACCAGGCCCGGGCCGTCCCTGCGGCCGGGCACAACGCGGCGCCCGAAAACGACCTGGTTTTCGGCAAGGAGGGGGAGAAGAACGCCTTCGAGCAATGGGTGGAGACCCAGGGCCGGCGCGCGCTGGACCCGGTCCACCGGAAGGAAATGGGCGCCGCCTTCCTCCACAGCGCGCCCAAGATGCTGCTCTTCTGCCTGCCGTTCTTTGCGCTTTTCACCCGCGTGCTGTTCCGCAAATCCGGCCAGGTCTACCTGCAGCACCTCGTGCTCGCGCTGCACTTCCACACCTTTATCTTCCTGTGGGTGATGACGCGCGACGGCTGGGGTTTCCTCGCCGGTTTCGCCTCCCTTGGTGTCAAAGGCTGGGTGCTGTTCGCCTGCAACCTCTGGCTGGTGCTCTATCCCCCGCTGATGCTGCGGAGCCTTTTCGCCAACTCCTGGCCCAAGACCCTCCTGAAGACCGCCCTGCTCGCGTTCGCCTACTTGCTCACCCTCGGCGGCGCCTTCATGGTCACCGCCATCATCTTCCTGGCGCTGCTCTAAGCGCACAGGTTGACCACCCGCGGGTTCCGCCCCAGTCTGCCCGCATGATGATTCCGCGCCTCCTGATCGTCCTTGGACTGCTGGCCGCCGTGGGCAGTCCGTCCGCCTCGGCCCAGCCCGACCGCGTCAACGGCCGCGCCTTTGCCACCCGCTCGCAGGTCATCGCGCAACATGGCATGGCCGCGACCTCCCAGCCGCTCGCCACGCAGGTGGCGCTCGACATCCTCCAGGCCGGCGGATCGGCCGGCGACGCCGCCATCGCGGCCAACGCCACGCTCGGCCTCATGGAGCCCACCGGCAACGGCCTGGGCGGCGACCTCTTCGCCATCGTCTGGAGCGCCGCCGACAAGAAACTTTACGGCCTCAACGCCTCCGGCCGCTCGCCGCGCGGGCTCTCGCGTGAGCAACTCATGGCCGAACTGGCCAAACTCGGCCGCGACACCATCCCGCCGCGCGGGTTTCTGCCCATCAGTGTGCCGGGCGCCGTCGACGGCTGGTTCGAGTTGCACGGCCGGTTCGGCAAGCTCCCGATGGCGGACGTGCTCGCCCCGGCCATCCGCTATGCCCGCGAGGGCTTCCCGGTCACCCAGTACATCGCCTACGGTTGGAGCCTCGGCGTGGGAAATGCGCGGGCGGACAAATTTCCCGGCGACTTCCTCAAGGTCTACGCCCCCGGCGGACGCGCGCCGGCCGAGGGCGAGATTTTTCGGAATCCCGCGCTGGCCGACACCCTCACCGCCCTCGCCAATGGAGGCCGCAACGCATTCTACGGCGGGAAGATCGCCGACCAGATCGATGCCTTCATGCGGGCGCAAGGCGGTTTCCTGCGGAAGGTGGATTTTGAAAAACACACATCCACCTGGGTGGAACCGGTCTCGGTCAACTACCGCGGCTACGACGTCTACGAACTGCCGCCCAACGGCCAGGGCATCGCCGCACTCCAGATGTTGAACATCCTGGAGGGTTACGACCTGAAGGCGATGGGCTACAACTCGCCCGCGGCCCTGCACCTGATGATCGAGGCCAAGAAACTGGCCTTCGAGGATCGTGCGAAATTCTACGCCGATCCCGAGTTCAACCGGATCCCGCTGCAAGGCCTGCTCTCCAAGGCCTACGCCGCCGAGCGCCGCAAGCTCATCCGGCCCGACCGCGCCGGCCGCAGCTACGATGCCGGCAACCCCGCGATGCAGCAGGGCGACACCATTTACCTCACGACCGCCGACGCCGACGGCAACATGGTCTCGCTCATCCAAAGCAACTACCGCGGCATGGGCAGCGGCATCACCGTGCCCGGCCTCGGGTTCACCTTCCAGGACCGCGGCGAGATGTTCACGCTCCGCGCCGGCCACGCCAACGACTACGCGCCCGGCAAGCGCCCGTTCCACACCATCATCCCGGCCTTCGTGCTGAAGGATGGCGCACCCTGGCTCTCGTTCGGCCTGATGGGCGGCGCCATGCAGCCGCAGGGCCACGTCCAGATCATCTGCAACCTGATCGACTGGGGCATGAACTTCCAGGAGGCCGGCGACGCTGCGCGCTGGCAGCACGAGGGCTCCTCCGATTACGACAACCCGAAGATGACCGACGGCGGTTACGTCGAGGTCGAGACCGGCGTCCCCTACGAGAGCGTGCGCGGGCTGCTGCAACGCGGCCATGTGGTCCGCATCGGCAGCGGCGGCTTCGGCGGCTACCAGGCCATCGCGCGCGACGCGCAGAACGGCACCTATCTCGGCGCCTCCGAAAGCCGCAAGGACGGCCAGGCCGCGGGCTACTGAGTCGCCCGGCGTCGCATCGCCCGCAGCGCAAATCGTTCTCGTTCTCGTTCCCGTTCCGCTTTCTTATCTCCGGGTGCCCATCACCCGGAAAAAAACCGCCAAGAAAACCGCGCCCGCGGCCGATCTCCCGCTCTTCCACTGGCTGAAAGACCGCGGCGCCGGGATGCTGCTCCATCCCACCTGCCTGCCCGGTGACCAGGGTTGCGGCGTGTTCGACCAGCACGCGGTCCGCTTCCTCGATTTGCTGCAGGCCGCCGGGATGAAATACTGGCAGGTCTGCCCGCTTGGCCCGACCGGTTATGGTGACTCGCCCTACCAGTGCTTCTCCGCCTTCGCCGGCAACCCCTACCTCGTCGACCTTGGCGTCCTCGTCCGCCCTGGCCTGCTGGCGGCGGCCGACCTCACCGAACTCGCGGCCCTGTCGCCCGACCGCACCGACTATGGGGCGCTCTACCGGATCAAGCCGCGCCTGCTCGCCGCCGCCGCCGAAAAGTTCCGGCAGAAGCAACCGGTGCTGCCCTACGGCGACTTTGCCGCCTTCTGCCAGCAGGAGGCGCACTGGCTCGACGCCTACGCCTATTTCCGCGCGTTGAAGGATCATCTGGGGGGTATCGCCTGGTGGGAATGGCCCGCCGAGCTGCGGGACCACGCCCGCGCCAAAAAATCGCCGCTGCGCACCAAGCTGGCCGCCGCCATCGCCGCCTACCAGTTCGGCCAATACCTCTTCTTCGGCCAGTGGCGGCTCGTCCGCGCCGCCGCGCGTGAACGCGGCCTCGAGATCATCGGCGACCTGCCCATCTTCGTCGCCGCTGACTCCGCCGACGCCTGGGGCAACCCGGGTTTGTTTGAACTCGACCCCCAGACCCTCCGGCCTGTCGCCGTCGCCGGCGTGCCGCCGGACTATTTCTCGGCCGACGGCCAGCTCTGGGGCAATCCCCTCTACCGGTGGGACGCCCACCGCGCCGACGGTTTCGCCTGGTGGATTGCGCGGCTGCGCGCCTCGTTCGCAGTCTGCGACATCGTGCGCATCGACCACTTCCGGGGCTTCGACGCCAACTGGCGCGTGCCGAGCCCGGCCGAAAACGCCCGCACCGGCGCCTGGGTCCCGGGTCCCGGCCTCGATCTTTTCCGCGCCTTCCGCGCCGCCCTGCCCGACGCGCGCATCATTGCCGAGGACCTGGGCCTGCTGACCGACTCCGTCGTCCGGCTGCGCGAGGACTCCGGCCTGCCGGGCATGCTCGTGCTGCAGTTTGCGTGGGGCAGCGACGCCGGGAACGCCTACCTGCCGCACAACGCCGTCCCCCACTCCGTCATCTACGCCGGCACGCACGACAACGACACCACGCTCGGTTGGTACCAGTCCGCCAGCGAGGCGGAGCGCAACCACGTGCGCCGCTACCTGCGCGTGCCCGGCACCGACGTGCCCTGGGATTTCATCCGCGCGTGCTACGCCAGCGTCTCGCGGCTGGCGCTCCTCACGCTGCCCGACGTGCTCGCGCTCGGTTCCGTCGCGCGCTTCAACACGCCGGCGAAACCCGAGGGCAACTGGCAGTGGCGCGTGCGCGCGGGCGCGGTGGAAAAACTTTTCGGCGGCACGACGGACTATCTCCGCGAACTCGCGCAGCTCGCCGGCCGCTGATTATTTTCGCGGAATTTATTTCACGCGCGCAAAAATTGAAAAAATCGGCGCGAAAATATTTTTCACGAAGTGCCGGAATGTGCGTGCAACCGCGCAAAATATTTCCAATAGTGCGGCATGGCTAAAAAGAAAAAGGCTAAGAAAGCCGTTAAGAAAAAGAAGAAGTAACGTTCGCGTTACAACTTCTCTCCCCTCAACGCCGGCTCTTTGAGCCGGCGTTTTTTCTTTTACCCCGCCCGCGGCCCGTCGCGGGTTTTTTGTTTTCCGGCCGGCCCCGCGCCCGGGATCGACGGGCGATTCTTACCTCACCGCCGCCCAGACGCGCTGCACGTCGTCGTGGTCCTCGAGCGCCTGCAGGAATTCCCCGACCTCACCACGGGTCGCGTCGTCGAGCTCGGCAAACTGCTTGGCGAGATAGCCGATCTCGCTTGTGACCACGTGCCAGCCGTGCTGCTTCAGCCAGACGGAGACCGCATGGACCGCCGTGCGCTCGGTGATGAAGCGCACCCCGGCCGCGCCTTCGGGTATGTCATCGTTTTGCGCGTGCGTCAGCGGCTCAAAATCATTGGCGCCGGCCTCGATGGCCGCGGCTTCCAGGTCGAGGCCGGCGTCGGCATGGTGCGCCTCGACGAGGCCGACGTGGTCGAACAGGAACTTGTTGCTGCCGGCCAGGCCGAGCACGCCGGTCTTGAAGAGAAAGCGGATCTCGGGCGTGAGCCGCTGGTGGTTGTCGGTCATGCACTCGACGATGACCGGCACCTTGTGGGGGGTGTAGCCCTCGAAGATCACGTGGTCGAGGTGCGTCTTGTCCCCGCCGGTGCCCGTGCCCTTGGCGACGGCGCGCTCGATGGCGTCGCGGGTCACGCTGGCCTTCTTCGCCTTCTCGATCGCGGCGTGGAGGCGGGCGTTGCCCTCGGGGTCGCCGCCGCCCAGCTTGGCCGCCACCGTGATTTCCTTCACCAGTTTGCCGACCGTCTGCCCCTTCTTGAGGTTAACGATCGCGCGTTTTGCATGCAGCCATTGGCGTCCCATAAGGCGGCAAGGTATGCCGGCGCCCTGCGTCGCGGGCAAGGCCGAAGAAGCCGCGGCGGAATTTTGCCCAATCCTCCTGACATGACGTCGTCAGCCGCCCGTGCTAGCCTGACCGCACCATGAAAACACGCTGCCCCTGGGCCGAAGCCGCCAGCCAGCACGCCTACCACGACACCGAGTGGGGCGTGCCGTCGCACGATGACCGCCACCTGTTCGAGCTGCTGCTGCTCGAGGGCGCCCAGGCCGGCCTCAGCTGGGCCACCATTTTGGCGAAGCGGGAAAACTACCGCGCCGCCCTTGACGGCTTTGACCCCCGCAAGATCGCGCGCTACGACGCGCGCCGGGCCGCCCGCCTGCTCGCCAATCCCGGCATCGTGCGCAACCGCCTCAAGCTCCGCTCCGCTACGCTCAACGCCCGCGCCTTCCTCGCGGTGCAGGCGGAGTTCGGCTCCTTCGACCGCTACCTCTGGCGCTTCACGGGCGGACGCCCGATCCAGCACGACCTCGCCCCGCACCACCAGGTCCCGGTGCGCACCGCCGAGTCTGACGCCCTGAGCCGGGATTTGAAAAAGCGCGGCTTCAACTTCGTCGGCTCCACTATCTGCTACGCCTTCATGCAGGCCACCGGGATGGTCAATGACCACCTCGTGACCTGCCCGCGGCATGCGGTGTGCGCCAAGCTGCGATGAGCGGGGCGGCTCGTCTGTTGTTGGGCCGCCGCTGGACGGCGGGCCGACCCAACGCGTAAACGGCCCGGCGACCAGTGCCGGCCCGGCCATCATACCAGGCCGCAGCGGCCTTGCCTGACGCCGGCCGGCGCGTCACATCTCACCCTTTCATGCATTGGATCGTCGCCAGCCTGGTCTCCGCCCTGTTCCTCGGCCTCTACGAGCTGGGCACCAAGCACGCCGTGCGCGACAACGCCGTGCTGCCCGTCCTTTTCCTCGCCAATGTCTGCAGCGCCTCGGTGTGGTCGGCGCTGCTCGCGATTGCCGCCTTCGCTCCCGGCTCCTTGCCCGACACGCTGCTCGTCGCCCCGCTCAATCTCTCCCAACACCTGCTGTTGCTCGGCAAGTCCGCTCTCGTCGCCTCGTCGTGGGTCTGCAGTTATTTCGCGATCAAGCACCTGCCGGTGTCCCTCGCCTCGCCGGTGCGGGCCACCGGCCCGATGTGGACGTTGCTCGGCGCGGTGCTGGTCCTCGGCGAGCAGCCCACCGCCCTGGAGGGGGTCGGTATTTGTCTTACCCTCGCATCCTTCGTTGGTCTGTCGCTCGCCGGTTCCCGCGAAGGCATCCACTTCCACCGCGACAAATGGATCGGCTTCCTCGTCGCCGGCACCCTGCTTGGCGCCCTGAGCGGGCTCTATGACAAATACCTGCTCGGCCGGCTCGGCTTCACCGCGGCGACCGTGCAATGCTGGTTTTCCATCTATCTCGCGCTGCTGTTTCTCCCGCTGGCCGTCGGGTGGAAGCTGCGCTGGTGGCCGCGGCACGTGTTCCACTGGCGCTGGAGCATCCTCGTCATCTCGTTCGCGCTGCTGCTCGCCGACTTCGTGTATTTCGATGCGCTGCGAAACCCCGACGCCCTGGTTTCGCTGGTCTCCAGCCTGCGCCGCGGCAGCACCTTGGTGGCGTTTGCCGGCGGGGTGCTGCTTTTCCGCGAGGTCAACAGCCGCCAGAAGTTCCTCGCCGTCCTCGGCGTGCTTACGGGGATTGTGCTGACGATCCTCGGCTGAGCACTTTCCCGGCGGCTCCACCTCCCGACGGATCCCCCACCAGGGGGTCACCCGCCCCACTCCGCTCCCCTAATACCCGGGCTCTTTCCCACTGGCCAAAACCTTATATTACGTATTAAGTAATAAGATGACAACCTCCTATTCGTATCATCTCGATCTGCCTTGGATGTTGCTTTCGGCCCTGGACGAAGCGGCGCGCGACTTGCTCAAGCGGACCGCGCGCAAGGCTCCACCCAGGCGGGGCCCGCGCAAGGGCACCACCTGGCGGCCCGGGGCCCGTACTCCCATGTGGCTGGCGTTGGTCGCCGCCGTCCGTCCGTACCTCCGCCGTCGCGGCGAAAAGGCCAACCTCGCCCGTCTGCTGGAGCTGCCTCCGCCCCGCATTTCGGACTTCCTCACCGCCAAGCGGGCCGCGCCGGACGCCGAACGCACCCTCCGCCTGCTCCATTGGCTTTCCCAACGCCAGCGCGGCCTCCGGCCCGGATGACCAGTGGCGGGGCCCAAGACTCGCTATTACTTAATAAGTAATATGGGGCTTGTCGTCGCGTTGGTGGCCCAGGCTGTTTCACCTGCGGCGGTGGGGCGGAACCTCGCGCCGGGTCACGGGATGATGGGCAACGAGTAGCGTGGGGTGGGTATTCCGGCCGGAGGAAGGGGCGGCGGCTTCCCTTCCGCAGAAATCTGGGTATGCTGAAAACATGTTCGCCAACCTATCTCCATGGAGCGGCCGCCGGCCGGCCGGGGCCGATGAGCCGGCCTTGGTCCGTGACGTGGTGGTGCGGGAGCCCGTGCCGCGCGATCCGCGTTTGGAGAAGCTGATTTTGTTTTGCTGGGGCCTCATCGCCGTGAAGCACGTCGCCGTGATCTGGGCGGTGCACCATTACGCCGTGCCGTTCCACCAGCTGTGGATCAACGTACCGACCTTTCTGCTCGGGCTGCTCGCCACCGTCGCCTACTATCGACGGGAATGACGGGCCGCAGGTCCGCGGAGAATTCCGTCTCGATTCCTCCCGGGGAATCCGGAATTCTCCCGCCATGCCCAACGTCCCCGGTCTCCGCAGTCCCTATCTCATGGTCGGCCGCCTGGTTTATTTCGGCCGCATGCTCGACAAGATCCGCCTCCATGCCGCCGGGCAGCTGCCCGCCGCCGACTACGCGCCGAACCTCGGCAAGGGCTTCGACAGCCGCTGCTGCAATTTTCTGCGCGTCAACTACGACGAGCTCAAGGCCCGCACGCTCGCCGGCGGCACCGACGAGGAGATCCTCGCCTGGAGCCAGGCGCGCGGCGGCCCGCGCACGGACGAGGAATGCGAGGTCTGGAGCGGCTTCATGATGAAGCGCGGCTGGCGCGACGCGGGCGCCGAGACGCTCGCCCGGCGCATCAAGGAGAGCGCGCTGGAAGGCCGGCCGGTCATGACGATGTTCGACTACCTCGACATCGACGAGGGTCGCGACCCGGTCGCCACCCAGGCCTGGACCAGCACCTGAGTTTCCGCCCAAGCCCTTTCCGCCCGATGTCCGCCCTGCGCATCCGCCTGCAATACCTGCTCACGGTCCTGAGCGTCCTGCTCCTGCTCGTGCTGGCGGCGGTGGGCTGGGCCTGGTGGCAGATGCGCGGCAGCCTCGCCCAGCTCGATGGCGAGCGGGCGGTCGCCGGGCTCGACGCGGCGGTGAAGATCGAGCGCGATGCGCTGGGGGTGCCGACCATCACGGGCACCTCCCGGCCCGACGTGGCGCGGGCGCTGGGCTTTCTTCACGCGCAAGACCGTTATTTCCAGATGGACCTCCTGCGCCGCTCCGGCGCCGGGGAACTGGCGGAAATCTTCGGCGTGAAGGCCGTGCCGCTCGACCAGTCGCGCCGCCTCCACGGCTTCCGGCGCACGGCCGGTCTGGTCTACACGGCGCTGGATCCGGCGCAGCGCGCGGTGCTCGACGCCTACACCGCCGGCGTCAATGCCGGCCTTGCCGCGCTGCCCAAGATCCCTTGGGAATACCTCGTGCTGCGCACCGCGCCCCAAGCGTGGCGCGCGGAGGACAGCCTGCTCTGCATCTATGCCATGTGGTTCGACCTGCAGGACTACCGGGGCCGGTTCGAACTGAACCGCGACGCGCTCCGCCAGGCCCTGGGCATGTCCGCCCTGGATTTCCTCGCCCCCTCCGGCAATTCCTGGGATGCCGCGCTCGACGGCAGCACCTTTGAGCCGGCGCCGCTGCCCACCTTTCTTTTCAAATCCGCCGACCCCGCCATGGTAGGGGTGCTTGCCCCCAAGCGCTCTTGGGCCGTTGAGGTCAACGGCCCCTACCCGACCACGGAGCCGGATTACAAACGCGTCGTCGGTTCGAATGCCTTTACCCTCTCCGGCGCCCACACCGCCACCGGCGCGGGGATGCTCGCGAACGACATGCACCTCGATTTCAACCTCCCGAACATCTGGTATCGTGCCGTGCTGCAGTTGACGGATGCCGCCGGACCGCACCGCCTGGCCGGGGTCACGCTTCCCGGCATGCCCTTCGTCGTCGCCGGCAGCAACGGCCGCGTCGCGTGGGGATTCACCGACGCATACGTCGACACCACCGACGTCGTCATCGTCGAGACCGATAACATCGCCCAAAGCCACTACCGCACGCCGCAAGGCTGGAAGGAAATCGAGGAGCGTCCGGAGGAAATCAAGGTGAAGGGCGAACCGTCGGTCCGTTACACCGCCCGCTGGACCGACTGGGGTCCCGTCATCGGCGGGCCGGCCGAGGGCCGCTACCAGGTGCTGCGCTGGACCGCTCACGATCCGGCTGCGACCAACCTCGATTTTCTGGACATGGAAACGGCGGCCACCACGGCCGAGGCCGTCGCGGTCGCACACCGCAGCGGCATCCCGCATGAAAACATCCTCATCGCCGATGCCGCCGGCCATACCGCCTGGACCATCATCGGCCTCGTGCCGCGCCGGGTGGGCTACGACGGCCGCCTGCCGGTCGCATGGACCTACGGTGACCGCCGCTGGGACGGCTGGCTGAAGCCCGAGGAAATCCCGGTGATCTCCAGCGACGCTCTCTGGTCCGGCAACAACCGCGCGGTCGGCGGCGCGGCGTTCGCCCGGCTCGGCAACGGCGGCTACGACGAAGGCGCCCGCGCCCGCCAGATCCGCGATGACCTGCAGGTGATCATCGCGACCGGCCAGAAAGCCGCGCCCGCCGATCTGCTCGCCATCCAGCTCGACGACCGGGCGGTGTTCCTGGAGCGCTGGCAGAAATTTTTCCTCGAGGTCCTCTCAGACGAGGCCGTCGCCGGAAATAAATCCCGTGTCGCCCTGCGTGCCGCCGTCCGTCAGTGGGGCGGCCGGGCCAGCACGGACTCCGTGGCCTACCGGCTGGTGCGGGCCTTCCGCGGCCAGGTGGTGGAGCGCACGCTGGCACCGTTCGCCGAGCAGGCGACCGCGGTTACCGCGTCGTTCAACTACCGCGCCTTCCCCTACGAGGATGCGGTGTGGCGGCTGGTGCACGAACAGCCCGCCGGCCTGCTCGACCCGGCGCAGCCCTCGTGGCCCGCCCTGCTCCTGGCTGCAGCCGACGCCGTCACCGGCCTGGTCGACCGCTCCGGCGGGTCGCTCGCGGAATTCACCTGGGGCCGGCGCAACACGCTCGCCATGCAGCATCCGTTCAGCCGCTTCATGCCCGGGCTGCTCGCCCGCTTCCTCGACATGCCCGCCATCCCGCTGCCCGGTGACAGCGACATGCCGCGCGTGCTGAGCCCCCGCCACGGCCAGTCCGAGCGGATGGTGGTATCCCCCGGCCATGAGGCCGAGGGGATCATGCAGATGCCCGGCGGCCAGAGCGGGCACCCTCTCTCCCCCTATTACCGCGCCGGCCACGACGCCTGGGTGAAGGGCGAACCCACGCCCTTCCTCCCCGGCCCCGCCCAACACACCCTCGTGCTGCGGCCATAGGCCGCAAAACCCAAAAATCCAGAACGCCCAAGGCCAAAAATCCAGCTGCCCTTCTTTTGGCTTTTGGCTATAGGCCTTTAGTTTTCTTCTTATGCCGCTCCATGTCCTCAATCATCCGCTGGGCGCGCACGTGCTGACGCACCTCCGCGACAAGACCACCAAGCCCGCGCTCTTCCGCAACCTGAGCTACCAGATCGCGCTGCTGCTCGCGCTCGAGGCCACGCGCGACCTCGCCACCGTGGAAAAGAAGATCGAGACGCCGATGGAGCCGATGACCGGCCGGGTGCTCGCCCGCCCGCTCGCCGTCGTGCCCATTTTGCGCGCCGGCCTCGGCATGCTGCAGCCCTTCCATGACGTTTATCCGGATGTGTCCGTCGGTTACGTCGGCCTGGAACGTGACCACGCCACCGCCGTCGCCCGCAGCTATTATTGCAAGCTGCCTCCGCTCGAGGGCAAGCGGGTCATCGTCGTCGACCCCATGCTGGCCACCGGCGGCTCGGCCGCCCAGGCCGTCGAGGTGGTGAAGTCCGCCGGGGGCAAGGAAATCGTCTTTGTCTGCATCGTCGCCGCCCCGGAGGGCGTGGCTGTCATGCAGCAGGCCCACCCGGACGTGACCATCTACGCCGGGGCGCTCGACCGCGAGCTGAACGCCCGCAAATACATCCTCCCCGGCCTCGGTGATTTCGGCGACCGGCTCTACGGCACGTGATTAATCCAGCCACCCGCCGGCCGCCTGCACCGGGACGGGTTCGCCGCGACGGGTCACCCACACGGCCAGCGCCAGCCGGCTGACCCCGGCAACCGCCGGCTGGGGCAACGTCAATTCCGCCACCCCGTTTTGCAGCGGCGCACCCGCCAGCACCAGCACCACAAACTCGTGCCGCAGGGTGCGGCCCGAGTTCTCGCCGGCCCGCACCGGCGAGGTCATGCCGCCGCCGAGCACGGCCGCGTGGACCTCGTAGTCGCCGTTCGCCCTGAACTCCACGCGGCAAGCGCCGCCCGTCGCATAATCGACCGACAGGAGGCCGGCCTTTTCTTTCGACCCCGCCGGCGCGTTTCGCCCGAAGGCCGCCCGCCATTCGGCGCCGTCGAGCACGAAGCCCGGCGTGTAGACCGTGTCGCTGCGCCACCGGCTGGCGTAGGCGTATTGGCGGGCGGTGAATTCCGGGCGCGCGAACCGGTCGCGCCAGCCGAGCCGGTCCCAATAGGTGACGTGGAAAGCCACCGGCACGAAGTCGCGCCACAGCCCCGGCTCCTCCCGCAACCCGCCCAGCCACGACTCTGCCGGCGGGCAGCTGCTGCAGCCCTCGGAACTGTAGAGCTCGAGCAGGTGGACGCGGGTTTCGCCGCTGGTGAATTGCCACGGGCCCGCCGCCAGCGGGGCGACCAGGAGTCCGAGCAGAAGAAACAGGCGCACCACCGTGGGAGCCGCGAAGCCGCGCGGGTATTTCATTTTTTCGTGTTCATCCGGGGGTTTCGCGGGCACATCCTAACCCGATGATCATCGAACGCCCGGGCCTCATCGTCGCCGACCGCTGGAAGGACTACCAGCTGCTCGACTGTGGCCAGGGCCTGAAGCACGAGCAGTGGGGCCCCTACACACTGGTGCGCCCCGACCCGCAGATCATCTGGCCGCGCCCCGGCGGCAACGGGCGCTGGGAAAACTGGGACGGTTTCTACCACCGCAGCGAGACCGGCGGCGGCAAATGGGAGTACCGCCAGCCGCTGCCCGACCACTGGACCATCCGCTACGGCGAGCTGAAGTTTAAAATTCACCCGACCAGCTTCAAGCACACCGGGCTGTTCCCCGAGCAGGCGGTGAACTGGGACTGGTTCACGGAAAAAATCAAAACCGCGCACGCGGCCGGCCGCGAGGTGAGCGTGCTCAATCTCTTCGGCTACACCGGCGCGGCCACCGTGGCCGCGGCGGCGGCGGGCGCCAGCGTGTGCCACGTCGATGCCGCCGAGGGCATGGTCAAGTGGTGCCGCGAAAACGCCGCGCTCTCCGGCCTCGCCGCCGCCCCGGTCCGCTACATCACCGACGACTGCCTGAAGTTCGTCCGGCGCGAGATCAAGCGCGGCCGCAAATACGACGCCATCATCATGGACCCGCCGACCTACGGGCGGGGCAGCACGGGCGAGATGTGGAAACTGGAGGACCACCTCTGGGAACTGCTGAGCGAGTGCCGGCAACTGCTCAGCGACCGGCCCGTGTTTTTCCTCATCAACGCCTACACCGCGCGCCTCTCCCCCACCGTCGTCGTCAACCTGCTGGCCGCCCTCCTGGGCGGGGCCGGCGGCCGGCTCTCCGGCGGTGAAGTCGGCCTGCCGGTGCGGCGCGATGGCAAGGTTCTCCCTTGCGGCATCTTTGGCCGCTGGGAATCCGCCTGATGTCCCTCCGCCCCATGTTGGCTTGGCTGCTCACCGCGCCGGCCCTTCTGCTGGCCGCCGAGGAACCCGCGCCCTTGCGACCCGGGCTCCACGTCAGGCACAGCACGATCAGCGTTGTCAGCGAAAACGACAAATACTTCGCCGGCACCGACCGCCACTATACCAACGGCTTCAAGCTCACCTGGCTCGGGGAGACCGACCTCAACCAGTCGCGGGAGTTCGTGCAGGCCGCCGCCCGTTTCATCCCGTGGATGGATCCCGCGCACGTGGACTGGCGGTACAAGGTTGGCTTCGTCCTTGGCCACAACACCTACACGCCCGTCAACACCGACACGGCCGCGTTGATCTTGGGCGACCGGCCCTATGCCGGCTGGCTCTACGGCTCGATGCTTTTGCACGCGCAGCTGAAAAACCAGCTGCGACTCGTTGAGCTCTCGGTCGGAATCATCGGCCCCTCCGCGCAGGGAGAATATTTCCAGAACCGCTGGCACGACGTCATCCGCGTCCCCCACGCCGAGGGCTGGGCCAACCAGCTGCACGACGAGCCCGGCCTGCAGCTCTCGTGGGAACGCCGCTACCGCACCTGGCAATGGTCCGCGGGCGCCGGCTCGCCGCTCGGCATCGATCTCGTGCTCCGGCACCGCGTAACGCTCGGCAACGTGGCGACGCACCTCGCGGGCGGCGCGGGCGTACGCGTCGGGTGGCGGATGCCCGCCGACTTCGGCGCCGACCTGATCCGCCCCGGCGGCGGCAATAGCGCGAACGACGGCGGGCCCGACCGCTTCGCCGCCTATGCCTACGCCAGCGGTGAGGTGCGCGCGGTGGCCCGCGACCTCTTCCTCGACGGCAATACCTGGCGCGCCAGCCCCACGGTCCCCAAGCGGCCTGTGGTGGCCGACTTTAGCCTCGGCTTCGTCCTGCACTGGCCCCGCTTCCAGCTCGCCTACACGCAGAACTACCGGACGAAGGATTTTTACGGCCAACTGCACCGCGATGTGTTTGGGTCGGTCGGATTCTCGTTCTCCCGCTGACCGAGACCTTCCCGCCAACCCAGCGTCCCGCCGCCCGCGTCATTGCAGACAACCGCCGGCCGGCTGGCGAACGCCCCGGGCCGGCCAGCCGCCCGCTGGCTTGAGTCACCCGGCGGAGCCCGAAATATCCGAAAAGATCCTTGGGCCGGCCGGGGTTTCGTGTCTTTCGTGTAGGGAGTGACGACCAATTCATACAAGATCGGCGTTGATGGCGGCGGGAGCAAGACGGAGCTCGTGTTGGTCGACTCCGCCGGCGTCAGCCGCGCGCAACACCTGGCCCCCGGCTGCAACCCCAGCCAGGTCGGCCCGGAACAGGCCCGGGCGATTCTCCACGGCGCACTCGACGCCCTGCGGGCCAAAGCGCCAAGCTCGAATCTCAAACATGAGATCGCGGCAACGCTGCTCTGCATGGCCGGCCACCGGGCGTTCTGGCGCGAGACCGCGGACGCGCTGACCGGATACGGCAAGGTCACCACGGCCGACGATTCCCTGCCCGTGCTGGAACTGGCGACCGGCGGTGCGCCCGGATTGGTGCTGCATGCCGGCACCGGCTCTTTCGTCGCCGCGCGCGCGCCGGACGGCTCCGTCCACTATGCCGGCGGGCTCGGCTGGAAGCTCGGCGATCCCGGCAGCGGCTTCGACCTTGGCCGCCGCGCCGTCGCCGCGGCCCTGCTCGAACTGCAGGCCCGGCCGGCCGCCTCGCGCTCGCCCCTGGCTGACGCGCTGTGCCTCCACACCGGGCTCGACGACTACGCGGCCCATTCGCGGTTTTTCTACAACGACCCGGCGGCCAACGCGCGAATCGCCGCCTTTGCCCCGCAGGTCATCGGGCTCGCCGCGCAGAATTGCGGCCCGGCCCAGCAGGTGCTGGGCGACTCCCTCACCGAGTTTGCACGCCTCGCGGACGGGGTCATCCACCGGCACTTCCCGCATCCGCCGGCCAAGCTGCCCTGCGGGGTGAGCGGCCGCATCCTCAACAGCGCCCCCGCCGTCTTTGTCCTCCGCGCGCACGCGGTCAAACTCCACTGGCCCGTCGAGTTGCGCTTCATTGATACCGCCCCGATCGAGGGCGTGCGCCGCCTGCTGGCCAAGGAGGGCTGAAGTGATCGCCACCTCACCATCGGTCATCCTGACGGCAGCGGCGTGGCTCGGACGCCGCGCCGCCCACGAGTCGCGTGTGCGGGCCTGGACCGACCCGCACCAGGCCCGCGCGGCCCGGGGGGAGAAGCACCCGGTTCATGATTTTCTCTTTGAATACTACCGTTTCCGCCCGGCCTGGCTCCGCCGCTGGCATCCCGGTCCCGATGTCATTCTTCAAGGCGAAGCCGCCCGCGAGTTTCTCCGCTGGCCGGAATACCACGAGGCCGGCGGCGGCGTCGCGCTGAATATCACCGCCCTGCCTCGGCGAGAGAGTGTCGCCTGGATGCTGGGGCTGCTGCGGGCCACGGCCGAACGCCCGCCGCACTTCGCGTGCTACGGCCTGCATGAATGGGCCATGGTCTACCGGCAGACGCCGGACGAGGTGCGGCACAATGCCTGGCCGCTGCGCTTCCCGCCGGACGAACTGGCGCGCATCGTCGAGGCCCAGCCGGTGCGCTGCTCGCATTTCGACGCCTTCCGGTTCTTCACCGCGCCGGCCCGGCCGCTGAACCGGCTGCAGCCGGAGCGGGGCACGAGCGCGTCGTTCGAGCAGCGCGGCTGCCTGCACGCCAACATGGACCTCTACAAGTGGGCCTTCAAACTCGCGCCTTTCACGCCCAGCGAGCTCACCGCCGACTGCTTCGCCCTCGCGTGCGACATCCGCGAGGTGGACATGCGCGCCAGTCCCTACGATCTCGCCCGGCTCGGTTTCGCACCCATCCGCATCGAGACCCCGGAAGGTCGCACCGAATACGAGCGGCACCAGCGCGACTTCGCCGAACGCAGCCAGCCGCTGCGCGCGCGCCTGGCGGCGCTATGCGAACGGTTGCTGGCCTGACCCACGGAGCCAAGCGGCGAGGCTGACGTATCACACACCGCGGCCTTGCGACAGGCCGGACCTGGGACGACCCTGCCGGTTCGCCCCCACCCGTGATGCTCCGATCCTCCTTCCGCCCCCGCGGCATTTCCTGACCATGCACTACCGGCAGCTCGGCCGCACCGGCCTCCGGGTCTCGGTTCTCAGTTACGGCGCCTCGCCGCTGGGCAACGCCTTCCGCCCCATTGACGACAACGAGGGCATCCGCACCGTGCGCACCGCCCTGGATCTCGGCATCAACTTTCTCGACACCTCGCCGCATTACGGCGCCACCAAGTCCGAGACGGTCCTGGGCCGCGCGCTGCAGGGCGTGCCGCGCGACAGCTATTTCCTCGCGACCAAGGTCGGCCAGTATGGCGAGGGAAATTTCGATTTCTCGGCCGCGCGGGTCACGCAGGGCTTCGAAGAAAGCTGCCGCCGGCTCGGTACCGATTACATTGACGTGTTGCACTGCCATGACATCGAGTTCGCCGACCTCGGCCAGATCGTGGACGAAACGCTGCCCGCCCTCGTGAAACTGCGCGACGCCGGCCGGGTCGGCCACCTCGGCCTCACCGGCCTGCCCCTGGGAATTTTCCCCGCCGTACTTGGCCGGGTTCCGGCCGGCACCGTGGCCGCGATCCTGTCCTTTTGCCGCTACTGTCTCAACGACACCGGGCTCGAGTCGCTGCTGCCCGGCCTCCACGAAAAGGGGGTCGGCGTCATCAACGCCTCGGCCACCGGCATGGGCCTGCTCACGGAACGCGGCGCGCCGGCTTGGCACCCGGCGCCGCCAGCCATCAAGGACGGCTGCCGCCGCGCCGTGGACTATTGCGCCGCCGTCGGCGCCGACATCACGAAGCTCGCGATCCAGTTCGCCGTCCAGCATCCCGGCATCGCCACGACGCTCGTCGGCACGGCCAGCCCGGAGAACATCCGCAAGAACGCCGCCTGCGCCGAGGCCCCCATCGACCCCGAGCTGATGGCCAAGGTGCTCAAGGTGCTGAAACCGATCCACAACCACAACTTCACGCGCGGCCGGCCCGAGAACCGGGACGAAATCATCGGTTGAAGTCTCAGCGTGGACCCCGGAAAATCAGTCACGAACCCGCTCAAGCCCCCGTTTCCTTCCCGTCCAACCGTTATCCAGGCCCTCTTCCTGTCTCCGATGCTCCAGATCGTCCTCGATAAGCCCGGCCAGTTCAGCGTCACCGACGGTCTGCCGCCGGTGCCCGTTCCGGGCGAGGCACTCGTGCGCGTGCACCGCATCGGCGTCTGCGGCACTGACCTCCATGCCTTCGGCGGGCGGCAGCCGTTCTTCGCCTACCCCCGCATCCTCGGGCACGAGCTCGGCGTCGAGGTGATCGATCCCGGCACCGACCCGCACGGGCTCAAGGCCGGCGACCGCTGCGCGGTCGAGCCCTACCTCAACTGCGGCCGCTGCATCGCGTGCCGCCGGGGCAAGCCCAACTGCTGCGCCGAGCTCAAGGTGCTGGGCGTGCACGCCGACGGCGGCATGCGCCCGTTGTTCACTGTTTCCGTCCGCAAGCTGCACCGGTCGGAAAAGCTCACCTACGACCAGCTCGCGCTGGTCGAAACGCTCGGCATTGGCGCCCATGCGGTGGAGCGGGCGGAGATCAAGCCCGACGATTTCGTGCTCGTCATCGGCGCCGGCCCGATCGGGCTCAGCGTCATCCAGTTCGTGCAGGTGCGCGGCGCGACGCTCGCCGTCATGGACATGAGCGCGCCGCGCCGGGACTTCTGCCGCCGGCAACTGGGCGTGACCCACACGCTCGCTCCCGGTCCCGCGGCCGCCGCGCAGCTCAGCGCCCTCGGCGGCGGCGACCGGCCGACGGTGGTCATCGACGCGACCGGCAACCCGCAATCGATGGCCGGCACCTTCGACCTGCCCGCGCCGGGCGGCCGCATCGTGTTTGTGGGGCTGTGCCAGGGCGACGTCACGTTCAACGATCCCAACTTCCACCGCCGCGAACTCACCCTGCTGGCCAGCCGCAACGCCCTGCCTGGCACCTTCCGCGACATCATCGCGCTCATCGAGGCTGGCCGCATCGACCCCACCCCGTGGATCACCCATCGTTTCGCGCTCGCCGAGACCCCTCAGCGTTTTCCGACCGTCGCCGTTGATCCCGCCCTCATCAAGGCCATGATCGAGGTCGCACCGGCCTGACGCGCGTTTCTTTCTAGCCTTGGTCCGGCCCGACCTTTCCGCCACCGTCGTCCACCTACCCCATGAAAAACCCCTGGTTCAAAATCCTGGCGTTGTTCGCCGCTGCCGCCGTGGCGGCCGGCGCCGCCGACTCCTACACCATCGCCGTCATCCCGAAGGGCACGACGCACGAATTCTGGAAATCCATCCATGCCGGCGCCGAGAAGGCGCGCATCGAACTGGCCGCCGCCGGCATCACCGTGAACATCATCTGGAAGGGCCCGTTGAAGGAGGACGACCGCGAACAGCAGGTGCAGGTCGTGGAAAACTTCATCGGCCGCCGCGTCGACGCCATCGTGCTCGCGCCGCTCGACCGCAAGGCACTGGTCGGCCCGGTCGAGACCGCCGTCGCGGGCAAAATTCCCGTCGTCATCATCGACTCCGGTCTCGACTCCAAGAAATACGCCAGCTTTGTCGCGACCGACAACCGCGAAGGCGGCCGCATCGCCGCCCGCGAACTGGGCCGGCTCCTCGGCGGCAAGGGCAATGCCATCATGCTCCGGCTTGCCGTCGGTTCCGCCAGCACGGAAGAGCGCGAAGAGGGTTTCCTTGAGGTGATGAAGCAGGACTTTCCCGGTGTTCGCCTGCTCTCGACGGACCAGCACGCCGGCGCGACGCGCGACACCGCCAAGCGCACGGCCGAGACCCTGCTCGCGCGCTACGGCTCCCAGGTCAACGGCATCTTCGCCTGCAACGAATCCTCCGCCGCCGGCATGCTGCTCGCCCTGCGCGACGCCGGCCTCGCGGGGGGCAAGGTGAAGTTCGTGGCCTTCGACTCGGGCGAGACGCTCAACGCCGGCCTGCATGCCGGCGACATCCAGGGCTTTGTCGTCCAGAATCCCCTCAACATGGGCTATCTCGGCGTGAAGACCGCCGTCGCCGTGCTGCGGGGCGAAAAAGTGCCCGCCCGCATCGACACCGGCGTCGGCTTCGTGACCAAGGAAAACTTCAACGACCCCGCCCTGGCCGACATTGTCCACCCGCCGCTGGACAAGTATTTGAAGTAACGCGGACACCATACCGGCCGCCCAAGCAGATGACCCCCGCCCCCCGTCTCCGCCTCACCGGCATCCAGAAGAGCTTCGGCGCGACCCGCGCGCTGAAAAATGTCTCCCTGGCCATCGCGCCGGGCGAGGTGCACGCGCTCATCGGCGAGAACGGCGCCGGCAAGAGCACGCTGATGAAGATCCTGAGCGGCGCCCATGCCGCCGATGCCGGCACGATGGAACTCGGCGGCGCGCCCTACCGGCCTGACCGCCCCCACGACGCCCGCCTCAAGGGCGTGGCCATGATCTACCAGGAACTGAACCTCGCGCTCCACCTCAGCGCCCAGGAAAACATCTTGCTCGGGGCCGAGTCCGCTCAGTTCGGCTGGGTGGACGGCCGCACTTCCCGCGAGCGGGCCCGGACCGCGCTGGCCCAGCTCGGCCACGAGGCCCTCGATCTCACCCGGCCGGCCGGCGCCTTTTCCATCGCGGAGCAACAGGTCATCGAGATCGCCCGCGCGCTGCTCATCTCACCGCAGGTGCTCATCATGGACGAGCCCACGAGCAGCCTGACGCAGGCCGACACCGAAAAACTCTTCGCCACCATCGGCCGGCTGCGGGCGTCGGGCGTGAGCGTGATCTACATCAGCCATTTTCTGGAAGAATGCCGCCGCATCGCCGACCGCTACACCGTGCTGAAGGACGGCGAGACGGTCGGCACGGGTGCGATGGCGGAGGCCAGCGTGGACCACCTCGTCACCTTGATGACGGGTCGCGAGGTGAAGGACCTCTACCCGCGCACCGCGCACACGCCGGGGGCCGTCGTGCTGGAAGTTAAAAACGCCGCCAGCACCCCGCGGCTCAAACGCGCCACCCTGCAACTGCGCGCCGGGGAGATTTTCGGCCTGGCCGGCCTGATCGGCGCCGGCCGCACGGACCTGCTCCGCACCGTCTTCGGGCTCGATGAGCTGGAGGCCGGCGAGGTGGGCATCGTGGATGCATCCGCCCGCGCCGCCGCGCCGCGCGACCGTTGGGCACAGGGCGTCGGATTCCTGAGCGAAAACCGCAAGGAGGAGGGGTTGATGCTCAACCAGTCCATCGCCGACAACCTCACCCTGACCAAGATGGATTTCTTAGGCCGGTTCGGCTGGGTGAGCCGCGGCCGCCAGCAGGAGGCCGCCCAGCGGTGGGTCGGCGTGTTGCGCGTGAAATGCCGCGACGCGGCGCAGCCCATCGGCGAACTTTCCGGCGGCAACCAGCAGAAGGTGGCCCTCGCCCGGCTGCTGGAGCACCCCGCGCGGATCTTCCTGCTCGACGAACCCACGCGCGGCATCGACGTCGGCAGCAAGGCCCAGATCTACCAGCTGGTCAGCGAACTCGCCGCCGCCGGCAAGGCCGTGGTCGTCGTCAGCTCCTACCTGCCCGAGCTGCTCGGCCTGTGCGACACCATCGGCGTCATGTGCCGCGGCGAACTCGCCGCCGTCCGTCCCCGTGCGGGATGGAGTGAGGCCGACATCATGCGCGTCGCCACCGGCCGCGCCTGAACCCATGACCATCCTTTTGGACAAATTTTAAATCCCATGCCTGCTTTCAAAAAAGTTATCGCCCGGGCCGGCCCGTTCATCGGGCTCATTTTGGTCATCGTCCTTTTCTCGATCCCGGATGAGACGCGCGAATTCTTCCTCACCTACCATAATTTCAAGATCATCTTCACGCAGACGGTGATCGTCGCCATCGGCGCGCTCGGCTTGACCCTGATCATCGTGAGCGGCGGCATCGACCTGTCGGCCGGCTCGACCATCGCGCTGACCAGCGTCGTGGGTGCCCTGCTCATCCAGCAAGGCTGGGGCCCGGTACCGGTGCTCATTGCGATCACCGCCGCCGGCGGCCTCATCGGTTTGTGCAACGGTGCACTGATCGCCGGGCTGCGCATGACGCCCTTCATCATCACGCTCGGCATGCTCGGTGTCGCCCGCGGCACCGCGAAGTGGCTGGCGGACAACCAGACGGTCAACTATGACAGCTCGCCCATCAACCGCTGGATGACCACGGCCGATCCGTTCAGCCGCGCCCTGCCCGCCGGCGTGTGGGTGGCCCTCGCGCTGGCGGTGCTCACCTCACTGTTGCTGCGCCACACGGTCTTTGGCCGGCACATCTTCGCCCTCGGCTCCAACGAGGCGACTGCCCGCCTCTGCGGCATCCCGACCAAGCGGCTCAAGGTGGCCGTCTATGCGCTCGCCGGCTGCTTTCTCGGTCTGGCGGGCCTGTTCCAGCTGTCCCGGCTGCGGCAGGGCGACCCGACGGTCGCGGTCGGCCTTGAACTCGACATCATCGCCGCCGTGATCATCGGCGGCGCCAGCCTGAACGGCGGCGTGGGCACCGTCCTCGGCTCGATGATCGGCGCGCTCATCATGGCCGTGCTCCGCAACGGCTCCCAGCAGATGGGCTGGCCGACGTATTTCCAGGAAATCATCATCGGCCTCGTCATCATCGTCGCCGTGTTCCTCGACCGCCTGCGGCAGGGCCGGGCGGCGGCGTGAGGCGGCAGGCGGCGGCCCGGCGGCAAGCACCGGCCCGACAACCTTAGCTCCTTCGTGGCGGGAGCAGCGATCCCGCCTGACAACGCCGGACAAGACCCGCTATTGCCACGGTCGCCGTGTCCCTGCATCGTGCCCGCGGATGGACGCCACCACTGATCCTTTCGGCGAAGTCCGCCTGCAAAAAAAACCGAGTTATCCCATCGGGGAGGACCTGCGCGGCTACCTGAAGAAATACCGCCGCGAGCGGCAGCTGCCGGTCACCTACGAGCAGCTGCGCCACTTCCACGAGGGCATCCCGCTGATGGACGCCGCCGGCCGCAACACGCTGTGGGAGACCGTGGTCTATCCCGCCGCCGACATGCCCGTCCTCAACGAGGGGTTGAAGCGCATCTACGCGCTGCTGCGGGTCGATGGCGACGACTCCGTCATGGAGCACCTGTTTGTCGACCGCGTGGATTTTTGCGCCTTCGGCAACTCGACGCCCTTCCGCATCCGGATCGTCAATGCCTACAACGACAACCAGGACTACTTCTACGTCAAGAAGGCCGACGCCTCCCGCATCTACGGGCTCGAGCTCGAGCACCTGCTGTCGCCGAACCGCCTCAACTTCATCACGCACGGCAACACCCTGGTCGAGGAGCACATCGCCGGCATCCCGGGCGACATCTTCATCGACCGCTGGCTCCGCCGGAATGAGCTCAAGCCCATCCGCATCGCCAAGGAGCTGGTGAAGTTCAACGAGCGGTGCTTCGTCCGCCTGCTCGGGGACATGCGCAGCTACAATTTCGTCTTCGTGATCACCCCCGACTTCGAGGATTCCCAGATCCGCATCCGCGCGATGGACTTTGACCAGCAGAGCCACCACGGCCGGAAAAGCTTCTACCTGCCGCAGTATTTCAAGGACAACACGCCGCTCACGCTTTTCTGCGCGCAGCACCTGAACGTGAAGACCGCGCACCAGTACCAGCGGGAGGAGCAGTCGCTCATTCTGCACCGCGCCGAGCTTTCCACCGTGCGGCTGACCCTCCTGCTCGACGCCATGGAACGCGATCCCATTGCCCCGATGGAGAACGTCATCGGCCTGCGCGAGGGCCTCGCCACCCATTATAATTCCGGCCGCCACCTCCGCTGCGAGAGCATGGGCGCCCTGGTGCGCGAAAACCTGGAGACGCTCCGTCGCACCATCGGCCCCACCTTGGTACCGACCGCCGCGCCCTTCCCCTGAGCCGCCATGTGGCTTTTCCTGAAAAACCTGCTTTTTACGGTGGTCGTGCCCGGCTTTGTTGCCGGCTGGGTACCACTGGTCTTCCTGCTGCGCCGGGCGGCAGTGCCGGCGGTCTGGGCCCCTGCGCATTTTCTCGCCCTGCTTTTGCTTGTCACCGGTGGTGCACTCTACCTCACGTGCGTCTGGTATTTCGGCGTCAAGGGGCGCGGCACGCCGGCGCCGATTGATCCGCCGAAAAAACTGGTGATGCGCGGCCCCTACCGCTGGGTCCGCAATCCCATGTATCTGGCCGTGCTCCTGTTTGTGCTGGGGGAGGCGGTCTTCTGCTGGAGCCTGACCCTGGTGCTCTATTTTGTTTTCCTCGCGTCGGCCTTCCAGCTTTTCGTCGTGCTGGTGGAGGAGAACGGCCTGCGGCACCGCTTCGGGGCGGTGTATTCGGATTACTGCAACGTCACGAACCGGTGGCTCCCGCGCCCGCCCCGGCCGACGCTGGTAACCGTCCCGCCGTTCCCGGTTCGCCCGCGTTGATCGGCCGGCCGTTGGCGGCTACTCGATCCGGCCCTCGTCGAATTCGATCAAGTCCACGACGCTGATGATCTGGTCGACGCGGTCGGCGCAGCCCATGTTGGTCAGGGCTTCCTTCAAAAATTCGCGGCCGCTCGGTGTCAGGCCCTTTTGCACGTAGTCGCGGTTCCATTGGGCCGCGCGGATGTCGGCCGGCACCAGCGCCTTGAGCCTGGTCTCGACCTCCTCGTCGGTGGCGGACTCAAAAACGATCTTTTCCACCGCCGCCGGCTCGATACCGAGATGCAGGCAGAGGAAGCGGTCCATGCCGCGCTTGAAATTCTTGGCGTAGCTGGCCGGCAGCGCGCCGTGCTCCTTGACGTAACGGCACTTGGCCAAAAAGCGCGGCAGGTGTAGCAGGCCGGTGGCCGCATGCGGCAGGTAGGCGGAGGGCAGTGTCGTCAGCACTTCGCCGGAGGAACCGGGGATGGGTTTCGAGGGCATGGAACGAAGCCAAGTGGTAAGGGCCAAAGGGCACGTGCCAAGCCTGCAAAACGGGGCCCGGGCACAAGACACAGACCGGCCTTGCCCGGTCGCGACGTTCCCCTGATGCTGGCCGGCCGATGCAAAAGCACTCCTTCGACAAACGCCGCATCAAGTTCCTCTTCCTCGAGGGCATCCACGCCAACGCCGTCTCCGTGCTGACCCAGGATGGTTATGCCGCCATCCGCAGCCTGCCCAAGGCGCCCGCGGGCGACGCGCTCAAGGTCGCGCTGAAGGACGTGCATTTCCTCGGCATCCGCTCGCGCACCGAACTCACGGCGGACGTGCTGGCGGCCGCCCCAAAGCTGGCCGCGATCGGCTGTTTCTGCATCGGCACCAACCAGGTGGACCTGGCCGCGGCGGCGCGGCGCGGCATCCCCGTCTTCAACGCCCCCTACTCCAACACCCGCAGCGTCGCCGAGCTTGTGCTGGGCGAGGCCATCATGCTGCTGCGCGGCATCCCGCAGAAGAGCGCCCTGGTACACCGCGGCGGCTGGGCCAAGGGCGCCGAGGGCAGCGTCGAGGTGCGCGGCAAGACGCTCGGCATCGTCGGCTACGGCCACATCGGCACGCAGCTCGGCATCCTCGCGGAGCACCTGGGCATGCGCGTCCTGTTCCACGACATCGCCGGCAAGCTGCCGCTCGGCAACGCCCGGCCGGTCGCCCGGCTGGCCACCCTGCTCGGGGAGAGCGACGTCGTCACGTTGCACGTGCCCGAGACCCCGCAGACGAATAATCTCATCGGCCGCGCCCAGCTCGCGGCCATGAAGCGGGGCGCGCACCTGATCAACGCCGCGCGCGGCACGGTGGTGGACCTCGCGGCGCTGGCCGACGCGCTCGCGCGCGGCCACCTGGGCGGCGCGGCGATCGATGTTTTCCCCGTCGAGCCCACGGGCAACGACGAGGAGTTCCAGTCGCCACTGCGGGGATTCGACAACGTTATCCTGACGCCGCACATCGGCGGCTCGACGGTCGAGGCGCAGGCCAATATCGGCACCGAGGTGGCGGAGAAGCTCATCCGCTATTCCAACAACGGCTCGACCGTGACGGCGGTGAACTTCCCCGAGGTCACGCTCCCCGAGCACGCCGGCACGGGGAAGAGCCGGTTGTTGCACATCCACCGCAACGAGCCCGGTGTGCTGGCGCACATCAACGAGCGCTTCGGGGCGCACCGCATCAACATCTCCGCCCAATATCTCCAGACCAACGAGCTCATTGGCTATTGCGTGATGGACGTGGACGCCGCCGCCAGCGAGATCGCCATCGACGAGCTGCAAGGCGTGCCGGGGACGATCCGGGCGCGGTTGTTGTATTGAGTTCGGGAGGAGGGTCGGTCGCCTGACCGACCGCGGCCGGCCGGGAGGCCGGCCCTCCAAAGAAAAGGCCGGACACGGGTGAGTCCGGCCGGAAAGGGGTGCGCCACGGCGCCGCTCAGAAGAACCGTACCGGCTTTGCCGCCATCTTCTCGTGCTCCTCGGCGGAGCAGCCGGCGTTGGTGGCGACATCCACCTGCCCCGCGGTGGACTTCACCAGGTTGTTGGAGAGCATATAATTCTCGACCTCCTCGCCGGAGATGTCGGCCAGCATGACGCCGTCGATCTCCACGCAGGGTGAGAGCGGCTGGCCGGACTTGCGGACCATCTCCTCGTAGTTGGTGCGGTTGTTGATGATGTCGATGTCCTCAAACGCGAGGTCATGCTTCTGCATGATGGCGCGGACGCCGTTGGACCATCCGCAGGAGGGTTTGAGATAAGCTTTGATTTTCATAGTGGGGGACAAGAGGAGTGTGTCGGCATAACCTATGCGGCACGCTTTCTTCTTCAACTTAAACTTTTGCTCTGCATAGTCCGGCCTTCTCCCGCCCGTGTCCGCCTCATTTCCCATCCTTTTGCCCGACCAGGCGTCGGACCTGGCCCGGCTGGGCCTGGCCAACATCCGCCGGGAATATCCGCATCTGCTCCAGCACGCCCTGAACGGACCGGAGGACGCCCGCACCCCGCGCGAGCTGCACCCGGCCTTTTATGGAAGCTACGACTGGCACTCATGCGTCCATCAGCACTGGATGCTGGTCCGGCTCGCGCTGTTGTTCCCCGGCCTGCCCGAGCGCGCCGAGATCAACCGGGTGCTGCACGAGCACCTGACTGCGGCGAACATGCTGGCGGAGGCGGCGTATTTCCAGGCCCCGGGCCGGGCATTCTTTGAGCGCCCCTACGGCTGGGCCTGGCTGCTGAAACTGGCGCAGGAGGTCCGCGCCTACGATCCGGTGCTCGAGGCCAACATGGCGCCGCTCGTGTCATATATCCGCACGGGCTTCATGCGTTACCTGCGGGCGCTGACCACGCCGGTGCGCAACGGCATCCACGGCAACACGGCCGTGGCCGTGGCGCTCGTGCTGGGGCACGCCCGCGCGCACGACGACCAGGAGCTGAAGCTGTTCTGCACGGCGCGCGCCGCCTACTGGTTCGGCCACGACAAGGACTACCCCGGCCACTATGAGCCGTCAGGCGAGGATTTTTATTCACCCGGCCTCGTCGAGGCCGGGCTCATGGCGCGCATTTTGCCCCGGGAGCAGTTTTTGCGGTGGTTCGACAGCTTCCTGCCCCGGCTTGCCCAGGGCGAACCCGCCAACCTGCTCCGGCCGGCGCACATCAGCGATCCGACCGACCCGAAGATCGCGCATCTCATCGGCCTCAACCTGAACAAGGGCTGGGTGTGGCGGCGGCTGGCGGGGATCTTCTCGGCCGACGATCCCCGACGAGAAATTGCCATCCAGGCCGGCGCCGCCCACTACGCGGCCGCCCTGCCCCTGCTCGACGCCCAGGATTTCAACCGGTCCCACTGGCTGCCGTCGTTCACCGTCTATACCATGACGGAGTGAGGGGCGGTAGGGCGGGATCGCCGTATCCCGCCTTCGTTCGAGCGCTTCATTGCCTTCGTGGCGGGATCAGCGATCCCACCCTACAGCCGATCAGCGCCAATGAAGTTGCCCGGCATTACTCTGCGGTTGCTCTTCCCTCAGGTCTCAAGTTTCAGGTCTCAACCCTCCTTTTTCCATGCCCACGATCCTTCTGCTCGTCCTGTCCAACGTGTTCATGACCTACGCCTGGTATGGTCACCTGAAGCATCACGGCGACAAGCCGCTCTGGGTCGTGATCTTCCTCTCGTGGGGCATCGCCTTCTTCGAATACTGCCTGCTGGTACCGGCCAACCGGCTGGGCTACGGTCGCTTCACCGCCTACGAGCTGAAAATCATCCAGGAGGCCATCACGCTTGTCGTGTTTGTCGGCTTTGCCTGGCTGGTGCTCGATGAGAAGCTTAAGTGGAACTACGCCGTGAGCTTCGCCCTCATCGCCCTCGCGGTGTTTTTCGCCTTCGGCGTCAACCGACCGGCGGCGGTAACCGGTTGAGCGGGATTGCGGCCTGATTTTAGGCCGTTTTTTCCTCACTCCGCGCTTGCCGGGCTGGTGGGCCGGGGAAAGTCTCCTGACATAGCGTTGTCATTCGCTTCTGCTAGGCTGTTCCTCCACTCAACCACACCCGATTCATGTCCAAAGCCGATAAGTCCAAGTCCGACTCGCGCATCGCGCCCGCCGAGAAGTCCGCCAACCCCGCCCGCGAGAAAAACATCGAGCTCGCCGTCTCGTCCATCACGAAGCAGTTCGGCGAGGGCTCGATCATGCGCCTGGGCAGCAACACCAAGATGAAGGTCGAGACGCTCTCGACCGGCTCGCTCGCCATCGACCTGGCGCTCGGCGTCGGCGGCCTGCCCCGCGGCCGCATCATCGAGATCTACGGGCCGGAATCCTCCGGCAAGACCACCTTCTGTCTCAGCGCCATCGCCGAGGCCCAGCGCCAGGGCGGCCTGGCGGCCTTCATCGACGTCGAGCACGCGCTCGACCCGAAATACGCGCGCGTCGTCGGGGTGAACCTCGACGACCTGCTCGTCTCGCAGCCCGACTCGGGCGAGGACGCGCTCAACATCATGGAGACCCTCATCCGCTCCAACTCGATCGACATCATCGTGCTCGACTCCGTCGCCGCCCTCATCACGAAGGCGGAGCTCGACGGCCAGATGGGTGACATGACCATGGGCAGCCAGGCCCGCCTCATGAGCCAGGCCATGCGCCGCCTCACCTCGGTCGTCAGCAAGACCCAGTGCGTGTGCATTTTCACCAACCAGATCCGCGAGAAGATCGGCGTGATGTTTGGCAACCCCGAGACGACCTCGGGCGGCCGCGCGCTGAAATTTTTCTCGTCGATCCGCATCGACATCCGCCGCAAGGACCAGCTGAAGACCCCCGACGGCCGGGTCATCGGCAACCGCACCAAGATCAAGATCGTGAAGAACAAGGTCGCGCCGCCGTTCACCGAGGTGGAGTTCGACATCATGTATGACGAGGGCATCTCGACGAGCGGTTCGCTGATCGACCTCGGTCTCGACCACAAGGTGCTCGAAAAGAAGGGCGCGTGGATCGCGTTCAACGGCGAGCTGGTCGGCCAGGGCCGCGAGGCCGCGAAGGAAGCCTTCCGGACGAACACCGCCCTCGCCGCCAAAGTGACGGCCGCCATCATGGAAAAAGTCACCGTCAAGGGCGGTGAATCGGTCACCTCCGAGAGCCGCGGGTAACAGCCCAGCCCATTAATCCAAGCCGCAGCCGATGCTGCGGCTTTTTTGCGCCCAGGGCGCAGTCCGGTTGTAGGGCCGGCGCCAGTTGCCGGGCCACAGCCTGCCGACCAGCGGCCACCCTGAAAAATGGCCCGATCGCCGAGGCAGATTTCCGCCCGTGTCCCGGTCTTGCCAAATCTAATGAGGCGCCAATCTTGGCTTTGTGCCCTTCACCCAGATCATGATCCGCCTGCCGTCCTTGCTCCTGATTGCTTCTATTTTCTCGGGACCAGTGACCACGGCCGCGGACAAAAATGAAAAAGCAGGGGTGAATACTGCACCGCAACTGATCTCCACCACGGGCGGAGGCGGCGCGCCGCCATGGCATGACACCAAGGAACTCACCGCCTTCGCCGCGCAAGGCGACCCGCAGGCCTGCCTGCAACTCGGCCTGCGCCTGCTGGAGGGCGACGCCGAGGTCCGGCGCGACCCGGTCAGGGCGCGTGTCCTGCTGGAGCAGGCGGCGAAGAGCGCGCTGCCTGACGCCCTGTTCCGGCTCGGCAAGATGCATCATGATGGGCTCGGCGGGCCGAGAGATTACGGGAAGGCCATCGAGAATTACACGGCCGCCGCCCGGCGCGGCGTGCCGGAGGCCCAGCACAATCTCGGCGCCATGCTGGTCAGCGGCCGCGGGGTGAAGCGCAATTATGTCGAGGGGCTGGCCTGGCTTATTCTCGCCGGTCGCTCCGGCGCCGTCGCCGACTCCGAGGCGCGGGTGCGTGAACGCCTGGCCAAAAGGCCCGCCGATATCCAGGCCGCCGAGGCCCGGGCCGCCGAGCTGGCCTCGGTTCTCGCCCACGCCGTGGTGCACACGGGGGTGGTGGCCGCCCCGGTGGACAATACCCCGCGGGAATTGAAACCGCCGACGATCGCGCCCGCTCCGCTGGTGGCCCCCACGATCGCTGCGCCAAAATTTGCGCCGGTGACCCCGCCCAAGCTCACGGTGCCGCTCACCCCTCCCCTGCCCGACCCGCGGTGATTTAACCTTTTGCCATCGGGCCGCGCTTCGCTTGCGTGGGACCGATGTCGCTGCTGTCAGACACTATTGCCGCCCTCGCCACGCCGGTGGGCACTTCCGCACTCGCAGTGGTGCGCGCCAGCGGTCCGCTGGCCACGACGCTGGTGGCGGATATTTTTGCCGAATCCCCCCGGCCCCGCACGTCGTGCCATGCCGACTACCGGGACACGCGAGGGCAATTGCTGGACGATGTGCTGTTCACTTATTTTGCCGCGCCGCATTCATTTACCGGCGAGGATATTTTGGAGATTTCCTGCCACGGAAACCCCTTCATCGCACAAAAAATCCTTGAGGACCTGCTGACCCGCGGCTGTCGCACCGCGGAGGCAGGCGAATTCAGCAAGCGCGCCTTCCTGAACGGGCGGCTGGACCTGAGCCAGGCCGAGGCCGTGATGGATTTGATCCACGCCAGGAGCGAGCGGGCCTTGGCCGCGGCGAACCAGCAGCTGCGCGGAGCTCTCGGCCGGCAGATGGATATCCTTATCTCACAGCTGATAAACATTTTGGCTCAAATCGAAGCCTACATTGATTTTCCTGAGGAGGATCTCCCACCCGAAGATAAACAGCAGGTGTTGCGGGCCATGGATGAGCTGTTGACGGGCACCAAGCGATTGCTGGCCACGAGAGCCTACGGCGAACTGCTGCGCGACGGCATCAAGACGGTGATCATCGGTGAGCCGAACGCCGGCAAAAGCAGCCTGCTCAACCGCTTGGTCGGCCGGGAGCGGGCCCTGGTCAGCCCCGAGCCGGGCACAACACGGGATTACCTGGAGGAGCGTCTGGCGATCGGCCCGCACTGGCTGCGCTTGATCGACACCGCCGGATTGAACAACTCGCCTTCCCCGCTCGAGAAACGCGGGATCGCCAAGACCATTGAACAGGCAACCGAGGCGGATCTTTTTCTCTGGGTGATTGATTCGACCGGTCCCCTGCCCGCCCTGCCCAGTGAACTCGTTCCGCTGCTCACTCCGGCAAATACGATCGCCGTTTTCAATAAGTGCGATCTGCCAGCCTCGGTTTCCAGTGCCCTGCCCCAGAAATTACCGAGCGTCACCCTTTCAGCTCTGAGCGGAATGGGCCTGGATGCTTTGCAGTCTGCCGTACTTAATTCAGCCGAGGCCTTCCGTGTGGAGGTCGGAGATGAACTGATCGCCATCAACGCCCGCCACGCGGACGCCTTGGCGCAGGCTTGCGAGAGTTTGTCCGCCGCGAAGACTAAGCTGGCTGATGATATTTCTAGTGAACTGGTGGCTAGTGATTTAAGATATTCTCTGGATGCATTTCGCGAGATCTCCGGCAAGATCGATAATGAGCGTATTTTTGATCAACTCTTTGCGTCGTTTTGTATCGGCAAGTAATACGATATCAAAGTATATAATTTGATATGATATTAAATCTGTGATTTATTCGATAACACCCTTTGACGTGATTGTCTGTGGTGCGGGCCACGCTGGTGTGGAGGCCAGCCTGGCTGCTGCCCGAATGGGGGCCGCTACCCTGCTGCTGACTGGCAACATTGATACAATCGCCCAGATGAGCTGCAATCCTGCGATAGGTGGGCAAGCCAAGGGCCAGATGGTCCGCGAAATTGACGCCTTGGGCGGAGAGATGGCGATCAATACGGACGTGACCGGCATTCAATTTCGGCTGCTCAATGAATCCAAGGGACCGGCAGTCCAGTCGCCGCGCGCCCAGTGCGACAAGAAAGCCTACCAGTTCCGCCTCAAGCATACCTTGGAACTGCAACCCAATCTGCAAATCTTCCAAGCGACCGTCACGGGGCTGATTTTCAAGGACGGCAAAGTCATCGGCTGCCGGACCAATCTGGATATTGAATTCCATGGCCAGACCGTGGTGATCACGACCGGCACATTCTTGCGCGGCCTGATGCATGTCGGTCAGAACAAGAATGAGGGCGGGAGGCTGGGGGATTTTAGCGCCAAGACGCTCTCGGGAAGCCTGCTTGAAGCGGGCATTGAACTGCAGCGCCTCAAGACCGGAACACCACCGCGCATCCTGGGCCGGAGTATCAATTTCTCGGGACTGCAGGAGCAAAAAGGGGACACAAACCCCACTTTTTTCGCCTTTCACGACACCCGGGCCGACCCCGACCTGTTCCACGTGGAACAGACAGGCGAGCGGCGGCTTGGCTGGAAACCGGGCAGTGAGCAGGTCTCCTGCTGGATGACCCACACCACACCGTCCTCGGCGCAGATCGTCCGGGACAATTTGCACAAATCTGCGATGTATTCCGGCGAGATAAGTGGGGTGGGGCCGCGTTATTGTCCGAGCATCGAAGATAAGTTCGTGCGCTTCGCGGATAAGCCGCGTCACCTGCTTTATCTCGAGCCGGAGGGAAGGAACACCAACGAATACTATATCAACGGCCTGTCCACGAGCCTGCCGTTTGATGTGCAGCTCGATCTGGTACATAGCATCCCCGGACTGGAGCAGGCCCTGTTGCTTCGTCCTGCCTATGCCGTGGAGTATGATTTCGCTCCTCCCACACAGATGTATCCTTCTTTAGAATCAAGGAAGGTTGAGAATCTTTTCCTCGCCGGACAAATCAACGGCACTTCGGGTTACGAGGAAGCCGCCGCCCAGGGATTGGTCGCGGGAGTCAACGCCGCGCGCAAGGTGAGGGGAGAGCCTCCGCTGATCATTCAGAGACACGAAGGCTATATTGGAGTCTTGATTGATGACTTGGTGACTAAAGGAACAACCGAGCCCTACCGGATGTTCACCAGCCGGGCGGAGCATCGCCTGCTATTCAATCACGGCAGCGCAGAACTTCGGTTATACGATCATGCAATGAATTGTAAGTTGCTTTCTGACAATAGATTAAATACTATTTCAGAAAAAATAAAGCAGGTAAAAAACTGGAATGATCGACTGGAATCGACCAGCCGTGCTGGCGGTACTTGGGGGGACGCTATTCGCCGGGTAAAGCATGCCCTGGATCTCCCGCCGGAATTTCTGGCTGCGCCCGCGGCTGTGCGCAACGAGGTTTTTTATCGCATCACTTATCGCGGCTACCTGGAGAGGGAACAGCGGCAGATTGAGAAATTGAAGGACGTTGAGAAAATCAAAATCCCCTCCTCCCTCGACTATCTCGCCATTGCCGGCCTGCGGCGCGAAAGCGCGATGAAACTGCATCAATTCAAACCGCAGAATCTCGGCCAAGCCAGTCGCATCAGCGGCGTCAATCCGGCCGACATCAGCATCCTCATGATCTTGATTGCCGCTGGAAACCGTCCGCCCCGCCTTCCTCCCCCCACCGCCTGACGCTCCGGTCCCGGGCGCGGTCTCGGTCTGTAACAATCCGGTGACGCCGATTAATTCACTGGAAAGCCCCGGTCCTGCGGCGATACTGCGGGGCCAAGCATGGAGAAGAAAAAGATATTGGTGGTGGATGATGAAGCCGACGTCACCGATCTCGTCGCGTATCATCTCAAGGCAAAGGGGTTCCACGTGGAAACCGTCAACGACGCGACAGCCAGTATTTCCAAGGCCAGGAGCTTTCAGCCCGACCTGATAATACTAGACATAATGATGCCGCACCTCTCCGGCCTTCAGCTCTGCCGCATTCTCCGCGCCGACAACAAACTCGCGAAAGTCCCCCTCATCTTCCTCACCGCCAAGTCTGAGCCGGCCGATCGCATCGCGGGGCTGGAATCCGGGGCCGACGACTACGTGAGCAAGCCTTTCAGCCCAAAGGAACTGGTCCTGCGGGTGGAATCCATCCTGCGCCGCCTCGCCGCCCCCCGGGAACCCCTCGCGACCAGGCTCCACCTCGGCCAGATCCAACTCGACAGCGACACCCACCGCGTGACCGTGCGCGGCGTCCTGCTGGACCTGACCGCGACCGAGTTCAAACTGCTCCGCCTGATGATGGAGCGACCGGGCAGGGTGCAGACGCGCGAACACCTCCTGCTCAACGTCTGGAACTATGCCACCGAGATCGAGACCCGCACGGTGGACACCCATGTGCGCCGGCTCCGTGAAAAACTCGGCCCCGAGGCAGGATGGATTGAAACCATCCGCGGCGTCGGGTACCGGATCGCGGACAAACTGCCCTCCGCATGATTTATCTCCTGATCGCCGGCCTGGTGCTGGGCCTGCTGTTGCTGCTCCGCCTGGTCCGCCGCCAAAACCGCGCCTTGCGTGAACTGCGCGCCTCCGCCAAGGGGCGGCAGCCGTTCCTGCATGAGGAGCCCGGCGCCCGTTTTCTGCCCGAGTGGCGCGATCTGGTCGCGACCATCAATGATCTCATCGCGGAAAATTCCCTCCTGCAACAGCAGCGCACCGACCAGCTGACGCAGCTCGAGGCCACCTTGGGCAACCTCCGCGAGGCCGTGCTGATCGTCGACGAGGAGAACTACATTCATCTCGCGAACCGCGCGGCGCGGGAGATTTTTCCCGCCTCCCGCGAACTGGTGAACCTGCGCCTTGAGCTCATTTTCCGCAGCGGCCCGTTCCTGGAGTATGTCCGCGCCATCCGGGCCGGCGAGCCGCTGCCCCGGCAGGAGTTCGAGCTGATCGACGGGACCCACACCCTCTGGATCGAGGCCTCGGGCGCCCCCATCGCCTCGCCCGGCGGCCGGTCCCGGTGGGCCCTTTTTGTCATCCACAACCTCACCAACGAACGCAAACTCGAGCGCGTGCGCCGTGATTTCGTCGCCAACGCCTCCCATGAGCTCCGCACCCCGCTCAGCGTCATCAAGGGTTACATCGAGACCCTCGTTGACCACCACGAGACCATGTCGCTCGAGGAACGCACGAAATTCCTGCAGACCATCCACCGCCACAGCGACCGGCTGAAGGCGATCATCGACGACCTCCTGGTGCTGTCGCGACTGGAGTCCGCCACTCCCGGCCTCCAATTCGCCCCGATCGCCCTCGCTCCTTTCTTCGAATCGTTGGCCGACGAATTCCGCCATCCCCCCGCGGGAACCCCCGGTCGCGAAATCGTGGTCTCCGTGACTCCGGACTTGGCCTCGCTGGAAGGTGACACCGAGAAACTCACCCAAGTCTTCAGCAACCTCCTCGAAAATGCGCTCAAATACACCCCGCCTGGCTCGCGGATCGAACTCAGCGCCAGTGCGCTAGGGGAGGAGATCGAGTGCTTGGTTCGCGACAACGGCCCCGGCATCCCGCCGGAGGACCTGCCGCACATCTTCGAGCGGTTCTACCGGGTGGAGAAGGGTCGTTCCCGCGAGACCGGCGGCACCGGCCTCGGCCTCAGCATCGTGAAGCACATCGTCCAGCTCCACGGCGGCCGCGTCTGGGCGGAAAACCGGGAGGGCGGGGGACTCGCCATTTTCCTCCGGTTGCCGCGCGTCCGGAAAGCTTGACCCACTTGGTGGAGCGCGCTGACCCCAGCCCGCTTGCCCCAGCGTCCTGAGGTCAGGCCGCTCCACCTCAAGCCAAACCTGCCGCTTCGGGATTGCACCGCGCGATCGGTTCGCGCCAATGGGGCGCGTGGCCTATCAACCCGAGTTTCTCGCCCGCATCGCCGAACGCCGGGCGGCCCTGCGCGCCGAACTGGCGGTCCTGCTGCCGGCCGCGCAGGCCATCGTCTGGGAAATCGGGTCGGGGCACGGCCATTTCCTCGTGAGCTACGCGCAGGCTTTCCCGGCTAAATACTGCGTCGGCGTGGACATCATTCGCGACCGCCTGAACCGCAGCGGCAAAAAACGCGACCGCGCGCAGCTCGCCAACTGCCACTTCGTGCAGGCCGAGGCCCGCGAGTTTCTCGACGCCCTGCCGGCCGGCATCACTTTCGACGAAATCTGGGTGCTCTTTCCCGATCCCTGGCCGAAGAAACGCCACCACAAGAACCGCATCATGCAGGCGGACTTCCTCGAGGCCCTGGCCGGGCGGGCGGGGGAGGGCACCCGGTTGTACTTCCGCACCGACCACGCGGAGTATTTCCAGGCGGTCACGACCCTCTTGTCCGGCCTGCCGGCCTGGCGCCTCGAACCTGCCGCGGTCTGGCCGCTGGAGCAGGAAACCGTCTTCCAAGCCCGCGCCCCGGCCTACCAGTCCTGCGTCGCCCTCAGGACATCACATCCAGCCAGATCAGCAGAAACAACTGCCCCACGGCCGCCACCCCGAGTAGGCCCCAGGTGACCTGCATGAAGACGTTGTGCGCCAGCTTGCGCTCGCCATTCAGGCGGTGCGGCGGCGCGGTGCGCGCGAGCAAGGATTGGGTGGATTGCTCCATGCCCTTTACAAATCGGCATGTTTGGCGGCCGAGGCAAGCGTCGGTTCGCCATTAGCCGCGACCGGTGCCGAACCAGTCAGGGCTAATTCAGGAAAACTACCCGGGCTTTTTTGATTTAGAGGGTTGACGCTTTGCAGAGCTAAAATCTACCTCTGAGGGCTCTCCACCACGCTCCCTCCCGGAAATAAATGTCCACCGCCAAGAAACTCCTCGGATTAGCCGCCGCCCTGTGCCTCACGACCCTGTCGTTCGCCGCGGAAGGCGAAGGAGTGGCCCCGGCCGCGGTCAAGCTGGTCGATTTCGGCAACGGCTGGGCCATCACCAGCAGCATGGCCACCGGTTGGGTGGTCTCGGCCCTTTTGATCGGCCTGATTCTGCTCGCGGTGCGGAAACCGCAATTGCTGCCCTCCAAGAGCCAGGCGGTCTTTGAATCCATCCTGGAAGGCCTGCGCGACTTGTTTGAACCGATCGTCGGCAAAAAGGCGTTTCCCGCGTCGTTCCCCCTGCTCGTCACCCTTTTCATCTTCATTCTCATCAACAACTGGATGGGGCTCCTGCCCGGCGTCGGCACCATCGGCTGGGGTCATGAGGTCGACGGTCACTTCCACCTCACCCATCCCTGGATCCGGCCCTTCAATGCCGACTTCAACGGCACGCTGGCCCTCGCCCTGGTTTCCTTTGGCGCCTACCTGATCATCATCTTCAAGTACGCCGGCCCGAAGCTCATCCTCTGGGACCTGTTCGGCAACAAGGCCGACAAAGCCGAGACCCCCGCCTGGCTCTATCCCTTCCTCTCGCTCGTCTTCCTCATCGTCGGCTTCATCGAGATTTTCTCGATCATGATCCGGCCCTTCACCCTTTCGGTCCGTCTCTTCGGCAATGTCTTCGGCGGCGAAAACCTGCTGCACGGCACCGGCTTCATCTTCGTGTTCTACTTCATGGAGCTGCTCGTCGGCCTCATCCAGGCCATCGTCTTCACCCTCCTTTCCTCGGTCTACATCGGCCTCATCTGCAATCACGGTGACGACCACGACCACGCCGAGGGCCACGCCGCCGAGGCGCCCCACTAGAATTTACCGCCGGGAGCGTGCCTCGCGTGCGCACGGCGGCAACCGCAACCAAAACCATCCAACAACACATGCACCTCCTCCTCGCTGAAATCACGGGCAACATCGCCAGCGCCTTCGGTCTCCTCGGCGCCGCCATTGGCGTCGGTCTGATCGGCAACAAGGCCGCCGAAGCCGTCGGCCGCAACCCCGGCGCGTCCGGCAAGATCCTCGTCCAGGCCATCATCGGCATGGCGCTCGCCGAAGGTCTCGGCATCCTCGCGCTGTTCCTCGCGAAGTAATCATCCCGTTCCACCGGCGGCGCGCCGGCTCACCGCCCGCGCCGCCAGTCCCTTTCCCGCCATGCTGACCCTCCTGCTCGCAGTCACCGCCCCCGCCGCCGCCGCCGCGGATGCCGGCCCCATCGAGGGCCTGAAGCAGACCTTCTCGCATTTCGGCGTCGAGCCGAAGTTCCTTGTGATGCAGGTCGTCAGCTTCCTCATCCTCTTCGGCGTCCTCTACAAGTTCGGCATCAAGCCCACCATCGCCACGATGGAGGAGCGCAACAAGAAGATCGGCGACGGTCTCCGCTACACCACGGAGATGCAGGCCAAGCTCGCCGCCTCCCACCAGGAGAGCGCCGCCCTCATCAAGTCCGCCCAGGCCGAGGGCCAGAAGCTCGTCGACGAGGCCCGCAAGGCCGCCAAGGAGTTTGGGGAAAAACAGAACGCCGAGGCCACCGCCCGCGCCGCCGACACCCTCGTCAAGGCCCAGCAGGCCATCGAGCTTGAGCACAAGAAAATGCTCAACGAGGCCCGCACCGAGATCGCCCGCCTCGTCGTCAAGACCACCGAACAGGTCCTCGCCAAGAAACTCTCCGACGCCGACCGCGCCGCCTACAACGAGGCCGCGAGCAAGGAACTGTCGGTCAGCTGAGTTGCTTTAAGAATTCCTTCCTCTCCCCGATGCGCGCCGATAAAAAGACCAAGCTTCTCGCCAAGCAGCTCTTCAAGCTGAGCCTGGTCAATGGCAACGTCTCGCCCGAGCAGGTCGCCGGCGTCCTCGGTTACATCGAGAAGTCCGCCCCGCGCCACGCCCTCGCGCTGCTCCAGCTTTATCACCGCGCCATCGCCACCGAATTCGCCAAGTCCCGCGCCGTCGTCGAGCACGCCGGCCCGGTCAGCGACGCGACCCTCCGCCTGATCGAGGGCGCCATGACCCAGAAATACCAGCGCGTCGTCACCGCGACCGCCCAACCCAACGCCAAACTCCACGCCGGCCTCCGCGTCCGCATCGGTTCCGATGTCTACGAGTCCAGCGTCGCCGGCCAGCTGGCCACCCTTTCGAACGCCGTCTAACCCCACGCTTACGCACTTACAGCTTACACCTTAAACCTATTTTGCCATGAGCACCGTCATCGACCAAATCGAACAGCAGATCGCCAAGCTTTCCAGCAAGGCCGTCAAGAAGAACACCGGCACCATCCGCACCGTCGCCGACGGCGTGGCCAAGATCGACG
>JBKJTZ010000163.1:0-32302 GCA_046590295.1 Lacunisphaera sp.
CTGCTCGCCCGTTTCTCGAAGCGGGCCAAAGAACGCGACGCCGCCATCGCCGTGCGCGAGGCCGAACTCGGCCGCGAACTCACCCGCGACGAAATCGCCATCCTCGTCCGCGAAAACCGCGAACAGAAACAATATGAGCTGACTCCGGATGAAGTCCGCCAACGGCAGATCGCTCAGGTAAGCGACAGCGAACTTGCGCAACTGCGCGCGCTCCGGCCGGACGTCCGCCCTCGCTGGGACCGCACGATCACGCCGGGCGAGGCGCTCACTCGTGCCATCGATCACGTCTTTGAACGCCGAACGGTTGTCCCCCTGCATGAACTCACCGCCGAGGTCATTCGGCAATCCTACGGGCAATACTCGTTGCGGGATCTTAAGGACGCCATCGCGACAGGTCGAGGGCTGCTGCACGCCGACGGTCAGGTGTCCACCGTGGCGGCCTTGGCCTTGGAGCAATCGCTCGTCGACCGGATCAACGGCGGGGTCGGCAAGTTTGATGCTTTGGGACGGTCTGGCCCGGATCAGGACGCTGCATCCTTGTCGGCTGAACAACGGGTCGCCGTCTCAACTATCCTGAGTTCAACAGACCAGGTGACGGTATTTCGAGGCAAGGCCGGCACGGGCAAGACGCACGCCTTGGCCGCGGTCATTGAAGAACTGGTGACCGCTGGGCGCGAAGCAGTCTGTTTCGCGCCCAGCACCCAAGCGGTGGACATACTCCGGCGCGATGGAGCTGAGCAGGGGCGTTCCGGTCGTCATGCCGCCGCTTGTTCCCTGGGCGGGACGGACACCGTGCAACGGCTGCTGATCGATCCCCAGCGGCAGTCCGGCATCACCGGCAAGGTTGTCATCGTGGATGAATACGGCCTGCTATCGACCCGGCAATTGAAGCAACTGGTGGATCTGGTCGAGTCACGCCGTGCCCGGCTCGTATTGGTAGGTGATTCAGGGCAGCATAAGAGCGTCGAGGCCGGCGACGCCGCCCGGATTGTCGAAAAGGAATCCCGCGCCACGGTAGCCGAACTGCGCGAGGTCCGCCGGCAATCGGTCAACCCCGCCTATAAGGCAGCGGCCGAGGATCTGGCGGCCGGCCGGATGCTGACAGCCCTCCGGAAGCTGGATCGGATGAAGGCCATCGTCGAAGTCGAGAATCCCACTGCCCGCCGGGTGCAGATGGTCGATGAGTGGCACTCCGCCTCGCAAGAAACCAAATCCGTCCGCACCCGCGATGGCGTGCAGGAGCGCACCAAGACCGCGCTCATGGTCGCACCCACCTGGACCGAGATCGATGCCCTCAACATCCACGCCCGCGAAAAGCTCCGCCAGTCTGGCCGGCTGACCGGTGCCGACCGGTCCTTCGTCTCCCTCCGGGCCAAGGATTGGACCAAGGCGCAGCAAAAGGACTGCCGGAACTACCAGCCCGGCGATATCCTCGTCGCGCACAAGGCCACGAAGCATTTCCAGAAAGGCGAGGAGTTGCAGGTCGTCCGTCGGGAGAAAGGGCGGCTTGTCGTGGCGCGCGGAACCGAGGAGTTATCGGTCTCGCCGCGTCAGTCCGGCTTGGCCTGGGCGGTATGCGAAGCACGCGTGATGCCGGTCGCAGCAGGTGATCTTCTCCGGCTGCGCACAGTCGCTCAGGTCGAAGCTCCCGATGGAAAGGTCCACCGGCTGGCGAACGGCAGCACGGTAACAGTCAAATCCGTCGACGCCGCTGGTCGGTTGGTGTTGGGCGACGGCTCCACGCTGCGGACGAGACTGGTCGTGCCTGGCTACGCGATGACTTCGCACGCCGCGCAGGGATTGACCGTGGACAAGGTGTTCATGGCGGGTGCCGTTTCACGCGAGGGGCTGTATGTTTCGGCCACCCGCGGGCGCGAGGGCATCCGAATCTTTGTGCCCGACCGGGCGGCCTTCCTTGATGCCGCCGGGCTCAAGAGTGAAGCGCGATTGAGCGCCATGGAATTCGCCCGCCAGCACCGGCTCGGCACCGGCTTGCACGCCACGCTGGCGCGCGGCTGGCAGCACTTGCAGCACATGCGCGCGGTTAATACGAAAATCGTCGTCAAACCGCCTGCGGAAGCTCCTGCCCAGGAAATCGTAATTATAACCAAGGTAGCGTCTCGTTCTAAGACGACCGTGCGACTACAACCGGCCCATGGATTGGGTCATCCTCCTGGGCCCCGTCCCGGAGCCCGTATGCGCGTATGAGCATCGAGCCTTATCCCGCGCCTCAAGGCGAATGCCTATTCACCGAAGGGTCACCTACTCTTTGCCTTCGCTTGGAGACTCCCCGCGAGCGGCTTGCTTTGCCCTATGCCGGTCTCGTGTCCGTGAGTCTCTCCGTTGATGACACAATGATGACGGTTTTCTTCGTGACTCATCGGGTCTCCGTCAAAGGGCGTAAACTCACCGAAATATTTCGTGCCGTTGCGGCAGGTTCAGCTCACGGACTTGGTGTTGGCCGACGAATGCTGCTCCAGAAAAACACGCTCCACAATCCGTTGGAGCCGCGTGAGCCTGAGATAGAGATATGCGCGATCGTCAGTATTCGCATCGAGCTGGTCGAGAGCGCTCCCTAGTGGTTCTGTAGCGGGGCCGAAAAGCGGTCGACGGCGACCAACGGGAAGCCGTTGTCCGCGCCGGCCTCCCGCGCAACCCGGGCCGGCAGGCGCGCGGGGTTGGGAGGCGGAGGATGGCGCGCCAGTGCCACCGCAGCCGAGCAATTCCGCGTGTCTGCTCCTGGCCGTGACAGGGCGGTTAAGGATTTTAGAAACGGCCAACGAATCACCAACGAACCGCCAACAACGTATTCACCAGCAAGAACAACGGTTCTCGCTTGTGCAACGTTAAGCGAAGTTGGTTGCCCTAGATTAGGGGTAGTGTTGCGGAATGCACTCATGCGCCGTCGCCCGGGCGAAGCGGGTGGTTCAGGGGAAATGCGCATTTCGCAGTGACCGCTGCAATTGAAGGATTGTTGTGCGCACTGTGCCGGAACTGAGGAGTCTTGTTTATTAACCTCGGTGCTTTTCCTTGAAAGCCAGGGGTGACTGACCGACGTGGCTTTTGAAGGCACGGGAGAAGTAATTCTGATTGTCGTAACCGAGTTGAAAGGCGATTTCCTTCACGCTGAGGCTGGTATTCTTCAGCAGGCGCTGGGCTCGCTCAAGGACGAGCTGTTGTCGGAATTTCAGGGGACTAATGCCATACTTGGCACTAAAGGCCGAACGAAACCACTTTTCACTGATATTCAGGTTCTGAATATAATCGTGGATCGACTCCTCGTTGAGGAATTGCAACTCGATGAAGCGGTGGGCGCTTTCGACCGTTGAATTCAGCTGGGTGGCCGGATCCTCGGCAAGGTTACGGAGGCGGATTTCCAGCTCCTTGGCGATGGCGATGACCTTGCCGGCAAATTCGTCCAGCCGGGACTCCGGCAGGTCGATCGACAGGGCGGTGATCCATATGGCGGCAACCGGGCGGCCATTGGTCCAGGGGATGCAGGCGGCGACACAATTGACGCCCTCGACGTATTCGCCGACATCCGTGGCGTAGCCCTTCCGGGCATGTTGCTTCACGGCGCGCCGTAGGCTTTCCCGGTCCACGTAGGTGTGGGTCGTAAATGATTTTGCCCGAAATTCGGCCAGAAACTTCGAGAGCTTGGTCTGCGGCAGCGCCGCCAAGTAGGCCTTACCAGGCGCAGTGCAATGGAGATGAAAGTGAAATCCGGTCCGCGGCACGTAACAATGGTCATTCTGGCCTTGCAGAGAGGCTAGGACAATGCCGCGTCGTTCTTCTTCCGAGAAGACCGCCATGGCCGTGGTAAGCCCCGTCGAATCGCGCAGATTGGCGAGCAGGTCGACGGAATTCTCGACGAGCGCCGAGCGCACCGCCGGATCGTTGTTGTTCAGCAGATTCAAATCCGGTGAAGGGGTTGACGCGAGAGATAGGGTATAAAGTTCCACTCAGCCATTCCAAAATAGACAGACCCCTGTCTGATGGTGATCCGGGGCTGGCCTAGGTCCTGGGCGGGTGATGAGTCCCGGCCAATGGGCCGTGCGGATGATTTTTACCTACCCGGGCGTCTTGTCGGCAGCGCATGGCAACAGAGGAGGGATGCCAAAAAGGGAAGAATGTATTCCAATATGTGCATATTCGAGCGTCCGTGAGCTGACTATAGTCCGCATCGTCAGCAACCCCTTTACCCCCGCTAGTCCGCCCTTTCGAGAACAACCCACAAGAATGCCCTCCACACAACGGCCTGAGCTCGTATCGCCGTTACCCCACAGAATCGACCTCGAGCTACATTTTCCAGTTTACCTTCCCAGTCCCCAAACCCCATCAAGCATGATACCTCAAGCACGAACCATCGAACACGGGACCCTGTTTCAACGGGTTCTTTTCACCGCAGGCCTTCTCATCTCCAGCCTGCCGGCCACGGCGCAGCAGGCCAATAAGGCGACCGAAGAAGCGGCCAAGCCGGCCGCAGAAATTGCCAAACCGGCTGAAAACGAAGTCATCACCCTCTCGCCCTTCGTAGTGACGGCGGACGATAACCAGGGCTATCAGGCGACCCATACTCTCGCTGGCTCCCGGTTGCGCACGGAATTGAAGAATGTGGCTGCTTCAATCCAGGTCTTCACGCCGGAATTGCTGAGCGACCTCGGGGCCACCGATGCCGGAACGATTCTGGCCTATGGCCTGAACACCGAGGTGGGCGGATTGCAGGGGAATTTCACCGGGTTCACTTCCTCGACCGCGAACCGCTCGGACCAGGACGAGGCGCGCACGAATCCGCAGGGCACCCAGCGGGTTCGTGGTCTCGGAGCCGCCACCCTGACGCGCAATTTCTTCCTCACGGATATCCCTTTCGACTCCTATAATGCCTCCAGCATCACCATCAATCGCGGGCCCAACTCGATCCTCTTCGGCGTGGGCAGTCCGAGCGGTATCATTGATGCCGGCCTGAGCCGGGCCACCCTTGGCCGGGACCGGACCGAAGTCGTGTTCCGGGGCGGCAAGAATGAGAGCTACCGGACCTCTTTCAATATCAACAAGGTCCTGGTCAAGAACCGCCTGGCCCTGCGCGTGGCGGCGCTTCACGCCAAGGAGAACGCGAACCAGCAGCCGTCATTTCAGCAGGATCGCCGCCTGTTCGGCGATCTGCAGGCCGTCCTGTTGGAGAACAAAAAAAGCGACTTCCTCGGCACGACCACCCTCCGGGCCAATGTGGAGTTTGGCAAGATCGCCAGCAATCCGCCGATGGTCATTCCGCCAAAGGTTACCTATAACGACTGGTGGTCCGGGGTGACGACCGACTTCACGAAGTACACCGGGGTCGCAGTTCCTGCCACCGTGCGCACAGCCGCCAATGGCGGAACCTATGTCCCCCAGTCGACGATCGCCGGGGCGCTGGCGGCATCCCCCTTTGCGCAGCGGCCCTTTTTCTTTGCGCCCGCGCTCGTCTACGCTCAGCCAGGCTCGTCGGATCCGTTCGGCGGCTTCAAGGTGAATTTCCCGACGGCTGACGGCTACGTGGGTGACATGCTGACGTCCGCCGGAGCTAACGGCACCAATTTCCGCACGTTTTGGTCCAAGGCGGGCGAAACCTCGAACTACGGCACGGGGTTTGCCCCGCCCGTCTTGCAGAACCGGAATACTTTTGATTATCGCAACCAACTTTTCACAGGCGACACGAACCGGGTTTACCAAAATTTCCGAGTCTACAACGCCAGCTTGGAACAGCTCTTCTTCAAGGATAACCGCGCGGGCATCGAGCTTTCCTACGGCAAGGAAGAGCTGAAACGCAATGCGTTGCTTGTCGGATCGGACCGCGTCTTCTCCGTCTACGCTGATTCCGACGTGTCAATCGACCTGATGCAGACCCTGCCCAACGGTGAGCCCAATCCCAACGTCGGACGGGTGGTGGTGAGAATCAACAACCTTGGTCAAAGCTCCGAGCGCCAGATTGCGCACGAAGCGGCCCGCGCCACCGCCTTCTACAAGCTGGACTTTGCCAAGTTCAACCAGCGCCTCAGCTGGCTGGGGACGCACACGTTCTCCGGCCTGGTGGAACAGAACGAGAACAGCTCCGAAAATCGGGGTTATTCCATGGTCTGGGACACCAGCCCTTCCTCCTTGCGCAATACCGTCTATGCCGGCGCGCTGGGGGCAAATAACAACGCCCGCGTGGTTGGTTTGGTCTACCTCAACACCGTTGATGCCCGCACCCTGAACGGCCCGGACAAGGTCACCTTCGGTCCCCTCAATCTCACGCTCCCGGTTGCCGGCGAGACCTACAAGGTTGTCTACCAGCCGCTCAACCTGACGCCGGCCGCCCGGAGAGGGACCTATCAGACCATTGATCTGCTCACGCGCCAGATCCTTGATGGTGGAAACATCGACAAGAAGATCATCAATTCGCGGGCTTTCACCCTGCAGAGCAGCTTCTGGCAGAAACGGGTGGATACGATCATGGGTTGGCGGCACGACACGGCCAAAACCTACGGCGCATTGACACCGGCGCAGCGGGCGGTCCTGACGGGTTCTACCGCCGATCGGGATGTCGATGGCATCTATCTGCCGCAAAACTTCCTCTACCAGTCCGCCCCAACATCCACGGAGTCGGGAAACACCTTTACGTCGAGTGCGGTGGTGCATCTGCCCGCCAAATGGACGGCGCGCCTGCCGTTCAGCCCGGCGGTCAACCTTCTTTTCGGGCAGTCGAAAAACTTTGATCCCGCCGGAGTGCGCCGGAACGCCTATGGCGCTGCGCTGCCCTCGCCGCTGGGCGAGACGAAGGAAATGGGTTTCTCGGTCGATTTTGGGCCGAAACTCTACCTGCGAATGAACTGGTATGAATCCTCGGCCGCACTGGCCTCGGTCGGCGGACTTAACGCCGCGGGCATCGCGGACCGGGTCGGGACCTTCTTCGTCCAACGCGGGGTGGTCGATACGCAGAACTTGGGCTGGACCTGGGCGCAGACGAAGACGGAAATCCTGCGGGATATTGATGGCAATCCCATTGCCGACACCATTCCCACGATCAATTCCTATGCCGATTACCAGAAGCTCCTGCTCGGTCTGCTGCCGGCGACCATCGGAGATCGGTTGAACTTCCGGGTCATCAACAATGGGGGCAACTATCAGTTGGTTTCGGATCCCCTGGACAACCGGGTGGCGACAAACAATCAGACCTCGAAGGGGCTGGAGATCGAACTCGTCTCCAGTCCGGTCAAGGGACTGCGCCTCATGATGAATGTCGCCAAGCAGACCACGGTCACGAATGACACCGGCAAGGACCTTTTTGAGCTGGCCACGACCATTTTGGCCAACATGAAGACCGCCGGCATATACGATCTGCGTGATTCGCCCAACAACCAGGCTCCGGGCAGGTTTGGCGATCGATACACGACGGATATCCTGACGCCCATCATTGCCGCCCAGATCAAGGATGGCACGCAAAGTCAGGAGCAGCGCAAATGGCGCGCCAACCTGATTGCCAACTATACCTTTTCCAATTCCAAGCTGAAGGGATTCGGCCTGGGCTCGGCGGCCAGGTGGCAGGACAAGGGCGCGATCGGCTACTATCAGATCATCCGGTCCGATGGCACGGTAGCCCCGGATCTGTCGCGGCCCTATTTCTCCCCGTCGCAGCTCAACGGCGACCTCTGGGTCTCCTACAACCGGAAGCTGACCAAAAAGATCAACTGGAAGATGCAGGTAAACTTCCGCAACGCCTTCGGCGATCATGAGGACATTGCCATCAGGGCCAACCCTGACGGCTCGGTCCCGATCGTGCGCATTCCGCAGGAGAGGACCTGGTTCGTCACCAACACGTTCTCCTTCTGAGGTCAGGCGGCCGTCGAGAGGAACGAGCCGCCCAGGCGTTCCTCCCTCGATCAATCAGCGTGTGCGTCGGGCGGCTGACCTGCACTTTCCAACCCCGCCACCGTTCCATCATGATCCAAGCCATCAAAACCTACCGGTTGCAGCACAAGCTCGAGGAGTCCTTCGGGTTCTCCCAGTGGCATTACGGGGTGCGCAACCAACTGCTGGTTGAGGTCCTTGATAGCTCCGGAGCGGTCGGCTGGGGCGAATGCTACGGCCCGGCCGAAGTAACGCAGTGTGCGATCGCCTCGTTCTATGCGCCCCTGCTTGTTGGTTGGGATCCGATCCGGAACGAAGCGGCCTGGCAGCATTGCTGGCGGGCGTCCCTCGATTTTGCGCGCAAGGGGGTCATGATGGGCGCGATCTCCGGCCTGGACATGGCGCTGTTGGACCTCAAGGGGAAGCTCCTCAACGTGTCGGTCTCCGAACTGATGGGCGGGCGCGTGCGCGACCAGGTGCGGTGCTACGCCACCGGCATGTATTTCCGAAAGCAGAGCGAGACGCAGTTGCTCGACACGATCCTGACGGAGGCGCGCGGATACGTGGACCGCGGCTACACGGCGCTCAAAATCAAGGTCGGCAAAAACATGGCGTTCGACAAACTCCAGGTGAAGGCCATGCGACAAGCCTTCCCCGCGACCCGCCTGATGGCCGATTCCAACCATGCCTACGATCTGCCGGAAGCCATCGAGATGGGCCGCGTGCTGGACGAGCAGGGCTACGGCTGGTTCGAGGAGCCGCTTTCCCCTGAATTCGCCGGTCAGTTCCGGCAGCTCGCCGACAAGGTGGATGTGCCGATCGCTACCGGTGAATGTGAACAAACGCGGTGGGGGTTCCAGGACCTGCTGGAGAAGGGCGGCGTGCAGATTGCGCAGCCCGACCTGGCCTACTGCGGGGGCCCGACCGAGGCGCTGAAGATCCGCGCGATCGCCTCCTCCCACGGCATCAACGTGGTGCCGCACTGCTGGGGCACCCAGCTGAACCTCGCCTGCGGGGCCCATTTCCTGGCCACGACCTATGTCGAGCCGGGTCGCGCCGAGGTGGCCGAACCGCTGCTGGAAACCGATCTGACCCGCAATCCCATGCGGGATGAAATGTATCTCACCACGGTGCAGATTTCCGCGGGCGTGGCCACCGTGCCCACCGGCCCCGGGTTGGGCGTGGAACCCGACCGGCAGGCCATGAAACAATTTTGCGTCCAGGAAACGGAGAAAAAATAATGTTCAAGAAAATCACCCCCATGCTGGTCGATGGCGCCGCGGTCCAGACTGTCCGGACGCTGGATGTCATCAGCCCGGCTACAGAAACCCTGGTCGCCGCCGTGCCGGAGGCCGATGCGGCGACCTTGCAAGCGGCCCTCATCGCTGCGGAGAAAGGCTTCAAGGTGTGGTCGCAGACTTCCCCGGCTGCGCGTAAGAAGATCATTTTGGCCTACGCCGATCTGCTGGTCAAAAATCAGGAGCGGTTGGTGGAAGTGCTGCGGGCGGAAACGGGCAAGCCGCTGGACAACGCCGAATACGATTTCGGCATGCTGGTCACCTGCCTGCGCTTCTTCGTGGAGGAATTCGAGCGGCTTGACCAACCGGTGCTGCATGATCCCGACGGACGGTTCCTGCACTATGTCCAGCGCCAGCCCCTCGGGGTGGTGGTGGGCATGCTGGCGTGGAATTTTCCCCTGCTGAACCTGGGCTACAAACTTGGTCCGGCCCTGGCCGCAGGTTGCAGCGTCATCATCAAGCCCTCGCCCCTGACTCCGTTGGCATCGCTGGAAGCGGCGCACCTGGCCAAGGCGGCCGGTTTCCCCGACGGCGTGATCAATGTCGTCACCGGCTCCGACCATGCCGTTATGGCCGCCCTGTTGAACAGCAAGGTGCCGGCGCTGGTCACCATGATTGGCTCCACCCGCGGCGGTCTGGAGGTCATGAAATCGTCGGTCACCAGCGTGAAGCATTTCTCCCTCGAACTCGGTGGGAATGCCCCGGTGGTGGTTTATCCCGACGCGGATGTCCGCGCCGCCGCGCACAAGGTCGTGGACCTGAAATTCACCAACACCGGCCAGGTCTGCGTGTCACCCAACCGGTGCTTTGTCCACGCGTCGGTGCACGACGAATTTGTGACGGCGGCCAAGGAGCGCGCCGCGTCCGTGAAAATGGGGCCGTTGATCAGCGCCCAGGCCCGGGAAAACGTGCTCCAGCTCGTCCGGAACGCCGTTGCCGATGGCGCCCAGCTGGTTTGCGGTGGCCAGGCGGTGGCCGGGAAGGGTTTCTTTATGGAGCCGACCATCCTTCGGAATGTGGCGCGGACGATGCAGACCGCCAGTGACGAGATTTTTGGGCCGGTGCTTCCGATCATTCGCTATACTGACGCGGATGATGTCATCGCTCTCGCGAATGACACGGATTGCGGCCTCGCGGCCTACGTCTTTACCAAGGATCTGGCCAAGGGCCTGCGGGCGGCCCGCGACATCAAGGCCGGCAGTGTGTGCGTGAATGAACCGCACTACTCGGTGCAACTGCCCCATGGCGGTCTGAAACAGAGTGGCATGGGCAAGGATTGCTCCCGCTACAGCATCGCCGAATACCTCACGCTCAAGCGCGTGTCCGTCCTGCTCGAAAAATGACCACCGCGTTTCCCGAAGCACTGTTGGTCCGACTGCGGAAGTCCGGCGTGGTCGCCGGGTTCTCCGTGGAAAGCGCCGCGCAGGCCGTGCCGTTGTGCCGGGCACTGCTGGCCGGTGGCCTTGACACCATCGAGCTGACCCTCCGTTCCGCCGCCGGCATGGACGGGGTCAGGGCGATCGCGGCCGAGCTGCCCGAGATCGTGTTGGGGGTCGGCACTATTCTGACGCCGGAACAAGCGCGCGAAGTGAAAGCGGCCGGCGCGACCTTTGGGGTGGCACCAGGCATGAACCCGCGCGTCGTCCGGGCCGCGGCGGAAGCGGGTCTGCCGTTTGCGCCGGGCGTCGCCACCCCCTCTGACCTCGAGGCCGCGATTGAGCTAGGATGCAGGTTGGTAAAGTTCTTCCCGGCCGAGCCGGTAGGCGGTATCAGCTATCTGCGCAGCATGAGTGCTCCCTACAAGCATCTCGGCATCCAATATTTTCCGCTCGGTGGATTGAACGCCACCAACATGCTGGAATATCTGCAGGAATCCAATGTGCCGACCATCGGTGGCTCGTGGATTGTGCAACCCGAATTGGTGGCGAAGGCCGACTGGGCGGGTATCACCGCCCGGGCCGCCGGCGTCGCCCAACTGCTCAAACAACGCCAAGCACATGAATAACGTCGTAGTCAGCTTTGGTGAAATCATGGGCCGCCTCGCCGCCCCTGAGTTCCTGCGTCTGCGGCAGACGCGCGAGTTCGAAGTCACCTACGCCGGCGCGGAAGCCAGCGTGGCCGCCTCCATCTGCAATTTCGGTGGCTCGGCACGTTACGTGACCGCCCTGCCGAAGCACGCCCTGGCGGATGCCACGATGGATTCCGTCCGTGCCGTGGGCGTGGATACCCGCTACATCGTGCGCACCGACCAGGGGCGGCTGGGGCTGTATTTCCTGGAGACCGGGGCCAATCAGCGTCCGAGCAACGTGATCTATGATCGCGCTGATTCGGCGATCGCGATCACACCGGCAGACAAGTATGACTGGTCGGGTATTTTCGACCGCGCCCAGTGGCTGCACCTGAGCGGCATCACGCCTGCGCTCTCGGCGAATGCCGCCGAAGCCACCCGGGTGGCCGCGCAAAAGGCCCAGGCCGCTGGCGCCAAGGTTTCCATTGACCTCAACTTTCGCGGCAAGCTCTGGAAATGGGACGCGACGAAATCCTCGCGCGAACTCGCGCAGGCGACGATGAAAACCATTTTGCCCTTCGTTGACGTGGTGATCGCCAATGAGGAGGACTGTCATGACGTGCTCGGCATCAAAGCCGGTGACACCGACGTGCATGCGGGCGCCTTGGACACCTCGCGTTATCCCGACGTGGCCCGCCAGGTCGGGAAGCAATTTCCCAACCTCCGCCAGGTGGCCATCACGCTGCGCGAAAGTTATTCCGCGACCCACAACAACTGGGGCGCGATGCTTTACGATGCCAAGACGGATCAGGCGTGCTTTGCGCCGCTTGATGGCCAGGGAAAATATCGGTCATACGAAATCCGAAACATTGTCGACCGGGTGGGGGGAGGGGATGCGTTTGCCGGTGGCCTGATTTTCGCTCTCACCACACCCGAGCTCGCTGAGCCGCAGACCGCCGTGAAATACGCGGTCGCCGCGTCTTGTTTGAAACATTCGATCAAAGGCGATTTCAACTATTCAACCCGCGCGGAAGTGGAAGCCCTGATGGGCGGTTCTGCTTCCGGCCGCGTCGTCCGATGAAGCGCCAGGTAATCATCTTTATTGCGGCGCTGCTGGCGCTGGGTTTGCATGCTGCGGAACCGAGGAAGCCAAATATCATTTTGCTGTTTGCTGATGATGCCGGCTATGGAGATTTCGGGTTCCAAGGCAGTACCAATTTTAAAACACCTCGTCTGGATCAACTGGCCAAAGCCGGTGTTCGGCTCACAAGTTTTTATGTGACTGGGTCAACGTGTGCGCCTTCCCGGGCGGGATTACTGACCGGAAAGTATCAACAACGTTACGGCTACGAGGAAATCAATGTCCCCGGCATCATGAGCAGCAGCAGCAAGTTGCTGGGCGATGAAATGGGCCTGCCGGTCGAGCAGACGACAATGGCGAATCACCTGCAGAGATTGGGCTACCGCACGGCAGTGTTGGGCAAGTGGCATCAGGGTGTAGCGGACCGATATCATCCTCTCAAACGAGGCTTTGATGAGTTTTATGGATTTCGCGGTGGAGCTCGGAGCTTCTTCGCCTATCGCAACTCTGCGGCGGTCGCTCGCGAGAACCTGATGGAGCGGGGGATTGGCAACTATCGGGAGCATGAAGGATATCTTACTGATGCTCTGGCCGATGAGGCCTGCGCGTTCATTGAACGCTCCAAGGATCAGCCCTTTTTCTTGTATCTCTCTTTCACTGCGGTCCATACCCCGCTGGAGCCTGATCCCCGGGATAAGGATGAGTTTCCGCAAATGCAGGGGCGCCGGCGGATACTCGCTCAAATGACTCTATCGATGGATCGGGCCTGCGGGCAGATCGTCGACAAGCTCAAGGCGCTCGGCCTGGACGACAACACCCTGATCATTTTCACGAACGACAACGGCGGTCCCACGGATGAAAATGCGTCGGGCAACTACCCGTTGGCCGGCGTCAAGGGAACCCAGCTGGAAGGTGGGATCCGGGTGCCAGGCTTGGCGGTTTGGCCCGGCCAGCTGCCGGCTGGCGTCGACTATGATTATCCCCTGAGCACGCTCGACCTGCTGCCCACCTTTGTTCACGCAGGCGGCGGCAACCCGGCCGATATTCCCGGGCTCGACGGGGTGGATATGTTGCCCTACCTCCGTGGGGAGAACAAAGCCCGTCCGCACCAGATCCTACATTGGAAGATGGAAACCCGCGGTGCCATGCGGGACGGCGACTGGAAGCTCCTGCGCTTTCCCGACCGGCCGCCTGAGCTGTTCAATATTGCCTTGGACTCCGCCGAACAAAACAACCTCGCCACGACCCATCCGGACATGGTCAGGGACATGATGCGGCGGCAATTTGCCTGGGAATTGGAACTGGAGCGCCCGCTCTTCATGCTGCGGCGCGCGGAGGAAGGCCTCTCGGCCCGGCGGGAAGACGAGTATCGGAAACCACCGCCCAAGGAGTTTTGACCATGAGGCGCTTGATCGATCCGCTGCGGAAATGCGCATTCACCTTCGCCCTGCTGGCGGGTGCCGGCAGCGGTCTGGCTGTGAGCAAACCCAACATCCTCTTTATCGCGGTGGATGATCTGCGCCCGGATCTGGGCTGCTATGGGGTGCCGGCTGTGCAGAGTCCGAATCTGGACAAGCTCGCCGCCGACGGACGCGTCTTTGACCGGGCCTATTGTCAGTATCCAATCTGCGGTCCATCGCGCGCGAGCATCCTGACCGGACTGCGACCCACCACGCTCAAGATCGACGAGATCGACACCCACTTTCGCCAGACCGTGCCGGATGCGGTGACGCTGCCGCAGTTTTTCAAGCAACACGGCTACGACTCCCTGTATATCGGCAAGGTGTTCCATCCGGGGCAAACCGATGAGGCCAACTCCTGGAGCCGACCGGTGAAGTTGCCGGGCAAGGCCGGCTACAATGCCGGGGAATACAAACTGCCCGAAAGCAATGCCATCGTGGCGAAGCGCCGGGAGGAGGCGGTGACCAAGTATGGCGAAGAAGTGCTCCGGGAAGGCTTGGGCGGAGGTCCGGCCTGGGAGGCGGCCGCCGAGCCGGACAGCGAGTATCTTGATGGGCGTGTCGCCGATGGTGCCATTGCCACCCTGCGCGCGCTCAAGGGAGGGAAACCATTCTTCCTTGGCGTCGGGTTTCACAAGCCGCATCTGCCGTTCGTCGCGCCGAAGAAATATTTTGATCTCTATGATCCGGAGAAAATTGAACTGACCGGCACGCGCAACCCGCCCAAGGATGGACCGACCATCGCCCGGCACAGTTCCTTCGAGTTGCGCACCCGCACGCTCGTGCCTACCAGCGGGCCGATCGACGACGCCACGTCGAGGGAACTTCTGCGGGCCTACTACGCTTGCACCAGTTTCATCGATGCTCAGATCGGGCGCGTGCTCGCTGAGCTCGACGCGTTGGGTTTGCGCGAAAACACGATCATCGTCGTGTGGGGCGACCATGGCTGGCACCTCGGGGAATACGGCATATGGGGCAAGGCGACCGATTACGAGGTGGCCACGCGCGTGCCGTTGATCGTGTGGACGCCCGACATGGCGAAACGAGGCGTGAAGACGGAAGGACTCGTTGAATTCGTGGATGTGTACCCGACGCTGTGCGAACTGGCCGGTTTGCCGGTGCCGGCCGCGCTCGAGGGCAAGAGCTTTGCCGCCCAGCTCAAGGACCCGGCCGCTCCTGGCAAGGCCGCAGCGTTCAGCCAGTTTCCGTCGCCCGCTCTGCGCGAGTGGGCCGCCCGGCCGCTTTCCACCGCGATGCGGCAGACTTTTTTCGGGCCAATCATCACTGAGGTGGAAGCGCAGCTCCAAACGGAGCACGGCGACCGCTATAACGCGGATCTCTTTAACCACCACCTCATGGGTTATAGCATGCGCACCGACCGGTATCGGCTGACGGCCTGGCTGGATGATCGCGACATCACCGCCCCCCCGCTGGCGATGGAGCTTTACGACCATCAGACCGATCCGAACGAGACGATCAATGTGGCCAAAGCAGAGCCTGCGCTGGTGGCCCGGCTCTTGGCTGAATTGCGCGCGAGTCCGCCGGGCGTGCTGCCGTCTGCCGGCTTGGCGTCGGTGAAGCCGTTCTCGGATCCGGCCAATGCCGGCGGGTGGATGCTGAATGAAGATGTGAGTGACGAATTCAATCGCCCGGCATTGGATGAGGCCAAGTGGTTGATCCAAGGCAAGGAGGGCGTCTACAAATCCAACTGGATTGGCCGCGCTCCTTCGCAGTTCTCGGTCGACAATGTCCGCGTGGAAGACGGGATGCTGAAGCTGCAATCGCGCTGGCAACCGGACTTCAAGTTCTCCAGCAAGCTGGACCTGTCGTTTCCCGCGAAAGGGGAGAAAGGTCGGGCGTATGAAAACATTACCACCGCCGCCGTTATCTGTAAAAATCAGTTCCGCTACGGTTACATGGAAATCCGCTGCAAAGCGGCCAATGCCTCGGTCACCAGTTCCTTCTGGGGCACGGGGAAAGGATCCGAACTGGATGTCTTTGAGTTCATCGGGGCCCCGACCAAGGGAGAGGAGCCGAACCTGGAAAGACGCTTTCAGGCCAACGTCATTGATTGGGCCAAAAAGGACCAGAAAGACCGCCGCAAGTGGCGAGGGAAGCATTTTCTCGACTGGCGCCCGGCGGACGGATTTCACGTCTACGGCTGCGAGTGGGACGAGCACGGCCTGAAGTTCTTCGCGGACGGGAAGCAGATCATGGCGATCAGCCAAGCGGAACTGGGCGAAGGCTGGGTGCTGACACAGCCGCTTTGGCTCTGGGTCGATTCGGAGACTTTCCCGTGGGACGGCCTGCCCACAAAGGAGTCACTGCCGGCAGATTTTGAAATAGATTACATCCGCGTCTGGCAAAAAGGGCCTGCCCCTAGCCAGCTGCAGCCTTGAAACACTGAAACAAAAGCTACCCCATGAATATGCGACATCCTCAATCCGCCTTCTCTCCTGCGCTCATGTCGGCGCTGCTTCTCGTCGGGTTTGGTGCAACCGTTGGCGCAGGGGCGGCAACAAAACCGGCCGTAATGCCGGCGTCGGACCCGGAGAACAAGGGTGGGTGGGTTTTGAATGACTCCGTGAGCGACGAATTCGAAGGCACGAAGCTGGATGGCAGCAAGTGGTTCGTCGAAGGGGAGAATGGCGACTATTATATCTGGAAAGGCCGGGCGCCTTCCCAGTTCGCCCCGCATAACGTCATCGTCGAAAACGGTCTGCTGAAGCTGCGAACCCAATGGGAGCCGGACTTTGCGTTTGCCAATGAAAACTATGCCGACGGAAAGGAAGATGCGAAATACGGCGAGTATCAGGGCAAACCCATGCCCGTGACCACCGCGGCCATCATCAGCCGGAAGCGATTCTTGAATGGCTACATGGAAGTGCGGTCCAAGGCCGGCAATGCTTCCATGACCAGCTCGTTCTGGATGATCGGGTATGAATCCGAACTGGATGTTTATGAGCAGATCGGCAACCCGAAGATCAAGGGCGACATCCAGGCCGACACCCTGAAGAGCAGCGTTCATGATTGGCGGGCCGGCTCCACGCGGCCCAACCGCAGATTTGGCAGCAAAACAACCCTGCCGTTTCGCGCGGCGGATGAGTTCCACGTCTACGGCTGCGAGTGGGGCGAGGACTATTTGAAGTGTTTTCTGGATGGGAAGCTGGTCTATGCCGTCACGCAGCAGGAGGTAGGGAAGGACTGGATGATCACCAACCCGTTCGAAATCTGGCTCGATTCGGAGATCTTCGCCTGGCTGGGTATGCCCCACAAAGAGGAACTGCCCGCCGATTATGAAGTGGACTACGTGCGAGTCTGGCAGAAGCCCTCGGCGAATCTGCTGGCCCGCCAATTCTTTGGGTTCGAAGGGCCGATCCTGTTCGAGCAGAACCCCCGGCCGTTGAAGCTGGTGCCGGAGAGTTCGGTGGAGGACGACTATCAGAAGTTCTGGCGGATTGACGCAGCCTCGGCGAAGCAGCTTTCGATCGTGGCTCATGAGAAGTTCACTTCGGGTTTGAAGAGCTTGAAATTCACCCCGAGTGGAAGTGGGGCGACGGAGGTGGTTGCTGCCGTGGCACCCGAAGGATCGGTCAACCTACCTCAGGGTGAATATGTATTCTCGGCCAAAATTTGGATTGAAACGAACAGCACCGCGCAGCGCATTTTATTCTCACTGGCCGACCCGGCCATTGATCTGCCGGTCGATCTGCAGACCTGTGCCAAGGGCGAATGGGTGACCGTGACGCGCTCCTTTACGCGAAACAAGGCTTCGACCGCCAAGGACTCCCTGACGATTGCCATCCAGCAAACAGCGGCCACGGCCGCCAACGGTGCCGTCTATATTGATGACATCAGCATCGCGAGTCCGGCTGGTTCCGCGACCAAGAAGCAGCCGGGTGCCGCCAAGCCAGCGACCACCCCGCCGTCGGTTCCGGCGTGGCTTCAGAATCAGGTGGATCTCGTTACCGCGGCGATTCCCGATCTCTCCACTGCGCAAAAACTGCAGCTAACTGATGCCATCAAGGTTCGGGTCGAAGCTTTGGCCAAAGTCAAGGCTCTCAAGGAGGGCGGCGCGACGGATGAGAAAATCAAGATCCAGACAATGGAAGTCTGGTCCAGCTACACCCGGAAGGTGAAAACGTTCCTGACCGAAGAACAATTCGAGAAATTCAAGGAACTGCAAAAACCCAAAAAAACCGGACCCACAAAATAGCACCCGTTTGCTTCGTCCCCCAACTGCCTGAATTGAGAATACCCCATGAATTCAACTGAAAGATACGCGTTCGTGTATGCCACCATCGTCGCCATGGGAGGTTTCGTCTTTGGTTTGGATGCCGCCCTGATCTCGGGCACGGTGAATTATATTGTCACGGAATTCGCGCTGACCGACTGGCAGCTCGGCACCGCCGTCAGCGCGCCGGGTTTCGGGGTGCTGGTGGCGCTCCCATTTGTCGGTCTGATCTGCAACCGGTTTGGTCGGAAGCGGGCGCTGCAAATCATCGCCCTGCTTTATCTGGTTTCAGCGGTCTGGTCAGCTTTCGCGCCGGACTTCGTGAACCTCGTGGCCGCTCGTTTCTTGGGCGGACTGGCGTTCAGTTCCATTGCCCTGGCCTCGATGTATATTGGGGAGATCGCGCCGCCGAAGTGGCGCGGCAAGTTGGTTTCAATGACGCAGATCAACATCGTGCTCGGTCTGTCGGGAGCCTACTTCGTCAATTATTTCATCCTCAAGTCCACCTCTTCCGGAGCCGGTTGGGTGGAGACCCTCGGCATCACAACGTATACTTGGCGCTGGATGCTCGGTTCCGAAATCTTGCCGGCTTTGCTGTGGCTGCTCCTCCTTTCGATCATTCCCGAAAGTCCCTATTGGCTTGTTTACAAAAACCGGCCTGCTGAGGCCAAAAAGAGTCTTCTGCGCATCATGGTGCCGGACAAGATCGACGCCCATGTGGCGGAGATGGCGGATAGCCTCCAGCGAAGCGGTCAGGATCACGCGATCCTTGCCCAGTTGAAAACCATCTTTGGCCGGCCAATGCGCATCATCTTCGTAATCGCATTCACCTTGGCCATTGCCCAGCAATCCACGGGCATCAACGCCATTTTGTTTTATGCGCCCACCGTGATTGAGCAGCTGGGCATCGGGACTGATGCCGCTTTCCTTCAATCGGTCTGGATCGGTTTGACGAGTGTGGTCTTCACGATTGCCGGGCTGCTGCTGGTTGATCGCCTTGGCCGGCGCCCCCTCATCATCTGGGGCATGGTCTGGATCATCGCCAGCCTGCTGGTCAGCTTCTATGGCTTCAAGCAGGCCCGGTATACGCTGACCGGACCGGCGGTCGCGGAACTGACCTCGATTCCGGAGGTGCAGCGGCTCCAGGTCCTGGTCGGCAAGGAATACCGGAGCGACATTGAGTTCAAGCAGGCGGTCCGCAGCGCGATCGGCGAAAAGGATGGTCGGGCGAACGCCAGTATCTTGCTCCAAAAAGCGGCGAAAATGCCGGCGAGCCTGATCTTTTTCGGCATTCTCAGCTTTATTGCCGCCTTTCATTTCTCCGTCGGCCCCGTGATGTGGGTGCTGTTCTCCGAGATATTTCCGATCGGCGTTCGCGGTATCGCCATCCCGTTTTTCACCCTGGTGACTAGCCTGACGTCTTACCTCGTGCAGCAATTCTTTCCCGTTCAACTGGACGTTTTCGGCATCTGCAACACCTTCCTGTTTTATGCCATCACGGTGGGGATTGGCCTCGCCATTCTTCGCATTTACCTGGTTGAGACCAAAAACCAATCCATCGAGGAGATCCAGGTTTCGCTCGCGCCCAAGAGTGGCGGTTGACCCGCTAATCGATGACCAAGCCTCATTCCAAACTGTTGCCATGAAACCAAACACCACGCATCAGAAGGCGATCGTTTGTAACTTTGCGAGTCCACATGTGAAGCTGCGCAACATCGACCTGGCCGATTGCCGGTGGACGGAAGGCTTTTGGGCGAAGAAACGGCATGTCTGCGAGAAGGTCATGGTTCCGCACATGGGCACGATCCTGAAGGGCGCGATCGGGCACGGTTTCAACAATTTCAAGATCGCGGCCGGCCTGCAGCCCGGTGTGCACCAAGGGTTTTCCTGGCATGACGGCGATTTCTATAAGTGGATGGAAGCGGCCAGTTACATCTACGCGCACAATCAGGAAGCAAAGATTCTGGCGGAACTGGATGAGATCATCGGCGTCATCGCCCAAGCGCAGGAAGCCGACGGTTATCTCCACACCGAGCTCCAGATCAAGGGCATCGGACATTTCTCCAATCGAAAGTATCACGAGATGTATAACTACGGCCACCTGTTCACGGCCGCGAGCATCCACCACCGTCTGACCGGGCGGACCAACCTTCTGGCGATCGCGCGCAAGAGTGCGGATTTGCTCTACCGTTTGTTTCAGCCGCAGCCGGCGCATCTGGCGCGCTTCGGCTTCAACCAGACGCAGATCATGGGACTGGTGGAACTTTGTCGCACGACCAAGGATCGACGTTATCTGGAACTGGCCGAGATCTTCATCAACAACCGCGGCAAGTCGCCCGTGGTCGAGGATGCCTCCACCGAGGGATACCCGATCGGCGACATGGTGCAGGAACGCGTGCCGTTGCGCGAAGAGACGGAGGCGGTCGGCCACGCGGTTTTGGCCCTCTATTATTATGCCGGCGCCGCTGATGTTTACGCCGAGACCGGCGAAAAGGCGCTGATCGATGCACTGGACCGGTTGTGGGACAACGTCGTGAACAAAAAGATGTATGTCACCGGTGCAGTCGGCCAGACGCATTACGGCGCGTCCAGCCGCCGGGACAAGATCGAGGAGGGCTTCATTGATGAATATATGATGCCCAACATGACCGCCTACAACGAGACCTGTGCGAACCTGTGCAACGCCATGTTCAGCTACCGGATGCTGGGCATCAAGGGTGAGTCGAAATACGCGGACATCATGGAGCTGGTCATGTTCAACAGCGGCCTTTCGGGCATCAGTATCGACGGCAAGCACTACTATTACGCCAATCCGTTGAGGAAGATCGATGGCGCGCGCGATTATACGAAAATGAATACCGAGTCACCCGACCGGCTGCCGTATCTCGAATGTTTCTGCTGCCCGCCTAATTTGGTCCGGACGATCGCGCAATTGTCCGGCTGGGCCTACAGCCTTTCGGATGACGGGGTGGCGGTGGTGCTTTACGGCGGCAACCGGCTGGAGACCCACCTGCTTGACGGCTCCCAGCTGAAACTGCGGCAGGAGACGAATTATCCGTGGGACGGCGCGGTGAAGCTGACGATCGAGGACTGCAAGGCTGCTCCCTTCGAGATCAAGCTGCGTATTCCCGGTTGGGCGAAGGGCGGTAAGCTGCAGGTGAACGGGCAGAATGCGGTCGTCGAGCTCCGGCCCGGCACGTTTGCCAGCATCCAGCGCGCCTGGAAAGCGGGGGATGTGATCACCTTGGACTTGCCGATGGAAATCTGCCTCGTGGAAGGTCACGCGCGGATCGAGGAGGTGCGCAACCAGGTTGCAGTCAAACGTGGCCCGGTGGTGTATTGCGTCGAGTCGCCGGATCTGCCGTCCGACGCAAAGATCACCGACGTCTATTTGCGTGGAAACACCCCGCTGTCGGTTGAGCATCGGGCGGAATTTCTCGGCGGCCTCTCGGTTATCACCGGCGAGGTGCTCCTGCGCACCGATCGCGAGACGGCGATGTATCGGTCGGTGAGCCAGCCGCAATGGAAGACTCATCCGGTGACGTTTGTGCCCTATTTCGCCTGGAGCAATCGCGGCGCGGCCGAAATGACGGTGTTTCTGCCGGTGCTCTGGAGTTAAATCCATCTGCCGGCACCCATCCAGAATTGATGTTATGAAGATCATGAGCTTTAAATTCCGCCTCGGTTTCGCGGCCTCAGGTCTGCGGGCTTTGGTCATGCTTGCGATCGCAGCTCTGGGCTGCGCGCGCCCGGTGCAGGCAGATTCCGCGCCCGTGGAATCCGCCAAAGAGCACGCCTTGTCCCGGATCCGCACGCTGGAGGATCTGACGGCGGTTGCCCGGTCCAAATCCATTGACGTCACTCGGGAGGAAACGGTGCTCTGGTTCTCAGGGGAATTTCTGAAGTTCGCCGATTGGGACCAATCCCATAAGGATGAGATCGAATATCTCTTCGGGGAATATCCCCCATACAAGAAGGACAAAGCCAGGCACGCCGCGGAGTTGCCCGACTTCGAACGCAAGAAGGTCGTCGAGATGCTTGATCGCGGCATCGCCACGTTGCAACAGGTCCTCGATGGCGGGATCACGCGTCGACCCGTGGCGAAAGTGGATTGGGGAAACATCACCGTCGGGAAGGACGCGTTGCTCAGCAACGGTAAGCCGGTGTTCCTCTACGACTACTTCTCCAAGTCGGTGGGCCGGCCGCTGACAGACAAAGGCGTTTACAACGACCACCTTGGGGCGATTTACCATGGCGGGAGCAGGCTCTACGAGGTCAACAAGGACCGGGCGTTGAACTCCTATCTGTTGCAGCGCGACGGGACGTTCGACCAGAAGGGATTGGGTTACATCACGGAGATTCCGGACACGAACGTCGGGTTTCTCATCCTTTGGAACATGGGCATTCCGGACTGGGTCCAGCAGGCTGAACCCGAGGCCCAAAAGGGACGTTCGCTCTTTACCGGTTTCGACATCGACAATCCGCTGGTTCGCGAAGTGTGGAGCAGGATCATCCGCAAGGCCGGCGAGCTGACCCGGGGGAAGAAGGTCACGCAGTTGGGTTACATCCTATCCAACGAACCTCACTGGTATTCCGAAGAGGGGGCATGGACACAGCGATTCGGTGAGATGAGCTCCATCTCGTCCTACACGCTCGACAAATTCAGAATCTGGCTAAACCGAAAATACCTTGGCGACATCTTGGAATTGAACCGGAACTGGGGCCGCTCGTTCGGTAGTTTCCAGGAGGTGGAGATGGCCATGCCGCTCCCGCGGTCCGCGCGCGGACAGCCGCTCTGGTATGACTGGTGCCGGTTCAACATGGATCGGAGCGTGGACTGGTTTCGATTTCTCCAACAGGAACTTCACGCGACGAACCCGGGGGCCGATACGCACATCAAGATCATGCCCCGGATGTTTACCGACAATCTCCGGTCACAAGGCATCGACCTCGAAGCCTTGACGGAGCTGACCACGATGATCGGCGACGACGCCAAGGCCACCGGCGGCCGCAGCCTGACGACGCCGGACAAACCTGAAAAATGGGAGGCCCGGTATGCGTATCACTGGGAGGAGGTCGCATATTCCTACGACTTCATGGAGTCGGTGTCGCCGGAGAAAATTCATGTGAACTCGGAGACGCATTTCATTTCCGCCTCCGCATGGCGGGACCTGAACACCTCCCCCGATTACATCCGGAGCGTCTTCTGGCTGGCGACCCTCCACGGGATGGATGCTGGCATCTCCTGGTTCTGGGCCCGCGATCCGGACGGTTCACCCGAGGACAGGCTGGAAGGCGAACTGAACTTCTTCGACCCGGCCTTGGCCGGTTCGTATGCCGGTTCCATCAACATGCAGCCGCAGACCGCCAACGAGGTCACCCAGGTGTTCATGGACATGAACAGCTACTCGGAGGAGATCATGGCGCTGCGCCGCCAGCGCCGCCCACTACGGATATTCCATTCGGAGACCTCCGCCATCAACAAACCGTTCCACATGACGGAGCAGTTTGAAGCATACGAAGCCCTCTATTTCGACGGGTTTCCCTTGGGCTTTGCGACCGAGAAGATCATCAAGAAGCAAGATTCAGCTAACTGGGACGTCATTCTTGTCTATAAGACCGAGTTTGTGACCGATGCCGAATTCGATGCGCTGCAAGGCTACTTGGATAACGGCGGAACTGTCCTGCTGGACAGCGACGCGAGCCTGGCAAGAAATGAATACGGCCATCTCCGGCCGAGACATCTGGTCGGCGGCAAGGGCAAGCTGGTGGCAATGGAGAAGGGCAGCACCCTGGCCAGGATCAGGGAAAAGGCCCTGGGGTTGGTGGAGCTGAGCAGGCCTGCAATCGTGCTCACCGAGGCAAATGGCACCGCGCACCAAGGCTGCACTTGGCGGGTCGTGAAGAATCCGCGGGGCGGGTTCTGGGTGAACATTCTCAATCTCGGAAAGAACGCCGCCAAGGTTAAGCTGACGATGCAGGACGGTCGGCCCGCCACCGCGACCGACATGCTCACCAGCCAGACCTTGGGGTCTGAGTTTGGGATAAAACAGGACGGCGTCCTGTTGCTCGACGTAACCCCATCCAAGGCGAGCTCAACGAAGCCGGTGCGTGGAGAGTAATCTGACAGACATCTGCGCTAGCAACATGAACAACGGACACTTCCGCAGCTTTGCCCCCCGTCTGCTCTTGTTACTGCTGGCGTTTGTCGGACGCAGCTACGCGGCCGACAGACCAAATGTTCTTTTTATCGCGATAGACGATCTGCGTCCGGAATTGGGCTGTTACGGCTCGCCGATCGCCGTGACCCCGAATCTCGACCGGCTCGCGCAGGAGGGGCTGCTGTTCAACCGCGCCTATTGTCAGCAGGCGATCTGTGCGGCATCGCGGGCCAGCCTGCTGACAGGACTGCGGCCGGACACCTGCGGCATCACGCACAACTATGTCAAGATACGGCAGCTCAATCCCAATGTGGTGACCCTGCCGCAATATTTCGGACTGCAAGGCTACGACACCGTCTACTACGGTAAGGTTTTCCATCACGGGGACGACGATCCCCGTTCATGGAACCGGCAGGCGTTGGCGGACCAACTGGGCGCCGGACGCGCTCCGCCGGTGGATCATTTCCTCCTGGCGGAAAACCAGAGGTTCGAGGCGACGACACGGAAGGAGATGTTCGCGAAATACGGTGACGTCGCCAAATATGGCCTCGCCATGGGCCCGGCCTACGAGTGCGCGGATGTTCCCGACAATGCCTATGTCGACGGTTACAACACCGATCTGGCGATCGCCACCCTGCAGGAGCTGGCGGAGAACAAGCAAAAGCCCTTCTTTCTGGCTTTGGGTTTCAACAAGCCCCATCTCAACTGGATTGCCCCCAAAAAATACTGGGATCTCTACGACCGGCAGCAAATCCCGATGTCCGCGCAAGTCGCCGGCCCGCGGGATGGTGCCGCGATGGGAGTTCATTCGTCGTTCGAACTCCGGGTGAGGTCCGGCATACCGAAAACCGGTGAGATCGACCCGGAACTGGCCCGGACCCTGAAGCACGCTTATCTCGCCTGTGTCAGCTATGTCGACGCCCAGTTGGGTCGCATGATGAGGGCGTTGGATGCGGCGGGCGTGCGCGACAACACGATCATCATCGTCTGGGGCGACAACGGCTTTCATCTCGGCGAGATGGGCATGTGGGGCAAGGCGACCGACTACGAGTTCGCCACGCGGGTTCCTTTGCTGCTCTGGACCCCGGGCATGCCGGCGGGCAGCCGCGGAAAAAAGACGGATGCGCTGGTCGAGTTGATCGACATCTTTCCGTCGCTTTGCGATCTGGCGGGGCTTCGCAAGCCGGTGCAGTTGGAAGGGACCAGCTTTGCTCCTTTGCTGGGTAATCCCGGACGGCCCTGGAAACAGGCGGCCTTCAGCCAGTTCCCGGATCCCGCCTTGAGAGAGTGGGGCGCCTATCCGATGCGTCCCGCCATGCGCGAAACGTATTTTGGCCCTCTCCTCAATGCGGCGGAGGGCCGTATCCAAGCCCAGATGGGCATCATGTGGGATCGTGATCTTTTTGAGAACCACCTGACGGGTTATACCATGCGGACGGACCGCTACCGCCTCGTTGTCTGGAAGGATACGAAGCACCCTGATACCGCCCCACTCGACATCGAGCTTTACGATCACGAGTCCGACCCGGAGGAATCCCGGAACGTGGCGAAGCAGAATCCCGAATTGATCGCCAGACTCACCCGACAACTGGAGGCCGGCTGGAAGGCCAGCGGCCCACCGCCAGCAGTCAACTGACTCCATCTTAGTCTAAAGCAAACACTCTATGAAAACCAGGACACGAATAGTGGTGAGTGCCAATCACCGCGCCACTGGCCGCCCGTATGCGCTCCTGTTGATTGTCAGCCTTGCGGTCCTGCTGCCCGGCACCGCGCCCGGAGCGGACCTTGATCCGCACAGCGATCCGGAGGTTAAGCCCTATGTTGACGCGCCCGTGAGCGGCTACCGTCTCAGCTGGTCGGACGAGTTCAACGGCACCTCCATTGACGAGACCAAGTGGAACTACCGGACCGACTCCAAGCTTTGGAGCACCCAATTGCCGGCGAACAACTCAGTTTCCGACGGTCTGTATCACATCCATCTGAAAAAGGAATCTGCGGGGGGCAAGGAATACACCGGCGGGGGAGTCATCTCCCGGAAACTGTTCCGCTACGGATACTATGAGGCACGGCTGAAGGTGCCCAAGGGTGCCGGCTGGCATTCCTCCTTCTGGATGATGCGGGCCGTAAAGATCACCGAGGTTCCGGCCGGCGCCCCCCACATCGAACTGGATCCCATGGAAAACGATTCCTCCGAGCCGTATCATTTCCAGACTGATGCCCATCGCTGGAAGCCGGATCCCCACCACAAATATGGCACCAAGCAAAACCATCCCGCCTCGCCGCTCACCGAGTTCCATGTCTTCGGCCTCGAATTTACGCCGACGGAATTGCGCTACTTCTTCGACGGGAAACTCGTCAGTGCGACGGACGCGAGCCAGTTCGAGCACAATGATGTCAATATCTGGCTGAACTGCATCGCGGCCAAACTCGGCCCCAAGACGACCCAGGTGGACGACGCCCTGTTGCCGGAAGAGACGCAGTTCGACTATGTCCGCTATTTCAAGCGCGAGGCGCAATCCGCCATCGGAAAGTGATCCAGCCACCGGTCCGCACTTTGTAGCATGAAAATCAAGGGACTCCGCTGGTGGATCGTGGCGCTGCTCTTCGGGGCGGCGGTGCTGAACTATGTGGACCGGCAGACCCTTTCGGCGCTGGCGCCCACGATCCAGCACGATCTCGCGATGGACGACCAGGGCTATGCCAACCTCGTCAACCTTTTCCTGGTCGCCTACACCATCGGCTATCTGATCGCAGGCCGGTTGGCCGATTTGATGGGCACGCGGGCGGGCATGGCCCTGTTCGTGACATGGTGGTCCGTGGCCAACATGCTCACAGCGGCCTCACGCGGCGTGACCTCACTTGGGGCCTATCGGTTTGCGCTTGGACTGGGTGAAGCGGGCGTCTGGCCGACGGCGACCAAGGCGGTTTCCGAGTGGTTTCCCGCTCGGGAGCGCGCCCTGGCCATCGGGCTTTACACCATGGGTGCGACCATTGGTGCGACCATCGCGCCTTATATCGTCATTCCGCTGGCCACCCATGCCTACCACGAGACCATGCCGGCCGTGGCCGGTTGGCTGGGGCAGGGAACCGGCTGGCGCGTCGCCTTCATCCTGACGGGGCTGGCGGGCTTGTTCTGGCTGATCCCGTGGCTGCGGCTCTACCGCGACCCGCGCCAAAGCAACCTGATATCTCCGACCGAGCTTGCACTCATCGAACAAGCAGATGCGACCGAGGAACCGGCGGTTGGTGGGGTCGCCCAAGCATGGTCTTGGAAAAGGGTCCTGCTGTTTCGCGGAACCTGGCTCCTGCTGCTGGGCCGGCTCATCACCGACCCGGTCTGGTATTTCTACCAGTTCTGGTTTCCCAAATACCTCAGCGCAGACCGTCATCTCTCGCAGGATGAATTGAAGCTCACCTGGGTTGTGTATGCGGCGGCCGGAGTGGGCAGCCTGTTCGGCGGGTGGCTGTCCGGTTGGCTGGTGAAGCGCGGCTTGGCGCCCGCGTCCAGCCGGATGTGGGTGATGCTGGGCTGCGCCGGCCTCATGCCGCTTTCGCTCTTCATCTCGCGGGTCGCCGGCCTCAGCACGGCCATGAGCCTGACCGTCTGCACGGTGGTCGGCGCCCTGGCCTGGTTGATCAACATCAGTTCGTTGGTGGTGGACGTGGTGCCCAAACATTCGCTCGGCACCGTTTGCAGCGTGGTGGCCACCGGCAGCACGGTGGGAGGCATCATGATGAACATGATCGTGGCGGCCATGGTGTCCGGCCCCTCCGGAAAGACGTCGGGTTTTCTCGACCAGGCGTTGCACGGCATGCTCGATCCGGTGCTCAACCTCGTGCAAGGCGGCGGCTATGGCTTGTGGTTCCTGATCATGGCCGGCCTGCATCCGCTTGGCTGGATGTTGCTCAAGCTCGGCGGCATCGAGCGCCTTTCCCTTTCCAAGACATGAGCTCTCCCGACGGCAAAAACATTTCGGCAATTGATCTGGGTAACCGGGACTCGGATCAATGGCTCCAGCTGGGCACAGGCAAGTCCGCGACTCCGGTCCGGCGCAAGACCTTGGAGGCTGACGTCGCGGTATTCGGGGGCGGCATGGCCGGCATCTGCGCGGCAGTCTCGGCCGCGCGCAACGGGGCCAAAGTCGTCCTCGTGCAGGATCGCTCGGTCCTCGGCGGCAATGCCTCCAGTGAAATCCGGGTGATCGTGCACGGGGTCACCAAACTTACGGATGGGCTCGCGGACCGGGAAACCGGCATCATCGAGGAAATTCTCCTGCACAACCGGTTTTGGAACCCACAGGAATCGTTCACCGTGTGGGACCACGTCTTGTATGATTTTGTCACGCGGGAGCCCAACCTCAGGCTCCTGCTTGATACCCAGGCGCTCCGGGCCGACATGGCGGATGATCGGATCGTGGCGGCGCGCTGCTGGCAGGGACCGACGGAAACCGAGTTCACGGTTGTGGCGATACAGTTCATTGACTGTTCCGGTGACGGTCTGTTGGCGGCCACGGCGGGCGCCCAGTATCGGACGGGACGCGAAGCGAAGGCCGAATTCGGGGAAAAATTTGCCCCGGAAAAAGCAGACGGGTGGCATCTCGGCGCGACGATTCTGCTGTCATCTGACGACAAGGGGAAACCGATGCCCTTCGAGGCGCCGCCGTTCGCCATTCCGTATCGTGGGGATGACCAACACTCGAAAAGCGGGCACGACGACCGCAGCATCATCCCCTTTCAGGAAGGCTTCTGGTGGGTCGAGGTTGGCAGCCAAACCGATATCATCGGCGACTACGATAGGATGCGGCACAAGCTCATGGGCTATGCCTACGGCGTCTGGGATTACGTGAAGAATTCCGGCAAGTTTCCCGAGGCCGACAACTATGCCCTGGGCTGGGTGGGTTCCGTCCCGGGTCGGCGCGAATCGCGGCGGTTCTTGGGCGACCACATCCTCTCCGAGCCGGATCTGCTGGAGCACCGGCATTTTGAGGATGCGGTGGCCTTCGGCGGCTGGCCGTTGGACGAGCACAATCCGGGCGGCATCGAAAACCTGAACGATCCTCCGAGTTTCTGGCACGCACACTTCGACCGGGTCTATGAGATTCCGTTTCGCAGCCTCTACTCCCGCAATGTGACGAACCTGCTGATGGCCGGACGCAATGTCAGCGTGACGCATGTGGCGCTTTCTTCCACCCGGGTGATGGCCACTTGCGCCACCATGGGCCAGGCGGTCGGCACGGCGGCTGCGTTGTGTGTGCGCAAAGGGGTGTCGCCGCGGGAACTGGGTCGGGATCATATTCACGAGTTGCAGGAGCAATTGCTGCGTGACGACGCCTTCATACCCTTGCGTCCGGCCAATGATCCCAACGATCTGGCGCGGCAAGCGAGTCGGATCGTGGGGTCTTCAACCTCGTCCGGTGACGTGAGATTGCTCGTCGATGGAATTTCGCGGGACGAGCAAGGCGATGCTCATCACTGGGCCTCGTCGGGGCTGCCGGCCGACGTCACCTTCGAATGGTCCGAGCCCGTCTCCCTGACGGCGGTTGAAATCAAATGCGATACGAACCTGCGGCGAAACATCATGATGCTGAAAACCCCGCGGGATAATCAGAACTACGCGCCCGGTGTGCCCGTGGAGATGCTAAAGACGCTGGAACTGGATGTGCGCGTGAACGGCCAGTGGACCAGGCTCGGGGTTCGGCGGGAGAATCGAACCCGTTTGATCAGGTTTCGCTTTGCCGTTGTCGAGACCACAGCCGTGCGGATCCGGCTTGCCGAGACCTACGGGGCGACGAATGCGAAACTCTTCGAGGTCCGTTGTTATGCCACCTGAACTTTATCATCCTGTGTCCACCCTGAAATCCGTCATGCCTCTTGCTCGCCTTCTTTTTGCCCTCAGCTGCCTTGGCGGATTTGCGATACTAACAGTTGAAGCCGCCCCGGAAAGCGGCACGCCTACGCCGGCGGGTGCGGCGGTGGCAACACCGATGTTCAGCGAGGCGGGAACGAGTGTCATTCCACTGGAACAACGTTCCCGGCGCAAATGGGACAACGCGGTCGTGGCCGACCTCGATCATGACGGTCACCTGGATCTCCTTTTGACCGAACACGGCCAGCGGGTCCGGCTGTTCTGGAACAAGGGCGGCACCTTTGCAGAGCCCTATGACATCGTTCAAGGCGACATGCACGGGATCGCCATCGGCGAGTGCAATCGGGACGATCGCGAAAGCGTGATCATCTATCCCGGCGGCGGCGGCGGCAATCTGCCGCGCAATCCGAGCGCGTTCAACATCGGTCGTGACCGCTCGATCGAAGGCGGAGAGGAATTTCCCAATTTCGAGCGCTGCCGCGGCCGGGCCGTCAAGCTGCTCGACCTCGACGGTGATGGCGGGCTGGATCTGCTCACCACCGGATTTCCCCTGCCGACGCAGCCGGAGGGAGCCAACCGGCTCTACCGGAACAACGGCAAAAGAGGATTCGATTTTGTGGCCAAACTGCCTCCGTCGGGGCGGCTGGGGGACCGCGCGTTGATCACGGATTTCAACAACGACGGCGTGGCGGACGTGATTCTCTACGGCGACGCGATCCTCGTGGCCCTGCGGGGCGAAAAAGGCGGGGGATTCACCGACATCAGCAAGGAGGTGCTCGGCGATTTGGCCGGCACCGGCGACGTCAGCAGCATCGCGGAAATCGATTACGACAATGACGGCGACTTCGACCTCGTGCTGACGCGGGCGGAGCCTGAATCAAAGACGGGCAACCAGACTTTCTTCGACCCAAAGACCGGGACGTTCGCGTTTATCGTGTTGAGGAAACCATTTCAATTCGACGATCTGAAAATCGAAGGAAATTTTATCATGGAGAATCTCCAGATGGCCTGGCCGGATTTCTCCGTGTTCGTTGGCGCGCAGAAGCGCACGCTGGGATTCAAGGTCGACCGCTGGGGCAGCAAGGATTTTGGGCTAAAACCGGAGGAAGCTGAAGGCTGGCCGGAAGACCGTTCCGCGACCGGTCTTTATGTCGGGTATCTCGGCAACGGCATGTGGCGCATCGGCGGGCATACGGATCAACGAACCAGTGCGGTCGTGCACAATGTAAAGTCAACCACTTCGGTTTCTAAAGAGAAGTCGCTGCCGGTGCTTTTGTTGGAGAATCGCGAAGAGAGATTCTTCGACGTGACGGCAGAGCTGGGCCTCTCGATTGCCGACCAAACCGCCAGCGTGGCGGTCGGGGACTTTGACAATGACGGCTGGTCGGACCTGTTTTTTGTGTTCGCGGGAAATCCGGCGATGCAGACGAAGCAGACTGTTTTGTTCAACCGGCGCGGGAAATCCTTTGCCGAAGCGGCCAATGCGGGAGTGGTGTCCAGCGAGTTGGGCGCGGTCGGAGGTGGTGCGGAGGCGTTTGACTACAACGAAGACGGCAATCTGGATTTGATTTATGCCAACGAGCGCGGTCGCTGGCAACTGTTCACGAACGGAGGCCAGGCTGCAAAGGGCAACAATTACGTCGTCGTCAAGGTGGGCTCTTCGCCCTCGCGGCAGGCGACCATGCAGGGAGCGGTGCTGACGCTCAAGGCGGGCGGCCACATTTACCGCCGCGTTGTCGGGGCGACCTCGGCGGCGTATTCCATGGGCGAGAACAACCACCTGCATGTTGGCCTGGGCAAATGGGACAAGGTGGATGAAGCCGTGGTCCGCTGGACAAACGGCGAGACGGAACCCATCCACATTGATGCCCTCAACCGGAGTTACGCGGCGGGTCACCTCAAGGACATTCCGTTTGATCTGCTCAAATAGCTGACGGATGCAACGCTTCCGGTTCCACCAGCACTTATGAAAATCAAGAATTCAGCGGCCCGAGAACTTTTTCCTGCCATCTCGTGGGGCGCTTTTGCGCGGCTGGCGGGTGCGGGTCTCATAGCATTGTCGGCCTGCTCGACGAGTTCGTCCGCCCCTCAAGCCAAAACCGATCCGACACCGGCGTCGCCCTCCGCGAAGCCCATGTTTAGCGAGGCGGGAACGAATGTCATTCCCCTGGAACAACGCTCCCGCCGCAAGTGGGACAACGCGGTGGTGGCGGACCTCGACCAAAACGGGCACATGGACCTGCTGCTCACGGAGCACAGCCTCCATGCTTTGATTTATTGGAACAATGGCGGCACGTTTTCCGGTCCGCAAATCGTGGTGCCGGGGGA
>JBKJTZ010000155.1:0-3581 GCA_046590295.1 Lacunisphaera sp.
AAGACGCCATACCTCCGACTTCTCTGGGAAATCAATATGGTGCTGGCTTGTCCCGAGCATGCTGTGGTGCTGTCCAGCTCGTGCTCTATTTGTGGGTCACGATTGAGCGGCTTTTGCCGAAACGGAAAATTCAACTTCTGCCCGCGATGCGGAACCGAACTTTCGGACGCATGCATTCGGATACAAGCAACCGATGGCCAGGTAGCGGACGCGCTTGAGGCTGGGCGGCTTGTGGCCGTTCTAACCGCCGGTGGCATCAGTTTGCGGAGTCATTCGGCTTTGAAGGCGCTAGAGGATTGGGCCGCATCAAAGGGGATATGTTCTCAGAAGAAGCGAGCCCGCCTGTTTGGGTGTAGGCCGTCAGTGCTTTCCGGCTGGGCTTCGGGCAGGAATGTCTCTGTGCAGCGCTTGTGGGAAATTGCTAGACGCTGCGAAATTGACTTTAGTGAACTGCTCCGGTCGCGCCTCATCGAAGTCAGGCCTATTTCCCGTGCAAAAGAAAAGGATCAACCACGAAGGCCTTGGTCGAAGAAAGTATGGGACAGAAAAGAGAAGGAACACTTGCTCCACGAATTTGAAAGAGTAGCCAATGAATACCCGGGGACTGCTCCGACCGCGCTGGCTAGACAGGTGGGTATCGATTGCAAGACATTGCGAGAATCGAAACCCGACTTATGGCGCCGCACTAAAGAGGTCTCCCGCAATCATCGCCGCAAAGCTGCCCAGGATAGGGCTGCGATAAAACGGTTAGAAGTGGATGCCTACATACGGGCAGCTATTGCGGCCGGAGAAACACCCAACTATACCATGTTAAAGATGCGCCTCGCGAAATCGGGCTGCCTTAGGAATTGGAAGCTCAGGACCTACGCGGTGGCTGCCATGCAGGCCGCAAGCACCCACTAACTTCCCAGATGAAGCATACGCTGGCCGATCCGGTGGGGAAGCATAGCATGGCCGGAGCGGCCAACATATGGTCGCCGCGGCATTCGCCGGTTTCCGGCGAAAATGAAAATTGGTGGAGGTGAGGGGAGTTGAACCCCTGTGTCCCTGGCCTTCACGCGCCGCATCTACCGGTATAGCGTCTGATTGGATCTCGCCTTGGGGGCGCGTTGACGCGCGCTCCTCCCTCAGCCAGCCGTGGTTTGAAGATACCGCGGGGACGTCACGACGGCCGTCACCGTTATTCCTGCTGTCGACGCTCCTAGCCCCTAGCAGGTGTCAGGGTAGGAACGTGGCTACGTTAAGCAGCCAGGGGCATTTCTTCGAATGTGCCGTTTGTTTGTTTTGAAGAGGGATTAACGAGAGACCTTCACTCTCGACAGGCAGCGGCGCGCTCCAACCAAGGGTCGAATCCGGAACACCCCCGAAATAGCTTTCGGACTGATAAGGATCGATTGCGGAGCGCAATCAAAGAACTGGGAGGTGCAACGTGCCTGATTGCGGCGCGAATGCAAGCGTGCCGGTCGGCCGGGGCCCGACTCCCTTACTCCCAAAGTGTTAAATGGGTGCCAGGACCGCGCGGTCGGTTGACTGCGGTCCCGCGTGGGCTGAAGTTGGGGCGCCCTCGCCCCGCGCGCCAGCCCCCTGCCCCCATGTCCCACGTCATGCCGACCCCGCCCCAGCAATCCGATGAGGACCAGTCCGTCATCGACATGTCGAAAATGAACGAGGGGCAGCGCGCCGCGCTCCAGGTCACCGAGGCGGCCCGCGAGTCGCCGGACGATCTCAGCTTTGTGGCGCACCTCTTCATGGGCCGCTGGCGGCCGGACAAGATTTATCCGGTCACCGAGGTCGGGGCGGAAGAGAAAGAGCGGGCGGACCGGTTTCTGGCCGAACTGGCGGCCTTCCTCCGGGCCAAGGTCGACGGCGACCTCATTGATCGCACGGGGGAGATCCCCGACGAGGTGAGGGCGGGCCTGGCCAAGCTCGGCTGCTACGGCATCAAGGTGCCGACGCCATACGGCGGGCTCGGCTTCTCGCAGACGACCTACGGCCGCGCCTGCCAGCTGATCGCCAGCCATTGCACGAACACCTTTGCGCACCTCTCGATCCACCAGTCGGTCGGGGTGCCGCAACCGCTGATGCTGTTCGGGACCGAGGAGCAAAAGAAAAAATTCCTCCCGCGCGTCGCCGCCGGCGAAATCTCGGGGTTCGCCCTGACCGAGGCGGGGGTCGGCTCCGACCCCGCGCGCATGGCAACCCGGGCCATACCCACCGACGACGGGGAGGCCTTCCTGCTCAACGGCGAAAAACTCTGGTGCTCCAACGGCACCCGGGCCGGCCTGCTCATTGTCGCCGCGCAGACCCCCCCGAAGCTGGTGGCCGGCAAGCCGCGCACGCAGATCACCACGTTCGTCGTCGAGGCCAGTTCGCCGGGCATCGAGGTGCTCCATCGCTGCCAGTTCATGGGCCACCGCGCGATCTACAACGGCGTGCTGCGGTTCACCGAGGTGCGGGTGCCTCGCGCCAACATTGTCGGCGGCGAGGGCCGCGGCCTGAAGGTGGCGCTCACGACGCTCAACGCGGGCCGGCTCTCCATCCCCGCCGCCAGCATCGGCGTCGCCAAGCGCGCGCTGCAGATCGCCCGCGAGTGGGGCAAGGCCCGCATCCAATGGGGCGTGCCCATCGGGGAGCATGCGGCCGTGGCCGATAAAATCCGCCGCATCGCCGCCCACGCCTTCGCCATGGAGGCCATGCTCGTCACCACCTCGCGCATCGTCGATCGCGACAAGCAGGCTGATATCCGTCTCGAGGCCGCCATGTGCAAGCTGTGGGGCACCGAGAAGGCCTGGATGTGCCTGGACGACCTCATGCAGATCCGCGGCGGCCGCGGTTACGAGACCGAGCAGTCGCTTCTCGCCCGCGGCGAAACCCCCTATCCCGTCGAGCGGCTGATGCGCGACAACCGCGTGACGACCATCTTCGAGGGCTCCTCCGAGATCATGCGCCTCTTCATCATGCGCGAGGCGCTGGATCCGCACCTGAAGCTGGCAGGCATCGCGCTCAACTCCGAACGTCCGTGGGGCGAGCGCCTCAAGAGCGCCTTCACCGCCGCCGGGTTCTACCTCTGGTGGTATCCGCGCCAGTGGCTGCCCCTCGGCGGATCGGCTCCCGCCGGGATGCACGCGCGGCTCGCGGCCCACCTCGAGCACGTCGCGGCGCTCAGCCGCCGGATGGCGCGCACGCTTTTCCACCAGATGGTGATCCACGGCGTGAAGCTGGAGAAGCGCCAGGTGCAGCTGGCGCGCCTGGCCGACATCGGCACCGATCTGTTCGCCATCGCCGCCACCTGCGTGTATGCGCAGAAGCTGCTCAACGAAGGCGAGCCGGCGGCCAAGGTCCTGCCGCTCGCCGACGATTTTTGCGCCCAGGCGCTGATCCGCATCGGGCAGAACCATCGCGGCATCGGCGACAACGCCGACCAGCACGGCTACGACCTGGCCCAGCAGGTGCTCGCCGGCGAGCACCAGTGGCTCGAGCGCGGCATCTTGTGATATACCACCGTCCCTCGAAGAATAGACGCTTCAGGTAGGGGCCGTTGCCCTCAACGGCCCTGGTCTCACCGAGGGCGGTTGAGGGCA
>JBKJTZ010000031.1:0-24732 GCA_046590295.1 Lacunisphaera sp.
ATGAGCCACGAGATCCGCACCCCGATGAACGCCATCATCGGCATGAGCACCCTCTTGCACGACACACCCCTCAGCGCCGAGCAACGCGATTACACCGAGACTATCGGCGCGAGCAGCGACCTGCTGCTCACGCTCATCAACGACATCCTCGACTTCTCTAAGATCGAGGCGGGGCAGCTGGAGCTGGAGCGTGCCGCGTTTTCCCCGGCGGATAGCGTGCAAATCGCGCTGGCGATGGTGGTGGCATCGGCCAAGGCCAAGGGCCTGCAGCTGGATTCCACGCTGTCGGCGGATTTACCCGCCGCCGTGCTCGGCGATCGCACGCGCCTGAACCAGATCCTGGTCAACCTGCTCGCCAACGCGGTTAAGTTCACCAAGCAGGGCCGCGTCAACGTCGCGGCGTCGGGCCAGCCGGCCGCCAACGGACAGATTGAACTGCATTTCGCCGTGAGCGACACAGGCATCGGCATTCCGGGTGACCGGATCGGCCGCCTTTTCCGCGAGTTCAGCCAGGCCGAGGCCTCGACGACGCGCCAATACGGCGGCACCGGCCTCGGCCTCGCCATTAGCAAGCGCCTCGCCGAGCTGCACGGCGGGCGCATCTGGGTCGAGAGCTCGCCGGGCGCCGGCTCCACCTTTCACTTCACCATCCTGGCCGGGCCGGCGGTGGCCGAACCCGCGGTCGCGCCCAAACCCGCCGCGCGCCTCGACGCCGGCTTCGCCGCGCGCCATCCCGCCCGGGTGCTGCTGGTCGAGGACAACGCCTTGAACCAGAAGGTAGCCGTGCAATTACTCCGCCGACTCGGCTACGATCCCGCCGTCGCCACCAACGGCCGTGAGGCGCTGGCCGTGCTGCGGCAGCAGGCCTTCGACCTCGTGTTCATGGACGTGGAGATGCCCGACATGGACGGCCCCACGACCGTGACGCACATCCGCCGCGATTTTCCGCCGGCCAGCCAGCCCGTCATCGTCGCCCTCACCGCGCACGCGATGAGCGGCGACCGCGAGCGCGCCCAGCTCGGCGGCATGGACGATTATCTCACCAAGCCGCTGCGCGTGAATGAACTCCAGCGCACGCTCGCCCGGATCCCGGAACTGCGCGCCCGCCGGGCCTAGTGCCTGATCTGGTTGATCACGATCGCCAGCAAAATCGACCCGGCGATCAAACCCCGGGCATAAAGTGTGCGCTTGGCCTGGTCCGGGATAAATTGGGCCTCCCGTTTCGCCAACCACATGAAAAATACTGCCGGCAGAATTATAGCATAAAGCCAGTGCACACCGAGACGGGTCAGCAGCATGTTCACGGCATGTGAGAGCGACCAGCCAAGCACAAAGGTGGCGAAGAGCAGGGCAAAGGTGACGCTCCGGCCCTTGAAGCCGCGCCATAGCCACGAAATCGCAAAGGGGTTGACCATGCCTCCAGTCAAGCGGACACCCGGCGGCTTGCAAGCCGCGGTGCCCCGATCATCCTCCCCCGTGTGAATCTTGCGGATAAGCAGAGCCAGCTGGTCGAGGATTACGCCATCATTCCCAACCCTCTGGAGCGGCTCGCGGCCGTCGTTGATAAGGCGCGGCAACGCCCGCCGCTGCCGGAGACCGAACGCACCGAGAACAACCGCGTCAAGGGTTGCGTGTCCTTGGCCTGGGTCGTCGGCGAGGCGCGCGACGGCCGCTGCTATTTCCGCAGCGATGCCGACTCACCGCTCGTGCGCGGGTTGCTCGTGCTGCTCTGCGACTTCTACAGCGGGGCGACGCCCGCCGACGTCGTCGCCACGGAGCCGGCACTGCTCGAGGAACTCGGGCTCGCAAGGAATCTCTCTCCCACCCGGCTCAACGGCCTGCGCAGCGTCCGGGCAAAAATCCGGGAATTTGCCACCGCCGCCGCAGGTTGACCCGCTTGGCCGGAAACCTATGACCCGCCCGCTCGTCATTAGCCCCAACCAGTCACTCCGCCCATGTCCGACGACCAGCATCATCAGCATTTCCACCCGTGCCGCGGCGTCTCGACCGACCCGGCGGATTATTTCCTGACCCGCCGACAGTTTCTCAACCGCGCCGGCATGGGCCTCGGCGGCCTGAGCCTCGCCGGCCTCCTCGACCCGCTCAGCCTGATCGCCGCGCCCGCCGGGTCGAAGACTGTGACCGCTCCGGCCGCCGGGGTAAACCCGACCAACTCCCTGGCGCCGCGCGCGCCGCAGTTTCCCGGCAAGGCCAAGGCCGTCATCCACATCTTCGCCCAAGGCGCCCCTTCGCAGGTGGATACGTGGGACCCAAAGCCGATGTTGACGAAGATGGACAACAAGACCATCGGCGGCGACGGCGTCGCGATGGGCTCGCCGTTCAAGTTCCAGAAATACGGCCGCTCCGGCCTCGAGGTCAGCGAACTCTTCGCCCAGACCGCGGCGCACGCTGACGATCTCGCGGTCGTCCGCTCGATGTATACCGACATCCCGGCCCACGACGTCGCCACGGTGTTCATGAACACCGGCTCAGTCCGCATCGCCAAGCCCAGTCTCGGCGCCTGGACCGTCTACGGTCTCGGCACGGAGAACCAGAATCTCCCCGGCTTCATTTCGCTGCGCGGAGGCAAGCTCCCGACCGGCGGCGCCGCCAACTACGGCGCGGCCTTCCTGCCCGGCATCTACCAGGGCACCAGCGTCAACACCTCGGCGCCGAACGTGCAGCAGATGATCCAGAACATCCGCAATGCCTATGTCTCAAGGTCCGAGCAGCGCCGGCAGCTCGATTTCATCCACTCGCTCAACGAACTCCACGCCCAGAACCTCCAGCGCGACGCCGCCCTCGAGACGCGCCTCCAGACCTATGAGATCGCCTTCCGCATGCAGGCCGAGGCAACCGACGTGTTCGACCTCAACAAGGAACCCGCCGACGTCCGCGCCGCCTACGGCAACACCCAGCAGGGCAAGCAACTCCTCATCGCCCGCCGCCTCGTCGAGCGCGGCGTGCGTTTCGTGCAGGTTTGGCACGACGGCTGGGACCATCACCAGGACCTCGAGGACCGCATCACGACCAAGGCCGGCGAGATCGACCAGCCCCTCGCCGCGCTCCTCGCCGACCTCAAGCAGCGCGGCCTGCTGGACTCGACGCTCGTCATCTGGGGCGGTGAATTTGGTCGCAAGCCGACCAAGGACAAGAACGGCGGCGAGAATCCCGGCCGCGACCACAACGCCAAGGCCTTCTCCGTCGTCATGGCCGGTGGCGGGGTGAAAGGCGGGGTGGTCCACGGCGCGACCGACGAGTTCGGCGGCGCCGCGGTGCAGGACAAGGTCCACGTGCACGACCTGCACGCCACCATCCTCCAGTGCATGGGGTTCGACCACACGAAGCTCACCTACCGTTTCAACGGCCGCGACTTCCGCCTCACCGACGTGGCCGGCAACGTCGTAAAGCCCATCCTGGCATGAGTGCAACCATTCCACCTGGAGGGGCGTCGCTTGACGACACCCGGAGGCAAACGTCCTGCCACCCTGGGCGCAACGAAGGATCCAGCGGCATGTCCGTCGGCGTGCAGCTTGCTCGATTCTTCTCCCGTCGGGGCGGGATCAGAATGAGCGGAGGAGTGACTCTGGCGGCTCTCATTATTTTGAGTGCTCGCGCCGCTGAGGCTCCGCCGGCCCCCACCGCCGGCGACCTCCAGTTTTTCGAGACCAAGATCCGGCCGGTCCTCGCCGAAAACTGCTTCAAGTGCCACAGCCATCAGGCCGACCGGATCAAGGGCAAGCTCATGCTCGACTCGCGCGACGCCGTGCTCGCCGGCGGCGTGACCGGTCCGGCCGTCGTGCCCGGCCACCCCGATGACAGCCTCCTCATCCAAGCCGTCCGCTATACCGATGATGACCTGCGGATGCCGCCCGAGGAACATGGTGGCCGGCTCAGCGACCAGCAGATTGCCGACCTCACCGAATGGGTGCGGCGCGGCGCGCCCGATCCGCGCGTGCCGGTCATGACCACGGGCGGCAAGGCCTACGGCGGCGTCGGCAAGAACCACTGGGCCTTCCAGCCCGTGAAGGCCCCGGCCGTGCCGGAGGTCAGGGACCCCGCGTGGGGCCAGTCGCCTATCGACAACTTCGTGCTCGCGAAGCTGGAATCCGCCGGCCTCCACCCGAACCCGCTCGCCGACAAGCGCACGCTCCTCCGCCGCGTCACCTTCGATCTCACCGGCCTGCCGCCGACCGAGCCGGAAATCCAGCGTTTCCTCGCCGATGATTCTCCCGGGGCCTATGCCAAGGTCGTCGACCGCCTCCTCGCCTCGCCGGCCTACGGTGAACGCTGGGCCCGCTCCTGGCTCGATGTCGCCCGCTACTCCGACACCAAGGGGGACGCCCCGAAGCGCAATGACCCGCGTTATCCACACGCCTGGACCTACCGCGATTACGTCATCGACGCCTTCAACACTGACAAACCCTACGACCGGTTTATCCTCGAGCAGCTCGCGGCCGACCGGCTCGTGGTCGAGCAGGAAAACAGGGCCAAGGCGAAGAAACAGGAGCCGCCCTCAGACCGCACCGTGCTCGCCGCCCTCGGCTTCCTCACCCTCGGCAACCAGTTCGACGGCCGCCGCGATGATGTCATCGCCGACCAGATCGACGTCACGACCAAGGCCTTCCTCGGCCTCACCGTCGCCTGCGCCCGCTGCCACGACCACAAGTTCGACCCGATCCCGACCAAGGACTACTATTCCCTCTACGGGGTCTTCGCCAACACCGTCGAGCCGGCGCGCGTCACCGCGCAGCCCACGCTGCTCACCAAGCTCCCACGCACGCCCGAGCTGGTCGAATACATGGCCAGGTCCGAGGAGTTGGAGAAAAAGGAGGCCGCCCTGCAGGAGCAGTTCCTCGACTACCGCCGCGACCGCAACCGCGACCCGCAGAAGCGCCGTGAACTCATCCGCGCCCAAGGCGTGCTCCAACGCCAGATCGGCGACCTGGAGATCGACCATCCCGGCGCCCCCGCCCGCGCCAACATCGTCGTCGATGTGCCCCGGGCCCGTGATTATCCCGTCCTGGTCCGCGGTGAGCCGCAGAACAAAGGCGCCGCCGTGCCGCGCCGCTTTCTCGAGGTCCTGTCGGTTGACCCCAAGAGGCGCCCGGAGTGGAACAAGGGCTCCGGCCGCGTCGAGCTGGCCCGCGCCATCGCCGACCCGGCCAACCCCCTGACCGCCCGCGTGCTCGTGAACCGGCTCTGGCAGCAGCATTTCGGCGCGGGCTTCGTCAACACGCCCGACGACCTCGGCAACATGGCCTCGCCCCCGACCCACCCCGAGCTGCTCGACTGGCTCGCCGTCCGCTTCGTCGCCTCCGGCTGGTCCATCAAGCAGCTGCAGCGCACGATCGTGCTCAGCAGCACCTATCAGCAGTCCAGCGAAGCCAACCCTGCGGCCATTTCCCTCGATGCGAGCAACCGGCTGCTCTGGCGCGCGAACCTCCGCCGGCTCGACTTCGAGGAGCTCTACGACTCCCTCCTCGCCATCGCTGGCACGCTGGACCGGACCGTCGGCGGCAAGTCTATCCCCGCTTCCAGCGACTCGTTCGGCACCCGTCGCTCGCTCTACACCTACATCGACCGCCGCAACCCGCCCGAGCTGCTTACGCAGTTCGATTTTCCCAATCCCGACACCCCTTCCGGCCAGCGCTACGAGACCACCGTGCCGCAGCAGGCCTTGTTCCTGATGAACAGCCCTCTGGTCGTCGAAACCGCGCGCAAGCTCACGCACCGGCCCGAGTTCACCGCCGACCAGTCCGACCAGGACCGGGTGACCTCACTTTACCTCGCCATTTTCCAGCGGCCGCCCGGCGCCCAGGAAGTCGCGCTTGCGCTCGACTATGTCCGCGCCAATCCGGCCGGCACCTCCCTCGAGGTTTCTGAGCCGCCCGTCCTCAAATCGAATCGGGAGAAGGCCCAGGAAGCGCGGCGCGCCCGGCAGGCCGCCGGCAACCCCAACGCCCGTTACGCCGCCGACCAGCGCCCGGTCGGCAGCAGCATCGTTCCCGCCGGCCCGGAGGATGCCTGGACGAAGCTCGCCCACGCCCTCTTCCAGGCCAACGAGGCGATGTTTGTGCACTGAAGCCGTCCGGACGTTTTGACATTCCCACTGGGCGGGGATTCGCTGTCACCCCTGTGAATCTCTACGACGCGCACCAGCACTTCCACTTCGACCCGCTGGCCCCGCACCGGGCCGCGATTGACCGCGACCTCCGGGTCGTCGGCCTGAAGCGGGCCGTCGTGAACGGCACCAACGAGGCGGAGTGGCCGGTCGTCGCCGCGCTCGCCAAGGATTACGACTGGGTCCGGCCGAGCTTTGGCGTCCATCCGTGGGACGCCGGCGACCGCGGCCCGGACTGGCTGCCGCGCCTGCGGGCCGCCCTGACCTCCGATCCTTCCGCCGGCGTCGGCGAGATCGGCCTCGACCGCTGGCTGATCGAGCTCAAACCCGACGACCCCCGCGTCGCCGGCCTGCGCGTGGCGCCGCTCGAGGATCAGACGGAGGTGTTCGCCGCGCAACTCGCCCTCGCGGCCGAGCTCAACCGCGCGGCTTCCCTCCACTGCGTCCAGGCCTGGGGCGCCTTGCACGATGTGCTCAAGAAAGGTCCGCGCCCGGCGCGGGGCTTTTTGATCCACGGCTACGCGGGGCCGGCCGAGATGATCCGGAACTTCACCGATCTAGGCGCGTATTATTCGTTCAACGTCCAGCTGCTCGATCCCAGGCACGCCGCCCGCCTAAACAATTTCCGCCACATCCCGGCCAAGCGGCTGCTGGTCGAGACCGACGCGCCCACCAAGCCGCCGGCCGGTGGGCTGAACCGCTACCCGCTCCCCCCCGACCCTGCCGGCGGCGCGGTGAACCACCCCGCGAACATTGTGGTCTCCTACGAACAGCTGGCCAAGCTGCGCGGCGTGCCGATCGAAATTATTGCCGCCCAAGTGGAAAGCAATTTCCTCCGGCTCTTCGGCTAGATCGTTCCCGGCCGGCACGGTTATAAGCCAGGGTATCGCGGCCCAGAGCCAGATAAACAAACTCCGGCGGCAGCCAATTACCCTCTTCCTATTTTCCGATTTGGGGCTAGAGTATCGGTTCGTTTTGCCTCCCCCACGCAGCAGGCCCGGCGGGAAATTTCTATGGCAAATCCGATCATTATTCAGGGGGGCATGGGCGTGGCTGTTTCCGGCTGGCGACTGGCCCGGGCGGTCGCACAATGCGGGCAACTCGGCGTCGTGTCCGGCACGGCGTTGGCGAGCGTCTTTGCCCGGCAACTCCAGCTCGGTGATCCCGACGGCCATCTCGCCCGGGCGGCCGCCGGCTTTCCGCTTCCGGCCGTCGTCGAGCGCGTCTGGCGGCAGTATTTCATCCCGGGCGGGAAGGCCCCCGAGGCCCCGTTCAAGCTCACGCCGTTGCCCGCGCTCCATTCCGGTCCGGCCTTGGTTGAACTCACGGTCCTCGCCAATTTCGCGGAAGTCTATCTTGCCAAGGAGGGACACGACGGCCGGGTCGGCATCAATTTCCTCGAAAAAATCCAGCTGCCGACGCTGCCCTCTCTTTATGGCGCCATGCTCGCCCATGCGGACTACGTTCTGATGGGTGCGGGCATCCCCCGCTCAATTCCCGGTGCGCTGGACCGCTTTGCGCGCGGCGAACCCGCCGAGCTAAAAATCGACGTTACCGGCGCCACGCCCGAGGACAACTGCCTGGCGACCTTTGATCCGCGCACCTTCTTTGGCGGCCCCGCCCCGGAACTCCCGCGCCCGCAGTTCCTGGCCATCATCGCCTCGGCGACCCTGGCTTTGACCCTCGCGCGCAAGTCCAACGGCCGCGTCGACGGCTTTATCGTCGAAAGCGCGGTGGCCGGCGGCCACAACGCGCCGCCGCGCGGTGCCATGCAATTGAGCGCCACAGGCGAACCTGTCTACGGTCCCCGCGATCTTCCGGAACTGGCCAAGATCCGCGAGATCGGCCTGCCGTTCTGGCTGGCGGGCGCCTATTCCCGGCCGGAGAAAATCGCCGAGGCGCGGGAACTCGGTGCCGCTGGGGTCCAGCTCGGCACTGCATTCGCGTTCTGCGAGGAATCCGGAGTACTGCCCGAGCTGAAACACCGCATCTTCCAGCTCTGCCGTTCGGGGCAGCTGCGCGTCTTCACCGATCCGCTGGCCTCCCCGACCGGCTTTCCCTTCAAGGTCCTCCAGCTTTTCGGCACCCTCTCCGACGAGGTGAGGTATTTCACCCGCGAACGCATCTGCGACCTCGGCTACCTGCGCGAGGTTTACCGCAAGGCCGACGGCACCGCCGGCTACCGCTGCGCCAGCGAGCCGGTCGACGACTACATCAAGAAGGGGGGCAAGGCCGAGGACACCGTCGGGCGCAAATGTCTTTGCAACGGCCTGATGGCAACCGTTGGCCTGGGCCAACCGCGCCCCGGTGGAGCGGAGGATCCGCTCCTCACCGCCGGCGACGAGATCGCGCAACTCGCGCGGCATCTGCCGGCCGATCGCGATTCCTATGGTGCGGGGGAGGTCATTCGCTGGCTGCTGGGAGAGCCGGCGCTCGCCTGACCCAGCGCGATCCGCCGCACGATTTCGCCGGCGGCGGCAAAACCAAAGGCTCCGGTGATGAACACGGCCGTGCCGAAGCCGGTCGCGCAATCCAGCCGGAGATTCGAGTCCGCCTCGGGCTCCGCCGCGCAGGTGCCGTCGGCCCACGGATAGACCGGCGTCTCCTGCGAGGACACGCAGGGGATGCCGTAGTGGTTGCCCTCGCCCTTCGCGAAACCGTAGTCGCGCCGCAGTTTCTTGCGCACCTGCCGCAGCAGTTCGTCGCCATGACCGCCGCCAAAGTCGGTCACGACAATGCGCGTAGCGTCGCGCTTGCCCCCGGCCGAGCCGACGGTGAGCACGGGTTGACCGCGCTTGGTGCACTCGCCGATCAGCAACGCCTTGTTCGACATCAGGTCGATGCAATCGACCACCCACGAATAGCGCGTCGCCAGCAGCATGTCGGCCGTCTTCGCCGTGAAAAACTCACTGATGGTCGTCACCTTGCAGGCCGGATTGATGAGCCGCACCCGTTCGGCCAGCGCAGTGACTTTCGGCCGGCCGATGTTGCCGTCGAGCGCGGGGAGCTGGCGGTTGACATTGGTCAGGCACACGTCGTCCAGGTCGATCAGCGTCAGCGCCCCGATGCCGGAACGCGCCAGCCCCTCGACCACCCACGAGCCCACGCCGCCCACCCCCACCACGCAAACCTGCGCCGCCTGCAGCCGGGGCAGCGCCGCCGTGCCGTAAAGCCGGCCGAGCCCGCCGAACCGCTGGAGATGGTCATCGCTGATGGACATGCTACGGCGGTCTATGACCGCCGTAACCCCGGTTCGTCAATCCTGGTGGTCACCGTTGCCGCACCCGATCGGGTCCGGCGCCAGCCGCTATTTCTGCTGCTTAATGCCCAGCTTGATGACCTCGGGCTCGAGGCGGTTGCTCCGCACCCCTGTGGCCACGAACATGCCCTGCTGGTTGAAGAGCGCCGAGGCCGGCAGGGTGCGGGCGTTCAGGCTCGCACTGAACTCCCCCTTGCTCCCCTCGCCGTCACAGAGCACAGGCCAGAGATGGCGCTTGTCCTTCACGAATTTGGCCACCGCCTCCCGGTCGGTGTCGTGTGTCACGGTGATGATTTCCACGCCCAGTTTCTGGTAGGGTTTGTAGAAATCCTTCAGCTCCGCCAGTTCCTTCAGCGAGGCCTCGTTGGCCATCGACCAGAAGATGAAGTAAAGCACCTTGCCGCGCAACTTGGCCACATCAACCTCCCGGCCGTCGAGGGCGGTGAATTTCAGCCCGAGGGGCTGTTTGCGCATTTCCATCAGCTGCAGTTCATCCCGCGCCATCGCTACGACCTTTTTGTCGGAGCTGGCGAGCAGCTTGTTGGCGTGCGCCTCGGCGAGCTTGGGGCTGGCCCCGAGCAACACGTGCACATAATCCCGCTCATGCCCGGCCAGAAAGCGTCCGCTGCCTTCCATCGCGGCCAGCAGGTCTATCTTCCCGCGAAAACTCTCCAGCCTGTCGCGCGAACCAACGGCCTTCATCTCGTTGCCGGCAATGGCCGCTTCCAGCGAGGCGAGGACGAGGCGCAGCTCGTCTGGAACATCGAACTTTGTCCTCCGGTTGACGATTTCATAATTGAGCTGCGAGACCCAGTAGTCGCGCATCGCGGCGAGCTGCTTGTCCTTGATGGTGCCGGCGAATCCAGCCAGCGCATTGATCACACTGCCCGCGCGGGCGTGCGTCGGGTAGTTGGTCAGAAAGTTCAGGCCGGCGGCTTGCAGTTGCCCGATGCGGGCGGCGGTCAAGGCGGCCTCCTTGTCATCCCGCTGCTTGAAGAATGCGTCAGCGGCGCTGTCACCGGGGGATTTTCCCTTGGCCGGTTCCGCCGCCAGGGTGGGGATCAGGTTCAGGGTCACGCTGAGGGCGAGCAGACACAGTAAACGGTTCATCGGGGTAGGGTTGATGGGGTTAAACCTGCAGGGACGATGATTCAGCCGCCGGGCTGAGCCTAATCAGGCGCAGGTCGCCCCGCCGGGCAAGAGGCAAACTCCCACAGCCGCCGGCCGCCCCACCTGCTCATTTATTGCCAATTGCTTCGCATCATCGCGTTATTAGCCGGCGGTGTCGGCGCGTGGTCCCCGCTTGCTGACCGTGGCGCCGGCTGGGAATGGCCTTCGGAGAAGGCCGGCGCAGGCGTAGAATCCGCCCCATGAAAAGCCAGCTTCACCTCCAGGGCAAACGCGGGGTCGAAATCCTGCATGACCCACTCATCAACAAGGGTACGGCCTTCACCCGGGCCGAACGCGACGCCCTCGGCCTGCACGGCCTGCTGCCGCCCGCCATCATCACACAGGAGCAGCAACTGGCACGCGTGCTCGAAAATTTCCAACGCAAGGAGACGCCGCTGGAAAAATACATCTACCTCATCTCCCTGCAGGAGCGCAATGAGGCGCTTTTCTACCGCCTCGTCACAGCGCACCTCGAGGAGACGATGCCCATCATCTACACCCCGACCGTCGGCCTCGCCTGCCAGAAATATGCCCTGATTTTCCGCCGGCCGCGCGGGCTCTATCTTTCCCTCGATGATCGCGGCCGCGTGCGGCAGATCCTGCAGAACTGGCCGCACGCCGACGTGCGCATGATCGTCATCACGGACGGTGAACGCATCCTCGGCCTCGGCGACCTCGGGGCCAACGGCATGGGCATCCCGGTCGGCAAGCTCTCGCTCTACACCGCCTGCGCCGGCATTCCCCCCGCCCAGTGCCTGCCCATCATGCTCGACGTCGGCACCAACAACCCCGCGCTGCTGGCCGATCCCCACTATCTCGGCCTCCCCCGCCGGCGCGTCCCCGGTCTGGCCTACGACAACCTGGTCGAGGAATTCGTCACCGCCGTGCAGGAGGTCTTCCCCCAAGCCTGCATCCAGTTCGAGGACTTCGGCAACGCCAACGCCTTTCGCCTCCTCCAGCAATACCGCAACCAAGTTTGCACCTTCAACGACGACATCCAGGGCACTGCCGGCGTCACCCTCGCCGGCCTCTGCTCCTCGATGCGCCTGACCGGCGGACGGCTCGCCGACCAGCGCATGCTATTCCTGGGCGCCGGCGAAGCCGGCATCGGCATCGGCGACCTGATCGTCGAGGCGTTGAAGGCCGAAGGCGTGCCGGAGGACACCGCCCGCCGCCAATGCTGGTTCGTCGACTCGAAGGGCCTCGTCGTCCACCAGCGCCCCGGGCTGGTCGCGCACAAACTGCCGTTCGCCCACGAACACGCCCCCGTCGCCACCTTGCTCGAGGCGATCGAGGCGCTCCAGCCCACGGCGCTCATCGGCGTATCCGGCATGCCGCAGACCTTCACCGAGCCGGTCGTGCGCGCCATGGCGCGGCTGAACCGCCGGCCCGTCATTTTCGCCCTCTCCAACCCCACCTCGCAGGCCGAGTGCACGGCCGAGCAGGCTTACACGTGGTCCGAGGGCCGGGCCATTTTCGCCAGCGGCAGTCCGTTCGCCCCCGTGATGCTCAACGGTGTCACCCACGTGCCCGGCCAGGGCAACAACAGCTATATCTTTCCCGGGGTCGGCCTCGGGGTCATCGCCGCGGAATCCACCCGCGTGACGGACGAGATGTTTCTCGTCGCGGCCCGGACCCTCGCCAGCCTGGTGACGGAAAACGACCTCGCGCTGGGCCGGGTTTATCCCGATCTCAAACGCATCCGCGAGGTTTCGGTGGAGATCGCCATGGCGGTGGCGGCCGTGGCCTTCCAACGCGGACTCACCCGGATGCAACGGCCCACCGATCTCAAGGCCCATGTCACGGCCGTCATGTTTGATCCCAAGTATCCGGTTTATGTGTGAGGCGGCCGCCCCCGCTCAGAATCCTTCCGCCGCCATTTTGACGACGCCGATCTCCAGCAGGAGATTGGCGAACCGGCGCTGTTCGCCCGTGGCGATCATGAGCGTGGTGCGGGGCGAGGAGATTTTTTCGTAGAACGCCCAGCGTTCCAGCTGCGTCCAGGCCACGGCGGGCCCCAGCTTCTCCCGGTAGAGCGGGAACAGCGGCGGCAGGTAATCGGCCGGTGGCTCCATCACCGTCGCGCCCTGCACGGGCACGGTCTCGAGCAGGACATCCAGCACCGTGAGGGCATCGAGCACCCCGGGCGCGAGATTCAGGTGCACCACGCGGGCGTTGGGTCCGCGGTTGCCCGCCACCGGGAAATTGCCGTCGGCGATCAGGACCTGGGAAAAATGGCCCGAAGCCGCCAGCGCGGCGAGGATCTCGGGATGCAGGAGGCGCTGTTTTAGCATGACCCGATCAGCTTGCGGCGGAAGCACGGTGCGGGCAATTAACTTTGCAGGCGCGCCACTGCCGCCACCGCCTGGCGCTCCCGCTCGGACCAGTCACCCCGGACCAGTTCGAACGGCAGGTGGCGCCGCTCCAGCGCGCCCCGCCAGATGCGCATGCATTTCTCGCGGTCGGACGGGTCGGGGAAACAACGCTGCGGGTCGGGCATGAATGGCACGTCGATGTCGAGCAGCAGGTGGAGCGCATAGTTCGCGCTGCGCCTCTCCGCGCCGCGGCGGATGTCGTCGGGACAGCTCCCGAAGAGCAGGTCGCTCCACAGCACGGTGGTCAGCGCGTCGGTGTCGCAGATGACCAGCCCGCCCGGCGCCGTGGCGGCGGCGGCATCCTCACGGCGCCATTGCTCGCGCGCGATCGCAGGGATGTCCCCGAGGGCGATGGCGCCGTGGGCGTCCCAGAATTCCCGGGCATACTCGGTGACGAGGGGCGCGTTGAAGTGAGCGGCCAGCTTTTCCGCGAGCCGGGACTTGCCGGTGCATTCCGGTCCGTAGATGGCGAGGCGCATGATATCGGCCGGCATGATTTGGCAGGGGCCGTTGCCCTCAACGATCCTCCGGGGGGCGCTGGGGGGCAAGCGCCCCCACTGGCATCGAGCGGCGCCAAGCCATATGTCCGGCGACCGCCAGGCCGAGGAAGACCAGATACAGCCCGCTGGTCAGCCGCAGGTCCTTGGCCCAATAGACGCCGATCGCGATCACGTTGACGATCATCCAGCCGGCCCAGTTTTCCAATATCTTCCGGGCCTGCATCCCCTGGGCGATGAGACTGAAGATGAGAATGAAGGCGTCCCAGTAAGGCAGGGCCGCATCCGTGGTGCGGTGCATGAGCGTCCCCCAGCCCGCCGTGGCGAAGGCCCCCGCCGCCAGCCAGCCGGCGCGGGCCGCCACGCCCAACCGAGTGACCGGCAGGTCGCTGTGCACCCCGGTATGCCGGTGCCGCAACCAATGCCACCAGCCATAGCCTTGAATGATGAAAAAGCACCCCTGCAGGATGGCATCAGAATAGAGCTTCGCGCCGAAAAACACCCACGCATACACCGCCACCTGCACCAGCCCGACCGGCCAGCCCCAGATATTCTGGCGGATCATCAGCCCCACGCCAATGACGCCCAGAATGGTGCCGGTGATTTCCCAGATGCTCATGCCGTTCCAGTCATTGCGAGGGGCGGGGCCGCGAGGCAATCCCTCTGTTCAATCCGGCCGCCGCCCGGGCGGTCTCAAGCCCCGTCTTTCCCCGACCGGGCCAGACAGGCTTCCATCGCCTCTTTCGTCAGCGTGTGGGCCGCGGCGCAGCGCGGACACTCCACCCGGATCGTCTCACCCTCGCCGAAGACCCCCGCCGGGTCAGCGCGGAACGCCGGCGCAATCGCCGTGAGAATTTTCGCCTGCGTGCACCCGCAATGCCAGCCGTAGTGGCGGCGCTGGATCGGGGTGATCGTCTCGGCGGTCCCGGGATCACGCACGCCATCGGCGTCCACCGTGCTGAACCACGCCAGGTCGCAGTCCGGCTGCGCCACCAGCAGGGCGTGCTCGTCGCCGCCCAGTTCGAAAAGTCGCGCCGGCCGTTGCTCGCTGCGGGCATAATAGCCCTCCACGGCCACGCGCACATCATGACCGGTGAAATTCACCACGCTCCGGCGCGGCTCGACCCCGCGCCGGGACACGGTGTCGCTGAAAAACGTGTTCTCGGCCGCCACCCGCACATTTTCCGTGAACAGCCGGCCGGTGATGGTGCAATCCTCGTTGTCCCCAGCGAGAAAGAGATTCAGCCGCGGCTCCTGGAAGTTCATGGTCCAGGCCAGGTGCTCCCCCTGGGGCCGCGAAGCACAGTGCAGCGTGAAGGCCGCCAGCGCGGCCCGGAACAGCCCGGCCTGTTCCGGCGTGTGGCGCAGCTGGTGGTCCGCGAGGTGCAGGTAGAAATCGGTGAGCATTGGTCCGAGATCGGCTCGCACCAGCAGCGCATTGCGGTGGCGGACAAAGTCCACCTTCACCGGCGTGCCGTTCACTTCGCTGGCGTGGGGGTCGGTCATGACGGGTGAGTGTAGGCAGATTTGCCCAATGTCCAGCCGGCATGCCAACGTTCAATTTTCCGGGAAATTTATTCCAGATCGGCGGTTGCCAACAGGGATATTTCGTGGAGCATGCTCGGCCATGTCTTCACCCACATCCGCGCAGGAATTTGCCGAGGAGAAATTGTCGCTCCCGCTCTTCTTTTTCACCAATGGCGTGACCCTGACCGGGTTCTATCTGTTGTTCTGGCTGTTGGCGCCACAGGCTGTCTGGCAGGCGCACATTGCGACCGGATTCTGGGCCTTTGCCGGTGCCTTCGTCTTCGTGAAGCTGGGCACGTGTTTTGTGGAGTTCTTCTTCCACCGCTACGTCTTGCACAAGCCGGTCATTCCCTTCCTCAGCCAATTTTACCGGCAGCACACGCTGCATCACAACCTCACCCGCATCGGCCGCAAGCGCACCCCCGGCGGTCGTGATGTCCCCTACGTGGAGAACATCTACCCGATCACCACCTCGGAACAGGGAGAGGCCTCGTTCTTTCCTTGGTATACCCTGGCGATATTCGGGCTGATTTACACCCCGGTGTTCGCCTTGCTGCAGTGGATCGCCCCGGCCTTCCCGTGGTTTTTCGCCGGCTACGTGTCGGTCTTCACCTCCATGGCTTTTTACGAGGTGTTCCATGCCATCGAGCACTGGTCCTTCGAACGCTGGGCCCCCCTCATCGAACATAAGCGCTGGGGCGCCTTCTGGCGCAAGGTCTACAGCTTTCATCTCCGCCATCACGCCGTCATAGATTCTAACGAGGCCATCTCCGGTTTCTTCACCCTGCCGATCGCCGACTTCACGTTCAGCACCTGGATTTTTCCCAAAAGCCTTTATGTCGACGGCGGCGAGTGGGAGGCCTCCGAATTTGTCAGCCCCCGCCCCTGCCGGTTCATCCGCTGGTGCGACAAGGCGACCGACGAACTGGTCCAGCGCCGCCGGCTGGAAGCCCAGGGCGCCCCGATGCCTGAGGTCGATCTTGACGTGCCGACGTATTCGTTCGGCGAAAGGCTGGTGCACCGCATCACCGACAGTGTCGGCCTGACCCTCGGCGCGGCCGGCCTGGCCCTGTTGATTGTTTTCGCCTCCCTGCGCGGCAATGCCTGGCATATCGCCAGCTTCAGCGTTTTCGGCTTTTCCCTCGTGGTGCTCTACACCGTTTTCGGTCTCTACCACAGCGTGGAGGCGGTGGAGTGGCGCCGGGTGCTCCGACAATACAACCACGCGGCCATCTTCGGGCTCATCGCGGGCACCTCCACCCCGTTCCTGCTCGTCGGTCTGGGCGGCACCTGGGGCTGGTCGCTCTTTGGGGTCATCTGGGGGCTCTGCAGCGTCGGGGTCCTTTTTCAACTGCTCTTCGCGGGCCGTTACCGGGTGCTGTCGGCCATGACCTACGTGCTGGTCGGAATTGCGGCCGTCATCGCCATCAAGCCCGCGGTCGCCACCCTGCCCTCCGGCGGGCTCTGGCTGATGCTGGCCGGGGGGCTTTCCTACCTGGCGGCCTTCGCCTTCTATTTCTGGCGGCTGCCGCGCTACGATTTGTTGCCGCGCCAGCTCTTCGCCATTGGCGGCAGCGTTTGCCACACCCTCGCGGCGGTGCTGTTCCTCCTGCCGCCCCCGGTGTGATCCCGGGACGGATGGGCCTCAGGGCTTCGGGATCACGCCCTTGCCCTGAAGCTTTTGCACCTTCGGCTTGATGACGAAGGTGCAGTAACCTGCGTTCGGGTTGTTCTTGAAGTAGTCCTGGTGGTATTTCTCCGCCGGGTAGAATTTCTCCAGGGGCGCGATCTCGGTGACGATCGGATCAGGCCAGTGCGCCTGCGCCGCCAGCCTGGCGCGGCCGGCCGCGAGGTGCTGGGCCTCGTCATGGTAGAAAATCGCCGACCGGTATTGCGTGCCCTCATCGGCGCCCTGGCGGTTCAACGTCGTGGGATCATGGGCCTCGAAGAACACCTCGAGCAGCTTCTCGTAGCTCACCACCGCCGGATCAAACTCCACCTGGATGACCTCCGCGTGGCCTGTCCGCCCGGTGCAGATTTCTTCGTAGGTCGGATTAACCGTCTTGCCGCCGGTATAGCCGCTGATGGCCTTGAGCACGCCGGGCAGCCGCTCCAGCACGGCCTCCGTGCACCAGAAGCAGCCGCCCCCGATGGTGGCGAGCTCAGTTTTCGACGCAGATTTTGTTTCAGCCTGGAGCGACATGGTGGAGGTAAGAGCAGTCAATAAAACGGCAAGGAAGCGGACTTTCATGGACGTGGGAGGAGGCTAGCCGCTTTTTATTCCGAAGCAACCAACCAAGACCTTCTTCCGCAGATTTCGCAGATGAATACCGGATAAAAGCCATCCGCGTCTATCCGCGATATCCGCGGTAAAATTCCATTCCTTGTCTTTTGGGGGGAGCAGATTTGTCTCTCTCCATGGACGACCCCCGGCTCGACAAATGGCTCTGGAGCGTGCGCGTGTTCAAGACGCGCCCGCTCGCCACGGCCGCGTGCCGCGCCGGCAAGGTTTCGATCGGTGAACTCGAGGCCAAGCCCGGCCGTGACATCCATGTCGGCGAAACCATCACCGTCCGCGTCGGCGCCGTCACGCGCACGCTCATGGTCGCCGGCCTACCGCGGTCCCGCGTCGCTGCCAAGCAGCTGCCGGAGTTCCTGACCGACCTCACGCCCGCCGCCGAATACGAAAGGGCCAAGCAGGCCGGCCTCGAGCACATGCTCGCCCGCGAACGCGGCAAGGGCCGCCCGACCAAGAAAGAGCGCCGCGAAATGGGCCAGCTTTTCGGCTTCGAATAAGAGCAAAAGGCCGTTGAGGGCAACGACCCCTACCTTCAATTGGTTCATCGTTGGTAGAGGCGGCAGCCCTCAAGCGCCCTTGCTCAACGGGTCAGCTTGCGATACTTGATCCGGTGCGGCTGGTCGGCGTCTTTGCCCTTCCGCTTCTTGAAATCCTCGAGGTAGGACGAGTAGTTGCCGGCGAACCAGTGGACGTAGCTGTCGCCCTCGAAGGCCATGATGTGCGTCGCCGTGCGGTCGAGGAACCAGCGGTCGTGGGAGATGATGACGGCGCAGCCGGCGAAGTTTTCCAGGCTCTCCTCCAGCGCGCGGATGGAGTTCACATCGAGGTCGTTCGTCGGCTCGTCGAGCAGGAGCAGGTTGGCGCCGCTCTTGAGCACGCGCGCCAGCAGCACGCGGTTGCGCTCGCCGCCGGAGAGCACCCCCACCTTCTTCTGCTGGTCCGCCCCGGTGAAGCCGAACTGCGCGCAGTAGGCGCGGCTGTTCACCGCCCGCGTGCCGAGCATCATGACCTCCTGCTCGTCACTGATGACCTGCCAGATGGTCTTGTTACCCTCGAGCGAATCGCGCGACTGCTCGACATACGCCGGCTTCACCGACTCGCCGACCTTGAAGCTGCCGGCGTCGGGCTTTTCCAGGTTGGTGATGAGCTTGAAGAGCGTGGTCTTGCCCGCGCCGTTGGGGCCGATGATGCCGACAATGCCACCGGGGGGCAGACTGAAGTTGAGCTTTTCGAATAGCAGCTTTTCGCCGTAACCCTTGCTGACTTCCTGGGCCTGCACGACGAGCGTGCCCAGGCGCGGGCCGGGCGGGATGATGATCTCGAACTTCTTCTCCTGCTCGGCCACATCCTGGTTGAGCATGGACTCGTAGGCGCTGATGCGCGCCTGGGACTTGGCCACGCGGGCCTTCGCGCTCTGCCGGATCCACACCAGCTCGCGGGCCATCGCCTTCTGGCGCTTGCTCTCCGTGCGCTCGGCCACGGTGGCGATCGCCTGCTTCTGCTCCAGCCAGGAGGAATAGTTACCCTTGAACGGCAGGCCGTGCCCGTGGTCCAGTTCGAGGATCCAGCCGGCGACGTTGTCGAGGAAGTAGCGGTCGTGCGTGACGGCGATGACCGTGCCCTCGTAGCGGCTGAGATGCTGCTCCAGCCAGTTGACCGAGTCGGCGTCGAGATGGTTGGTCGGCTCGTCGAGGAGGAGAATCGACGGCTTCTGCAACAGCAGCCGGGCGAGCGCGACCCGGCGGCGTTCCCCACCTGAGAGTTGGTCGATGATGGCATCACCCGGCGGACAGCGCAGGGCGTCCATGGCCTGCTCGACCAGCGGGGCGACATCCCAGGCCCCGAGATGGTCGATCTGCTCCTGAAGCTTCGACTGCTTTTCGGAAATGGCGTCCTTGGCCGCGTCGTCCGCCGCCGCGGACAGTTCGTCCCAGCTGGCGTCGTAGGCGGCGGTCAGGTCGGTGAGGTGCTTCACCCCCTCCTCGACACAGGCGCGCACCGTGACACCCGGGGTGAGCGCCGGCTCCTGCGGCAGGAAGCCGACGGTGTAACCCGGTTCGAAGTGGACGCGGCCGTCGATCTCGGTGTCGATGCCGGCCAGGATGCGCATAAGCGAGGACTTGCCGGAGCCGTTGAGGCCGAGCACGCCGATCTTCGCACCGAAATAAAACGACAGGGAGATGTCGCGGAGGATTTCCTTGCGCTCGATTTTCTTCGAGACGCCGAGCATCGAGAAGATGATCTTGGGGGCTTCGGTCTGGGCCATGGGGAGACGCAAAGTGGCGGGCTTGCCGCCCGCCTACAAGAACAAGCTGGCCGGCTCAGGCCCGGCCGGAAAACTGGTGATAGGCCAGCCAGACGACCAGAAGCCCCACCACCACCCCGGCCGCGATCTTGACCGCCAGTGAACGGTGCCGGCGCAGGGCCCGGGCCGTCGGCTCACCGCCGACGGGGTTCACGAGGAAGATCCGCATCTTTTCCGGGATGTTCTTGAGCTTTTGCGGGGGCAGGTAGGTGCCGTCCAGTTTCAGTTGGCTCTCGATCTGGGAATAGATGAAACTGGACATGGCAATCCCACCCGGGTCGGCCAGCGGCTGGATGCGCGCCGCCACATTCACCGCATTGCTGAAAATATCATCCTCCCGGTCCACGAGCTCGCCGAGGTGCAGGCCGATGCGGACGGAATAGCGGTTGGCCGCGGGCACCCAGGCGTTGTTCGCCTGGACGGCTTCCAGCACGCTCTGGCTGCACCGGACGGAGGACAGGGCGGTGGGGAACTCGGCCATGGAGCCGTCACCCATGAACTTGACCACCCGCCCCCCAAACTTCGGCACCTCGGCGCGGAGCAGCTTTTCCAGTTCCCCGACGCAGACCAGCGCCCGCGCCTCGTCCTTCGACATCATCGCGCTGTAGCCAACCATATCGAGGAACATGACCGCCGCCAACCGGCGGTTGGGCTGCCCTAGGCCGGGGGAGGATTGCCCGAAACCCGGTGTGGAATATCCGAAACCTGAGGAAGATTCTGCCATGGAAGTAGCCTTTTTCGATAACTGTTATCGCCCGGGGCTCAAGAGAGGAATCAACTCCGCCGACGGAATGGACCCAAAGGCGCTCACTGGATGGTATCCGCGACCGCCGGCGCCGCAGACCCGGCCGATGGGCCCGACGCCGTCACCGCGGCGGCGGTCGGCCCACCCTCGACGAGCGCGCGGAGAAATTCCGGATCCACATTGAGCCGGGCGCGCAGGATGCTGCCATAGATCTGGGCCTTGGAACTGGCCAGCTCCTGATGGGTCAGGCCCAGCAGTTCGATGCGCTTCAGGGTCTCATTCAGGGTGTTCACATACTGGAGCACGCGCACCGCGTCAGCATCGGTGCTCGCCTCCAGCCAGGCGCGGAAATCCGCCGGCTCCGTGCTGGTGGCCGTGGCCAGGAAGGCCGCATAGCTTGCCGCCAAGGATTTGGCCACTTCATCAAGCTTGCCCTGCTCCTCCCCGATGAGGCTGCTGGCCGTGGCCAGGCGGAGGACCTCGCGCACGGCGCGGTCCTCGACGCGCGCGTCGGCCACTTCGTAATCAGGTTCGCGCGGCCGCTCCCGCTCCGGCACCGTCACAAACAGACCCATGCGGAGGAGGCGCGACTTTTCCTCTTCGGGTCGCAGGGCCCGGGCATAGATGCCGATCGCCTGCAGCTGCTCACGCACGGCGGGCGACAGGTTGACTTCCGGTGGGGCCGTGGTCCGGTCCTCGCGGGGTACATTCGGCGTGAAGGCCTGCTGCAGCACATTGCGTGGGCCGGCGCCTTCCGCGGCCAGACTCCGCAGCGGCGTCAGGGGAAGCACACCAAAGGTCAGGTCCAACGCCGGGTTGATGAATTCATTGAGCGCCACGTTCGCGGTGCTGAGATCCAGGTAAACCAGATTGGTCCGGATGGGGCGGAACGAATTGGTGATCACCAGATCGGCGACAAATACATCGTTTGGTACGCCCGCCGAATCATTCAGGATGCCGATGTTCAGCGGACCTTGTGACGACTGGATGTTGCCGGTGATCAGCCGGTAATTGAAGGGACTGGGACCCGGGTTGGCATTGGTCGACGGAACAAAGTTCGTGCGGTTAGGAACGAGGCTGGCGTTGTTGGTGGCTGTGCTGCTGAAAAAGAGCACGGCGCCGGCGATCAGTTCAGTCCCCCGGTCCTGGGTGCCATTTTGGATCTCGATGCTGGCCCGGCCGCGGGAACGCAGCTGGATGCCCTGTCCGGTCAGGCCCTGCGGGGCGGAACCGACCAGCACGAGATAGTTGGAAGCCGCCGTGCTGCTCATGGTCACCACGCCTTCGCCGGCTGCCGTGCCGTCGGCGATGGCGATGAACGAGCCATTGCGAACCGCCAGGCGCTCGAACGGCTGGACCGTGACATTCTTGGCGAACAGGTAAAGGTCACCGTCATTGCTCTTGAAGATCGACGAGCGCAGCGGCGCGCCCGTCTTGGCCGTCGTGCCGGTGACGGCGCCGCTGCCGAGAATGATCGCGCCGGCCGCCGAATCCACCGTGGTGCTGCGCGCGGTGTTGCTGAAGCCGGCGCCGGTGAACTGCAGGAAGTCGTTATCGGCGGTCGTCCCGGTGCCGATGGCGAGCCGGATGTCTCCCTGACTCCAGATGTCGCCGCCCACGACCATATAGCGGCCCGTGGCCGTGATGTTGGTGAGGCGTTCGCTGGAGGCTCCGAGGTCGCCGCCCGAACTGATGGCCGCCCCGGGAGCCGTCACCGTGAGCGTGCGACCGGAGCCGGTCAGGCCCTGCTGGAAGTTGATGCCCGCGGCGGCCGCGGTGCCGGACGTGGGGAACGTCGCGATCAAGGACGAATTGAAGGTCAGGTTCGTGCCCAGCGCGACCGAGCCCGTGTACAACTGGGCCCCGGTGGTGTCGACCGTGATGGCGGCAGCGGTGTCAAAGGTCACCGCGTCGTTCAGCGTCATCTTGGTCGCGGAGAAATTTGCCCGAATGACGGTAGAGCCGGCGGCATCGGTTGTCACATCGCCGACCCGGCTGCTCTGCCCGACGGGCGCATTGAACACCGTGGCACCGGATACATTGGCCGTGAGGTCGCTTTCCCCGGTGGCGGCCGCGCTGATGCCGGAGCCCAACGAAACCAAGGTTGGTCCGGTGTTGACGGTGTTGTTGAATGTGAGCGCGGAGGCCGTGAAGATCGTGTTGGTGCCAAGTCCGACGCTGTCATTATAGGTCTGCGCTCCGCTCGTGTGGGCGGTGCCACCGTAGAAGAGCGTGCGACCGGGGGCATCGGTGGTGATCGATGCAAACCGCTGTCCGACCCCACCCACGGCGCCGACGAAGATCATGTCCCCAGAAACATTGACCGTCAGGGCCTGGCCGCCGTCGGTGCCCCCCAGCAGCGCGCTGTTGAAGCGGCCGGTCGGCGCGGTGATAACGGTGTTGGCGGCCAGCGTCACCGGGTCGTTGAAGCGGAACGAACCCGAGACCCCCAACGCCCCGCCGGCAATGACGGTCGATCCGGCCGCATCGGTGATCAGGCTGCTCAGCCCGCTGATTGCACCGGAGAAACGGGTGATCGCTCCGGAATTAAGGACGAGGGAACCACTGCCACTGATCGCTTGGTTGAAGGTGATGTTACCCGGGGCGTTGACGGTGGTCAGCCCGCTGATGGTCAGGGGACTGATAAAGGTGGCGCTGGCCGCGGGCGTGACGGTTACGTTGCCCCCGCTGGTGAAAATGCCCGAGAGTTGGGTGCTGCCCCCGGTCTGAACGGTCACCGGTCCGCCGCCGGTGGAGAGCGTGCCGGGCGAGGTGGCGGTGACGCTCTGGCCGCCGGTCAGGTTGAGGGCGCCTGAAGTGGTGCTGACCGGTGCGTTGATGAACAGGTCGCCGGAGACCGAACTCAGATTGATCGTGGAACCGCCCGTGATCGCGGAACTGACCGTCAGACTGCCGCCGGACTGCAGGTTCAAGGCACCCGAGGCCTGCACTCCCGCCAGGTTGATCGAACTGACATTAAACAATGTGATCGCCGCGCCGGCCAGTTGCACGGAGCTGAAGTTGTTGCCGGCGGCGTCGAGGATGATGTTGAAACCATTGGCATTTAAGGTCGACAGGCCGGAGACGACCGTGGCCGCGCTGTCGGTGATATCACCGACCGCCGAAACGCTCAGGGTGCCGCTCAGGGTCAGACCGACGAGGTCGAAGGTCGAATTGTCCACCACCGATACGTTGGCCAGTCCCGTGGAGGGCGCAAAGGTCACGGTCCCGGTAAAGTTGTTGCCGGCGTTGTTGAGAGTGATCGAGGCGCCCGAGGCACTGGCCGTGAAGAGTGAATTGCCGACGATGGTGAGAGCGCCACCGGTGTTCGTGATATCGCCCGTGGTGGCGGTCGCCGTCAGATTGCCGGAGATATTAATCAGGCCGAGATTGAGGGCGTTGGCATCGACGAGGGTCACATTGTTGCCGTTGGTCACCCCTACCGATCCGCCGAAGTTGTTGCCCGCCTGAGTAAGCGTCACGTTGTTGCCCACCCCCGGGGCCAGCGTCGTGATGCCGGCCACCACGAGATTGCCCGTCTGGGTGATCGCGCCATTGGTGGTCACATTGAGGGTCTGCACCGTCGTGGTCGGCAATGCCTGTCCCGCCGCGGCGGTGTTGTTGACAGTCAGGATGCCCAGCGGATTCACGCCGCCGATGGTCCCCGCAGCCCCACCGAAGGTGACGGCAGCTGTGCCGCTGTTCAGGATCAGCGACTCGGCATTGGGCGCGGCTGTGGTCGCATTCACCGTGCTCTGGAAGGTGATGCTGCCACCGGCGGGATTGCCCACCGTGGTATTGATGCTCACCAAGCCCGCTGCCCCGCCGTTGAGTGTTACCGCCCGCAAGAAGTTCACGGGGTCGGCTGTGGTGGTGATGCTGCGCGGTGCTGTAATGGTGACCGCGCCTGCGCCGTTCTGCGTCACTGCCCCGTCGGCCACAATATTGCCATTGAGAGTCAGCTGCCCGGCGTTGCTGAAGGTAACGATGCCATTATTAGTCGTCGTGACGGTATTATTAACCGCCAGGTTCGTGCCGGTGAGCGAGATGCCGCCGGCCGCGTTCGTGTTCACCGCGCCGTTGAAGGTTGTCGTGCCCGTGCCGGCTGACTGCGTGAGGGTCGCCGCACTAAGGGTTGTCGCCGTCACATTGTTGGCCGAGGCAATCGTCACGTTGCCCAGGCGTGTCGCGCCCACCACGCCCGTGAAGGTCACGCTGCCCGTGCCCGCCGTGAGGGTCAGATCCTGCGCCCCGTCCAGCGTGCTGGAGAAGCCCATGTTGCCCGCCCCGGTCCCGGTGTTGACCGCCACCGGACCCGTCAGCGTCGTCGCCGAGACGTAGGTGACGTCATCGTTCGTCGTCGTGATGTCGCCCGCCGTCGAGATCCCGCCGGCCGCCGTCAGGCTGACCGCGCCGTCGGCATTGATGTCG
>JBKJTZ010000053.1:0-12706 GCA_046590295.1 Lacunisphaera sp.
TCCTTGAGGCCCAGGCCGGTGATGGCGCGGACTTCCTTGATGGCGCCGATCTTGTTCGCGCCGGCCTCAAGGAGGACGACGGTGAACTCGGTCTTTTCCTCGGCGGCGGCGGCGGGGCCGGCGGCGGCAGCGGCGGGCGCGGCGGCAGCGGCGGCGGAAACGCCCCACTTGGTCTCGAGGTCCTTGACGAGGGCGGCGAGTTCGAGGATCGGCTGGGCGGACAGCCATTCAATGACTTGGTCTTTGGTGATGTTGCTCATGGTATTTTCTCCTGAAGCGGATAGCGGTCCCGGGTGGAACGCGTTTAAGGGACGTATCCCCTAGCCTCTTCGTTGGATATGTTGCTCCCCGGCTTGCGCCGGGAAAATTGGGTTGGTGACGGGTGGGTTAGGCGGCCGGAGCAGCGGGCTGCTCCTTCTTGATCTTGGCGTCGAGGACGCGGACGAAGGCCGCGCCCTGCATGGTGAACAAGCCGAGCAGCATCGAGCGGAGGGCCTCGAAGGACGGCAGGTCGGCGAGCTTCGACAGGTCGGCGGCGGTCATGAGCTTCTTGTCGAGCACCCCCACCTTGACCTCGAGCTTCTGTTTTTCCTCGATGAACTTCTTCAGCGCCTTGGCGACGCCGGCGGGATTCTTGCCGCCGACGACGACGGCGGTCTGGCCGGCGAGGGACGCCTCCAGGTCGGGCAGGCCGAAGGCCTTGGCCGCGACGCGGAACGAGCTGTTCTTGACGACGTGGAACTCCGCGCTCTCGGGCGCCAGGCGCTTGCGGAGCTCGGCGGTCTCGGCGACGGTCAGCTTGGTGAAGTTGGTGAGGATGACGTAGTCGGACTTCTTCAGGTGCCCGCTGACCTCATCGATCAAATATTGTTTTTCGGCTCTCATGGGTACGGCTCCTTAGAATTTGTTGAACTCGGTGGTCGCGAGCTTGACGCCCGGGCTCATGGACGAGCTGAGCGTGACGCTCTTGATGTAGTGGCCCTTGAACGCGGCCGGCTTGGCTTTGCCGATGGCCTCGAGGACGGCGGTGACATTCTCGGAGATCTGGTCGGCGCTGAACGAGCGCTTGCCGACGCCGACGCCGATGTTGGCGGTCTTGTCGACCTTGAACTCGACGCGGCCGGCCTTCACGGCCTTGATGCCCGCGGCGATGTCGTCGGTGACGGTGCCGGACTTCGGGTTCGGCATGAGGCCCTTGGGCCCGAGCACGCGGGCGAGCGTGCGGACCTGCTTCATGGCCTCGGTCGTCGCGATGGCGACGTCGAAGTCGAGCCAGCCGCCGTTGATCTTGGCCATCAGCTCGACGAGACCGGCATGGTCGGCGCCGGCGGCGAGAGCCTTGTCGGCATCGTCCGTGAAGACGATGACGCGGACCTTCTTGCCGGAACCGTTGGGCAGCGGCGTGGTGCCGCGCACCATCTGGTCGCCCTGGGCGGGATCAACGCCGAGGCGGAAGGACAGCTCGACGGTCTCGTCGAACTTGGCCTTGGGGAATTTGCCAAGGATCTCGACCGCTTCTTTCAGCGGGTATTCCTTGGTGAGATCAGCGGCCGAGACGGCGCTGCGGTATCTTTTGCTTTGTTTGACGGGCATTTTTGACTCCTTGCGGTGCAGACGTCCTGACGGACTCCCGCGGTGAGTTGCGGTTGAGGGAAAGTTCAGTCGACGACTTCGATGCCCATGTTGCGGGCGGTGCCGGCGATCATGCGGACGGCGGCCTCTTCGCTGTTGGCGTTGAGGTCGGCCTTCTTGAGCTTGATGATCTCGAGGATCTGCTTGCGCGTGACCTTGCCGACCTTGTCCATGTTGGGCTTGGCCGAGCCGGTAGCGATGCCGGCGGCCTTCTTCAGAAGCACGGACGCCGGGGGCGACTTGAGGATGAAGGTGAAGGACTTGTCGACGTAGACCGTGATGACGACCGGAATGATCATGCCATTCTGGTCCTTGGTCTTCGCGTTGAACTCCTTGCAGAAGCCCATGATGTTGACGCCTTGGGCGCCGAGGGCGGGACCGACCGGGGGGGCCGGATTGGCGGCACCGGCAGGCAGTTGGAGGCGGACGTAGCCTTGAATCTTTTTGGCCATGGTAGTTTTTGGTAAGGGAGTGGTGGTGGGCGGCTGGCTCAGCTTTCAGAGGCGCGCTGGACCTGCCAGTATTCGAGTTCGACGGGCGTAAACCGACCGAAAATGGAGACGGAAATCTTGAGCTTGCCGCGAGCGGGATCGACCTCGTCGACGCGACCCGTGAGGTTGGCGAAAGCGCCGTCGGTGATCTTGAGTTCCTCGCCGACCTCGAAGGTGACCTTCGGGACTTCCTTGCCGGAGGCCGCCTCGATCCGGGCCTTGATCTCGTCGATCTCGGACTGGCGCAGGGCCGCGGGATGATCGCCGCCGACAAAGCCGATGACCCCGGCCGCGTCCTTCACAAAGTAGAACGGCTTGATGATGACCTGCTTTTCCGCGTCGTAGAGCGACATGTTGATGAACACGTAGCCCGGGTAGAGCTTGCGGACCTTGGTGGACTTCTTGCCGCCCTTGACCTCGGAGACGACCTCGGTGGGCAGCAGCACCTCGAAGATGTGGTCGTCGAGTTCCTCGGCCTTCTTGAATTTCTCGAGGTAGTTCTTCACCTTGTTCTCCTGGCCGGAGAGGGTGTGGAGCGCGAACCATTGGGCGCCGGTGGCGGTCTGGGTGGACATCGGGCGGAGGAGTTAGCGGCTGACGAACGACGTCACGGCATCGATCACGTTGTAGAGGGCGAAGTCGCTGATGCCGGTGAACAGGCCGAGCAGCAGGCAGGCGACGATCACGACGATCGTCGAGTCCTTGAGCTCCGACTTGGACGGCCAGTCGGCCTTCAGCAACTCATGCCAGAGTTCGAGAAAGAAGATGCGGGCGCTACGGAAGGGATTTGCCATATGTTTGTTCGGGCGAAAGTGGCAGGGGCGGAGGGAATCGAACCCCCAACCAACGGTTTTGGAGACCGCTACTCTACCAATTGAGCTACACCCCTGTGGTTATTTCTTTTAGACGACGCAGCCGGGACCCCCAAAGGAGACCCCGGCAGCGTCGGTCGGAAGAGGTTAAAGACGCTTATTCGACGATCTCGGTGACACGACCGGCACCGATGGTGCGGCCGCCCTCGCGGATGGCGAATTTCTGGGTCTTCTCCATGGCGATCGGCACGATGAGATCGATGTCGACGGCGATGTTGTCGCCGGGCATGATCATCTCGACGCCCGTGGGCAGATTGACGACGCCCGTCACGTCCGTGGTGCGGAAGTAGAACTGGGGGCGGTAACCGTTGAAGAACGGCGTGTGGCGGCCGCCCTCGTCCTTCGAGAGGACGTAGATCTCGGCTTTGGCCTTCTTGTGCGGCTTGATGGACTTCGGGGCGGCGATGACCTGGCCGCGCTCGATGCCGTCCTTGTCAATGCCGCGGAGCAGAATGCCGACGTTGTCGCCGGCCTGGCCCTGGTCGAGCAGCTTGCGGAACATCTCGATGCCGGTGACGACGGTCGTGGTCGTGTCCTTGAGGCCGACGATCTCGACGTTGTCGTTGAGCTTGCAGATGCCGCGCTCGATACGGCCCGTCGCGACGGTGCCGCGGCCGGTGATCGAGAACACGTCCTCAACGGACATGAGGAAGGGCTTGTCGAGCTCGCGCTGCGGCTCGGCGATCTCGCTGTCGACCGCTTCCATGAGCGACTGGATCGCCGCCAGGCCCTCGGGCGTACCCTCGAGCGCGGCGGTGGCAGAGCCACGGATGATCTTGGCGGTTTTGCCGTCAAATTTGTATTTCGTGAGGAGATCGCGGATCTCTTCCTCCACGAGCTCCAGCAGCTCGGGATCGTCAATGAGGTCGACCTTGTTGAGGAAGACGACGATGTTCGGCACGCCGACCTGGCGGGCGAGCAGGATGTGCTCACGGGTCTGCGGCATCGGACCGTCCGCGGCCGAGACGACGAGGATCGCACCGTCCATCTGGGCGGCGCCGGTGATCATGTTTTTGACGAAATCGGCGTGGCCGGGGCAGTCGACGTGCGCGTAGTGGCGCTTGTCGGACTCATACTCCACGTGGGCGACCGAGATCGTGACGATCTTGGAGGCGTCACGCACGGTGCCACCCTTGGCGATGTCCGCGTAGGACTTGACCTCGGCGAGACCCTTGCGGGCCTGAACCGCGAGAATCGCGGTCGTCAGGGTCGTTTTGCCGTGGTCAACGTGGCCGATGGTGCCGATGTTGACGTGGGGCTTCTTGCGTTCGAATGTTCCTTTAGCCATGTGGAGCTGGAGTAGGTTGTTGGTGGTTGAAGTTGTTGATCTTTATTAACGTCGGAGATCGCCGACGTTGGCCTGGAGCCCAGAACCGGATTCGAACCGGCGACCTCGTCCTTACCAAGAACGTGCTCTGCCAACTGAGCTATCTGGGCAGACCAAGGCACAGACCAAATTAGAAAAGAACGCTCAGAGAATAGCCCGTAAAATTAGCCGTCAACTAGATTCTGGCAAATTTCCCAAAATACTATGGCCCCACCACAACCCGATAACGTCCGGGGTTCAACCGCTCACCGAGCTTGAAGGTCTTTACCAGGTAGGACCGGAAGAAACTGTCAACCTCCTCCCAACCGGATCCCGAGACCAGCACGAGGTCACCCACCAAGCCAGCGCTGCTCACCACCACCAGAAATTCCACCGGCATAAACTCGGGGCGCGGTAAAGTAATATCAGTAATTATTTGGGCAATAATGTTTTCCGATAGATTATAGCCCTTGATTTCCACAAATGCGCTTCGCACAGCCAACGAAGGTCGCTGCACGTCAATTTGTCCCATCCCGGCAAATGGCGCCTCGTTACCCTGAGCCAGCACATCGACCAGTTTTTCGGGGACCACCACCGCCTCGCTGCCGTAGGCCTCGATGCCTTTTTCACCAAAATCGAGGTTCGGCGGGAAGCTGGCGAACACCTGGCCCGGCAGCCGGCGCATTGCTGCCTGCAGGGGCTGTTGTCCGTAATTCCAGGCCGTCGGGAAAAACAGCGGGGTCGGATCCATCAATTCCGCCTGCTCACGCAATACCATGTCTCTCTCGCCCTGCCCGGCTCCCGCCAGTCGAACAAAAGGGGCCGGCTCCGGCTGGGCCGCAGCCACGGCCGGTTTCTTCCGCGCGGTGGTCCACCACGCGCCCGTCACGACGAGCGCGCTGGCCAGCCCGATCCAGACGCGACGCTTGATGTCCAATTTCCCGATGCGCACCGGGCCTCCTTATCTCAAGGGGTTCGCCGGCGGGGGTTCCGCCGCCAGGAGCACGTTGGCGAAGCCGACGGTCCGCGCCATCTCGCACAAATCCGCAAAAGCCTGCACCGAGACCTGCCGGTCGGCGCGCACCAGCATCACGGCACCCGGATGGTCCTTCACATAGGCCTCCATGTGTTTCCTCAGTTCGGACAGTGAATACATGCCGCCTTCAAAGAGGATCTTCCGGTCGCTCCGGTAACTCACGACCACCGAGGCCGTCCCCGCCCCGTACGAGGCGGGCCCGACCGACGGCAGCACCACCGTGCCCTGCTCGCCCACCCCGACCGGCAGCCCGGGGGCCAGCACAAAGTCCGAGCCAAACAGGCTGAAAAAGAGCACGATCACGCCCACGTTCACCCAGGCGACAAAGTCGAGGTCCCGCGGCGGCGGGCTGAGCCGCGAGGCCAGTTCCAGCGGGCGCGTGATCATTTTTTCTCCCCGTGGTCCCCGCGGTATTCGCGCAGCAGGAATCGCATCAGCTCGCTGCCCGCCCACTCCATGTCCTGCACCAGCAGGCGCACGCGCCCCGTCAGGAAATGCCGGCCGAGATGCGCGGGAATCGCCACCGCGAGGCCGGCCGCCGCCGTGAGCAGCGCCTCCCACATGCCGCCGGCGAGCACCACCGGGGTCGCATAGTTGCCGCCCTGGTTGAAGAGCCAGAAGGTCTTGATCATCCCGAGCAGGGTGCCGAGCAGGCCGAACAGCGGGGCGATCTGGGCGATGGCGGCAAGGGCGCTGATGCGTCGTTCCAGCACCGGGATTTCCACGATCGCGGCCTCCTGGATGGCATAACGCATCGCAATCTCATCATCGGCCGCGTGCCGCAGTCCGGCCTTCACCACCCCGGCGACCGGGCCCGGAGTTTCCTCGGCGAGCGTCAGCGCCTCCATCAGGCGCTGCTTCAGCAGCAGGTTCTTGATGCCGTTGAGAAACTCCGTGGACTTGATCTGCCCGCGGTGCAGGTAGAGCGCGCGCTCCACAAAGATGATCACCGCCGCCAGGCCGAGCACGGCCAGCAGCCACATGACCGGGCCGCCCTTGGCGAAGACACTGTAATTGAACGCATTCATCGGGTCGCGCGCATCATGCGTGGTGGCACCGGGTCGTAAATGCCAAAGCTCACGGCGCCGTCCCCCCGGTCGTGCGGTAGCGCGCGAGCTTGGCCTGGGCCTGGGCCGTGCCGCCGAGCCTGTGGTCCACGATCAGGCGGTAGGCACGCTGCGCCTCGTCGAGCCGGCCGGCGTCCTCATGGATCTGCCCAAGCTCGAGCAACGCGCGGGATACCCAGTAGCGGCCCTTGGCGCTGAGCTTGGCCGCCTGCGTCGCGTCGAGCAGGAAGGCGTCCACCACCGACCAGAACACCGTCTGGGCCCTGGCCGGCTGGGCGCGCTTCGCCAGCGCATAGCCCCATTTGAAACCAGCCTCAGCCCGCAGGTCCACCGGGGCCGACGGCAGATCGCGCAAACGCTCGAACAGCGCCGAGGCGCGCTCGTAGTTCGTCACGCTGTTCGCCCCCTGGGCGAAGAGCGTGTCGGCCAGCGCCAGCTGGGCGAGCAGGATATCCCCGTGCTGCCCCTGGTTGTTCACCAGGCTTTCATAAATCTGCCGGGCGGCGGGAAAATCATCCAGCTTCCGCAGCAGGTCGCCCTGCTTCAGCAGTCCATAGAACACCAGGCTGTCTCCCGGATAGTTGGAGATGAGGCGGTCCAGCAGCTTGTAGGCCTCGAGCAATTGCCGGTCGAGACCCTGCCGTTCGAGCAGCAGCGCGGCCTCATAAAGGGCCAGCGGGGCATACTCGCTGCGTTTGTAATCCTCGTTGTCCACAAAGCTCAGCAGGACATTCTGAGCCGCCCCCAGGTCGCCCCCCTGCGTGAGGTGGCCCGCCTGCACGAGGTAGGAATATTGCGCGGCGGCCGAGCCGCGGAATTCCGCGCGCAACTTCTCCAGCAGCGCGAATCCTTCCTGGTCGCGCTTGAGGCCCAGCAGCGCCTGCGCCTTCAGCAGCTGTGCCATGCTGGTGACGTTCGTGCGCAGCGCCGCGTCGAGCGGGGCGGCCGGCGTCAGCGCCGCGAGCAGTTCGTCCGCCTGCTGCCGCGTGACCTCGGGCTGGTTGTTGTCGAACGAAAGTTTCGCCCGCAGCCACATGAGGCGGATGCGCAGCTCCTCGGGCACGCCCTGGGCACCGCCGGCCAGCAGCCGGTTCACGCGGGCATAGGCGGCGGGCGCTTGGCCGCGCACCTGCATCTCCCGCACCAGATTCCATTCGGCCTGCCAGCGTGACACCGGGTCGAAGGCCGGGTTCGCGGCCGTGTCGTCGAGCTGCTTCGCCGCGGCCTCCAGCTGCTCAGCGCGAATGTCCGCCAGCACCCGCTGGAAAATCAGCACGCCCGCCGGCACGACCGACGGGGCCTCTCGCAGCGCCGCATCGTAGGCGTCGGCGGCGTTTTTGTAGTCCTCGGCGCGAAAATACGCCTCGGCCAGCAGGACGCCCAGCTCGGCGCGCTCGCGCCCGGGCGGGATCAGCGCCCGCATCTGGGCGATCACCTCCGCCGCGGCGCGATAACGCTTCAAGTCCCACGCCACGGCCAGCCGCACGCCCAACGCCGCCGCCTTCAACGGCGATCCCGGATAACGATCCAGCAGGGCCCGCGCATCCTCCTCCGCCGGAGCATAGGCCTTGTCGGTCAGGGCCAGCTGGCCCCGCACGAGCAAAAGATCCTCGCTGATCGCATGCTGCACCGGCGCGCGGATGAGCTCGCCCAGGTCGCGGCGGAGTTGCTCCCGCTCCCCGGTGGATTTTACGCCGCGCGCCAGCAATTGCAGGGCCAGGCGCTGGGTGTCCGGTTTCTGGCCATCCCGCAGCAGCTGACGGAAGGCCTGCCGGCCGGCCGCGCTTTGCTCCCCGGCAATCAGGCCCAGCATGAGACCGAGCTGGTCCGCGGCATCCCGCTCTGACGGCGGCACCACCGCCAGCTGCCGCTGCAGCAGGGCCTGCGCTTCCCCCGCCCGGCCGAGGCCCGCCAGCGCGGCCGCATAGGTGCGCACGTAGGTGTAGCCCGTGCGCTGGCCCTGGTAGGCCTCCATGTTGCTGCGCATGACCGGCAACTGGGCTTCACTGACCTGACCGCGCTTCAGCAATGCCTGTTCCTGACCGAGCAGAAAACGGATCCGCTGCAGGTTCGAGACCGCCGCCCCCATCGCCTGTTCATAGAGGCCGTTGGCCCGGTTGAAATCGTTCTCGGCATCCGCCAGCTGGGCCTGGAGGAACAGCCACCAGCCGCGGTCTTCCGGCGCCAGTTCCTCCGCGTTGATCGCCGCAAGCTCCGCCCGGGCCGGCGGGAAACGGCGCGCATTCGCCGCCAGGAGCCCGGCGCGGAGGTGATACGTCGCGTTGTGCGGGCCATCGTAGCCCGCAAGGATTTTTTCCGCGTCCGCCAGTTCGCCCGCGTCAAGCTGCGCCGTCACCAGGGCGAGGAGCAGGCGCGGCCGGGAGTCGGCCGGCACCTCGGCGTCGGCCAGGAGTCCGCGATAGATGACGGCCGCCGTCGCGGGAAATCCGTTCTGCAACGCCGCGTTGGCCCGGCCTTCCGCCACGAGCCAGCCGCCGGGCACCATCACCGCCGCGGAACGATCCGCCAGCGGACTGGGACCCGCGACTTGCGCCGCCAGCCGCCCGCCCGCGAGGGCCAGGCCGAGGAAAATAAGAAGACACGCCGGCAGCTTCATTGGTGGCGGCAGCGTGCCGTTCAGCCCGCCCCGTGGCAAGCGCGCCTTGCCGGACCGCCGTCGCCAGCTTCCCCCACTCGAAAGATACCGCCGATGTGTAACATGAAAATTCTCGCGCCGTCGTGGCTGATGGGACATCCTCCGTCTCGAAAAGTTCAACCCTACCTTCCTATGAGTCCCGCCCTGATTGTCCTCGGAGTCCTGCTCCTCCTCGCCATCGTCTTCGGCCTGTGGGTCGCCGGTGTTTTCAACTCGCTCGTCACCCTCCGCAACCGTTTCAAGAACGCGTTCGCCCAGATCGACGTCCAGCTCAAGCGCCGCTACGACCTCATCCCCAACCTCGTCGAGATCGCCAAGGGCTACCTCAAGCACGAGCGCGAGACCCTCGAGGCCGTCATCGCCGCCCGCAACACCGCCTACGCCGCCTCCAAGGCCGCCGCCGCCAATCCCGCCGACGCCGGCGCCATGAAAGGCTTGCTGGGCGCCGAAGCCGGCCTCGCCGGCGCCATGTCGCGCCTGATGGTGGTCGCGGAGCAATACCCCGACCTGAAGGCCAACCAGAACATGATGCAGCTCACCGAGGAGATGACCTCCACGGAGAACAAGATCTCGTTCGCCCGCCAGGCCTACAACGACTCGGTCATGACTTATAACACCCGCCGCGAGTCCTTCCCGACCAATATCATCGCCGGGATGTTCAGCTTCCTCGAAGCCCAGCTCTTCCAGATTGAGAACGCCGTCGAGCGCGAGGCGCCCAAGGTGAAGTTCACCTGAACAAAGCAGCGGGCAGTGGGCAGCGGGTAGCGAGCATCACCCTCCGCTTCATTTCGACTACTCACTACCGGCTGCTCGCTGCTCCCTGCTGATTTCATGGATTTCTTTGAGGCACAGGCTCGAGCCCACCGTCGCACCCGGCGGCTGGTGTTCCTGTTTGTCCTCGCCGTCCTCGGCACCATTGTCGCGGGCTATGCCGCCGCGATGGCCGCCGTGCAGTTCAGCGGCCGCTCCCAGCACCTGCAGGATTCCTACTGGCAATACCAGCGGGACGCGGTCTGGCCCAGCTGGCATTTCCAGCATCCTTGGTGGGATGCGCAGATCTTCCTCTGGACCGCCGGCAGCACCGTCGTGATCGTCGGCCTGGCGTCCCTCTACAAATGGGCGCAGCTGCGCGGCGGCGGCGCGGCCATCGCCGAGATGGCCGGCGGCCGGGCGGTCGACCTCAAGACCACCGAGCTGCGCGAACGCCAGTTGCTTAACGTCGTCGAGGAGATGTCCATCGCCTCCGGCATTCCCATGCCCGCCGTCTACGTGTTGGAAAACGAGCCCGGCCTCAACGCCTTCGCCGCCGGCCTGACCACCAGCGACGCCGCCGTGGCCGTCACGCGCGGCACGCTCGACAAGCTGACGCGCGACGAACTCCAGGGGGTCATCGGCCACGAGTTCAGCCATATCCTCAACGGCGACATGAAGCTGAATGTGCGCATCACGGCGATTATCTTCGGCATCCTCTTCATCGGGCTCATCGGCCGGGGCATCCTGCGTTCCATGGGGCGCGGCCGCGTGCGCACCGGCGGCAAAAAGGATGGCAGCGTGGTCCTCATCCTCGGCCTCGGTCTCGCCCTGCTGATCATCGGTTATATCGGTTATTTTTTCGGCCGGATCATCCAGGCCGCCGTGTCCCGCCAACGCGAATTCCTCGCCGACGCCTCCGCCGTCCAGTTCACCCGCAACCCCGGCGGCATCACCGGCGCTCTGCGTAAGATTGGCGGCTACGCACTCGGCGGCACCGTGATCGGCGACAAGACCGCCGAGATCGGCCATTTCTTCTTTGCCCAGGCCTTCAAGTCCAATTTCGGCGGGCTCTGGGCCACCCACCCGCCGCTCACGGAGCGCATCCGCGCCGTCGACCCATCATGGGACGGCAAACTTTTCGAACCGGCGCAGGTGGTGGATATCGCCCAAGAGAGCTTTGCCACCGCCGGGTTCGGCGGCGGCCGGCGTTTCTCCGCCGACGAGACCCTCGGGCGCGTGCCGGCCGCGCCGGCCGACATCCCGCCCCTCATGCCCACGCCGCCGGTGGCCTTCCAGCCCGCGCGCCTCGTGGCCGACATCGGCGCGGTCACCGCGTTGCACTTCCGCCACGCCCAGCTGCTGCTGGAGAGCATCCCCACCCGGTTGCGCGACGCGACGCGCGATCCCGCCACCGCCCAGGTGCTCGTCTATGCCCTGCTGCTCAACGGCGACAAGACCGCGCGCGATGCGCAGCAGCAGCTCGTGGAAAAGCATGCCGGAGCGCCGGCGGCGACGACCCTCGCCGGCCTGCGTTCCGCCCTCAGCGTGCTCGAGCCCGCCGCCCGCCTGCCGTTGCTGCAGCTCTCCCTGCCCGCGCTCCGGTCGCTCGACCGCGCCGCGCTCGACCGGTTCGTCACCACGCTCGACGAGCTCGTCCATGCCGATGGCGCCGTCACGCCCTTCGAATACGCGATGCAGAAAATGCTGCTGCATCAGCTGGAACTGGCCAAAGCGCCGGCCCGGCGCATGCAGTTTGATTCCTTCGCCGCCGCGCGCGGCGCCATCGGCGTCGTGCTCTCCTCCCTCGCCCACCTGAGCGCGAAAGATTCCGCGGCCGCCTTCGCCGACGGCGCGGCCCAGTTGCCGGTGCTCCGCGACCAGCTCGCCTTGTTGGCGCCGGCCGCCTGCGGCCTGGAACAGGTGGACGTCGCGCTCGACCGGCTCGCCGTCTGTTCGCTGCCAATCAAGCAGCGCCTGCTCGTCGCCGTCGGCTACGTCATTGCCAGTGACGGCACGGTGACCGTCGAGGAGGGCGAACTCTTCCGCGCCATCGCCGCCACGCTTGACTGCCCGATGCCTTCTCTCGGCCTGGCGGCCTGAGCTGCCATTTTCTCCCCGCGGTTACCCTTGTCAACTGGTGGGATCGCAGTCATGGAGTATCTGCCACGCCATGACCTATCCCGTTCCGCCCAACGACGCCGCCCGCGTGCAGCAACTACGGTCCCTCGGCATCCTGGATACGCGGCCGGAGCCGGAATTCGACGATCTCGTCCAGCTGGCCTCGCAAATCTGCCAGACCCCCATCGCCCTCGTGAGCCTGGTTGACGCCACCCGGCAATGGTTCAAGGCGCAGGTCGGCCTCGCAGTGCGTGAAACCCCGCGCGAGCAGTCGTTCTGCACGCACGCTATCTGCGCGCCGGAACAGGAATTCCTATATGTGCGGGATGCCACCGCCGATCCGCGCTTCGCCCAAAACCCCCTCGTCACCGGCGATCCCGGCATCCGCTTCTACGCCGGCACGCCGCTCATCACCCACGACGGAGTGGCGCTGGGCACCCTCTGCGTCATCGACCGCAAGCCGCGCGAACTGACCGCGGAACAGAAGCGCGCCCTGCGCGTGCTCCGGCGCTACATCATTAACGCGCTTGAACTCCGGCAGCTCCTCCATGTCCAGCAGACGACCATCGGCGAGCTGCGCGAGGCCCAGATCTCACTGGAGCGGACGCGCGGAGAGGCCGAGGCCGCCACCCAGGCGAAGAGCCGGTTCCTCGCCCTGATGAGCCACGAGATCCGCACCCCGATGAACGCCATCATCGGCATGAGCACCCTCTTGCACGACACACCCCTCAGCGCCGAGCAACGCGATTACACCGAGACTATCGGCGCGAGCAGC
>JBKJTZ010000082.1:0-5483 GCA_046590295.1 Lacunisphaera sp.
CAGACCAACCAGCTGCTCGCCAGCGTCGGAGGCCTCACCCTGGGCACCAGCGGCAACGGTGGGCTCGCGGGCAACTATAATGCGCTGGCCGTGACCAGCTCCGCCGTGAGCGTGACGGCCGCGCCGCTGACGGTCACCACCAGCAATGTGATCAAGACCTACGATGGGACCACGACCGCGGCCGGGAGTCCGGTCATCATCGTTGGCGAGTTGTTTGTCAGTGATGCCTTCGCCTTCGGTCCGTCTGGTCCCAGCTATGCTTTTGTCGGCAAGGACAAGGGGATCGGCAACAAGACGGTGACGGTCGCCGGCATCGGGGTGGGGGATGGCAACAGTGGCAACAATTACACCCTGACGCTGGCCAACAACACAACAAGCACCATCAACCCGAAGGCCCTCGCGATCACGGCGACCAATGCGACGAAGACCTATGGGCAGACGGCAACCTTCGCCGGGACGGAATTCACGTCAGCCGGCTTGGTGACCGGCGAGACGATCGGCAGCGTCACGCTGGCGAGTGCCGGCTCAGCGGCCCCGGCGAATGTGGCCGGCTCGCCCTATGCGATCCAGGCCTCGGCGGCGGCCGGCGGGAGCTTCAGCACCTCTAACTATACGATCAGCTATGTGGACGGAAATCTGACGGTTACGCCCAAGGATATCGGGGTGACCGCGACCGGGGGTGGATCCACCTACGGCAGCAGTCCGACGAACCCCGGGTTCACCGCGACCGGCCTCGTGAACAGCCAGACCGAAGGCGTGCTGACCGGCCTGGCGAATAATTTTGCGATCACGAACACCACCGACGCAGCGAGCTACACCCTGGCGGTGACCGGCACGCTGACCAACGGCAACTACAACATCACGGCGCGGAATGACGGCCTGTGGGTTGTCTCGCCCAAGGCGGCGACGGTGACGGCAGCTCATGCGTCCAAAACCTATGGCCTGACCAAAACCTTTGCCGGGACGGAATTCACCGCCACCGGCCTGGTTAACGGCCAGACCATCGGCGGCGTGACGCTGACCAGCACAGGTGCGGCGGCTTCGGCGGGAGTGGCCGGTTCGCCCCATGCCATCGTTGCGGCCAGTGCGACGGGCGGAACCTTCCAGGCCACAAATTACACGCTGAGCTACGTCAATGGTTCGCTGACGATCAACCCGGTGACCCTGACCTACACCGCAAATCTGGCGAGCCGGCCCTACGGCACGGCCAATCCCGCTTTCAGCGGCACGCTCGCCGGTTTCGTGAACAGCGAGACGCCGGCCAGCGCCACGACCGGCACCATGGCCTTCACGAGTCCGGCCACCACGACGAGCAACGTCGGCACCCACGCGATCAATGGATCGGGCCTCACGGCGAACAATGGCAACTACCTCTTTGTCCAGGCGCCGGGCAACGCCACGGCCCTCACCATCACTGCGCTCACCGCCACAACCACGCCGCTGACCATCACGGCCGATAACAAGAGCAAGGTTTACGGTGTTGCGTTGCCGACCTTCACGGCAACCTATGCCGGCTTCGTCAATGGCGACACCGCCGCGAGTGTGACCGGCCTGCAATTCAGCACGACTGCGACGATCGGCAGCAATGTCGGCAACTTCACGATCACGCCGTTCGGCGCCACGGCGCCTTCCACCTATGTCATCGGCTACGTGCCGGGCACCCTGACGATCACGCGCGCGGCGCTCTCGCTCACGGCCAACGACGCCACCCGGGCCTTTGGTGCGGCCAACCCGGCGTTTGGCGCGACGTATGCCGGCTTCGTCAACGGCGACACGTCCACCGTCGTCAGCGGGCTCACCTTCAGCACCCCGGCCACGGCGACAAGTGCCACGGGGGACTACGCGATCGCGCCGCTCAATGCCGTCGCGAGCAACTACACCATCACCTTCGTAAACGGCAAACTGCACGTCCTCCCGCCGACCGTGAACGTGGGCGATGAACCGGAAACCGTCTTCACGATCAACAACCAGCCGGTCCTCACCTCCGATTTCGCCGTGCTCGTGGTCGACGGCCGCCTGATCCTCGTGCCCGTCGATAGTGTCGGTGGCGACCTCACCGCGACTGGCGGCCCGACCGTGGATGAACGCCTGGTCCTCACCTTGGGCGAGATTACCGGCCGGCCTGATTTTGAAATCGATTCGACCGGCGCGCCGGTGTCCATCGCGGGTGGCCCGGCCGCACCGCGCGGGCCCAACTTCGGCGGCTTCGAGCTCGTCAGTTCACGCGGCTCCGGGATTGAGGAGGGCGGGGCGAGCGGCAGCTCCGGCAGTCTCGGCGCGTCCCGCATGAACGAGCCCGGCTTGTTCCGCGAATCATCGGTGAACATGGGCGGGTTCAACGTCATCTATCACGAGGCCTTGGCCGACGTGCGCGAGCAGACCGCGAACAACACCGCCCTCGGCTCCAGCTACCGCGAATTTTCTGATGCCGACAATCCGCAGGTCAACCTCGTCCGCGCGAAACTTGAGCGGAAGCCCGCGGATCCGGTGAGCGGCAATTCCCCCGGCAAGTCATGAACCACCGACTCCCTCCCTGGACCGCGGTGCGGCCCTTGCTGGCGCTGCTCCTCCTGGGCCTCACCGCCACCGGCCCCGCCCAAACCTATGAGCAGGTGGCGCCCAAGACGCCGGCGCCCGCGCCGGCCCCGACTTTGCCGGAAGTGACGCCGCCCGCGGCCGCGTCCGGCACGGGTGAGCAGGTGCTGATGCCGGTATTGCGCGGCTTGGTGTTTATTGCGGACCCGGCGGCGTTGAAAAAGGAAGGGACGTTCGTCGAAGGCTTGCGGGTCGCGGGCATCGCCATGTTGGAGACGCCGGAGTTCCGCGCGCTCGCGACGCCTTATCTCGGCCAGCCGCTCACCTTGGGCGCCTTGAACCGGCTCACGCGGGACGCGGTGCTTTATTTCCGCCAGCATGGCCGGCCGGTGGTCGACGTGCTCGTGCCGGAACAGAACATCACCACGGGCACGGTGCAGATCCTCGTGGTGGAGGGCCGCCTCGGCCTCGTCCGGGTCGAAGGCAACCGGTGGTTTACGGCACCGCAGATTGCTCGTTATGTGCGGTCGCAGCCCGGCGCGGTCATCGAGGGTGCGCCGCTGCTCGCGGACCTCGTGTGGATCAACCAGAACCCTTTCCGCCAGGTGGACTTGGTTTTCTCCCGCGGCGCCCGATCCGGCGAGACCGATGTCATCCTGCGCACACGCGACCGCTATCCGCTCCGGCTCTACGTGGGCTACGAGGATTCCGGCAACGCCCTCACCGGCTTCGACCGCGTCTTGGCCGGCGTGAACTGGGGCAACGCCTTCGGTCGTGATGAGCATTTGAACTACCAGCTCAGCGCGAGTCCTGATTTCAAGAAGCTCGTGGCGCATTCCGGCAGTTATCTCATCCCGCTCGCTCGCCTGCGCCACACGCTCACGTTTTTTGCCAGCTACGCCGAAAGCGAGCCCGATCTTGCGGGCGGCGCCTTCGCGCTGGAAGGCCGCACCTGGCAGCTCGGCGCGCGCTACCGCATTCCGTTGCCCGCGCACGGTTCCTGGACCCGCGCCTTCACCGCCGGCCTGGATTTCAAGCGCAGCAATAATAATCTCTCCTTCGGCGGCACCCAGGTCTTCGCCCTCGAAAATGATGTCGTCCAGGCCACCGCCGCCTTCAGCACCAGCCATCCCGACAAGCACGGCATCACTTCGGGCGAACTCACGCTGGCGCTCAGCCCCGGTGGCCTCACCTCCGGCAACCACACCGCCGCCTATCGGGCCGCACGCGCCTTTGCGCAGCCTGATTACGCCTATGCGCGTCTCGAAATTGAGCGCCTGACCAAACTCCCCGCCAGGTTCACGTGGATCACCCGCGTCACAGGGCAGTATGCCACCGCCAATCTACTGGGTAGCGAGCAACTCGGCCTCGGCGGCGCCAGCAATCTGCGGGGCTATGAGGAGCGGGAAGCAAACGGCGACAACGGCTTGGTCCTCGTCAACGAATTTCACGCCCCGCCGCGTCAGGTGGCCGGTGGCCGCCTCGATCCGCTGGTGTTTATCGATTCCGGGGTGGTGTCCAGCCACGCGCGCCTGCCCGGCGAGCCCGGCCATCTGACGCTTGCCAGTGCGGGCCTGGGGTTGCGCTACAACCTGGGCGGCCACTTCAACCTGCGGGCCGACTACGGCTGGCAGTTAAAGGAAAGCGGCGTGTCCGACCTGCGCCGGAATGCGCGCGGACACCTCAGTGTGATCCTGTCGTATTGAGGCCGGGGCCTACGCCATGCCGGCGAGCTGCAGGATTTTATTTCCCGTGAGGCGTCGCTCGGGCGGGAGGGCGTGGGGCGTGCGGTTGCCGTGCACCTTGGCCAGTTCGGCGAAGCGTGCCTGCGTGGCCTTGACGAATTCCTCGGGGGGCCGCGTGTCACCGCACAGCGCCATGATCTCGGGCAGCCAGCGGTGGCCGTAGCGGACATGATTCTGTTCGTCGTTGCGGTCGAAGGCGAGGAGCGTGTCGGCCTCGAAGTCGTTCAACTCGCGCACCCGGTCCATCACCAGGGCCTTGGTCGGAAAGCTGCCGGCCTCAAATTCCATCGTCATCATCGCGTAGCGCTCGTGCGGCGGCATCTGGACGAGGATGTTGTAGAGGTCGAGCGAGTGCTCGAGGGTCATGAGGTCGACGCCGAGCTTGGGCAGCTGCCGGTAGCCGAACTGGCTGTGCCGGGACTCGTCCCAGAGATGGCGGGCCATGTCGTGGTGCAGGTCGAACGGCGCTTCGGGCGTGTCGTAGAAAATCGTGGCGAGGTAGTCGACGGCATCCAGTTCCATCATCAGCCACACGTACACCATCAGGCGGATGACGCGGGCGTCGGTCTTGGGGTCGACCAGCCAGGGCCGGACGATGGGCGTCTCGTCGGGGTCGAGGCTGAAGACGCTGGAGCACGTCGGGTATTTGCCGCGGTTGCAGGTGGCGGGGTGGGCATACTTCCGGAGCAAAGACTCCCAGGCAAAGCCGGCGGCCAACGGGGTGCGGGGGCGGTCGCCGAGCAACCCGCCGTGGGCGGCGACGGCGTCCAGCAGGTGCTCGATCCACTCGGTGGCCTTGGCCGAACCGAGGCGCGGTGCCATCTCGCGGGCATGGCGTTCCTCGTCGGCGATGAATTCCTCGACGAGCTTGCGCGACGGCCAGTCGGCGAGATGGTGCGTGGCCGACAGGTAATGCCGGTAGGCGGCGAGGAGGGCGGGCTTGAGCACGCGGTAGAAGCCGGCGAGCGCGACATAGGCGTCGGCGGGCATCACGGCCTCGTTGAACAGCTGGCGGAGGCTGTCCCGCACACCCTCGCCGTTGCCGAAGCCGCTTAACTCGCGCCCGCGCTCGCGGAGGAAGCGGGCATGGCCGGCGGATTCCCAGATGTGCTGGCAAAGGAGGTATTTCAGCTCGGGCTCGCCGACGCGGTAGATGAGCGTGGTGGCCGTGCGCACGAACTCGCGCTCAATCTCGAAAAGCAG
>JBKJTZ010000009.1:0-55285 GCA_046590295.1 Lacunisphaera sp.
GAACTGGAACCCAAACTCAAACTCCTGCGCGACCGGCCGGTCCGGATTTTATGGGGCGGCCAGGACTTCTGTTTCAACCGGCACTATTACAACCGCTGGCAGGTGCTGCTGCCCGGAGCCAACGCCGACTACCTCGAGTCGGCCGGGCATTATGTGCTGGAGGATGCAGGGCAGGAGTGCCTCAAGGAAATCTCGGAATTTATGAACCTAGTTTAAGTGCCTTGTATCCGGTATTATGTATTATAGACATAATAACTATTGTGCGTCATATCTGTCCGGCGGGCATAAACCGACCCAGAACTATCTCGCCGGGCCCCAACGACTGGTCAGCGGATAATAGATGAACAACGGGCGTCCCACGACGTCCTTCTCGGGTACAAAGCCCCAGTAGCGGCTGTCCTTGCTGCGGGGCGAGTTGTCCCCCAGCGCGAAGAAGGAATTCGCCGGCACGATCACCTTGCCACCGACCGGCATCAGGCCGTCGCTGACGATGCTCCGGTCGCTGCCGGTCACGACCGCCGGTCCCGTGTTGATATAACCCGGGTACTTGCCTTCCCGCCGGGCATTCTTGCCGAATGCGACCGAACCCTCGATCGGCCTGCCGTTGCGGAACAGGACCGGCGACTTGATCTCCAACTCGTCTCCGGGCACGCCGACGAGGCGCTTGACGAAGTATTTGTCGCCATCGTCGGCCCGGAGATCCGGGATATTGCCCGTGCGGAACACAAAGCCGGAGCCGACCTTGGGCTGGATGAAATTATAGCTGAGCCGGTCCACGAACAGCAGGTCCCCGGTCAGGATGTCGAACGACAGGATGTTCTCACCGCGGCGCACCTTCTTGCCGACCGGGATCCAATAAACCGTCGCCTCCAGCGGCCGCGCCCCGCCGCGCACGACGATGGTTGAGCGTTCCAAAGGCTGGGCCTTGTTCGCGGCTTCCTTCAAGGCGTGCGCCAGGCTCGGCGCCTTGCCCATGAACGCCTCGTTCAGCACCTGCTCATACTCTCCCTGGAAATCCGCCGGCACCGAGACCTTGGCCAGCTCGCCGCCGACCATGAAGGTGTAGTCGCGCATCAAGGTGGGAAACACCCCCAGGCTGCGACCCTGCCGCTCGCTGAAGGCCGGGCGCAGGTCGCCGAAAACCGGGATCAGCACCTCCCCGTCGGCCGGGGCCGTGACGGTGTAATTGCTCGCCCCGAGCGTGGCCAGCCGCGCGGCCTTGCGCCAGAAACCGGGCTCCTCGCCCGGTGGAAACACTTCCGCCGTCATGCCATAGTAGCTCGGCCACATCGAATTGGTCGGGATCTTGAACGGCTGGATGAAATATGCCCGCAGCCCGAGGATCACGATGGCCGCGACCACAAAAAACTCCACGTTCTCCACCAGCGAGGAAGACGGATAAATGCGTCCGCCCGTGTCCTTCAGCACCCGTTCCAGGCCCTCGATGGCGAGCTTGATCCGGCCGGCGTCGGCCTTCTCCTTCAGCCGCAGCCGGAGCTCCCCCTCCATGGCCGCCAGCTGCCGGTTTTGCGTGTCGGTGAGCAGGTCGCGGCGGAAATGCCGCACGCGCTCCGCCACCTCGAGCCAGTTGGCGGCGTTCTGCCGCATTTTCTTCTCCTGCGAATAGAGAAAGCTGAACACGGATGAGGCTGGTTAGCTGTTGGTCTTCAAGACTTGAATGAAGGCATCTGGTGGGATCGAAACTTTGCCGATAAGTTTCATCTTCTTTTTGCCTTCCTTCTGCTTGTCGAGCAACTTCCGTTTGCGGGAGATGTCGCCGCCATAGCACTTCGAGGTCACGTCCTTCCGCATCTCGCGCACATTGTCGCGGGCGATGATCTTGCCGCCGATGGCGGCCTGGACCGCCACCTTGAACATCTGCGGCGGGATGATGTCGGCCAGCTTCTCGCAGAGCGCCCTGCCCTGCCCCTCGGCCTTCGAGCGGTGCACGATGCTGGCAAAGGCGTCCACCGGGTCGCCGTTGACCATGATGTCCATCTTGACGAGGTCGGAGGGGCGGTATTCGCCCAGCTCGTAGTCCATCGAGCCGTAGCCGCGCGTGATGCTCTTCAGCCGGTCGTTGAAATCGACGAGGATCTCGTTCAACGGCAGCGTGGCGTTCAGCATGACGCGCGTGCCGTCCAGCGTGGCGGTGTGGTCCACGCTGCCGCGTTTTTCCATGATGAGGCCCATCATGTCGCCGAGGTATTCATTGGGAATGTGGATGGCCGCCTTGATGGTCGGCTCGGAAATCTCCTCCATCGTGCCGGGATCGGGCAGGTTCACGGGGTTGTCGATCTCGATGACCTCGCCGCCGTGCTTCTTCACCTTGTAGACGACGCTCGGGTAGGTGGAGATGATCTCGACGTCATATTCGCGACGGATGCGCTCCTGCACGACCTCCATGTGCAGCAGGCCCAGGAAGCCGCAGCGGAAACCGAAGCCCAGCGCGACCGAGCTCTCGCTCTGATACATCAGGGAAGAATCGTTCAGGCGCAGCTTGCTGAGGGCGACCTTCAGCTTCTCGAAGTCGTCGGACTCGAGCGGATACAGCCCGCAATACACCATCGGCCGCACCTCCTTGTAGCCGGGCAGCATCTCGGCGGCCGGCTTGTTGGCGTGCGTGACGGTGTCGCCGACCTTGATCTCCTCGACGCTCTTGATGTTGCTGACGATGTAGCCGACGTCGCCCGGTCCGAGCAGTTCGCACTTGATCATGCCGGGGTGGAACATGCCCACTTCCTTGATCTCGGACTTCTGTCCCGAGCTCATGAGCATCATCATCTCGCCGGCCTTGAACGTGCCTGAGAAGACCCGCACGTGCGAGATGACGCCGCGGTACGCGTCGTATTTCGAGTCAAACACCAGCATGCGCGTCGTCGGGTAGTCGGTCCAGCGCGGCGGCGGCACGCGGGTCACGACCGCCTCCAAAATCTCCTCGATGCCGATGCCGGACTTGCCGCTGGCGAGGATGGCCTCCTCCGAGGGTATGGTCAGGATGTCCTCCATCTGCTTGAGGCAGAGCTCGAGGTTGGCGCTCGGCAGGTCGATCTTGTTGATGACCGGGATGACCTTGAGGCCCTGCGCGAAGGCCAGGTGGGCGTTCGCCACGGTCTGGGCCTCCACCCCCTGCGACGCGTCGATGAGCAGCAGCGCGCCCTCGCAGGCCGCGAGTGAGCGGGACACCTCATAGGCGAAATCCACATGCCCCGGCGTGTCCATCAGGTTCAGCTTGTAGGTCTGCCCGTCCTTCGCCGGATAGGTCATCGTGACCGGGTGCATCTTGATGGTGATGCCACGCTCCTTCTCGAGATCCATCGAGTCGAGATGCTGGTCCGTCATCACCCGCTTCGTGATCGTGCTGGTGACCTCCAGCAAGCGGTCGGACAGCGTCGTCTTCCCGTGATCGACGTGGGCGATGATGCAAAAATTGCGGGTGAGGGGCGCGTCTTTCACTGGGCGGGAAGGTCGGCGAACTCGGCAAAGCTTTTGACGATCCAGTTCTTCTCGGTGCGCCGGGCCAGGCCGGCGAGCACGCCGCTGGGGCCGCACTCCCAGAACTCGGTCGCGCCGGCGGCGGTGCAGTTCCGCATGCAATCCTCCCACAGCACGGACGAAACCACCTGCCGCACCAGCGCCTCGCGGATCTGCGCCGGCTCGGCGACGACCTGCCCGGTGGTGTTGCTGAAGACGGTGAACGCCGGCCGCTGGAACTCGATTCCGGCCAGGTAGGCCGCGAACTCCGCCCGCGCCGGCTCCATCAGCCGGCTGTGGTAGGCCCCGGCCACGTTGAGCGCCATGATCCGCTTGATGCCCTTGTCCTTCGCGGCCGCGACCAGCGCGTCGACCTTGGCCTTCTCGCCCGAGACGATGATCTGCCCCGGGGCGTTGAAATTGGCCGCCTCGATGCCGAATTCCGCGCACAACTCGGCCACCTTGGCCCGCTCCTCGCCGATGATCGCCGCCATGCCGCCGGAGGATTTTTCGCACGCCAGCTGCATCAACCGTCCGCGTTCCGCGACGATCTTCAGGCCGGTGGCAAAATCAAAGACTCCGGCCGCCGTCAGTGCGGTGACCTCGCCCAGGCTCAGGCCCATCGCAAATTTCACTTCCGGCAGCCCACTTTTTTCCTTCAGCGCGGCGACCACGGCCAACCCATGGACAAACAAGGCCGGCTGACAGACCTTGGTCTGGGTCAGTTCCGCCTCGGGTCCTTCGAAGGATAGCTTCTTCAAGTCCCAGCCCAGCACACTGTTGGCCTCATCGTAGAGGGCTTTGGCGGCCGCCGAATCGTCGTAAAGCGACTTACCCATGCCCGCTTTTTGGGCACCTTGACCGGAGAAAATTAGGGCGAGTGACATGGATGAAAGGAGCGGTTAAACCTGTCCCACGTCCAAAAACCAAGCCCTAAAATTTCTTCAGTTGCGGGAAGTATTTCTCGTTGCCCGTCGGGGCCAGCAAAGCCGGCTTTTTCTCCGCTGTTCTGGCGCTGGGAATCGGGTCGATTGACGATGAGCCCGACCGGGGCGCCGGGGGTCCAAACATGGCCGGAACGCTCGCAGCCTGTACCAGCATGCCACCGCCAACCTCGCTTCGGGCGAAGGGCTCCAGGCCCGCCAGGTATGGGTTGGGCTGACCGGCGACGGACGGGGTGCGCGATTGCTGCTCGATCGCCGCCGGGCCGCTGGCGACTTGGCTGAATTCCAGACCGGAACCGACCGCCGGCGGTGCCGCTGCTGCACCCGTCGTGGTTTTTCCGAGAAAATCGTCGAAAAACTTGCCGCGCACGGGCGAGTCACCCAGCCAGCCCTGAAGGAAGGGGGCGATCGGATCGCGGCGGGGCATGGTGGCCACGCGGGCCTGAGCCTTTGCCTCGTCCTCCCTCTTTCGCTCGGCATACAAGCTGAGGATATGGTCGGGGTCGGAACTGTCGGTCCTCGTGTTCTCCTCCGCCGGCATATCCTTGTCCTCCTGCGGCCCCGGCCCTCGCCGGACTTTCGGTTCCCGGCCCAGTTTTTCCACGCCGTCCACCAGCCAGTTCTTTTGGGCCTTTTTCCTCCGCCGGAGTTCCTTTTCGGCCTGGGTGGCTTGCTCCGGTGGCGCGAATTTCAGGGCGGTCGCGCCCGGCACCTGGGTTGGCAACCGGGGCAGACTCTCCGACAGTTTTCCGGCCGTGGCGGGATTGTTTTTAGCCCGCTCATCCGCCTGCAGGGTCTTCAGGACCTGCGTGGATTCGGCCAGGGGGGCACCACCGGGCTCTTCCGCCCGGGCTGCGACCGCGGCCAGGAGGGAAAGCATCAGGGGGACGGTCCGGCGGAGCATCAGGTCTTGAAGAAGATGCCCTTCAGGTTCATCTCGAGGGCCGGCGGGTTCGGTGAGAAGCGCAGGCCGTCGGCCTTGCTGATTTTGCCCTCCTTGATGAGGCGGAAAAGGTCCTTGTTGAAGGATTTCGAGCCCGAGTCGCTGCTGGCCTCCAGCAGCTGCTGGATCTTGTCGTTGTGGCCGTCGAGGATCAGGTTCCGGACCGTCGCGTCGGCGATGAGGATCTCGTGCGCCGCGAAGCGGCCGCCGCCCTCTAGCGCCGGAATCAGCTTCTGGCAGATGAAGCCGCGCAGCGTGCCGGCGATCTGCCGGCGCGCTTGCGCGATCTGCTCGGGCGGGAAAAACTCGAACAGGCGCGTGAGCGACTGCGCGACCGTGCCGGCGTGCATGGTGGAAATGACCAAGTGGCCCGTCTCGGCCGCGGAGATGGCGGTCTCGAAGGTCTCCCGGTCGCGCATTTCGCCGATGAGGATGATATCGGGATTCTGGCGCAGGACGGACTTGATCGCCATTTCGAAGTTCGGCACGTCGAGGCCGATCTCGCGCTGCTGGAAGAGCGACTTGTCGTCGCTGAAGGTGTATTCGATCGGGTCCTCGATCGAGATGATGTGCTTGTCGAGGTTCTGGTTGATCCAGTTGAGCATGGCGGCCATGGTCGAGCTCTTGCCGGAGCCGGTGGCGCCGCACACGAGCAAAATGCCGTCCTTGGCCTGCGCCATCTTGATCAGGGTCTCGGACTCGATCTTCAGCTCCTCGAAGGTCGGCGGCCGGCTCTTGATATGGCGCATGACGATGCTGACGAGACCGCGCTGGTGGAAGGCGTTGACGCGAAAGCGGCCGACATCATCCGCCGCATACGCAAAGTCCACCTGGCCGTCCTTGTCCCACTTGTCCTTGAAAATGCGCGGCACGTGCTCGTCGACCCAGGCCTGCGCGTGCTCGCAGCTGATGGGATCCATCTCGACCGGGCGGAGCCGTCCGCCCATGCGCACATAGCCGGGTTTCTCGGACTTGATCACGATGTCGCTGGCGCCGCTTTCGACGGCCAGCTTCAGCAGATCCTTGAAGATTTCGGTATGAAGTGTCGTGCTCATGGAATTTTATGCGTGAACCGCCTTTAAAGCTGTGCTTTGCCTACAGCCTAACTTTGCATCGTTCAAGGTAACTTTCCCATGAAACGCCCCCGCCCGTTCACCGGCAGCTACACCGCCCTCGTCACGCCCTTCCGGAATGACGCCGTCGCCTACGACGATCTTCGGCGCCTGGTGGAATTCCAGATCAAAGGTGGCATCGACGGCCTGGTGCCCGTCGGCACCACCGGTGAATCGCCCACCGTCACGCACGAGGAACACCTCGACATCATCCGCTGCACGGTCGAGGCCGTGCGGGGCCGGGTGCCGGTCATCGCCGGCACGGGCTCGAACTCGACCCAGGAGGCCGTGGTGATGACCAAGGCGGCGGACGAGGCCGGCGCCGATGGCATGTTGTTGGTCGCGCCCTACTACAACCGGCCGACGCAGGAGGGCCTATTCCGGCATTTTGCCGCGCTCGCCGAGGTCACGGACAAGCCGATCGTGCTTTATTCCATCCCCGGCCGCTGTGGCGTGGAAATCAGCGTCGGGGTCATCGAGCGGCTGCGCGCCAAGTATCCGCATGTCGCCCACGTCAAGGAAGCCGGGGGCAGTGTCGACCGCGTGGACCAGATCATCTCGGCCCTGGGCGACGCCGTCACGGTGCTGAGCGGTGACGACAGCCTCACCCTCCCCTTCATGGCGGTCGGGGCCAAGGGCGTGGTCAGCGTCGCCTCGAATTATTTTCCCCGCGAGATCGCCAAGCTGGCGGATCTGGCCCTGGCTGGCGACTACGCCAAGGCCCGCACCCTGCACCGCCGCCTCTATCCGCTGCTCAAGGCATTCTTCATCGAGTCGAACCCGAGCCCGATCAAGTTCGCCATGGCCAAGGCCGGCCTGATCGGCTCTGCCGAGGTCCGCCTGCCGCTCTGCCCCCTGAGTGAGGCCAGCCGCCAGACGCTGCTGGCCGAGATCACCCGCTACCGCCGCTAACCCATGCCTCTTCAGATCCTGCTCAACGGGGCGAAAGGTCGCATGGGCCAGACCATCGCCGGCCTCGCGGGTGACACGGGTGCCGTCATCCGGGCCGGGCTGGACGAAGGCGACGACCTCGCCGCGCCGGTCGCGCACTGCGACGTGATCATCGACTTCAGCTCCCACCTGGCCACGGCCGGCGTGCTGGAACTCGCGGGCGCGCACCAGAAGCCCGTCGTGATCGGCACCACCGGCCACGAGGCCGGTGAGAAAAAACGTCTCCTCGCGCTCGCCGCCAAGGTGCCCTGCGTCTGGGCGGGAAATTTCTCCGTCGGGGTCAGCCTGCTCTTCGCCCTGACCCAGCGCGCGGCCCGGGTGCTCGGCGCCGATTATGATGCCGAGGTCATCGAAATGCACCACCGCTACAAGAAGGACGCCCCCAGCGGCACCGCCGCCCGGTTGCTGGAAATCATCCTTGAGGAGCGCCAGCTCAATGCGGACGCGCTGCGCCATGGCCGGTCCGGCCTCACCGGTGCGCGCCAGCCCACCGAGGTCGGCGTGCACGCCCTGCGCGGCGGCGACGTGGTCGGTGACCACACCGTCATGTTTGCGGCCCTCGGCGAGCGCCTCGAGCTCACCCACAAGGCCGGCGACCGCGCCATCTTCGCCCGCGGAGCCTTGCGGGCGGCCGCCTGGGTCGTGCAGCAGCCTCCCGGGGTTTACGACATGCAGGACGTGCTCGGCCTGAAATGATCACCAGCGTCACCGGCATCCTCGTCTCCGCCACGCCGCTGGCCGCCATCATCGAGGCGGGCGGGCTGGGTTATGAGGTGCACATCCCCGTCACCACCGCCGAACAGCTCCCCCCACCCGGCCAGCAGGTCAAGGTGCACACCCTGGCCGTCTACCGCGAGGATTCGCAGACCCTCTACGGGTTCGCCACCGAGGAGGAGCGGGACTTTTTTCGCCTGATGGTCGAGAAGGTCACCGGCGTCGGCCCCAAGATGGCGCTCAGCGTCCTGAGCAAACTCTCGCTGGCTTCGCTGCAGGGCGCGATCGCCGCCGGGGATGTCGGGCTGCTGGCGAAGTGCCCCGGCATCGGCAAAAAAACCGCCGAGCGCCTGGTCATCGAACTGCGGGATACGCTGAACTCCGCGTTGCTGGGCACCCTCGTGCCTGCGCGAGCCGCCGGGACGGCTCCGGCCGGCGCCCCGGGCGAAAACCGGATCCGCGATGCCGTCCTGGCCCTCGTGGCGCTCGGCTACAAGCCGCCCGATGCCGACAAGGCCGTGCGCCAGGCCCTGATCGGCCTCGGCCCCACGGCCTCCACCGAAACCTTGATCAAGAAAGCGTTGGGCTGAAATTCGGGCGAAACCCAGCCGGTGGACGAGTCCGCCCAGCGCTAAATCGCAACCAGCCGCCGCGCTCCGCCAGTCACCGGCTCAGCGCTGGAACTGGAAGGCAGTGAATTCGGCCTGTTGCGTCGGCGATTGCCGGCTGCGGTAAACCCGGGGATTGCGCACCGGCATGACCTGCTTGGACTCAAAGACCCCATCATCAAACAGCGACGGCAACCGGCTGGACTGCAGCTGCGCAGCGGAAAACCCATCCGCCTCTTCCGTCCGCAGGGTGGCGAGCAAGGGCGGATAGTCCGGCCGTTCGGCCGCAGCATGGTTGCGCAGGCTGACCAGGCCGGCCCGGGGTTCGACGGTGGGAGGAACGGCCACCACCGCGCGCGGCGGCATCGCGGTCGCGGCGATCGTGGGGAGGGACTCCGGCTGGGCCATAGCGCCGGACCCGGCGTCCGGGCGGAAGTTCAATTGGACGAATACCAGGCCCAGGCACGCGGCCGCGGCCAGACCGCCGGCATAATAGCCCCAAGGCGAGCGACGCTCGCGGGCCAGGCGGGCGACGGTGCCGGCCGCAACCGTTCCCTGCTGCTCGGGCGCGTTGGCGCGGAAGTTTTCATAGACCAGCGTGGTGGCCCGGTGCATCTGGCAGTATTGCTTGTAGATCGCGCGGCGGCGCGGGTTGGCTTGGATCTCCGCTTCCAGCTCGGCGGTTTCGGCCGCGCTGATCTGGCGGTCGATGTAGAGATTCACAAGGTCGATGAATCGGTTATCTTTCATGGTTAAAATCCTCCCCCAGCATGCCGCGCAGGCTTTCACGGGCGCGGGCGATGCGGCTCTTCACGGTGCCCACGCTGATCCCGAGAATCTCGGCGATCTCCTCGTAGGCGAGATTCCGGACATTGCGCAGGATCAGGATCTCGCGGTGCTTCTCATTGAGCTTCTGCATGCATTCGGCGACGCGGTTGACGAACTCCTGCGTGACCGTCGCGTCCTCCGGCGTCTCCTGCTCGGCGGGGATGAGCTCGGCGAGCGTGGTGTTGTTATCCCCGCTGACCGGGGCGTCGAACGAGATGGATTTGTCGCGTTTGCGCCGCCACCAATACCAATAGCGGTTGCGGGCCAGATTGGTGGCGATCTGGTAGAGCCAGGTCGAAAAGGCGGAGTCGCCCCGGAAATTCACGAGCCCGCGATGGGCCCGGATGAAGGCATCCTGCGTGACTTCCTCGGCATCCTGCTGGTTGCGCAGGAGCTGGTTGACCATGCCGTAGATGCGGTCCCAGTAACGCGTGACCAGCTGGTCAAACGCCGTTGCGTCCCCGCCCTTGAAGCGGTCAACGAGTAATCGATCCAGCGCAACTTCTTGGGCCTTGGCAGTCATGTGCTCAGGCTCGTTCTGATCCGGAAATTTGAGGATTGTTCCCAAGAATATCGCTGGTTGCCGGCCAGCTTGGGTCCTGGGCGGTGACGGTCAATGCCGGGCTGGCGAGCGTAAAACCACCCCACCCCCGCGCAATTAATCCTTGCGTTGCCGCCCAAGCAAAAAAATATGCGCCCTTCGGCTGGCCATGGGGCGATAGCTCAATGGTAGAGCAGTTCGCTTTTAACGAATTGGTTCTGGGTTCGAGTCCCAGTCGCCCCACCAGCCTCCGCCGAGCGAAGCGAGCACGGAGGCTGCCGGGGTCCGTAGGCTTGGCGTAGGCCGGCATTTCATTCCCAGAAAGGATGGCTTCTATCCCCATTCTTCCTTTTTAAGTAATCGGGGTTGAGTTTTCCCCGGCTTGCCCAAGGGTATTGCTCAATTCCGTGTTAGGGCCTATCCCTCACTGGATTTGAAACCTGTGCCAACTGCCATCCAAGCCAAGCGAATCGTCATCGTTGAGGACCAAACCGCCATTCGCGAAATGCTGGCCGAAATCCTGAGGATTGACCCGGCCTACAAGATTGTCGGCGAGAGCGGCGATGGGCAGCAGGCCTGCCAGCTATGCCTCGAGTTGAAACCCGACCTGATCGTGCTCGACGCCCGTCTGCCGGGCCTGAGCGGCGTGGACATTCTCCGCCGGATCAGCAAACAGCTCAAAAACACCCGTGTCCTCGTCTTTTCCGCCTACGAAAGTCCCGCCCTCGTGCGGGAGATGCTGGAGGCTGGCGCCCATGGCTTTGTGGAAAAGACGGCCGGCTTGGGTGAATTTAAAAAGGGACTCGAGACCATCGCCAACGGTGGCACCTATTTCGGCCCGGGCGTGGCGGCCCTGCTCCGCACGGTCGTGGCCAACAACAACCCGGCCTCAGGAGTCGACACCCTGACCGACCGGGAGCGGGAGATCCTCAAGCTGGTGGCCGAGAGCAACAGTACCAAGGAAATCGCCCAGAAGCTCACCATCAGCGTCAAGACCGTGGACAACCACCGCACCAACCTCATGCGGAAGCTCAATCTCCATGATGTGGCCAGCTTGACTCGTTACGCCCTGGAAATCGGCCTGATCGACCATCGCACCCAGACATGGTGAACCCCCGGGCGGGCAGAGAGTTTCGTTCTTGCGCGCCTGTGGGCTTTGACTGATAACGACCGCCACCTTTCCCCAACGAAATCATGAAGCACGTTTCCAAACTCTCCGGCCTGGTGCTCGTCGCCGCCGCCCTCTGCCTTTCAGCCTGCGCCAAGAAACCGGTGCGCTCCACCACGCCCGACAGCACGCAGACCGGCATGGGCAACATTGATCCGACGCAAGTAGCCGTCGGCAGCGACTTCGGCGGCCTGCCGGTGCGCGATCCCAACGCCGGCACCGTGCCCGACGCCAACCGCAGCGTCGTCGACGCCGTCTATTTTGCGCTGGATCGTTACGCCGTCGCCCCGGCTGAGCGGCCGAAGATCCAGGCGGCGGTCAAGTGGCTGGCCGACAATCCCACCAAGCACCTCGTGCTCGTCGGCCATTGCGACTGGCGCGGCACCGCCGAATACAATCTCGGCCTGGGTGACCGGCGCGCCAACTCCGTGAAGCGCTACCTCGAGTCGCTCGGCGCCGACGGCCTGCGGCTCGAGACCCTCTCGAAAGGCTCGACCGACGCCAAGCAGGGCGGCGGCGAAGGTGAGTGGGCGAAGGACCGCCGCGTCGACTTCGTCGAGCTGGTGAAGCAATAAGCTTCGATCCATTTAAAAGCAAAAAGGCCGCGGAGCAATCCGCGGCCTTTTTTATTCCCAGTGGGTCGAATACCCCGGGGCTCTTTACTCACTCAATTGCAGGGCGGCATTTCCAAATGTCGCCTTTGCCGAAGGCGGGGTTCGGAGACCTCGCCCTGCAACGTCACTAACCCTGCGCCAGCTTCGCCAGCACGCGCTCCGCTGTCGCGATGCCTTTTTTCATCACCCCGAGATGGAAACTCTCGTTGGGCGCGTGCAGGTTGTCCTCAGGCAAAAAGAGCCCCATCATCACGGCGTCGAGCTTGAGCACCTCCTTCAGGTCGGCGAGCAGGCCCACGCTGCCGCCCTCGCGGAGATAGAGCGGCGGCTGGCCCCACACTTCCGTCGCGGCTTCGTCCAGCGCGCGGAAGCATCTGGCCAGGGCGGGAGACTGGTCCGGCGGCGTGTTGGAGCGATCGGGCGGGATGACGACGTAGGGCGTCGCGTCATGCTGCCGGGTGATCGTCATGGTGACGCCCTTGGGGCAGCGTTCGCGCAGGGTGTTGATGACCGTGTCGACCACGTTCTCCGGCGTCTGGTTCGGTACGAGCCGGCAGGTGATCTTGCAGCTGGCCTTGCTCGGGATGACGGTCTTGGTCCCCTCGCCCTGGTAGCCGCCGGTGAAGCCGTTGAACTCCAGCGTCGGTTGAAACCGGATGGCCTCGAACGGGGTGTAGCCGGGCGGGGTATGAAACTGCGAGATCCCGAGAAACTCCTGGTAGGCCTTCTGATCGAGATTGGCCTGCTTCAGCTGGTCGCGCTCCCACTGCTCCGGCTCGACCACCTTCGCATAGAATCCGGGGATGTTCACGCGGCCATCCGGGGTGTGCAGCGAGGCCGCGATTTCGGCCAGGGCCTGCAGCGGGTTGAGGAGCACGCCGCCGTGCATGCCGGAGTGCAGGTCGGACTTGGGCCCGGTCAACTCGACCTCGAGCGCCAGCATGCCGCGCAGGCCGACGGTCACGACCATCTGTTCCGGCGACTGGATGCCATTGTCCGACATGTAGATGAAGTCGCCGTTGAGGCGGTGCTTGTTCTCCTTGAGAAAGGTCTTGAAATTCTTGCTGCCGATCTCCTCCTCGCCCTCGACCACGAAGGTGATCCGCAGCGGGAGGTTGGGGTTCTTCTCCAGCAGGCGCGCGACGGCGGTGATGTGCACCATCAGCGGCCCCTTGTTGTCAGCCGTCCCGCGGCCGTAGATGCGCTCACCCTTGATGGTCGGTTCGAACGGCGGCGTGTCCCATTTGCTCAACGGATCCGGCGGCTGCACATCATAGTGCCCGTAGATGATGACGTGCGGCCAGCCCGGATCGCCCCCGCGCTTCGCCACGATCACGGAATGCAGCGCGGTCGGCACGGCCTCGGCCTGGAAGCCGATCTCCGTGAACAACGTCAGCAGGAACTGCTGGGCACCCGCGATGCCATCCTTGAACTTGGAATCGGCCGACACGCTCGCATGCCGGATGTATTCCTTGAGCTTCTCAACGGGGTCAAACATGACAGCAACCTGACCGAAGTCTCCGGCCGGAGCTAGTCAGAAGTGGCGCGACGAATAGTTACTGCCGAAGGAGGAGGGACCGGAACCCGCTCCGCTTTCCCCGCAAGTTGTGCCGGCGCCAGCCCGGGCCTCACGGGTAACGCTGCTTCGCGGCCTCATACAGCGGCAGGGTCTCCGGCATCCACTTTTGCAGATCGGCGATGCGGGTGCTGGTGAGCGGATGGGTGCGGAGCAGCACCGCCAGGCCGCCGGCTTCCTTGGTGTCAGCCATTTTCTGCCAGAACGTGACGGCGGCCCGCGGATCGTAGCCGGCCTTGGCGGCATAGCGGATGCCGATGTAATCGGCTTCGCTCTCATGCGCGCGGGAGAACGCGAGGATGGATCCGCCGGCCACGAGGCCGTAGCCGACCAACAGGGCATCATGGGCGTTCTTGCTCTTGGTCGAGGCGTCCAGCACGATGCCGCCGAGCGCCGCCAGCGCCCCCTCGGTGACGCGCTGCGCCCCGTGGCGGGCCGTCACGTGGGCGATCTCGTGTCCCATCACGATGGCCAGCTGGTCGTCGTTGTCAGACAGGATGAGCAGGCCGGAATACACGCCCACCTTGCCGCCGGGCAGGGCGAACGCGTTCACCGTCTTGGGTTCGGCAAAGACCACAAACTCCCACTTGGCCCCCGGCAGATCACTGCCGACGGCCTCGGCAATGCGGTGCCCCACCCGCTGGACCCGTTCGTTTAATATCGGGTCGGTTGAAATCGGCCCCTTGGACTTCAAGTCGGCAAACGCCGCCGAACCTTGTGCGACATCGTCCATGATGGGCAAGATGAACGCTTGCCGGCCGGTCTCCGGCACGGTGTAGCAGCCGGCCAGGGCCAGCAGCGTGAGGAACAGGATGGCGCGGCGGGTCATGTGGAACAGCATACCGGTTACGACCCTCACGCCAAGGCAATGTTCAGGCCCCGGCTGGAGCGGGCTGATCCAGATTGCTCAGTGCTTAAAGTGCCGGATACCCGTGAAAACCATCGCCAGGCCGCGTTCGTCGGCGGCCTGGATGACCTCCGCGTCGCGCACCGAGCCGCCCGGTTGGATCGCGCAGGTCGCTCCCGCGTCGGCCGCCGCAATCAGTCCGTCGGCAAAGGGAAACAAGGCCTCGCTCGCCACCACCGAGCCGCGCAGATCCAGTTTCGCCTCGCCAGCCTTCCAGACCGCGATGCGCGAGCTGTCGACCCGCGCCATCTGGCCGGCGCCGACGCCTAGCGTCTGCTCGCCGCGGCAATAAACGATCGCATTGGATTTCACGTGCTTGCCGACCTTCCAGCCGAAAATCAGCGACACCCATTCCTCCGGTGTCGGTTCGCGTTTGGTCACCACGCGGCAGCCGGCGGGTTTTTCCATGGCCCGGTCGCGGTCCTGCACCAGCACGCCGCCAATGACCGACCGGACCTCCTGCAGCGCATCAGCGCCGAGCCCCTCCTGGGCGATCATCAGCCGCAGGTTCTTTTTCCGGCCAAAAACCTGGAGCGCCTCCTCACTGAAACGCGGGGCGATGATCACCTCGGTGAAGATCTCCGCGATGAGCTTCGCCAGGGTGCCGTCGAGCGTGTGGTTGACGATGATGATGCCGCCAAACGGCGCCTGCCGGTCCGTGGCATAGGCCTTTTCCCACGCCTCCGCCAGCGTGTCCGCGCTGGCCACGCCGCAGGGATTGGTATGCTTCAAAATCGCGACCGTCGGCCGCTCGAACTCGCCGATCAGGTAGGTCGCGGACGTGATGTCCAAGATGTTGTTATAGCTGAGCTCCTTGCCCTGGAGCTGCTGGAAGTGTTCATGAAACGTCCCGTAGAGCGCCGCCTTCTGGTGCGGATTCTCGCCATAGCGCAGGCTCTGGGCCTTCGGCAGCGCGAGCGAGTATTGCGCCGGAAACCCACTGAGCGCCTCGAGGTCCGGCTCCGCCTGCTGGCCCGCGAGATACCGGGCGATGGCCGTGTCGTAGGCGCCGGTGCGCTGGAACACCTTCAACGCCAGCCGGCGGCGCAACTCCGCCAGTTTCGCCGCGTCGCCGCCCATGGCCGCCAGCACCGCCCCGTAGTCGGCCGGGTCACAGACGACCGTGACGCTCTCGTGGTTCTTGGCCGCGCTGCGCAGCATCGAGGGTCCCCCGATATCGATGTTCTCAATGGCCTCCTCCAACTCCACCTGCGGCCGCGCGACCGTCGCCTCGAACGGGTAAAGGTTCACCACCACGAGGTCGATCAGCGCGATGTCATTCTTTTGCGCCTGGGCCAGATGTTCGGGCTTGTCGCGCCGGCACAGCAGGCCGCCATGGATCTTCGGGTGCAGGGTCTTGACGCGGCCCTCCATGATCTCGGGGAATCCCGTGTGGGTGCCGACCTCGGTCACGGCCAGCCCGGCGCCGGCGAGCAACTTGGCCGTGCCTCCGGTCGAGAGCAGGCGGTAGCCGTGCTGCCGCACCAGCGCCGTGGCGAATTCCACGAGGCCTTGTTTGTCGCTGACCGAAAGGAGGGCGAGTTTTTCCATGAAGGAAGCCTTTGTGCGCCCCGGGGTTTTTCACGGCAAGACGAAAGGCTGGCGGAGAGACCTGAAACTTGAAACCTGAGACCTGAGGGCGCGTGTCATAGTCGACGGACCGGTCACACCCTCCGATAGTCAGGTTTCAGGCTTCAAGTTTCAGGTTTCCCTGCCTTGCTTGGGGCTATGTCCGCCTCGTTTGAACTGCCCGGCCTGAGCGTCAACCTCGACAAGCTCGTCTATCACCACGGGGACAACCTGCCCCCCGACCGGCCCCATGCCTTCATCTATCACCTGACCATCCGCAACGACTCCGACCGCACGGTCACCCTGCTGGGCCGCAAATGGGTCATCGAGAATGCCGATGGCACCTCCCAGGTGGTCGAGGGCGACAAGATCGTCGGCGAGACCCCCACCCTCGCTCCCGGCGGGCATTTTTCCTACAACAGCTATCATGTCGGGAGTTGCTCGGGTCGCGCCCATGGGAGCTTCCACGGCATGGACCAGTCCGGCCGGCGCATCTTCGTGCGCATCCCCAGGTTTGACCTGAGGGTGCCGGAGTGACCGGGCGGGGTGGCCTGAGCGTGGCCGCCCATACAAAGCCTTGCCCTCACTTCCGGGCTGCGACTTTGTTGAGGCCATCGAATGAAGCTCATTGACCTCAATCCCGACGGAGGCATCGGCGCCAATTCACTCTATGTCCAGCTCGGCGACTTCCACCTGGTCATCGACAGCGGCCTGAACCCCAAGAAGGCCGGCCGCGTCGCCGCCCCCAATCTCCGACCACTGCAGGGCGTGAAGCTGGACCTGATCCTCATCACGCACTGCCACCTCGACCACATCGGCTCATTGCCGCTGCTCATGCGCGACCAGCCGGACACCCCGGCGGTCATGACCCTGCCCAGCCACATGCTGATCGAGCGCATGCTGCACAACTCCGCCAACGTCATGGTGCGCGAGCGGGAGGAAAAGGGCATCGCCGACTATCCGCTGTTCACCCACGATGAGATCGACCGCGTGGCGCCGCGCTTCTTCCCGCACGGCTTCGGCCACCCCAAGAAATTCACCGGCGCGCGCGACGAGATCGAGTTCACCTTCCACCCGGCCGGGCACATCCCTGGCGCGGCCGGCATCGAGATCCACCACAAGCACCGCCGCCTCTTCTTCACCGGCGACGTCCTCTTCAACCCACAGCGCATCCTCGACGGCGCCAGGTTTCCCACCGGCAAGTTCGACACCCTCGTCACGGAGACCACCCACGGCGCCACGGAAAAGCCCCCGGGCCACACGCGTTCGAAGGAGATGATCCGCCTCGTCGACACCATCAACGTCACGATCCAGCGCGGCGGCTCGGTGCTGATCCCGGTCTTCGCGCTGGGCCGGATGCAGGAGATCATGGCCATTTTGCACGACGCGCGGAAATTCAACCGGCTGGCGGACGCCCCCATCTTCGTGTCCGGGCTCGGCCTGGATATCGCCGATTACTTCGACCAGATCTGCAAGAAGACCAACCTCGTCCACTTCACCCGCAGCATCCTGAAGGACCTCAAGGTCCGAAAATCGCCCCGCGATCTCGTGCCCGGCAAGGAGCCCGGCCAGCAGGGCATCTACGTCGTGAGCGCCGGCATGATCGTGGAGAACACCCCCTCCTACGTCCTCGCCTCCTGCCTCGCCGGCAGCGCGAAGCACAGCATCTGCTTCGTCGGGTACTGCGACCCCGACACCGTCGGCGGCCATCTCCTGGCCGCCCACCATGGGGACCAGTTCCTCTTCGACGCCGTCAACGTCAAGGTGAAGCTCCGGGCCAGCATCGAGCGGTTCGAGTTCACGGGCCACGCCACACGCGACGAGCTCCTCGACTTTGCCGTCAAGTGCCAGCCGCGCTCCATCGTCCTGACCCACGGCGACCCGCCGGCCCGGGCCTGGTTCCACGAACAGCTCACGGCGCTGCTGCCGCACGCCAAGGTCCTCGACCCGGTTCCGCTGGAAACCTATCAGGTCTGAGGCGCGGTCTCAGCGCTCCAGCCGGAGCCAGACGCGTCCCGCCACGACCTTTACCGCATAAGTCCGGAGGTTGACGCAGGCCGGGGCGCCCTGCGCGTGGCCGGTCGTGAAGTCAAAGCGCCCGTTGTGCTTCGGACATTCGATGAGGTGGTCCATGACGAGCCCGCCGGCGAGATGCACGTGCGCATGCGTGCAGAAACCGTCGGTGGCGAAATATTGGTCGTCGCCGGTGCGGTAGATTGCGAAGCTGCTCCCGCCGTGGTCAAAGCGCCGCACGTCGTCCGGCTCGAGGTCGCCGGCGCCGCAGGCTTCGACCCAGTTTTCTTTGGAGAGGGCTTCGGGCATGGGATGAAACGTCGTGACTGCTTTACCTTTCATTGCTGTCATTCTGAGCGCAGCGCAGAATGACAAACACCGTGAGATGACTTTGATTCCATCAGGGCGGCGGCGTATCGGCCGCAGGCTTTGCTGTCGGCGGCAGCACACGTTGGACATGATAGGCGGGATCCTGCCTTTGCCGCAGCAGGGCCGGGATGATCTCCCGGTAGGCGGCGAGCAGGCCGGCGTAGACCGGCGGGGTGTCGGCCTTGATCTCCTCGTGCAGCGCCGGCAGGGCGTGATACGGCACCATCGGGAACATGTGGTGCTCGATGTGGTAGTTCATGTTCCAGTAGAGGAACCGGAGGAAGGGATTCATCCGGATGGTCCGCGTGTTAAGCCGGTGGTCGAGCACGTCCTCCGCCAGGCCGGCATGCTGGGTCGTCCCGATGATGAGCTGGAACCACGCGCCGTACAGATGGGGCAGGCCGATGAACATGAGCGGCAAGAAGCTGCGGAGCGCGCCGGCCGCGGCGATGACCGCGAGGTAGATGAGTCCCCAGATCCGGGCGTGGCGGAAGACGCGGGCGTGCTCGCTGTCGGGGATGTAGGTTTTCTCCGCCGCGGTGAGCCGGCCCGTGCAGTGCAGCAAAATCTTGCGCCATTCGGCGAAGCCGCTCTTCAGGCTGAAAAAATTCAAGGCCATCCCGAGGAAATCCGGCGGACGCGGTACGCCGATCTCGGGGTCGCGCCCGACGATGATGGTGTCGGTGTGATGGCGGGTGTGGCTCCAGCGCCACGGCACGGATTCGCGGAGGACCATGAACGAGGCGATCTCGTAGAGGGCATCGTTCATCCAGCGGGTCTTGAAGGCCGTGCCATGGCTGCACTCGTGCCAGCGGGAATCGGAGGCCGAGGCGTAGAGCACGCCGTAAACCATGAAGCACGGCACCGCCCACCCCGTGCCCCAAAAGTGCGCCCCGCCCCAGCCGGCGAGACCCAGCAGGCCAAACCACAGCAGCGTGTCGCGGATGGCCGGGCCGTCGCGCCGCTGCATCAGCTCCTTCAACCGCCGGCGGGGTATCGGACAGGCATACCAATCGGCGGAAGCCAGGCCGTTTTCCTCCGCGAGCCTGGTGTCGCGGCCGATCAGGCTGTAGTCGCGCCGGGTGGCTTCGAGCGGCATGGGGCAATCACACCGGGCGTCCGAGCACGGCCAGGAGCTTCGCCACCATGGCGGGATTGCCGGCGACATACTGGACCCGCTTGGCCTGGAGCGTGAATTCCTTCAGTGGAAACGGCGGGTTCTCCAGATAATGAATCTCGACCCCGGCCTCGGCGAGCAAGGCGCACGCCGCGGCGATGTCCCAGACCTTGTTGTTGTGGTCCACCACGCCCTCCAGCAGACCGGTCGCCGCATAGGCGAGATGCAGCGTGCTGCTGCCGAGGCCGCGGATCTTGAAGTTCTCGATCAGGCGCTTGCCGGACTCGGCCAGGGACTTGTCCACCGGCGAATGAAAGCCGATCAGGCTGTGGCCGTCCGGTGCGCCGCCGTGGGCCTGGGCGCGCTTGTCGCCGTCCCACACCCCGCGGCCGGGGCCGCCGTGGATGAGGACGCGGCGGGCCATGTCATAGATGACGCCATAGACCGGCACGCCGTCCTCCAGCAACGCGAGCGAGATCGCGCAGTAGATGATGCCGTTGGCGTAATTGTTCGTGCCGTCGATCGGATCGCACACCCAGCAGAAGCGGGCGGTCACCGGGACCGCCGCGGCGGTGGGCGCCAGTTCCTCGCTGAAGAACTGGTCGGCGGGAAACGCCCTCGTGATGGCGTCCTGCAGGTGCTGCGAGATGGCGATGTCCACCGCCGTCACCTTGGTGCCGTCGTGCTTGATCGTGGTCTTGGCCCGGCCGAATTCGGCATGCATCAATGCCGTCTCGGTCATCACCGCCTGTTTCGCCGCTGCAATTCGCTGTTCGATCTCTGAGTTTTTAACCACGGATCACACTGATGGTCACAGATTCGGAAAGGGAAAGCACGAAGAGAGACCTGCCAGCTGAAACTGGGTCTTGGGCTTGGTAAGCCAGCATGATCCCGTCGGCCGGAAATTCAGGATTCAGGTCTCAAGTTTCAGGTTTCTCTGCCCAGCTGATGACCGTGGCGGACGGTGCCCTTCGCGCCCTTCGCGTTGAGCTGGTCCAGCACCGCGGCCAGCCGCCGTTTCTTCTCGTCCGTCTGGCCGAACATTTCCAGCTGGCCGCCCTTTTCTTCCACGCCGGAAAAACGCACGCTGACCAAGCGCAACGGCAGCCGCTTCGTCCACGCCGCCCGCAGCAGCGGCTGCACCAGCGGATAAAACGGCGCCTCGAGGTCCGTGGCGTCGGCGAGGCTCCGGCCGGTGGAGCTGTCCTCCATGCCGGGATAACGCACCTTGACGGTCATCGTCTTCACGCGCTTGCCGTCGGCCCGGATGGCCGGCATCAGCTCGTCGATCATCCGCTTGGCGATGCGCTCGATGTCGGCCGGATCACCGATGTTTTCCCCGAAGGTCTCCTGCGTGGAATACGATTTGGCATCCTCCTGGTCCACGTGCACCGGCCGGTCGTCCTCGCCGCGGGCCATGCGGAGCATGTCTTCCCAGCCGCTGCCAAACAACGCCTTCCAGTCGGATTCCGGGCGGACAAGAAGGTCGCTGATCAGCCGGATTCCCCGCGCCGCCAGCCGCTCCTCGCTTTTTTTCCCGACCCCGGGGATCACGCTGATCTTCAGCGGCGCGAGAAATGCCGCCTCCTCCCCCGGGGGCACGACCGTGAAACCGCGCGGCTTGCGGGCCTTGCTGGCGATGGCGGAGACGAGCTTGTTGGTCGCGATGCCGAAGGAGGTCGGGATCTGCAGTTCATCCCAGATGCGCTGTTGCAGCGCCCGGACCCGCCGTTCGATCTCCACTGCGGTTTTCCAGCCGCAAGGGCCGAGATCAAGATAACCCTCGTCCACGGAGTTGCGCTGCACCAACGGCGTGAGGGTTTCGCACAGTTCGAACATTTCCCGGGATTTTTTGCCATAGAGGCCGGATGTATGCGGCAACAAAATGAGATCGGGGCAGACCTTGAGCGCGGTCTTGGTCGGCATCGGGGTGTAGACCCCGCAGGCCCGGGCTTCATAGCTCGCCGAGGAGATGATGCCCCGCGCCCGGCCGCCCACCGCGCACTTGGTGCCACGCAGCGCGGGTTGCAGCGCCAGTTCGCAGGACACGAAGAACGCGTCGGCATCGAGGTGGACGATGGTGGGCAGCGCGGCGGGCATGGATGCCACGGATGGCACGGGTTGCCCCGGATATCAAGGTAGGGCGGGACCGCTGGACCCGCCGATAGGCAGCGGACGGCCCAGCGGTCCGTCCCGCGCCTTTCAGCGGCGGAACTTTGCGAACCGGAGGTGTCCCTTCACGCCATCGCCGGCATGTTTCGCGACCAGCTCGGCCAATTTGTCGGCATCGACGCTCGTCGACGCCACCACCAACTCTTTCCCGCTGACCACCGCGAGGCAGATATCAACGGGGCCCGCATTGCCGATCTTCCGCGGCACGTAGATCAGCACCGTGTCCTTATTATCGGCCACGCCGACCATCCTGGTCCAGCCACGTTGCTGCATGGCGCGGTCGGTGTCGGTGAAGAGTTGCTCGCGTGAGACGGTTCCCCCGGTGGAGGCGCGTTCATACACCCCGACGCTGGCGTGCCGGACCGCATCCAGGACCTGGCGTGCATCCGCCACGCCGTCCGCATGGACGAAGCGCAGCACCTGACGCACGGCACCGAGAGTCACGCTGCCGACGCTCAGCTGGACCTTGGTGGACCACTGGGCGCCCGTCGCGTCCATGACATGCCTGCGCAGCACGGCGGCATCGCGTTCCAGGGTCAGACAGCTGTAGGCGACAATGGCCAGGGCCACAAAAGGCGCGAGGCAGAGGCTGGCGCCGATCCAGACCCACCGCCAGACCCGGCGACGGGCGGCGGGAGTTTGCGGGGTGGGATTCATGGGGAGAGGGGAAGAGAAACCTGAAACTTGAGGAGGGAGTTCAACCTTTCGACATCAGATGTTCGGTCCTTCAGGTTTCAGGTCTCAGTTTTCAGGTTTCAGCTTTGGTTTAGACGCCCTTGGCCTTCTCGCGGCGGGCGTCGATCTTGAGGTGCACCTTTTTCAGGGGATCAATGTCGAACTTGTCGGCAATCTTGGCGATCTGGTCGGCGTTGATGCGGCCGACGATGTTCACGAAGACGGCCTCGCCCTTCTTGTCGATCACGGTGACGACCAGGCCCTCGATGGTCTCCTCGCCGCGCTGCATGACGTGGATGTCGACATTGTCGCCGTCATTCTTTTCCCGGACCGTGACCATCTTGGTCCAGCCCTGTGCTTCCAGCTTGCGCCGGACCGACTCGATCTGCCCGACGGTGGCGGTGCGATTGGAATCATCCATGCCGACGACGTTGACCCGGATGCTCTTGAGCCCGCGGATGAGTTCGGCGGTCTCGGGCTCGTGCCGGGCGGCGAGGCGCGCGGCGAACTTCAGCATGGCGGTGGAAATATTCACCTCGACGAACTGGCCGTTGGCCGAGGGCATCAGCTGGCCGATATCGATGGCGCCGACCTGAGTCTCGGCGGCGGTGATGGCAGTGGTGGCGAGCAAGGCGAGCGACAAGGTCGCGCCGGCGAAGGTGGAACGGAGAGAATTTTTCATGGGAGACGGGGTTGCGGATTCACTGGTCATAGTACCAGCACACGGCGGCACCGGGGAAAGTTGCAGGAATGAAGGCCGGGCGCGGCGGCCCGAGGGAACCACCGCCCTATCCCTGCAACGCCCGTCCCGTCAGCGACCGGGGCTCCTGGATCAACCCGGGCACCGGACCGGCATAGACCATCTCGCCACCGTCGGGACCGCCGCCGGGACCGAGATCCATGACCCAGTCGGCCAGCCTGATCACGTCGAGGTTATGCTCGATGACGATCAGGGTGTTGCCCGTGTCACGCAGCCGGAAGAGCAGGTCCATCAGGCGCTGGATGTCGGTCCAGTGGAGACCCGTGGTGGGCTCGTCGAGGATGTAAAGCGTGGTGCCCTGTTCCCGCTTGCTCAGCTCGAGCGAGAGCTTGATGCGCTGCGCCTCGCCGCCGGAAAGCGTGGTGGCCGACTGGCCCAGCCGCACGTAACCCAGGCCGACCGCCTCCAGGGTGGCCAGTTTTTCCATGATGCGCGGCAGGGCGCGGAACAACTCCATCGCCTCGCGCACGGTCAACGCCAGCACATCGGCGATGCTTTGCCCGTGAAAGCGCACCTCCAGCGTCTCGCGGTTGAAGCGCCGGCCGTCGCAACTGGGGCACGGCGCGTAGGCGTCGGCCATGAACTGCATGTCGAGCCTGATCTGGCCGTCCCCCTGGCAGCGCTCACAGCGTCCGCCCCGCACATTGAAGCTGAAGCGGCTCGCCTTGTAGCCGCGCACCTTCGCCAGCGGCAGCTTGGCGAACAGGTCGCGCAGCAGGTCCAGCAGGCCCGTGTAGCTGGCCGGATTCGAGCGCGGGCTCCGGCCGATCGGCTCCTGGTCCACCACCACGGCCTTTTCAAAGTGCTCCAGGCCGGTCAGGCCCCGATGGCGCCCGGGCAGGGTCTTGGCGCCGTTCAGTTTCCGGGTGGCGGCGGTTGCGAGAATGTCGTTCACCAGCGAGCTCTTTCCTGAACCGGACACCCCGGTGACGCAGGTGAGCAGGCCGACGGGAAATTGCGCGGTGAGGTTTTTCAGGTTGTGCTCGGCGGCACCCTGCACCGTCAGCCAGCGGCCGTCCGGCGCCCGGGCGGGGGCGTCCTTCACCACGCCCAGCTGGCCGGCGAGGTAGGCGCCCGTGCGCGAGGCGGAGGCCGGGAGCCTGGCGCAGTCCGCCGGAGAACCCTGGAAGAGAATCGCCCCGCCCTCGGTGCCCGCGCCCGGCCCGAGCTCGATCAGCTCGTCCGCCATGCGGATCGTGTCGGCATCGTGCTCGACGACGAGCACCGTGTTGCCGCGATCCCGGAGCTCCCGGAGCGTCGCGAGCAGCCGCTGGTTGTCGTGCGGATGCAGCCCGATGCTAGGCTCGTCGAGCACATAGATGACCCCCACAAGGCCCATGCCCAGCTGGGTGGCCAGCCGCACGCGCTGGCCCTCCCCGCCGGAAAGCGTGGGGTATTCGCGGTCGAGGGTCAGGTAGCCGAGCCCGGTCTCCGTGAGGAAATGCAGCCGCTGGGTCACGCCGTCGAGCACCTCCCGCACGGCGTCGGTCGCCGGCAGCGTCGCCGGCAGGCCGCGCAGGAAGGCCAGGGCCCGGTGGATGTCCATCGCGGTGAAGGCCGCGAAACTCTGCGGCGGCGCCCCCACATGGACCGCCAGACTGCGGGCGTTTAGCCGCAGGCCGTGGCAGGACGGGCAGTCGTCGCTCGACATGAATGTGGCCAGGCGGGCGCGGTAACCATCACTGCTGGTCTCGCGACGACCCGCCTCGAGCAGGGCGATGATGCCGGGAAAGGGCTTCAGTTCGGCCTTCTGCGTGCGGCGCAGACGGAAACTGAACAGCCGTTCGCCGGCGCCGTGCATCAAGATCCGCCGTGTCTCTTCCGGCAGATCTTGCCACGGGGTCCCCGCATCGAAGGGCAGCTGCTCCGCGAGCTGCTTGAGGATGGCGTTGTGGCGGATGATCAGGTTGCGGCCGCCGATGCGCCAGGGCTTGATGGCGCCTTCGCGCACGGCCTTGTCGGGCTTGGGTACGATCAGTTCCTCCCGGAACACCATCTGGCGGCCGAGTCCGCCGCAGGTCGCGCAGGCACCCTCGGCATGGTTGAAGGAGAAATGCCGGGGCGTGAGCACCTCGAAGACCTCGCCGCACACCTCGCAGCTCAGGCTCTGGCTCAGGTGGATGGGGCGCCAGGGATCCTCGGCGCTCCTTTGCACCAGCACCAGGGCCCGGTTCTGCCCCTCGCGGAACGCCAGTTCGAGGGAATCGGCCAGGCGGCTGCGCTGGTCGGCATTGAGCACGACCCGGTCGATGACGAGTTCGACCGTCACTTCGGCGGACCCGGTGGGAACAAGCCGGGGTTCGTCGAGGGCCTTGATCTCGCCGGCGATGCGGACCCGCTGGAAGCCGCGCTGGCGCAGCGGCGGCAACTCATCGCGGAGGACCGACGGCTTGGCCGTCATCCAGGGGGCGAGGATGATGGCGCGCTCGCCCGGTGCTTCCCGCAGCAACTGGGCCAGGCAGTCGTCGAGGGAGCGCTTGGCCACGCGGCCGCCGTCTTTCGGGCAGCGCTGCTCACCGCAGAGCGCCCACAGCAGGCGGGCATAGTCAGCCACCTCGGTCACGGTCGCGACGGTGCTGCGGGGCGAGCCGCCACCGCTGCGCTGCTCGATGGCCAGGACGGGGGAAAGGCCGTGGATGAAGTCAATGTCCGGGCGCTTGAGCTGGTCGAGCACCTGCCGCGCCTGCGCCGACAGGCTTTCCATGTATTTGCGGTAGCCCTCGGCGTAGATCGTGTCGAAGGCCAGCGAGGACTTCCCCGAGCCGCTCGGGCCGGTCAGCACGACCAGCTTGCCCCGGGGGATCCGCAGCTCGAGGTTGCGCAGATTGTGCTCCCGCGCGCCCTTGAGATGTATATGTGCGGCCGCGTCCATTGCCCCAAGGTTGTCGTTTTGAGGCGGGCGTCAAAACGCTAATGAAAACAAACCCCCTGTCCTAGCGTGGTTTAGAACTTGAACTCTGGCCCGGAAAACCCTTTATCCCGGCCAGCAGACCACCCGGGCCTTACCGCCCAATCCCCTCCTAACCACAGCAAAGGCCTCACCCTTGAGGCTGATTACGTTGATCCAGCTATATGTACCTACTCAATGTTCGCATCCCGTGTTTGCGCCGTCCGCTGATTGCCGGGCTGGCTTTGGCCCTTGGGCTGGCACCTGCCGTCCAGGCATTCGTCTTCTCGGTCGGCGAGATCAAAGGCAGCTTTGACACCACCGTCTCGGTTGGCGGCCTCTTCCGTTTGGAAGTGCCGGACCCGGCCTTTTATGGCCTCACCAACTCCGTCGGCGGGGTCGCCGGCCAGCAGCGGTCGGTCAACGCCGATGACGGCAACCTTAACTACCGGGCCGGCATGGCCTCGTTTCTGGTCAAGGCCAACCACGACCTGCTCCTGCAATATAACAACGCCGGCCTGTTCGTGCGCGGCTACTACTTCAACGATTTCGTCAACTCCAGCGGCACGCGCCGGCGCACCCCGCTGAGCGCGGAGGCGAACCGGGTCGTGTCCGAGGGCGCCGAACTGCTTGATGCCTATGCCTACATCAAGGAAGACATCGGCGGCATGGCGACCACCCTGCGCTTTGGCCGCCAGGTCCTGAGCTGGGGTGAGAGCACCTTCATCCCCAACGGCGTCAATTCCATCAATCCCATCGATGTCGCCAAGCTCCGCACCCCCGGCTCCGAGCTCAAGGAGGCCCTGCGGCCGCTCACCATGGCCACCGCCTCGATCAACCTGACTCAGGAGCTGAGCATGGAAGCCTTCGTGCTGTTCGACTGGGACCGCACCCGCGTCGACCCCCCCGGCAGTTATTTCAGCACGAATGACTTTGTCGCCAAGGGCGGCAAGAAAGTCTACCTTGGGTTCGGTGCCATCGCCGATTCCTCCCCTCTGGGCGCCATCCTGCGCGGGACCGACAACGAGCCCGGCAGTTCCGGCCAGTACGGCATCAACCTCAAGTGGCTCGCGCACGGCCTGAATGATACGGAATTCGGCATCTACTACATGAATTACCACAGCCGGCTGCCCGTCATCTCCGCGCGCACGCCGACTTCACCGGTCAATGTCGCGCTGCTCCAATCCGACTCGGGTGCGATCCTGAGCCCCTTGCTCGGAGCCAGCATCGGGGCTGCGCTCGGCTCCAGCGACCCCGCCGTCATTGGCGGCGCACTCGGCACCCTCATCGGCGCCACGCTGACGGGCGTGCCGGCCAGCGCCCTGCCCGCGGCCTTGCAGCCGTTCTACGCGACGGTCGCCAATGTCACCGGCCAGCTGGCCTCGCGTGAGACGCTCGTCGCCGCCGCCACCGGCCGCTACCTGATTGAATTCCCGCAGGACATCCACCTGATCGGCGCCAGCTTCAACACCAGCCTGAGCGGCATCGCGCTGCAGGGTGAAATCAGCCACCGCAGCAACCAGCCCTTCCAGGTCGACGACGTGGAACTGCTCTTTGCCGCACTCTCCCCGCTCAGCGCGCGGTTCGGCGGCAACAACCAGATCGGCTCCTTCGCCCTGAACACCTATATCCCGGGCTACCGCCGCCTCAAGGTCTGGACCGGCCAGATGACCGCCACCTGGGTCGGCCGCGGCTTCCTCGGAGCCCAGCAGACGACGCTCCTGGCCGAAACCGGGTTTGTGAACGCCAATCTGCCCAGCAAGAGCTCCCTCCGCTTCGACGGCCCCGGCACCTTTGTCAGCGGCGACATCAACTACATGACCAGATCCGGCAACAACGCCTCGGGCATCCTCCCGACCTCCGAGCCGGCCTCGGCCTTTGCGGACGATTTCTCCTGGGGCTACCAGCTGGTCGCCCGCCTCGACTACACCAACGCTTTCAAGGGCGTGAATGTCTCGCCGCTGCTGGTCTACTCGCACGACGTCGGCGGCAACACGCCGCTGCCGATGGGCAACTTCCTCCACGGGCGCAAGTCCATCACCCTCGGGGCGGAATTCACCTTCCAGAATGCCTGGGCGCTCGACGTGCGCTACGTGAACTTCTTCGGGGCCGGCCGCTACAACCTCCTCGGCGACCGCGACTATGTCTCGTGCAACCTGAAGTATTCGTTCTAACCCTGAACTTCTTATCGTCATGAAACGCTCCATTCTCCTGTTCTCCCTCCTCTGCCCCGTGGTTTCGGTCCTGGCCGTCGACGTCAGTCGTCTCGGCCATGACCTCACCCCGCTCGGCGGTGAAAAAGCCGGCAATGCCGACGGCTCCATCCCGGCCTGGACCGGCGGCATCACAACCGCCCCCACCGGCTACAAGGTCGGCATGCACCACCCCGACCCGTTCGCGGGTGACCCGGTGCAGATGACCATCAACGCCGGCAATGCCGCCCAGTATGCCGACAAGCTGAGCGCCGGGCACCTCGCCCTGCTCAAGGCCTACCCGACCTACGTCATGCCGGTCTACGCGACGCACCGCAGCGCCTCCAATCCGGAGAGGATCTATGACGCCACCAAGGCGAACGCCAACACCGCCGCGCTGACGGCGGGCGGCAACGGCTTTACCGGCTCCGTGGTCGGCATTCCGTTTCCGATTCCGACCAGCGGCCTGGAAGTCATCTGGAACCACCTGACCCGCTACCGCGGCGTCGCAGCCAGCCGCACCATCAGCCAGGCTGCCCCGCAGCGCAATGGCAGCAACACGCTGGTGGATTTCGAGGATGAGTTCCTCTTCAACTACGTCCGCGAGGGCATCAAGGAGGCCGATCTCGACAACGTCCTGATCTACTTCAAGCAGGCCGTCACCGCGCCCGCCCGTCTCGCCGGCTCCATTTTGGTCGTGCACGAGACCATGGACCAGGTGAAGGAACCCCGCCGCGCATGGATCTACAACACCGGCCAGCGCCGCGTGCGCCGCGCCCCGAATGTCGCCTACGACAATCCCGGCACCGCGGCCGACGGCATGCGCACCTCGGACCAGTTCGACATGTTCAATGGCGCGCCCGACCGCTACGACTGGAAGCTCGTGGGCAAAAAGGAAATGTATGTGCCCTACAACTCCTACAAGCTGCACAGCGATTCGTTGAAGTATAAGGACATCCTCACGCCGCTGCACATCAACCAGGACCTTACCCGCTATGAGCTGCACCGCGTGTGGGTGGTCGATGCCACCCTCAAGCAGGGCACCAGCCACATCTACTCGCGCCGCACCTTCTACATTGATGAGGACAGCTGGCAGATCCTCGCCGTCGACCAATACGACGGCCGCGGCCAGCTCTGGCGCATCTCCGAGGCCCACTGCATCAACTACTATGATGCCCAGATCTTCTGGAGCACGCTCGAGGTGCACACCGACCTGATTGCCGGCCGCTACCTCGCCATCGGCCTGGACAACGAAAACAAGATGTATCAGTTCGGCCTGACCCGCAGCCCGCAGGATTACACGCCTGCCACCCTGCGCCAGGAAGGCGTCCGCTGAGTCGATTTCAAGCCCGAGGGCGGCCCAGACCGGGCCGCCCTTTTTCTTGCATGTCGATCAGCGTCCGGCGCAAACTCCCCTGCGTTTTCATCATGTGGCGGCGGATATTACCCCAAGGCCGGTATCGTGATAGGGTGGCGAGTCGCTTCGCCGCCGTGATCCGGCGCGCAACAGGTTCCACGCCCTGCCTCATTCTCCTGGTCGCGCTGCTCGCTCCGCTCGGTGCGCTCGAAACCTCCGAGCCCGCCCGCCTGGCCGCCAAGTCCCTGCTGCTGGACCTGACCCGGGCCGGCGACCAACTGGTGGCCGTCGGCGACCGCGGGCATGTCCTCCTCTCGTCGGACGACGGCCGCACCTGGACGCAGAGTCCCACCCCCACCCGCGCCCTGCTGACGGGCGTCTCCTTTCCCGATGCCCGGCATGGCTGGGCGGTCGGGCACGACGGGGTCATCCTTGTTACCATGGACGCCGGCCGGACCTGGGCCCGGCAGGACGACGGCAAGGATCTCGAGACCATCTGGCTCGATGTGCTGTTTGTCGATGCGCAGCGCGGCTATGTGGTGGGCGCGTACGGCAAGTTCCAATTGACATCGGACGGCGGCAAAACCTGGACGGTCGCCAAGCCCTCGGCCGGCGAGGTTCACTTCAACCGCCTCAGCGCCGGGCCCGGCGGATACCTCTACCTCGCCGGTGAAAGCGGCACCGCCCTGGCCTCGGCCGATGGCGGCAAGGTCTGGAACCGGCTGGAGGTACCCTACGACGGTTCTCTCTTCGGCCTGCTGCCCCTGGACGGCGCGCACCTCCTCGCATACGGCCTGCGCGGCCACATCCTGCGATCCGACGACGGCGGCGCCACCTGGGCCCCGCTCAACAGCGACTTCAAGGTCCTGATCATGGGTGGCGTCCGGCTCCGGAGTGGCGGCATCGTGCTCGCGGGCCAGGGCGGGCATTTCTTCCTCAGTCACGATGACGGCCACAGCTTCCAGCACTGGAAACCCGAGGATTTCGGCACCAGCGTGGCTGACCTGCTCGAGGCCGCCGACGGGACCATCATCGCCGTCGGTGATGCCGGCGTGACAAAACTGCCACGGCCCCAGCCATGAAAACATCGCTCGGCATTTGCGGCATTGACCACCGGGCGGGGTCCGCGATCCCGCCCTACCGCCGCCGGCCATGATCTCCCGCATCGAGGCGTTCATCTTCCGCCACCGCCATGCGACGCTGGCGCTGTTCGCGCTTACCACGCTCGTGCTGGGCTGGTTCGCCGGCAAGACCCATGTCGATGCCAGCTTCGACAAGCAGCTGCCAAGCGACCACGAGTACATCCGCAACTTCAAGAAATACCAGGAACAGTTCGGCGGCGCCAACCGCCTCGTCATCGCCCTCGTGGCCAAGCAGGGCGACATTTTCACTCCGGAGTTCTTCCACACCCTCAAGCTAGTCACGGACGAGGCCTTCTATCTGCCCGGGGTGGACCGGGCCCAGGTCACCTCCATCTTCACGCCCAATGTCCGGTTCATCGAGGTCGTGGAGGACGGCCTGGCCGGGGGCAACGTCATCCCCGCCGACTTCGAGCCTGATGCCGCGGGCCTGGAACAGGTGCGGCAGAACATCCTCAAGTCGGGCCGCGTCGGCATGCTGGTCTCCAACGACTACACCGGGGCCGCCGTCATCGTCTCGCTGCTCGAGTTCGATCCGCAGACGGGAAAAAAGCTGGTCTACGCCGAGGTGGCCGACGCGCTGGAGGCCCGGATCCGGGAGAAATACCAGTCGGATACCGTCGCCGTCCACATCATCGGGTTCGCCAAGGTCATCGGCGACATCACCGACGGGGCGCGCGGGGTGCTCATGTTCTTCGGCGTCGCCATCCTGATCTCGGCTTTCCTGCTCTATTATTTCTCCCAGTCGCTCATCCTGACCATCCTGCCGCTGGTGACCTCCACCTGCGCCGTCATCTGGCAGCTCGGCCTGCTCTACCTCTTCGGCTTTGGCATCGACCCGCTCTCGATCTTGGTGCCCTTCCTCGTCTTCGCCATCGCCCTGAGCCACGCGACGCAGATGCTCCGCTCGTTCCGCTACGAATTCAACATCGGCCGGGATGAGCAGCTCGCGGCGCGGGCCTCCTTCAGCAACCTCTTTATTCCCGGCACGGTGGCCATCATCACCGACACGGTCGGCTTTCTGACCATCTACCTCGTCAAGGTGCCCATCATCCAGGAACTCGCCATCACCGCGAGCCTCGGCGTGAGCCTCATCATCCTGACCGACCGTTTCCTGCTCCCGGTCCTGCTGTCCTACACGACGATGACCGAGGAATTCCGCAAGCGCGTCAACCTCCGCCGGTTTGCCCTGCAGCCGTGGTGGCGTCGCCTCGTCAATCTCACCACCGGCCGGTCCTCGCTGACCATCATCGTGATCGCGCTCGGCCTGTGGGGCTTCGGCCTCGTGAAGGCCAAGCAGGTGAAGATCGGCGACATGCATGCCGGCGTCCCGGAGTTGCGCCAGAATTCACGCTACAATCTGGACACGCTGGCCATCACCCAGAAATTCAGCATCGGGGTCGATGTCATCACCGTCATCGCCGAGACCGTGCCCAACGGGGTGATCGACCACGATGTCATGGCCCTGGTCGACCGCTTCGCGTGGCACATGCGCAACGTCGAGGGCGTGCAGTCCACCCTCTGCCTCCCCGACTATGCCCGCACGATCAACGCCGGCTGGAACGAGGGCAGCCTCAAGTGGAGGATCATCGCGCGGAACCCCGCCTCCCTCGCCCAGTCGGTCGCGCCGGTCGAGACTACCTCCGGCCTGTTGAACAACGACGGCAGCGTCATCCCGGTCATGGTCTACCTGAAGGACCACAAGGCCGAGACCATCCGCCGCGTGACCGACGCCGTGAAGTCCTACCGCAAGCTCTACTCGACCGACCGGGTGAAGTTTCAGCTCGCCACCGGCAACGTGGGCGTGATGGCCGCGACCAACGAGGTGGTCGACGCCGCCCAGTTCCCCATGGTCATATGGCTCTATGCCGCCGTCATCACCCTTTGTCTCATTTCCTTCCGCTCCTGGCGCGCGACCGTCTGCGTCGTGCTGCCCTTGATCATCGTCTCCGACCTGGCCTATGCGCTGATGGTCTACCTGGAAATCGGCCTGAAAACATCGACCCTGCCCGTGGTCTCGCTGGGGGTCGGCATCGGGGTCGACTACGGCATCTACCTCTGCTCCGCGCTGCTGGAGAAGCTCCGCGAAGGCAAGCCGCTGGAAGACGCGCTCTGCGAGTCCTTCGCCACGATGGGCACCTCCGTCGTGTTCACCGGCATCGCCCTTTCCATTGGCGTGGGCACCTGGGCCTTTTCCGCGTTGAAGTTCCAGGCCGACATGGGCGTGCTGCTCGCGTTCATGTTCCTCTTCAACATGCTCGGCGCCATGCTCCTGATGCCCGCCCTGGCCCGCTGGCTATTCCACGGACACATTGAGGAGAAAAAGCTGCGCCAACCGGCGTTGCCGGGCAAATCAGCCTAACGCAGTCGCACCCCGCCATGACCCCCGACTCCACCCCTTTCCTCACCCCCACCCAGCGCCGTCTCGTCGGCTTTGCCCTTGGGTTCGCCGCCATCTGCGGGGTTGGCTGGCTGCTTTATGTCCTGCTGGAGGGCGGCGCGCGCTTCATCGGTTACTTCTCCGGCGTCATCTGGCCGCTCGCCGTGGCGGGCATCATGGCGCTGGTCCTGCGGCCGGTGGTCACGGTCTTTGAGGCCCGCCTGAAGTTGAACCGGCCGGTCGCCGTGGTGCTGCTCTATCTGCTCTTTGTGCTGCTGGTCACGGGCTTGCTGCTCAGCTTCGTGCCGGCCATCGTGACGCAGCTCATCGAGTTTGTCGCCTACCTGCCCGTGCTGTGGCAGAAAACGGTGGCGAAGGCTGAGCTGCATTTCCCCGAGTGGCTTGCGGCGGTCCAGCCCTACCTGGACCATCCGACCGTGAAAGCGGCGTTGGACGGTCTCACGCAGCAGGCGCAAAACCTGCTCACGCACATCACCCCCACCCTCAAGTCGGCCGGTGCGGGGATCTCTGGCCTGTTCGGACTGGTGGCTTCGATGGCCGTCATCCCGGTCTATCTGTTTTTCTTCCTCCTCTCCAACAACGATCCCAGCAAGGCCCTGCCCGAACACCTGCCGTTCCTGAAGACGGAGCACCGCGACGAAGTCGTTTTCCTCGTCCAGGAATTTATCGGGATCTTGGTGGCGTTTTTTCGCGGCCAGCTGCTCATCGGCCTCATCATGGGCGTGCTGCTGGCCACCGGGTTTTCCGTCGCCGGGCTCAAATTTGGCCTGGCGATCGGCCTCTTGACCGGGCTGCTCAACATCGTGCCTTATCTTGGATCCATTCTCGGCCTGAGTGTCGCCCTGCCGCTCGCCTTCCTGCAACCCGGCGGCGGCCTGCCCCTGGTCGGCATCTGCCTGGCCATTTTCGCCTCGGTGCAGGCGGTCGAGGGTTGGTTCCTGACGCCCCGCATCATGGGCCGCCAAACCGGCCTGCATCCCGTGGCCATCATCGTCGCCATCTTCTTCTGGGGTCAGGCGCTCGGCGGCGTGCTTGGCATGATGCTCGCAGTGCCGTTGACGGCCTTTTTCGTCACCGCTTGGCGGCTGCTCCGGAAGAAGTATTTCACCGTGGAATAAACCTTCCGACCCGGCTGCAGTCCACTCTGACATCCGGCTGGCGCCATGCAGCCCCTTGCCCTGTCCGCCAGCCTCACGCTGCCCGACCCGGTCGCCAAGCCCTGGATTTGCCGCAGAAGGAAATTCTGGCTGCGCCCGGGTAGTGTCCGAAAGTTTGGTTCCTAATCCGTGTGATCCGTGGAATGGTGGTTAAGTTCGGCTGAATGGTTTGGGCTGCATACCCCCGCGCGCCACCCCGCCTTTGACTTCGCGTTCTTTGCGTCCTTTGTCAGAGACATCATGCCTTGGGAAGTGCGCCAAAAGGACGGGATCCACCTGCCGCAAATCGGCTGGTGGCTGGATGCCCGGCGGGCGCAGGCGCGCTGCTTTGTCTCCCACGCCCACTCCGACCACATCGGACCCCACCGGGAGATACTCGCGACCCGCCCCACGGCGAGCCTGATGCGCCTCCGCCTGGCCGGCAAACGCCGCGAGACCATTCTCGACTATGGGCAGGCGTGGACGGCCGAGTTCGGCTGCGAGATGAAGCTGTTTCCCGCCGGACACATCTTTGGCTCCGCCATGCTGTCGGCGACGACCGAGCATGGTACACTGCTCTATACGGGTGACTTCAAGCTCCGGGCCAGTCACGCGGCCGAGACCTGCATTCCACCGCGGGCCGATGTGCTCATAATGGAGACGACCTTCGGCCTGCCGCGCTATGCCTTTCCGCCCGACGCGGAGATCGAGCGTGGCATCATAGATTTCTGCCGGCAAGCGCTGGCCGGGCAAGTGACACCCGTCCTCTACGCCTACAGTCTCGGCAAGACCCAGGAACTGCTCCAGATCGTCGGCCGCGCCGGCCTGCCGGTGATGCTGCATGCGCACGGTTACCGGCTGACCCAACGCTACGTGGAACTCGGCATGAAGCTGCCGCCGTTTGCCCTGCTCGACCCCGGTACCTATGCCGGCCATGTCATCATCGCCCCGCCCCAGTCGGGCCAGGCCGAGCCGCTGACCTGGATCCATCCGAAGCGCACGGCCATCGCCAGCGGCTGGGCGATGGACTCCGGCGCCATCTACCGCCACGGTTGCGATGCGGCCTTCCCGCTCTCCGACCATGCCGACTTTCCCGACCTGTTGGCGCTGGTGGAGAAAGTGCGGCCCAAGCTGGTCTACACGGTGCACGGATTCGCCCGGGAGTTCGCTGCCACGCTGCGCTCCCGCGGCACCGCGGCCTGGGCCATCGGCCAGCAAAACCAAATGGACCTGGCGCTGGGTTGAGTGATTACCTGGGTCGCGCCACCCGCGTCGACCCGTTGATCGCGCTCCGCACGGATTTAATGCTATAACGCTTACTCGATCTCCTACTCATTCTCGTTCTCCACTTCCTTTCAAAACCGGCAGCGTGGGAGCAGGAGGTCGGGAACGATTCCTTGCGGTCCCGGTCATTGGTCACTTTCACTCTCACTTTCACCCTCACTCCCTATGCTCCACCTGATCCGCACCCTCGGCGCGTCACTCTGTCTGGCCACCCTTGGCTCCGCCGCGATCGACTCCAGCGCCTACCGGGCCGCGGTCGACCTCTACAACCAGCGCCAGCCGCTGGAGGCGCAGAAGGCCTTCGAGGTCCTGGCCGCCGCCAGCCCGTCCGATGCCGACGTCCAGTTCTACCTCGGCCGGCTCGCCCTGCAGCGCGACGACGCCGAGAAGGCCATCGCCTACCTGGAAAAAGCCGTCGCGCTTGCGCCCGGCGTCAGCCGCCACCACCAGCGGCTCGGTGACGCCTACGGGCGGTCCGCCCAGAAGGCCTCGCTCTTTTCCCAGATGGGCTTGGCGAAGAAATGCCGCCTGGCGTATGAAAAGGCGGTCGAACTCGACTCCCGGAACCTCGATGCCCGCCAAAGCCTCCTCGGTTTTTATCTGCAGGCCCCGGGCATCGCCGGCGGCAGCAACGAAAAGGCCCTCGTGCAGGCGCAGGCCATCAAACAGGCTGATCCCGCCCGCGGACGCTTCGCCATCGCGAGTGTTTACGCCGCCGACAAGAAATTTGACCTCGCCTTCGCCGAATTCGACGAAGTGCTCAAGACCGACCCGGCCAACTACTCCGCCCTCTTCCAGACCGGGCGCCTGGCCGCCCTCTCCGGCGAGCGGCTCGACCCAGGACTGTCGGCGCTCCGCCAATGCCTCGCCCAGACCCCGCCCGAAAACCAACCGGGCCACGCCGCCGCCCACTGGCGTTTCGGAAATATCCTGGAGAAAAAAGGCGACAAGCCCGGCGCCAAGTCGGCCTACGAAGCCGCCCTGAAGGTCGACCCGAAATTTCCCCAGGCCATCGAGGCGCTGAAGAAGCTTTGAAAGCTATGGGTGGAGCGCGCTGACCCAGCGCGCTTGCCGTGCCCGCGACGCGGAAAGCGCCCTGAGGTCAGGCCACTCCACCCGGGGACATCCACTCGCCACTTGCGACCGCCGGCCTGTCGCGGCATTTTTCCCTGCATGCCCGGTCCCAGTTACCGCACCACCTCTCCTCCCACCGGCAAGCCCCTGCTGCTCTGGGACGGCGATTGCGGCTTCTGCCGCCTCTGGGCCACCCGGTGGGAGGAAGCATACGGTGACCGTGTCGATCTCGCGACCGCGCAGTCGCAGGCCGTGCGCTTTCCGGAAATCCCGGCCGTCGCCTACGGGACCGGCATCCAGCTCGTGGACACGGACGGGGCGGTCTATTCCGGCGTCGCGGCGGCGCTCCGCACCCGGCGCATCGGTCGCGACCGCCCGGATGTTTTCCATTGGTCGTATCAGAATATCCCGGGCGTGGCGCGCGGACTCGAAGCCGCCTACGGCGTGGTCGCCCGGCACCGGCCGGTGTTTGCCCGGCTGACCCGCTGGCTGCACGGACCGGATCTCCGCCGTCCGGGTTATGCCGTCGCGGCCGATGTGTTTCTTCGCGTGCTGGCCGTGGTGTATTTCTCCGCCTTCTTGTCGTTCTGGTGGCAGCTGAACGGGCTGGTCGGACCCGGGGGCATCCTGCCGGCGCAGGCCTGGCTTGATGCCGTGGCGCAGCAGACGCCGGGGGCATGGTGGCGGTTGCCGACGCTGTGCTGGATCTTTGGCGCGGGAATATTCCTTCACCTCCTCTGCGGTGGCGGGCTGCTGCTCTCCGCCTTGCTGTTTCTCCGCCGGGCGCAGGCCCCTTGCCTGCTGCTGCTCTGGCTCGGCTATCTGTCGTTGTGCGGCGCGGGGCAGGTCTTCCTCGGTTATCAATGGGACAACCTGCTCCTGGAAACCGGGCTGCTCGCGGTGCTGCTCGCGCCGTGGCGGGTGCGTCCCGGCCCGCGCGCTGAACCGCCCGCCTCTGCTCGCTGGCTGCTGGGCTGGTTGCTGCTGCGGCTGATGTTTCTGTCGGCCTGGGTGAAACTCACCAGCGGTGATCCCACCTGGAGCGGCCTGACCGCGCTCACCTACCATTACCAGACGCAGCCGCTGCCCACCTGGCTGGCCTGGCACGCCCACCACCTGCCGCTGTGGTTCCAACAGGCTTCCTGCCTGGGAATGTTCATCATCGAGTTCGTCGCACCCTTTTTGCTGTTCGGGCCGCGGCGCCTCCGCCTCGCCGCCGTGGCCAGCCTGGTCGCCTTGCAGACGGCGATCGCGCTGACGGGCAACTACACCTTCTTCAATCTGCTCACCATCGCGCTGTGCCTGCTCCGGCTGGACGACCGGGCCTGGGCGCAGCTGTTTCGTTTCCACCCGGCACCCACGGCCGCCCGTGCGGCCGTTCCGGCGTGGCGGCAGCACAGCCGTCAGCTGATGTTTTCCGCGCTGTTGGCGGCATCGGTGCTGGTGACCCTGCCGGCACTCTTCCGCGGCTGGTCCTGGCCGGACTGGTATGGCGCCGCCTATCAGGCCGTGTCCGCCATCCGCAGCGTGAACAGCTACGGGCTCTTTGCCGTGATGACCACGCGCCGGCCGGAAATCATCATCGAGGGCAGCCGGGACGGCCGCACGTGGGCGGCGTACGAGTTCAAATGGAAACCCGGCGACCTGCGGCGCCGCCCGGGTTTCGTCGCCCCGTACCAGCCCCGGCTGGACTGGCAGCTCTGGTTCGCCGCGCTGGCCTACCCGCGCTACGAGGCATGGATCAACCCGTTCTTCCGCCAGCTCGCCGCCAACGCCCCCGCCGTCACCGGCCTGCTGGCCCACAATCCCTTTGCCGCGGAGGCGCCGCATTATCTCCGCGCCGTGCTCTATGAGTATGAGTTCACCACGCCAGAGGAGCGCGCCCGCACCGGGGAGTGGTGGAAACGCACCAGCCCCGCTTATTATTTGCCACCGACGCGGGTGCGGTGACTCTCTGCCCCATGCCTCCCCGCGAAGAATTTCTGGCCCAGCTCGGTTTGTGCGTGCGCGACGGCACGCTGGTCAAGCTGACCCTCGGCAAACCGCGCGGCGCCGACGCCACCCTCCGCCACCTGTTCGTGCGCCCGGTCGAGATCCGCGGCACGACCCACCTCTCGTTTGTCTGGCGGCACGACCGGCAGGACATCACCAAGAATTATCCGCGGGAGGACGCGCTCACCGCGCTGGCCCCGCTCTTCGGCACGGATTTCCACAGCGCGCACCTGTTCACCACGGCGCGGCTGGTCCAGCTCGAATATAGCAAAAAGGGCGAACCCCGGCTCACCTACGGGCCGCCCGCGGAGGAAAAGCCCGACACCGCGCACGACCGCCCCAAGCAGCGGCTGCTCACGGAAGCCAGCGATCCCTGGATGCAGGCGCTGGGTGTCATGACCCCGGCCGGATCGGTCCGCGAGGGCATGGCGGACAAGCACCGGCAGATCCACAAGTTCACCGAGATCCTCAGCCATCTCGCCGCCGGGGCCGGGCTGCCCACCCACCGGCCGCTGGAGATCGCCGACATGGGCTGCGGCAAGGGCTACCTGACGTTCGCCGCCCACGACTACTTCAATCTCGTCGCCCGGCGACCGGCGCAGGTGCGCGGCCTCGAGGCGCGCGAGGAGCTTGTGACGCTCTGCAACCGGGTGGCGCGTGACACCGCGCGCCCGTCGCTGAATTTTGTCCAGGGCACCATCGGGTCGGCCACGTTGCCCGCACTGGACCTGCTCATCGCCCTGCACGCCTGCAACACGGCGACGGATGACGCCATCGCCCGGGGCGTGCAGGCCGGGGCCGCGCTCATCGTGGTGGCACCCTGCTGCCACCAGGAACTGCGCCCGCAGCTGCATCCCGCGCCGGTGCTCGCGCCCGCCCTCGCCCACGGCATCTTCGCGGAGCGTCATGCTGAGTTCGCCACCGACGCCCTGCGCGCCCTGCTGCTGGAGTGGGCCGGATACGACACCAAGGTCTTCGAGTTCATCTCCACCGAGCACACGGCCAAGAACGTCATGATCGCCGCCACCAAGCGGGACGGCGAGGCCCGCACGGAGGCCGCCGCCCTCAAGGTCCGCGAGCTCGCCGCCTTCTATGGCGTGAAAACCCAGTCGCTCGCCCGGCAGCTCTATTTCGACCTCGGCGCATGAACCCCGCCGCCCAGCCAATGTGTAACGTAATATATTACACATTTTCCCCCGCCGAAGGGGCCGGTGCATGAACTGGGAGTCGCTCGACTGGGAGGTGCTGGACCGCCTCCGGGAAACCTTCCTGACCGACGCTAAGACCGCCGGGCCCTACTGGCACACGGTGACCGACCTCGAGTGCTACGACTTCACCTTCGGCGAGCGCATCGGTTGGAAATGGGACGCCGTGCTGCGCGAACTCAGGCAGCGCGGTTGGTCGCCGCCGCCCGGGGCGACGATCCTCGACTGGGGCTGCGGCAGCGGCATCGCAGGCCGGCGGGTGCTGGATTTTTTCGGGCCGGCGAATTTCGCCGGCCTGCAGGTGTTCGACCATTCGGCACTCGCGATGGAATTTGCCCGGCATCAGGCCCGGCAGTCGTTTCCCGGTCTGGCCGTCGGTCCGGCCACCGGCGACGGACCGATCGGCGTGCTCGTGCTCAGCCATGTGCTGAACGAGTTTGACGAGAACGCCCGCGCCGGACTGCGGACCCTGACGGACCGGGCCGAGACCATCCTCTGGGTCGAACCGGGTACGCACGAGGTCAGCCGCGCGCTCGGTGCCTGGCGCGAATCGCTCGCCGCCACCCACCCGGTCGTGGCCCCGTGCACGCACCGGGCCGCCTGTGGGATCCTTGCCGCCGGCAACGAGCGCCACTGGTGCCATTTCTTTGCCGCGCCGCCGCCGGGGGTGCTGGCGGATTCCGGCTGGGTGAAGTTCGGTCAGCGTGCGGGGATCGACCTGCGGTCGCTGCCTTACAGTTTTCTGGTGCTGGATAAGCGAGCTGTAGGGTCGGCGCTTGTCGCCGGACCGCGGTCCTTCATTCAGGGAACCGGCCTCTCCCGTCTCATCGGCGAACCCCGCCTCTACAAGGGCTACGCCAAGGTCTACAATTGCGACGCCAGCGGGGTGCACGACCTCATGCTCCAGAAGCGCGAAGCCCCGGAAGTCTTCAAGGCGCTCAAGCGGGCCGACGGGCCGCTGTTCTACCGTTGGTCCCACGCCAATGGACGCATCACCACGATCGGACCGCAACCCGAGCCCACCACGACCGACGAGGAGTGATCGTTGCGGTCCAGGGGTGGTGAATATCCTGCTTTCCCCACTCGAAGGAGAACGCCATTTGCGGCCGGCCGACCGCGGGCAGCAGAGGCAGGCTGGGCCCGGATTCCGTCGTGTCCTTCGTGGTCACGGCGAAGGATGATCCGCGCCGGGCGGCGGTGATGGGATTCACCGCCTGACCACTCCCCGCCTTGTCCTGTCTGGCGGACTGCCGTATTTTGCCCGCCATGAATCCACTGTATGGCTATGTGTTGCTCGGTCTCCTGGCGGGTTTTGCCAGCGGCTGTTTCGGCATCGGCGGCGGCGTCATCATGGTGCCGGTCATGGTGCTGCTGTTCAAACTCGACTACCATGTCGCCGTCGGCACGTCGCTGGCGCTCATCATCCCCATCTCGCTGGCCGGCAGCGTGACCAATTTCAGCCTCGGCAAGATCAACTGGCCGCTCTTCTGGGCCTGCGCGCTGGCGGGCGCCGTTGGCGCCGTGCTGGGCTCGCTCTTCATCCAGAAAATCCCCGCCCTCTACGCCAAGCGCGCGTTCGCCGTCTTTCTGGTTTACGCCGCCGCCCGGCTCTGGGCCAAGTAATCGGGCCGGCATCAACTCACGGCTGAGGCGGAACCAGCTGCTGCCCCGCGTGGATCTCCTCGGCCGCGGCGGCTACAACGGCTGTGACCGCGACCTGCGCACCAGCCGGGCACAGCTGCACCATGAGGATTATCACAGTTACAGCTGGGGCGTCGTCGTGTCGGTGCCGCTCACCTTCACCACCGAGCGCGGCCGCTACCGCGCCGCGAAGCTCCAGGAGCGCCAGGCCGAGACCGACCTGCAGCGCGTCGAGCAGAACATCGTCATCCGCGTCGGCAACGCCGCCGGCCAGATTGAGACGAGCCAGAAACGCGTGCAGGCCACCCGTCAGGCGCGCGAGTTCGCCCAGGCCACGCTCGACGCCGAGGTCAAGCGCCTGCGCGCGGGCCAGAGCAGCCCCTTCTTCGTCTCCCAGCAGCAGAAATCCTCTCCTTCGCCAAGGTGCGGGAGGCGTTTGCCCAGGCGGACTACGCCAAGGCCCTGGCGGATTACGACCGCCAGCTGGGCGTCACCTTCGCGAAACAAAACATCAACATCGACCCGCCGAAGTAAGCCCGAATCCCGCCAAGGGAGGGCTCGGCTGGAACTGGGCCCTCCACGTCAAACCGCCGCCCACCATTCGCGATCTGGCGGGCTTTCGCGGACGGCTTACTTTGCCCGGATCTTGATATTCTTGAAAACCACGCCACTGCCCGCGAGCACGATGCGGCCGTTGTGGAGCAGGCCGTATTCCTTGAAGGATTTGAAACCGCTCGCCGCCACCGCCGCCCGCCAGTCGGGGGAACCGATGAGGTAGTTCTGCAGCTGGTCGCCACTGATCCAGTATTCCACCTGGTTGCCGAACACCACGATCTTCCCCCGATACCAGACGTCCGGTTGCAGGGTCACCGTGCGGAACGGCTCGTTCAGGCCGCCGTTGCCGGCCATCGTCACCCCGTCGCCCGCCAGCTGCATGACCGGGCCGGACGCACCCGGTGACAGCTCGTCCTCGGTCACGTGAAAATACACCTCGGCGCTGCCGCCGGCGCTGACCTTCCAGTCAAACACCAGCTCGAAGTCGTCGAAATCCTCCGCCGTCACCAGCGCGGCGCCGCCGCCGCTCGTGAGCGAGCCCTCGACGACCTGCCAGTTGGGCGGGATCTTGTTCAGCCGGTAGCCCCGCCAGTCGCTGAGCGAATTTCCGTCAAAGAGGTAACGCCAGCCCTGGGCGCGCTCGTAGGCCGTGAGGCGCGGCGCCTCAGCGGCCGCGACTTGCCCCGCCAACCACAGACCGGCCGCGCCGAGGACAACACGCCAAATTTTCATGTTGTCATAGTGTGCCCCGCCAACCCGAGGTCAACCCTCGGTCTGCGGTGAAGTTCCGGTGGGGAAGCCAAGAAACGCGACCGGATCCGACCGTCGGTGGGATTGCGCCCTAGGGACTAAGCTTGTTTGGTGGCATTTCCGGACGGTTCGCCTAAGGTGGCCGCACCTCCCCATGTTCTGCCTTCGCCCCATCCGCGAAAATGACCTGCCGGGCCTCGTGGCCCTGGCCCGCTCGATCGACGGCTCGCTCACCACCCTGCCGCCCAATGAGGATTTCCTCCGCGACCGGATTGAGAACGCCCGGCTGGCCTTCCGCGCCGGCATCCGGAAGCCGCAGGGGGAATTCTACCTGTTCGTGCTCGAGGACACCGCTACGGGGAACCTGGTGGGCACGTCCGGCCTCGCGTCGCGGGTGGGCGGCTTCGATCCATTCTATAGCTATGAAATCAGGCAGGAGCGCTTCACGCATGCACCGCTGGGCATCGCGAAGGATCTGGCGGTGCTGCACCTGAAGCAGGAACACAGCGGCCCCTCGGAGATCTGCTCGCTGTTCCTGCGGGCGGACAGCCGGCGCAGTGGCGCGGGGCGGCTGCTGTCCTTCGGCCGCTTCCTGTTCATGGCGGCCTTTCGGGAACGTTTCGACGCGACGGTCATCGCGGAACTCCGGGGCTACACCGACCAGCAGGGGCGCTCCCCTTTCTGGGAAGCGGTCGGACGGCATTTTTTCGAGCATGATTTCTACGCGGCGGACAACCGCAGCGGCCTCGGCAACAAGCAGTTCATCGCCGACCTGATCCCGCGGCATCCCCTTTACGCCGCGTTGCTGCCGCCCGCGGTCCAGGCCATCATCGGCCGGGTGCATCACGACACCGAGCCCGCGCTGGCCATGCTGCGGCAGGAGGGCTTCCAGGCCACCAATGAGGTTGATATCTTCGATGCCGGTCCGCAGCTGCGCGCCGCCACCGCGGAGGTGCGCACGATCAAGGCCGCCCGCCGGTCGGTCGTGGAGGCGATCGTCCCCGAACTCGCGGCCGGCGCACCCCGGCTCCTGGCGAACGGCGCGCTGGATTTCCGCGCCTGCCTCGGGTTGATCACGGAGACGGGGGCCGGCGTGGTGCTGGCACAGGCGGCGGCCGCCGTGCTGCAGGTCAAGCCCGGCGACGCCGTCTGGCACGTGCCGCTCAAGCCATGAACCCTTTCTCCTCCATCAATCCCGCGACCGGCGAGGTCGTGTGGACCGGCCCGGCGGCCGGCCCCCCGGAGGTGGCGGCCGCCGTCGCCGCCGCGCGGCAGGCTTTTCCCGCCTGGTCGCGCCGGCCGCTGGCCGAACGCACCGAAATCCTCCGGGCCTTTGCCCGCGAGCTGACCCGGCGGGCCGACGCGCTCGCCGAGGCGATCTCACGCGAGGTCGGCAAGCCCCGCTGGGAGGCGCGCTCCGAGGTCCAGACCATGGTGGGCAAGGTGGAACTCTCGGTGTCCGCCTACGCGCAGCGCTGCGGGGAGTTCACGGGCGGTCCTGCGGTCACCCGTTTCCGGCCGCATGGCGTGGTCGCGGTCTTCGGTCCTTTCAACTTTCCCGGTCACCTGCCCAACGGGCACCTGGTGCCGGCCCTGCTGGCGGGCAACACCGCGGTGTTCAAGCCCAGTGAATTCGCCCCCGCGGTGGCGGAGCTCACGCTCGGGTGCTGGCACGCCGCCGGCCTGCCCGCCGGCGTCCTCAACCTTCTGCAGGGTGGTCGCGAAACCGGGACCGCGCTGGCCCAGCAGGCAGGAATCGACGGCGTGTTCTTCACCGGCAGCGGCCGGGCCGGGCAATGGCTCGCGGAAGCGTTTGGCCGGACCCCGCAGAAGATCCTTGCCCTGGAAATGGGCGGCAACAATCCCCTCGTGGTCTGGTCGGCCGGTGACACCCGCACCGCGGCGCTGCTGGTTGCCCAATCCGCCTTCCTGACCGCCGGCCAGCGTTGCACCTGTGCCCGCCGCCTGATTTTGCCCGCCGGGGCCGAGGGCGATGCGCACCTGCACGACCTGCTGCGTCTCATCGGCTCGATCCGCGTGGGCACATGGACCGACGACCCGGAGCCCTTCATGGGGCCGGTGATCTCCGCGTCGGCGGCGCGCGAACTGGTCGCGGCCCAGGCCGGTCTCGCCGCCCGCGGTGCCGTGGTGCTGGCACCCTTGGCGCAGTTGAAGGAAGGAACCGGCCTGGTCCGTCCCGGGCTGATCGACGTCACCGCCGTGGCCGACCGGGATGATGAAGAATTCTTCGGGCCGCTGCTGCAGGTCATCCGCGTGGCCGATTTCACCGCGGCGGTGGCGGAGGCCAACCACACGCGCTATGGTCTGGCGGCGGGCCTGATCAGCGACCGGCGCGACCTCTATGATGTCTTTCGCACCGAGATCCGGGCGGGCCTCGTCAACTGGAACCAGCAGCTCACCGGGGCCAGCGGCGCGGCGCCCTTCGGCGGCATCGGCGCCAGCGGCAATCACCGGCCCAGCGGATTCTTTGCAGCCGACTACTGCTCCTACCCGGTCGCCTCCATCGAGGTGCCGGAAATCAAGCGCCCGGCGCAGCTCCCGCCCGGGATCTCCCCATGAAGTCCGCCACCGAGGTGAATTTCGACGGCCTCGTCGGGCCGACCCATAATTACGCGGGACTGTCCCACGGCAATGTCGCCTCGACGAGCCACCGCGGCGCCGTCTCGCATCCCCGCGCCGCCGCGCTGCAGGGTCTCGCCAAGATGAAGGCGCTGGCCGACCTCGGCCTGGCCCAGGCGGTGCTGCCGCCGCATGAGCGCCCGCACCTCGCGACCTTGCGGTCGCTCGGTTTCAGCGGCACCGACGCCGCCGTGATCGGCGCCGCCGCCCGGCAGGCTCCCGCAGTGTTGGCCGCCTGCACGTCCGCCTCGGGCATGTGGGTCGCCAACGCCGCCACCGTCACGCCGAGCGCCGACACGGCGGACGGCCGCGTGCATTTCACGCCCGCCAATCTGGTGAGCAAGTTCCACCGCGCGATCGAGCCGCCGCAGACCACACGCACCCTCCGCGCGATCTTCCACGACGCCCGGCGCTTTCTGGTCCACGAGCCGGTGCCGGGAGCGGCCGGGTGCGGGGACGAAGGCGCGGCCAACCATACCCGCTTTGCCGCCACGCCGGGCGGACGGGGGCTGCACCTGTTTGCCTACGGCCATCACGCCCTGGGTCCGGCGGCCGATGCCGACCGACCCGCCCGGTTTCCCTCCCGCCAGTCGCGGGAAGCGGGCGAGGCGATCGCCCGCCGGCACGGCCTGCCGGCGCGGCAGATTGTCTGGGCCCGGCAGTCGCCCACCGCCATCGACGCGGGCGTCTTCCACAACGACGTCATCTCCACCGGCCACGAGAACCTCTTCCTTTGCCACGAGGAGAGTTTTGTCGACACCGCCGGCGTCATCGCGGAACTCTCCCAGCGCTTCCGGCGGTTGAACCGCGGCGGCCGTCTCGTCCCCGTCTTGGTGCCCACGACCCGCGTGTCACTCGACGATGCCGTCAGATCCTACCTGTTCAATTCCCAGCTCGTCACGGTCCGGCCCGGTCACCTGGCCCTCATCGCGCCGAGCCAGTGCCGGGAGAACACCGCGGTGCACGAATTTGTCGGCGAGCTGATCCAGCGGGCGGAAACCCCGCTGCGCGAGGTGCACTATTTCAACCTGAAGGAAAGCATGTCGAATGGCGGCGGCCCGGCCTGTCTCCGGCTCCGCGTGGTGTTGACCGACGTGGAACGTTCCGCCCTGCCCCCGGACATCTTCCTCACCGACCAGGTCCATGCCACCCTCGTGCGCTGGGTGAAAAAACATTATCGCGAAAGCCTCCGCCCGGCGGATCTCGCCGACCCGGCATTGCTCGACGAGAGCCGGCGGGCGCTCGATGAGCTGACCGGACTGCTCGGCTTGGGCTCTCTTTATCCGTTCCAAACCGTCCCGGCCCCACGCCGCTCGCGTTCCCGTTGAACCCTCTCTCATGCACCCACCCACCCTTCCCGCCGGCCAGGCGGACGAACTCTACGAAGCCTACAGCCTGCGGAATTACAACCGCGCCCCGCTGACCCTGGTCCGCGGCCGCGGCGCCCGCGTCTGGGACGACACCGGGAAGTCCTTCCTCGATTTCACGTCGGGCATCGCGGTCAACACCCTGGGGCATGGGCATCCGGCCTGGGTCGCCGCCGTGCAGGCGCAGGCCGCGGAACTCGCGCATGTCAGCAACCTGTTCCGCAATCCGCGGCAGGCGGAACTCGCCCGGCGTCTGGTCGGTTACGCCGGCCCGGGCCGGATGTTCTTCTGCAACAGCGGCACCGAGGCGAACGAGGCCCTGATCAAGCTGTCCCGGCTGCACGGCATCGCGAAATCCGGCGCGGAGGGCCAACTCACCAAGGTCATCTGCGCGCAGAGCGCCTTCCATGGCCGCACCTTCGGCGGCATGAGCGCCACCCCGCAGGAAAAGATCCAGGGTGGCTTCCGGCCGCTCGTGCCGGGGTTTGCCTTCGGGGAACTGAACAACCTCGACAGCTTCGCCGCCCTGATCGACGGCCAGACGGCCGCGGTGTTGCTCGAGACCATCCAGGGCGAAGGTGGAATTCATGTCTGCACGCCGGAGTTCCTCCGCGGCCTGCGGACCCTCTGCGACCGGCACAATGTGCTGCTCCTCCTCGATGAAGTGCAGTGCGGCATCGGACGCACCGGCCGGTTCTTCGCCTTTGACGGCATGGACGTCGTACCCGACGCGATCGGCATGGCCAAGGGCCTGGGCGGCGGTTTTCCCATCGGGGCGATGTGGGTGCGCGACCGGCACGAGGGTCTCTTCACGCCCGGCAAGCACGGCACGACCTTCGGCGGCAATCCCCTGGCCTGCGCGGCGGCGCTCGCGGTGCTCGACGTGATCGAGCAGGAGGGTTTGCTGCGGTTGGTGCGCGAGCGGAGCCTGCCCTGGCATGAGGCGTTGCGCCAGCTCGCGGCAGAATTTCCCGCCCAGCTCTCCGCGGTGCGCGGCCAGGGCTATCTCATCGGGCTGCAACTGACCGGCGAGCCCGGTCCCTACGTCGCGGCGCTGCGCGACCGGGGCCTGCTGGCCCCGCTGGCCGCCGGCAATGTCATCCGGCTGCTGCCCCCGCTCAACGCCACCACGGCGGAGCTGGCCGAGTCGGTGGCAGCGCTGCGCGCCGTGTTCACCGCGAAGGCCTGAGTTGGGCGGTCGGGGCGGGAGGCGGCGATCCCGTCCTACAACCCGAGCAGGCGCTTGACCGCGGGGCCCAGCTTGGAGCCGCGGGCATTGGTGCTGACGACCATGCCATCCCGGTCGAGCAGGAACATGGCCGGGATGCCGCGGATGCCGTATTTCTTCCCGACCGGATTGGCCCAGTAGGTGCCGTCGTAATACTGCGGCCAGGGCATGTGGTGTTCCCGCGCGAAAGCCAGCACCTGCTCCGCCGTCTTCTGGCGTTTCGCGGGCTTGCTGGCGTCGGGCGCCTGATCAAATGAAATGCCGACGATCTCAAAACCTTGCGCGTGATACTGCTCGTAGGTGGCGATGACGTTGGGAATTTCCTCGATGCACGGCCCGCACCACGTCGCCCAGAAATCAATGAGCACCACCTTGCCACGCAAGGCCGCCAGGTCCACGGCGCGCCCGTCGGCCGCGGTGAACCTGAGCTCAAGCGGCGACTTGAGCAATTCACCCAGCGCCAGCTTTTGCTCCGCCACCTCGCGCACCTGGGCGTTCGGATGGGTCGCGAACGCCTGCCACTCCACCGCCGCGAGCTTCAGGTCGATCGACTCGATGTAATAGAAGAAATTGCCCACGAGATTGGCCGCAGTCCGGTCGTCTGGATAGCGGTCGAGGAAGGTCGTGAGCTTCGCCTTCAAGGCCGGTGCGTCCAGCACGCCCTTGTCCATCGCTTCAAATGCGGCGTTGAATTCATCGCCGAGCTGCATCCGGGCCTGCATCTGGAGCAGCGCGCCCGGCTCGTCCGGCGTCGCCTGCAACTCGGCCAGGAACTTCGCGGCGTTCTTGTTGGCGGGATCCAGCTCCAGCGCCTTGGCATAGCTCGCCCGCGCGGAGGCGCGGTCGCCGTTTTTCACCTGGGCCTCGCCGAGGCTGTCGTAGACGTTGCCCGAACCGGGAAACGTCGCGACATTCCAGGACAACACCGCCAGCGCCTCGGGCAACTTCCCCTTCGCCAGGTAACGATAACCGAGGTTGTTCAGTTGTGACTCGCTGAGATACATCCCGTTAAAATTTGTGGCGCTGAGTTGCACAAACTTCGCCCCGGCTGCCACCAGGCCCGCGGAGTCGATTGTCTCCTGCAGCAGGTCGGCGACGCCGCGACCCTTGATCTCCAGCACGTCGACATCAAACCGCAGGGTCGAGTTGGGCGGGATCGGTCCGCGCTGCTTCCCGCCATAGGCCAGCCCGGGTGGGATGATAATCGTGCCCTTGTCGCCCGCCCGGAAATGGGCGAACGCTTCCTCGACCCCCGGGACGACTTGCTTTTTCCCCAGCGTGAACGCGAAAGGGTTTTTTCGGTCATAGGTGCTGTCGAAGACCGTCCCGTCCGCCAGCGTGCCCTTATAATGGTAGATCACGACCTCCCCGACCTTTGGTAACGCGCCGGTGCCGTGTTCGGTGATCTCGTACTGGAGTCCCGAGGCCGTGGTCGTGAGCCCGCCCGGTTCGACGGCAGCGGCCACCACCGCCCAGGCGGCACTCGTCACCAAACAAAGTCCCGGCCGGTAATATGACATCATCCGGGCACCCTAGCCCAGTCGCAGCTGCCGGCAATCCTCCATTGGTCCCAAGCAGCCACCCTCTCGCCGCCGGTGCAAAGCCGGCTTGCGAAATGGTAAAATACCCGGGATGGATAATGGTCTCATGCCACGCATCCCGCTCGAAGATAATTTCACCGACGTCATCGGCAAGGCCCAGCGGGGCCTGAAGCTCAGCGACGCCGACCTCGCCGCCAAGGCCGGCATCAGCGCCGCCGACCTCGCGGCCGTCCAGGGCGGCGAAATCCGCGAACTGGTCCTGCTCGCCGTCGCCCCGGCCCTCGGGCTCGAACGCAACGCCTTGATCGGCCTCGCCCGCAAGGAATGGTATCCGGAGCAGCCGCAGTTCAAACGCGGCTTCGCGATGTTCAACACGACCTTCGAGGACATGACGGTCAACAGCTACCTCGTCTGGGATGACAAGACCCGGCACGCCGCCGCCTTCGACACCGGCGCCAGCGCCCAGGGCATCCTCGACACCCTCGCCGCCGAGAACCTGACGCTGCGCTCCATCTTCCTCACGCACACCCACGACGACCATATCGCGGACCTCGACCGCCTGGCCGCCACCGGGGCCGAGGTCTGGAGCAGCGAGCTCGAGCCACTGGACCGTCCGGGCGCGAAGACTTTCCAGGAAAACGCCCATTTCCACCTCGGGGAACTCGCCATCAAGACGCTGTTCACCTGGGGCCATTCGCCGGGGCAGACCACGTTCTTCATCACCGGCCTTGCCTGGCCGCTGGCCATTGTCGGCGACTCCATCTTTGCGAGCTCGATGGGCGGCAGCCTCGCCCACTACGAGTTCCAGCTGCGGAACAACCGGCAGAAGATCCTGCCGTTGCCGGCCGATACCGTGCTCGCCTGCGGGCACGGTCCGTTGACCACGCTCAAGCAGGAGAAACTACACAACCCCTTCCTCGCCCGCAAAGGCTGATTTTCCTGCGGATAGCACTAATGAACACGAATTCAGACCCAGGCCTCGGAGGTTTGGCCACAAGAAACACAACACGGCTCACTTTCGCATCGGATGATTTCCGCGCGTCTATAGACGCCTTGAGAGCTTCAATCGCCGCCGAGTTCTCGTGTTTTTCGTGGCCAACGGTTCGAAGGATTTCATCCGTGCCCATCCGTGTTATCCGTGGTTAAAAACTCTCAACCCTCATGAACCAGAAAATCGCTTTCGTTGGCACCGGCCGCATGGGCGGCAACATGGCCCGCCGGCTCAAGGACTGCGGCTTTGCCGTCACCGCCGTCTACGACGCCCACGCCCCCATCGCCGCCGAACTCGCATCAGAGCTCGGCGCCACGGCCTGCACCTCCCTCGCCCAGGTCACGGCCAGCGCCGACCTCATTTTCACCGTCGTCACCGACGACGCCGCCCAGCTGAAGGTCTTCGCCAACTCGGGCGACACCCTGCTCACCGGCGCGACCGGCAAGGTGTTCATCAACTGCGCCACGCTCACGCCCAAGGTGCACGTCGAGGTCGAGCGCCGCGCCCGGGCCGCCGGGGCCGATTCCCTGGAGGGTTGCATGGCCTCCAGCATCCCGCAGGCGCGCAACGGCACGCTCTACCTGATGTGCGGCGGGGACCGCGCCATCTTTGACCGCGTGCGGCCGGTGCTCGAAAAACTCAGCGGCGACCTGCGCTACATCGGCCCGGCCGGCTCCGCCGCGCAGGTGAAGGCGCTCGTGAACATGGTCATGAATTGCAACACCGCGGCCCTGGCCGAGGGGCTCGGCCTCGGCCAGGCGCTCGGCCTCGACCTCACCATGCTCCGCGAGGTCTTTGCGCAGACCGGCGCCAACTCGCAGGTCCTCAAGACCGACGGCGAGGACATGCAGAACCGGGCGCACGACTGCTTTTTCTCCGGCGCGCACGCCGCCAAGGATTCCGGCATCGCCCACCAACTCGGGCTGGATTGCGGGCTGAACCTGCCCGTCGGCCGCGCCACCAAGGAGCAGTTCGACCGGCTCGTCACCCTCGGGCTCGGTGGCCTGGACAAGTCCGGCGTGGCCGAGCTTACCTTCAAGGATCGCCACGGTTGAGCGAACCATTCCCCGCGCCGTGATGACCTGCCGGACCCGCGCTTTTCTAAGCCTGCTGGCAATGATCGGTGCGGCGCAGGCCGGCCGGCTGGCGGCCGCCGAAGCCCCCGTCCTGCGCGCCATGACGGAGCATGCGAGCCCGCCCTTTTCGTTCCGGGACGACATGGGCCAGCCGCAGGGCTTCGCGGTCGAATTGATCCAGGCGGTGGCGGCCGACCAGGACTTTCGCGTGACTAACGACCTGCGCCCGTGGCAGGACATCTACGCCGATTTTCAGCAGGGCCGGGGCGACATCCTGGGCCTCGTGGCCTATTCCGACGAACGGGCGCGCCGGATGGATTTCTCCGTGCCGTTCGAGCACCTCATCGGCGGCTTCTATGCCCGCCGCGGCGGACCGACAATTCACAAGGTAGCGGACCTCCGCGGCCGCAGTATCGCGGTGATCAGGAACGCCATCACCCACGAGTATGCCCGGGCCCAGGATTGGTCCGCGGAGATCCGCACCTTTGAGTCGCTGGGCGATTGCCTGCTGGCCGTGGATCGCGGGGAGTGCGACGCCATGATCGGCATGCAGCTCGTCTCCGACTACGAGATCAAGCGCCTCGGCCTGACCCGCATCACCCGCAGCGGACTCGCGTTGCCGGGAATCAACTACCAGTTCTGCTTCGCCGTCCAGCCCGGACAGAAGGAGCTGCTCGCCCGCATCAACCTCGGCCTTTACCGTCTGCACCTTAACCGTCGGATCGAGGCCCTGCATGAAAAGTGGCTCGGTGAGCTGGAGCCCCGCCAGCTCCGCTGGCGCGATCTGCAGCCGTACCTGCCGCTGGCGGCGCTGGTCGCCGCCGCGGCCCTGGGCGCATTTCTCTGGCAACGCCGCCTGCTCACCCGCCTCTCCCGCCAGGCGCGATCCATCCGGGAGAACGAGGAGCGGTTGCAACTCGTCTTTGAGGGCAGCCGGGACGCATTTTGGGACTGGGACGTTGCCCGCGGACACATCCTGCGCAGTCCGCGCTGGACCGGCATGCTGGGCTACCAGCCGGATGAGATTGGCCCGGGCCGGGACGGTTTCCGCGCTCTGATTCATCCCGCCGACCTGGACGCCATTTTGGCCAGTGAGGAACAGTTGCGCACCGGCAAAGACCACTTTGGCCACGAATTCCGCCTGAAAGCCAAGTCCGGTGACTGGAAATGGATCCTCGACCGCGGCAAGGTCGTGGCCCGGGACCCGGTCACCGGCGAACCGCGGCGCATTACCGGCACCCACACCGATGTCACCGAGCGCAAGCTGGCCGAGGCAGTGGCCGAGAAGTTGCACCACAAGATGCAGCAGACCCAGAAGCTGGAGAGCTTGGGCGTGATGGCCGGAGGCGTCGCGCACGATTTCAACAACCTGCTCACGGTCATCATTGGCAACGCCACCCTCGCACGGCTGGAGGCGGGCGAGTCGGACGCCAACCGGGAGCGGCTCGAAAGCGTCATCCTTTCCGGGCGTCACGCCGCCGATCTCTGCCACCAGCTGCTGGCCTACGCGGGCAAGGGCTCTTTCAAGACCGAGCGAATAAACCTCAACGAACTCATCACCGAGACTATCCGGCTGCTGGAAATGTCCATCGGGAAGAAAGCTTCGCTGGAATTTGCTCTCGCCGCCGACCTGCCGCAGAACGAGGCGGATGCCTCCCAAATCAGGCAGGTGATCATGAATCTCGTGATCAACGCCGCCGAGGCGTTCCCCGGCCCGCCCGGGACCATTCGCCTTGCCACCACCGCGGTCACCCTCGGCCCGCCCGCACCGGGGGAATCCGCCGCCATGATCGAGGTTGTCCCTGGCGACTATGTCTGCCTGCAGGTCACCGACACCGGCGCAGGCATGACGGCCGAGGTGCTCGCCCGGATATTCGACCCGTTCTTCACCACCAAGTTTACCGGCCGCGGACTTGGCCTGGCTGCGGTGCTCGGCATCGTGCGGGCTCACCACGGCAACCTGAAGGTGGGCAGCAAGCCGGGCCAGGGTTCCACCTTCCGCATCTATCTGCCCATCGTCCAGCACGACACCGTGCACCCCTTTGCCGCAATGGGCGGGACCCAGCCGCCGGCATGAGCGCGCCGGCCCGTGATCCCTATGCCGCGATGCGCCACGCCGGCTACCGGCGCTACCTGGTCGGCAACCTCCTCTTCAACACCGGCCGCCAGGCGCTGAGCGTCGCCATCGCCTGGCAGATCTACCGGTGGACCAACTCGGCCACGGCGCTCGGACTGGTCGGCTTGGTCAATGTTATCCCACTCATTGCCTTCGTGCTGCCCGCCGGCGTGCTGGCCGACCGTCATGACCGGCGCCGCATCGTCTCGGTCTCCATGTGGATCTCCGCCGCGCTCTCCGGGGCCTTGCTGCTGCTGACCCATTACCATGCCGCCCTGCCCGATGCCGGGCTGCTCCGGGCCGCCAACGACGCGCTCCGCGCCATCGCGCTGGTCTTTGAGCGACAGGTGGATCCCGCCACGCTGCATTTCGACAACCCGGCGCTGCCGCTGATCTTCCTCATCCTCTGCCTGCAATCCACGGCCCGGGTGTACAGCAACCCGGCCCGCGCCGCCATCGTGCCCCTGCTGGTTCCCACCCAGGCCGTGAGCAACGCCGTCACGTGGAGCGCCAGTTCGTTCGAGCTCTCCACCGTGATCGGGCCCGCGCTCGGCGGCCTGATCGTGGCGTTCGGCGGTTACAGTCCCGTCTACCTATTGGATCTTCTCGCGTCCGTGACCTTCGCCTTCCTCATGCTCGGCGTGCAGGTCAAGCCCGTGGTCCGGGCCGCCGGCACGCCGCCGCCCGAGATGCTGGCCGGCGTGCGGTTCATCTGGAAACGCAAACCCATCCTCGCCGCCATCACCCTGGACCTGTTCGCCGTGCTGCTGGGTGGCGCGGTGGCGCTGCTGCCCATTTATGCCGACAAGATCCTGCACGTCGGCCCGGCGGGGCTCGGCTGGCTGCGCGCTGCCCCCGCGCTCGGCGCCATCACGATGGCCTTTTTCGTCACCCACCTGCCCCCGGCACGACGTCCCGGCATCGGCATGCTGTGGTCGGTCGCCGGTTTCGGCGCCGCCATCGTGCTGTTCGGCCTCTCGACAAATTTCTGGCTGTCGATGGCCGCGCTCTACCTCAGCGGGGTGTGCGACAACTTCAGCGTCGTGGTGCGCCACACCATGGTGCAGATGCTGACGCCCGATATTTTGCGCGGCCGCGTGACGTCCTTCAACCAGCTCTTCATCGGCTCCTCCAACGAGATCTCGGAACTTCGCGCCGGGCTGGCGGCCGCGCTGTTCGGCCCGGTCGCCGCCGCGGCGGGCGGGGGCCTCGGCACAATCGTTGTGACCGTCATCGTCGCCCTCGCCCTGCCCGCTTTGAAGACGGTTCCGCCGCTGCACGAGCTCAAAGCCGAGCCGGAAGACGGTCCCTGACAGGAATATGGATACGAAAATATCAGTTCTTGCGGAACGTCATTTTTTGACCCAAGTTGCGGCCCGTTTTGGTCCGGTGCGGTAGCCAAGTGGTAAGGCCGAGCTCTGCAAAAGCTCTATTCGGCGGTTCGATTCCGCCCCGCACCTCCAGCCTTCGCCAAGCGGAACGAGAACGAAGGCTGCCGTCCGGGGCCTTGGCGTTGGATCAGCGGAAAACTTGACCCCGGTACCCCACGAGTCAGCGTGCCCGCATGCCCAATCGCAAATTGCTGCTGGCGCTGCTGGCCGTGGTCTTGGCCAGTATGGGGACATACCACTGGCGGACCCGGCCCGTCTACCGCCTGA
>JBKJTZ010000042.1:0-29973 GCA_046590295.1 Lacunisphaera sp.
GGCCCGGCCCTGCCGGGAGTGCGCAGCACCTGTGCCGGTTCGGCGGCACAGCCAATCCCCGTGGGGACGACAACGAAAATGCCGCCATGTTGTTACATGCGCGGGCTTTTTGTTGGCGAATACGGTTCCGGCTCCGACGATATGCTTAGTGCGGTTGGTCAGGGATGTGCTAGGGTAAGGGCGTGTCCGTTGTTTCCACCCCCCAGCGCATTAGTTCGATCCCATCATTCGACCTGACCGTGCGCGTGGGCTGCAGCCTCGCGTATGAGGTCACCGGCTCCGCCTCGCTCCTGCTCAACCTCCAGCCGCGGCTGGGCCGGCATCACGCCGTTGTCTTCCAGGCGCTGACGCTGGGCAACAATCTCCCTTATAAGAAATTCACCGACAGCCACGGCAACCGGGTCTGCCAGGTGCGGCTCGCGCCGGGCCTGAATTCCCTCCGCCACGACGCCATCATCGCCGTCGCCGCCCAGCCCGACAACGCCGGCCTCGTCGCGACCGCGCCGGTCGCGCCCGACGAGCTCCCGCCGGAAATTCTCCGCTACACGATGCCCAGCCGGTATTGCGACTCGGACAAGCTGGCCAATTTCGCCTGGGAAAAATTCGGCACGATCGAGCATGGCTGGCCGCGCGTGCAAGCCATCAGCCAGTGGCTGCACGACAACATCGAGTATCGCTACCTGTCCGGCCGGCCCGATCTCTCCGCCTGGGACGTGCTGCAGCGCGGCTACGGCGTGTGCCGCGACTTCGCGCACCTGGCCGTTGCGCTCAACCGGACGTTCAATCTGCCGATGCGCTACGTGACCGGGCACATGCCGGACATCGGGTTTCCCGATCCGGAAAACCACATGGATTTCCATGCCTACGCCGAGGTCTACCTCGGCGGCGAGTGGTTCACGACTGACGCGCGTTTCCATGTGCCGCGCATCGGCCGCATCGACATCGCCTGCGGGCAGGACGCCGTGGACGGCGCCTTCTCCACGATCTTTGGCGGCGCGACCCTCACGTATTTCCAGGTCTGGGCCTACCAGGTCGCACGCGGCACCGTCGGGGTGGGCGACCCGCTCGATTTTTCCCGGCGCCTCGACAACCGGACGACCGTGACCACCGAGACGCCGTATGCGGTTGAGCCGGCCTGAGGGCAGGGCCGTCCCTTACTGTAATATTCCGGCGGACTGGCCCGGCGCACAGATAGCCGGCACCCTGACCGGACCTCATGAGATTGAATCTGCCCGCGAGCGCTTTGGTATTCCTGATGCCGTACGCCATCCTGGCGGCGGACGCGCCCAGCCCGGCGATCCTGATGGCACCGGCCGCCGCCGGCCTGCCCGCGTTGCCGGCGGTGGTGCGGACGGAAACCCCGGAACAACACGACGCCCGGATGAAGTGGTTCCGGGAGGCCCGCTTTGGCTTGTTCATCCACTGGGGGGTCTATGCCGTCCCGGCCGGCACGTGGCAGGGACGGTCCGTGGGCGCCGAATGGATCATGAACCAGGGCAAGATTCCCGTCGCCGACTACCGGGCCTTCGCCCGGGATTTCACTGCGGCGAAATTCGATCCAGAAGCATGGGCGCAACTCGCGGCCGATGCGGGGATCAAATACGTCGTCATCACGGCGAAGCACCACGACGGCTTTGCGCTCTATGACACCGCTTATTCCGACTGGAACGCCGTGCAGGCCTCCGGGGCGAAGCGCGATCTCATCGCCCCCCTCGCCGCCGCCGTGCGCCGGCACGGCCTGAGGTTCGGCACCTATTACTCACAGTCGCAGGACTGGGTGAACCTGGGCGGGGGCAAGGGCAACACGAAGCCCTGGGACGAGGCGCAGAAACAGGGAGACTTCGACACCTACCTCCGCACCATCGCGCTGCCCCAGGCCCGCGAACTCGTGGAGAAATTCCACCCCGACATCCTGTGGTGGGACACCGAGTATCAGATGACACCCGAGCGCGCCCGGCCGTTCTTCGACCTGGTCGTGGCGCACGCCGGTCTCATTCAAAACAGCCGGCTCGGGGGTGGGGTGCTCGGCGATTTTCGCACCTCGGAGCAGCGCATCCCGGCCAGCGCCATGCTGGGGCGGGCCCTCGAGGTGAACATGACCATCAACCGCTCCTGGGGCTACCGGGCTGACGACCTCGACTGGAAATCGGCCCAACAGCTCATCCGCAATCTTTCCGACATCGCGAGCAAGGACGGCAACTATCTGCTCAATGTCGGCCCGACCGCCGAGGGCGTGATCCCGCAGCCGGAGATCGACCGGCTGCTCGCCTTGGGCCGCTGGCTCAAGGTCAATGGCGACGCGATCTACGCGACCCGTGGCGGACACTACCTGAAGCCGCTGGAGTGGGGTCGTACGACCTTCCGGTCGGGACCGGGTGGCGCCACGACGCTCTATGTGCACGTGTGGGACTGGCCCGCCGACGGCAAGGTGCTGCTGCCGGGCCTCAAGCAGGCACCCCGTGCCGGCCGCCTGCTCGCAAATGGCGTTGCGGTCACCGCGGAAGTAACGGCGGCGGGCCTCGTCGTGACCCTGCCCGGCGTGGCGCCCGACCCGGATGTAGCGGTGGCCGCCCTCGAGTTCACCGTACCGCTCGTGATCGAGGGCGGAGACCCGTTGCCGCAGGACATCGGTCACTCGGGCACCCTCGCCGATCCGAGCAAGACGCCGCCATCGCACTAGGACCAAACCCTTTGACCACCCAATGCACGGATATCACGGATTGTTCCGCGGCCCTGCCACCAAAGTCTTTATCCGGGTTCATCCGTGTTATGGTTAATGAGTCCGACTCCTTCCTTTCCGCCCATGAAAATCCAGACCCGCCTCCTTGCCCTGTCCTTGTTTGCCACCACGTTTTTGTTCGCCCAGCGGCCCGAGGACCAGGCGCCACCGCCGCCGCCGCCCGTGATGGCGGAGTTCAAGTTCAGCCTCGCGGCCGGTGACGCGCCGGCGGGCTACATGGCTGTGGCGGCCAGCGAGGCCTACTCGGTCGAAAAGGGCTATGGCTACGATCTCGGCACCAAACCCGGCGTCGATACGCCGTTCTACTTTTCCGTGAAGGTGCCGGAGGGAAATTACCGGGTGACGGTCACGCTGGGCGACGCCACCGGCGAATCCGACACAACCGTCCGCACCGAGTCGGGTCATATCCATCTGGTGGATGTCCGGACTCCGGCCGGAAATTTCAGGACGCGCACGCTTCACGCCAACGTCCGCCGGCCGCAGATCCAGCCCCCACCGCCGAAGAACGCGCCCGGCGAGCCGGCGGTCCACATGTTTCTCGCCGGCGAGGCCGAGGCCCGCCACTGGGACGAGAAACTTACGATCGAGTTCAACGGCCCCCGGCCGGCCCTGGCGGCACTGGAGATCGTGCGGGACGAAACCGTGCTGACCCTCTTCATGGCCGGTGACTCGACGGTGGGCGATCCACGCCGCGGGCCCGGCGGCAACTGGCCGACGCAGCTCTGTCAATTTCTCAAGCCCGGGATCGCCGTCTGCAACAGCGCCGAAGGGGGCGAGACGAGCAAGAGCTTCATCACCGGACAGCGCCTGGACAAGGTCCTGAGCCAGATGAAGTCGGGCGACTTCTTCCTGGTCCAGTTCGCGCACAACGACTCGAAGCCCCAGTGGCCGCAGAGTTACACGGAGCCCGCCACGACCTTCAAGGCCTACCTCGGGGCCTATCTCGCCGAAACGAAACGCCGCGGCGCCACGCTGGTGCTCGTCACGCCGATGGAGCGCCGCAGCAACGGCGACACCGTGGGCCCGTGGGCGCGCGCCATGCGGGAATTTGCCGCGGAACACCACGTGCCGCTCATCGACCAGTGGGCCATGAGCAAGGAGATGTGGACCGCGCTCGGGTCCAACGTCGGCACGGCGTTCGCCGACCAGACGCACCTCAGCGGCTACGGCGGTTACCTGCTGGCGAAGAACATCGTCCGCGGCATCAAGGCCGGCGTGCCCGCGCTGGCGAAGTTCATCGTGGACGACTACGTGGACATGGATCCCGCGCATCCCGATGCGCCGCCGGATTACTTGAAGCAATCGCCCGGTCCGGGCGGTCGCGAACCCCGCCGGCCGGAGCCCTCTCGCTAACGCTGTCGGGACACCGTTGCTGGCTGCCTGTTGCTGGTTGTAGCCGGGGTCGCTGACCCCGGTCCAGGAGAGGACAGCAGACTCCGGGTCAACGACCCCGGCCACAGCCTTAGTGAAACCACGCTAACGCCGCACCACGGGTTCGCCGGTCACACCGGTGAGGGTGAGTCCGCGCAGGTCGATGTTCGCGGTGTGCGGCAGCACCAGCGGCTTCTGGGCGGTCAGCATGCAGCCCTCGAAAGTGACGTCACTAATCGGACTGTCGGCCAGGCCTGCGATGAGGCCGGCGCTCGTGACCGTGCCGATAATGTTGATCAGCCGGATGCGCCGGACGACCGGCAACACGGGGGCGGGCGGGGCGCCGGGTGGCACCATGCGCCACGCCAGATTAAACTCCACGGCCTGTCGGGTGCCGCGCAGCGTCAGGTTGCGATAAGTGATGTCCTCCACCACGCCGCCGCGGCTCGGCTGGGATTTGAAGCGCACCGGGGCCCAGTTGTCGTCCTCGAAGACACCGTCGCGCACCTCGACGCGGCGGATGCCGCCGGAGGTCTCGCGGCCCATGGCCACCCCGCCGTGGCCGTAGCCGAAGCGCGTTTTCTCCACGAGGATGTCCTCACTCGGCCGGTTGACGCGGCGGCCGTCCTCGTCCTTGCCCGACTTGATCGAAATGCAGTCGTCGTTGACGGCGATGTCGCAGCCCGTGACGAGGACATTCCGGCTCGAGTCGATATCGATGCCGTCGGAGCTGGGGATGTGGTGCTCGGCGCGAATCAAGAGGTTCTCGGCCCGGGCATTGGTGCAATAGAGGAAGGTGAGTCCCCAAGAAGACTGGTTGAGCAGCCGGATGCCGGCCACCCGCACATCGCGGCAGTTCTGGAAAACGATGAACCGCGGGCGTCCGCGGCGCGGAATAAGGTTGGCCGCACCTTCGGCCGGGCCGCCGGCCTCCGCCGTCGGCTGGCGGCGGCGGTTGGAAGGCCAGGCCTCGCCCGAGCCGTCGAGGGTGCCTTCGCCGGTGATGGCGGCCCGGTCCGCGTCGATGGCATTGACCAGCGCGGCGATCCACTCCCGCTCGACGCCTTCCCAGCGCGTGGCGATGTCCGGGTAGTCGGCGGGGTTGATCGTGCCCTTGAGCACGGCGCCGGCGTCCAGGTGAAGGGTGACACCGGTCTTGAGGAAAACCGAACCGGTAAGAAAGGTGCCCGCCGGGATCACCACCGTGCCGCCCGCCGGGGTGGCGGCCTCAATCGCGGCCTGGATCGCGGCGGTATTGACGGTGGTGCCGTCGGCCTTGGCCCCGTGGTCGGTGATGAAGAAGCGCGCGGGCTCCGTGGCGGAAAGGCAGCTGGTGAGCAAGCCCAGCCAAACGAGCAGGCGAAGAGGATTCATGGGGAACTCCCGGGGAGGGCCGGGCCAATCACGATGAACCGCGCCTCGCCTGCCGCGAGGGTCAGGGGGACCGTCATCCCGCGGCCGGTGGGCTTGGCGTCGGGGATTGGTGACGCCCGGCCGGTCGCGGCATCCCACACCTGCGCGGCGCCGGCACCGGCCAGCGTCATGGTGCGCGCGAGGGTTTCCTGTCCTTCATTAAAGAAGAAATACACGTCGGCATCGCGGAGCTTCCGGTGTATGACCTTGATCGCACCGGTCGGCTCGTCGAGTTGGATCGCCGGTGGCGGCAGTGCGGCGAAGACGGCCGGGGTCAGATCACCGGTGGGCTCGCGGAGAACCCAAGCAAGCTTGGCGGGCCCGGTGGCGGTGAGAAAGTTCTTTCCGGTCACGAGGGTGGGTTCGCGGCCCAGTGAAATGACCGTGCCCCCATCCCGGGCGAAGGCGCGCAGCCGGTCGAGCGCGCCGGACGAAATGGCCGTGACCGAAGGGATGATCACCGCGCGGTAGGACTGGCCGCTGAGATTGATGAAGGCGCCCGGTTCAAGCTTCATCACCGTGGCAAGCGCGGCTTCGTCCACGTAGTCGAAATCGCGCTGCGCCTCGGTCAGCACCTGGGAAATTTTAATGATGCTGGCGTTGGCCTCGCGGTCGCCGAGCCAGAAGCTGGTGCTCGGGGCATACACGGCGATCGCCGCGGCCGGCCGGCCCTGCGCGAGCAGAAACTGCGCGCGGTGGGTGGAGGCGGCGAGCGAGGGAAAGGCCGGGTCGGACAGGTAACCGCGCGGGTTGGTTCCGGCGCCGGCCGGCCGGGTCGGGCTGCCGCCCGCGGCGTCCACCCGGGGCGCCGACGAGGGATAAAACATGAACTCAAACAGGTTGATGCCGCGCACCAACTGTTGGTTCAACACCCAGCGGGCGACATCGACCGTGACGGGGTCGCGGAACGCGGCGAAACTCTCGCTCAACACGCGCGGGTGGCCGTAGACGTGCGCGGCGGACGAGGCGAACTTCGGGAAGTCCGCCGGCCCGCGGCCGGGATAGATCTGGCTCCAGATGACGTCGATGCCAGGGATGTGGACCGGGCGCATGTTTTTGAAGAAATCACCCGAGGCACGGACGTGCGAGAAAAGGTCATGGTCCTGATTGAGGTGGGTCATGTATTCCAGACCATTGGCCGTGCACCAGTCCACCTGGCGTTGGAAGAAGTTCCGGGCGAACAGGTCCGACCACACGTCCCAGTAGTCGGCCTTGGCGCGCTGCTGCCCGTCGGTGAGTTGGAGGGCGGTCCCGCTGGGCGGCAGCGCGGCGAACCAAGCCAGGTAGGGGGTGACGTCGTAGCCTTTGCGGCGCGAGAATTCCTCCACGATGCCCGGCGTCCAGGGCGTGTCGCCGAAGTCCGGCTCGTCACCGCGGAAGCCGAGGATCACGGAGCCGAAGAGGTCGCCGAGGTTCTTGCGGTAAGCCTCGTGCGTCCACGCGATGAACTGGTCGGTCGCCGCGGGATTGAGCAGGTCGCCCATGGAGTTGGCCTTGGTCTTGGCCTGGGTCGGGTCGTTGACGGCGCGCGTATCGGGCGTGCGGAACTGGTGGTCGACGACGAGCAGCTGCCAGCGGCCGGTGGCGGGCGCGGTGAAACGGACAACGCCGGCTTCCGGCGCAAGGCGCTCGCTCGCCCCCGTCTCTTCGTTGACGGCCAGGATGCCGACGACCTCCGGCGCCGGAGTGCGGATGACAGTCTCGCCGGGGGGCACGGGAATTTTTTCAGCCACGGCGATACCTTGCATGCGGAGGTCCGGGCGTTGCGCGGTGAACCGGCCCCCGGCGAAGCCGCTGGGATATTTGCCCTCGTCGATGATCCACAGCCGCATGCCGCGGGACCGGGCGTGCCCGGCGGCGAAGCGGATCAGCCGGAACCATCCGTCGCTGAGGTAAGGGGCGTTGTCCATCCGGTAGCCCGCCTCGATGGTCGCGGCGGCAAAACCCAGCGCATGCAACGCGTCCAGGTCACGGACGATGACCTCCTCGGACATCGGGCCGTTCCAGCCCCAGGTGACGGTCGGGCCGTATTCGGGCGCGGGGGTGACGAAGCCGGCGGCCGCCTCGACGGCGGTCGGGTCGGTCAGATGCTGCCAGGGCCGGTCGGAAGCCGGCAGGCGGGCGAGGAGGACGGCCAGCAGGAAAACGGACAGGGCTGGTTTGGTCATGGGGTCGTGCGGGTGAAGGGGCCGGGCCGGGACAGCTTGCATGACAGACGGCATGCGGCAAAGCGGGTTTCATTGGATGCGTCCGCATCGCGAGCGTTTTTCTTTGCCTGTGGCCGGACGAATGGACTTTCCTTCGCATCCGTGAGCACCCCGACCAATCAGGAAATCCAGGCCCGGTTCCGGCAGACCTACGGGTGCGCGCCTGCGGTCATCGCCCGGGCGCCGGGCCGGGTGGAGTTCATCGGCAATCACACCGACTACAACGGCGGCGCGGTGCTCGGCGCCGCCATCGACCGCTACGTGTGGGTCGCCGCCACGGCCAACCCGGATGGACGCCTCCGCCTGTGCAGTGCGAATGGTCCTGCGGTGTTGGAGTTGCCGGCCGATCCGGGCACGCGGATCACCGGGTCCGACTCGTGGGCCAATTATCCGTTGGGCGTCTGGCGCAGCCTGAGTGATTTCAACCTGCCGCGGCCGGCCGGCTTTGATCTGCTGGTCATGTCCGACCTGCCGGCCGGCGCCGGGCTCAGCAGCAGTGCCGCGCTTGAGCTGGCCACGGCCCTCGCGTTGCTTGCGCTCGCGGGCGCAACGATCGAGCCGGGCCGGCTGGCCGCGCTCGGGCGCCACGCGGAAAACAAGTACGTCGGCGTGCCCTGTGGCATTCTTGACCAGGGCACCAGCGCCCACGGTCGGGCTGGGCACCTCGTGCACATCGACTGTCGTGGACCGGCCTTTTCCGTCGTCCCATTCCCGCCGGCGCACCTGTGGATCTTCAACACCCGGGAAAAGCACGCCCTGATCGACGGTCTCTACGCCACGCGCCACCAGGAATGCCATGACGCCGCGGCCGCTCTGGGCGTCGGCCTGCTGGCCGACCTCACGCCGGCACAGTTGGCCCCGCTGGCCAAGAACCTGACCCCCGCGCTGGTGAAGCGCGCGCGGCACATCGCCGGGGAACACGCCCGCGTGCACGACACGGTTGAGGCCCTGCAGCGCGGGGACCTCGCCACGGTCGGCCGCCTGCTGACGGCCTCGCACCGCAGTTCGCAGCAATTGTTTGAGAACAGCACGGCTGCGCTCGACAGCCTGGTGAACCTGCTCGAGCCGCACCCCGCCGTCCTCGGCGCGCGCCTGACCGGCGGCGGCTTCGGGGGGGCGGTGATGGCGCTGACCAAGGACTCCTTCACGGCGCAGGATGCAGCGCAAATTGCCGCGCGTTACTCGGCCCAACACGGCCGCGAGCCCGAGGTCATCCACCTGGAGAGCGCCGACGGCGCCAAGGTCCTCTGGCGCGCCTGAGCCAGCGCCCGCGGGCGCGCGCGAGGAAGGCGACAAAATCAGGGACACGGGCGCCGTCGGAGTCAATGTCAACTAATAGTATACTAAAGGTCTGAAAACCGCTCCTATCCCCGAGGGTTAGTATACTATTGGTTGACAACCAACCCCTCCGGGCCCGCTGACCTTTTGGTGGCAGAATGGGGCTGCGGCAGCCTCGCGTCAGGCAGTGCTGGACCGGGTGCCGCGCGCCAAGGTCGGGATGAATCGGATGGTCCGGGCGCTCAGCCGCCGCCGGGTCGCGGCGGCCTCTCCGGCTTCGCGGGTGGCGCAGGACGAATCGCTTTCACCGTGTTTTCCGGCGGCGCGGGCGGCGCGGGTCGCGATGGCTGCTGCTCGGCTGGCGCGGTCACTGAACTCATCGCCCGGGCTCGCTGCAGCACCTGGTTCACGTTCTCACGGGCGGTTTGGTTCAGGCTTTCAATGTGGTCGATGGACTCGGTCGGCAGGATGCGGGTCTGGACATGTTGCACTTGGATTCCGGTCCGGCCGACGCGGACGCGGACCTCGAGTTGCCGGTGTTGCGTGACGTCGAGCATCTGGCCGCCGGCGGGCGTGAACTGCACGTTGCCATGATCGACGTCGAGGCGGGCGGAGGCTGCCCCGTCCTCCGCCTCGCCATAGGCGAGGGCGAAAGCCGCGCCGGCCGTGCCGGCCAGGCCGGCGGGGGTCTGGAGCGCAAAAGAGGAACCGGGCAGCAGTCTTCTTACCTGGGCCACCAGGGCACCAGACTCCAGTTCGAGAATGGTGAGCGAGACCGAGGGCTCGGCCTTCAGGTTGTCGAAGACCACGAGATCGGGCGTGGTGAAGGGCGCTTGCTCCACCCGCGTTATACCCAGACGGGTGCTCTCGTCCAGCCGCACAGTGGAGCCGTTCGGGAGCACGAGGACGACACTGGAGTGCGGGGCCGTCATGATCGTGGCTCCGGCGGAGAGGCGGGCTCCTTCCTTCACTTCCGCCCAGCGGTTAGACCTGGCCGGTCCGGTGCCGACGGTGCCTGCCACCTGCACCGCCATGATTCCGGCGATTTCGCCCGCCTGGATCGTGACCGCGGAAAACCACAGTCCGGCCTGGGCGGACAAAACCGCGAGCGCGATGGGGCGATGGTGACGCACGGGTGCAGGCTAGCCTATGCGACGGGGGGGTCTAGCCGGATTTAGCCGGGTGCGGACGGGACGATTCGCGGCGCCTTGCCTTGGGCGGCGGCGTGACCTTGCGTGAATGGATGATTACTCCCGGGAAAAATGGGTGGTGGATTGTCATGGCCCTGACGTTGGGTGCCGGCCGCCTCGCCGCCGGTCCTTGGGCGCCGCTGTTCAACGGCCGCGACCTGTCGGGTTGGGAGCAGATCAATGGCACCGCGCCTTTCACGGTCGAGGGGGACACCCTGGTCGGCACCACTGCCGCCGGCTCGCCCAACAGCTTTCTCGCGACCAAAAAAATCTTCGGCGACTTCATCTTCGAATGCGAGGTGAAGCAGGACGTCGGCCCGTGCAACAGCGGCATCATGTTCCGGGCGCTGAGCACCCCCGACTACCTGAACGGTCGCGTGCATGGTTACCAGATGGAGATCGATCCGTCGGCGCGTGCCTGGAGCGGCGGCATCTATGACGAGGCGCGCCGTGGCTGGTTTTATCCCGGCGACCTCAATCCTGCCGCGCAAAAGGCCTACGTCTACGGCCAGTGGAACACGCTGCGCATCGAGGCCGTTCCAGGCCACGCGGCGGCCGCCGCTGGGCATGGCGTCGCCGAGCAACCGGCGCTGGTTCATCAGCAGGGAAAAGGCGAGGTAGGCGATCGGCATCAAGATGAAACCGAAGATGGAGGTCGGCACCGCGAGCCAGAAGGCGGCTTTGCTCCAGAGGAACGGCCCCAGCGCCCCGCTGGCGGCCAGCAGGCTGCCGAGGCGCAGCGGCCATCCGCCGTGCTCGCGGCCGAGCAGCTCGCACACGACCATGCCCGAAATGAGCATCAGCAGCGTGATGGTCGAGAGCGTCATGCCGAGCACGCCGAAGCCGAAGATCACGCGGCCAAACAACGAACCGGTCAGCGGCTCGAGCGCGGCGGCGAGGTGCGAGGGGTCGCGCGTGACGAGGGTGGCGGCGAGGTATTGGTCGGCCGGCGTGGCCGCGGCCGCGGGCCCGAGTCCGCGCAGCAGGCCCGCGTATTCCCCGAGCTGGCGGGGTGAGGCCGGGCTGGTGAGGGCGGCGGGATCCGCCCCGGGCAAAATCCCCGGCTGGGGCACGGCGTGGAACTGCGAGGCGGCGGCGATCACCACGAAGCTCGTCGCGAGCGTGAAGGGGATGAACATGCCCGTCGCCAGGTCGATGCGCAGCAGGCCGGAAAACTCCCGGCCCCAGCCGCGCTTGATGATCGAGTAGGGGAAGAGGAACGTCATGTTGATGCCCACGGCGGTGGCGGCGGCGGCCACGATGACGTCACGCTGGTTGCGGACGATCCAGTCGGTCCAGTAGGCGTGGTGCGCGGCGGGCGTGGCGGCGATGAGGTCCTGGAACGCGGCGGCGGGCCGGATGAGCAGGGAGAAATCCGGCAGGAACCCGCCGGCCAGCTGGCCCCAGTCCAGACCGGGTGCGGTGGCGGCGGTGCGCCAGACCACGCCGGTAAAGCACAGCACGATGAGGCCGACCATGACCTTGAGGATGGTCTCTTAGATCTTCACCCCGCGGCCGCCGCGGTCGTAGTTCCAGGTGATCCACGTGGAGAAGGCGAGGATGAGCAGCGTCGGCACCAGCCGGCCGCCGGTCGCGCCGAGTGGGCCAGCCGCGCCGAGCAGCCCGGGCAGCAGGTTTTGCTGCAGGACACCGATGGAGAGCGAATACTGCGGCATCGCCCAGACCATGCTGGCCAGCAGCGACGCGACGGCCCAGCCGAAGCCGAGCACCGGGTTGACGAATTCGCTGATGGCCGCAAGCGGCCGGCGGCCGGTGGCCACGACGACGTAGCCGATGGCGGAGAGCATCACGATGCCGATGATCATCGCGAGCGGCTGGAGCCAGAGCAGCCCGAAGCCGCCGAGCACGCCGAGGTATAGGCTGCCGGAAAGCGAGCCGCCGCCGAGCGTGATGGCGCTCTGCAGCCAGCCCGGTCCGGAGAGGCGGAGATAGACCGGCAGACGCCGGTGCAGGGGCAGAGCGGCGGCCTCGCGCAGGCGGGCGGAATCCGAAGCCACCGATCCGGCGGGAGTGGGGGAACTCATAATTTGACCGGGGTGCCGGCCGCGGCGGAGGCGTAGAGCGCGTTGACGAATGCCACCGCCTTGCGACCTTCGCGGCCGTCGAGGGTCGGGGTGCGGTGCTCCCGCAGCGCGTCGACCAGGTCCTGGAGCTGCCGGCGGTGGCCCTCGGTGTTGATGGCCTTGGGGTCGCTGGCACCCGAGCCCAGTGCGTTGGCGGCGCCGCCGGCGCGGATGGCCTCATCCTCCGGCCGCGGCTCGCGGAATTCCCAGCGGGCGATGCGGTCGTCCTCGAGCGAGATCGAGCCGTGCTCGCCACAGAGTTCGATCCGCCGCGACCAGCCGGGCCACAGCGCCGTGCTCGCCTCGAAGGCCCCGAGCGCGCCGCCGGGGAACCTCAGCGTGGCGGCGGCGGTGTCTTCGGCCTCGATGCCGGTGTGGACCCGGCGCGTCTGCCATGCGAACACCTCGGCCGGCAGGCCGGCGAACCATTGGAGCAGGTCAAGGCCGTGGATGGCCTGGTTGATGACCGCGCCACCGCCGTCGAGGACGAGCGAGCCGCGGTAACCGGTGTAATACCGGGCGGTGCGGTGCCACTTCACGTAGGCGCTGGCCAGCACGAGCTGGCCGAGCCGGCCGGCCTCGATCGCGGCTTTCACGGTTCGCGCGCCGTCACCGAACCGGCCCTGAAAGATCGGGATGACGCGCACGCCGGCCTGGTCCGCGGCGGCCAGGATCTGGTCGACCCGCGCGGTGGTGATCTCGAGGGGTTTTTCGATCACGACATGCTTGCCGGCCCGGATGGCCGCGAGCGCCGGCTCCAGGTGGGCGCCGCTGGGCGTGGTGATACAGACCACGTCCAGATCGGGCCGGGCGAGCAGGGCGGCGGTGTCGGTCGTGGCGAAGGCACCGTGGGGGTCCGCGACCTTGTGGGCGTTTCCGGCCGAGCGGCTGGCGACGCCGACCAACCGGGCGCCGGTGAGCTGCGCAATGGCCTGGACGTGAAAGCCGGCGATCGTGCCGGCCCCGATGAGGCCAAAGCCAAGGGGGGAGGAGGTCATGCGGGGTCCTCCGAGTTTTGGCGATGAGGGGGCGATGTCGAGCGCGGGCTTGCCCTGAAGCCCGGCTATGACGGACTGTCAGCTCACCAAAGGCGTTGCCATCGTTCCGGGGCGGCGATTTTTTTGGGCATGGCCCAGAAATCCGATGGCATGAACTACGCGCCGCAGGGGAAATCCCGCCCGGTGGTCCAACCCGGGGAGTTTGTCTTCGCCGCGGCCTATCTCGAGCACGGACACATCTACGGCCAGTGCAACGGCCTGATCGAGGCCGGCGCCACGCTGAAATGGGTCTGCGATGCCGACCCGAAGAAAGTCGAGGCTTTCCAGGCCAAGTTTCCCCGGGTCCGCGTCGCGCGCACCTTGGACGAGATCCTCGAGGATCCGATGGTGAAGCTGGTGGCCGCGGCCGCCATCCCCAACGAACGCGGCGCGATCGGCTGCCGGGTGATGCAGGCGGGGAAGGACTATTTCACGGACAAGACCCCGTTCACCACCCTCGACCAGCTGGCCGAGGCCAAGCGCGTCGTCGCTCTGACCGGGCGCAAATACATGGTCTATTTCAGCGAACGCCTCCACGTGGAGTGCGCGATGCATGCCGGCGACCTCGTGCACGGCGGCGCCATCGGCAAGGTCGTCCAGGTGATCGGGCTCGGGCCGCACCGCATCGGCCCCAAGGCCGGCCGGCCGGACTGGTTCTACCGGCGCGCGCAATACGGCGGCATCCTCTGCGACATCGGCAGCCACCAGATCGAACAGTTTTTGTTCTATAGCGGCGCCACCGATGCGACCGTCACCCAGGCGGCGGTCGCGAACCACGCCAACGCGGACACGCCGGAGTTCGAGGATTTCGGCGAGGCCTCGCTGCGCGGGAACAACGGCACGAGCAATTATTTCCGGGTCGACTGGTTCACGCCGCCCGGTCTTGGCACATGGGGCGACGGGCGCACCGTCATTTTGGGCGCGAAGGGTTACATCGAGCTGCGCAAATACATCGACGTGGCCCGCGACCAGGCGGGCGACCAACTCTACCTGGTGGACGACAAGGGTGAGCAGCACCTGAGCCTGGCGGGGCAGGTCGGTTTCAGATTCTTCGGCGAGTTCATCCTCGACTGCCTCAACCGCACCGAGGTGGCGATGAGCCAGGCCCACGCCTTCAAGGCCGCCGAACTCTGCCTCAAGGCCCAGGCGGCGGCACAGCGGATTACGGGGTGAGGCGCGCGCGTTCCAACTCCATCTATAACCCAAATGCGGTCATGCTGATCCCGCTCCGGCGGGTGAAGAATCCAGCTGGACCTGCGTCGAGTGAAGCGGCCGGTGAGCATCCTGATGGACCCTTCGCAGGGTTCAGGGTGACCGGGTAGGAAATCGGGTCGGCAGGATCCGTCCATCTCGCCCGGGAAAAGACCCAAGGCCTATTTCAACATTGCGGAGCACGGAATTTGGCTGCTGCTTGGGAACGCTAGCCGGACCCCTTCTCGTATGAAATTACCCCTCCTGTTGCGTGTCATCGTCTGGACTCTGGTCGTCGCTTTAGGCGTGGCGTCGATCGCCGTGCTCGCGTGGTCGCGGGGCGAGCCGGTCAGCGCACTCTGGATGGTGGTCGCCACGGTCTGCGTTTTCGCCGTGGCGTGGCGCTTCCACTCGGCGTGGCTCATGGCGAAGGTGCTCACGCTCGACGAACTGCGGGCGACGCCCGCCTTGGTCAACGGGGACGGGAAGGATTTTGTCCAGACCAACAAGTGGATGGTTTTTGGTCACCACTTCGCCGCCATCGCCGGGCCGGGGCCGCTGGTCGGGCCGGTCCTCGCGGCGCAGTTCGGATTTTTGCCGGGCATGCTCTGGATTTTGGTCGGCGCCACGCTCGGCGGGGCGGTGCACGACAGCGTCATTTTGTTCTGCTCGGTGCGGCGGCGCGGCAAGTCCCTCGGCCAGATGGTGGGCGACGAGGTCGGTCCGTTTGCCGGCACGCTCGCCCTCGTCAGCACGGTGGCGATCATGACCATCTTGCTCGCGGTGCTGGCGCTGGTGGTGGTCAACGCGCTGGCCGAGAGCCCGTGGGGCCTGTTCACCATCGCGGCGACCATGCCGATCGCCGTCGTGATGGGCCTGCTGCTGCGCGGGGGCGGACACAATTCCAACCGTCTGGGCTGGGTGAGCGCGGGCGGTGTCGTGGCGCTGCTCGCCGCGGTGTGGGCCGGCAAGTTCCTGCCCGGCACGGCCCTGGAATCCTGGCTCACCCTGTCGCGGCCGGCGCTGGCATGGTGGCTGATGGGTTACGGCGTGGTGGCGGCGGTGCTGCCGGTCTGGCTGCTGCTGGCGCCGCGCGACTACCTGAGCACCTTCATGAAGATCGGCACGGTCGTGCTGCTCGCCCTCGCCATCGTGTGGCTGGCGCCGATGCTGAAGATGCCGGCGCTCACCCAGTTCGTCAGCGGCGGTGGACCAATTATACCGGGCGGAGTTTTTCCCTTCTGCTTCATCACCATCGCCTGCGCCGCCGTGTCGGGGTTTCACTCGCTCATTGCGTCGGGCACCACGCCCAAGCTGATCATGCGGGAAAGCCATATCCGGGTCGTCGGCTACGGCGCGATGATCACCGAGATGGGCGTCGGCATCATGGCGCTGATCGCCGCCTGCTCGATGCAGCCGGGCGAGTATTTCGCGGTGAACATGACCGGCTCGCCGGCCGCCGTGACCAGCAGCATCACCGCCCTCGGTTTTCCTGTGACCGAGGCGGAGATGGCTCATCTGGCGGAGAGCGTGGGGGAGAAGACCATGGTCGGGCGGACCGGCGGCGCGCCGACGTTCGCCGTCGGCATGGCGCAGATGTTTGCCGGGGTGATCGGCGGGCGCGCGGCGATGGCACTGTGGTATCACTTCGCCATCATGTTCGAGGCGCTGTTCATTCTCACCGCGATTGACGCCGGCACCCGGGTGGGGCGCTTTCTCATGCAGGACCTGCTCGGCAAGGTCTGGCGGCCGTTCGGCGACACGCGCTCGTCGGCGGGAAATTTCATCGCCACCGTGCTCTTTGTCGGGGGCTGGGGCTGGTTCCTTTACCAGGGAGTGATTGATCCGCTCGGCGGCATCCGCTCGCTCTGGCCGATCTTCGGCGTGGCCAACCAGCTGCTCGCCGTGCTGGCGCTGGCGCTCGGCACCACCGTCCTGCTGAAAATGGGCCGCGCGCGCTACATCTGGGTCACGCTCGCGCCGCTCGCGTGGCTGTTGTGCGTGACGCTGTCGGCCGGCCTGATGCTCATCTTCAGCCCGAACCCGCGCCTCGGCTTTCTCGCGGCGGCCGACAGTTTCGCGCTGAAGCTGGCCGCGGCCGCCCCGGCCGACGCCGCGGGGCTGACGCGGCAGATCTTCAACGCCCACGTGAACGCCGCCGTCACCGGGGTGTTTTTGCTGCTCGTGGTTTTGATCGTGTTATCCTGCGCCCGGGTCTGGGTGCGGCTGCTCACCGGACGGAGCACCGCGGGCCTGCGGGAGGATCCGTATGTGTCGGTGCCGGCTGCCGTGGCGGCCAAGTGATGCGCATCGCGGTCATCTCCGACACCCACGACCTGTATCCGGCCAGCCTGCCGTCGCGGCTGCAGGAGGCGGACGAGATCTGGCACCTCGGCGACGTGTGCGAGGCCTCGACGCTGCTGGAATTCCACCGGCTCGGCAAGCCGCTGCAGGTCGTGATCGGCAACAACGAGTGGCACAATCTGTGGCCGTCGGAGCTGCGGCTGGAGCGGGCCGGGCTGAGGTTTTACCTGCGGCACATCCCGCCCGTCCGCCCGCCCGCCGGGGTGGACATCGTGCTGCACGGCCACACCCATGTGCCCCGCGACGAGACGGACGAGGCCGGCGTGCGCTGGCTGAATCCCGGCTGCATCACCTGGCCAAACCGCGGCGCGCCAGCGAGCTTCGCCTGGCTCTCGCTGAAAAAGGGCCGGCCCCCCGGCTGGCAGCTGGTGCCGTTGTGAACGGCGGCCGGCCCGCGCCCTGCTTGGATCGCGCCATGCGCCTCGAGCCCGTCACCCCGGAAGCCCTGGCCGTACAGGCGGCGGAATTCGCCGCCCTGCTGCGCGATGCGGTCGAGCACGGCGCCTCGGTCGGATTCATCTTGCCCCTGTCCGGGGACGAGGTGGCGGAATACTGGCGCAAGGTCGGGACAGAGCTCGCGGGCGGGAACCAGCTCATGTTCGCCGCGCGGGATGAGGCCGGCCGGCTGCTGGGGGGCGCCCAGCTGGCGCTTGAAACCCGGAGCAACGGCCGGCACCGCGCCGAGGTGCAGAAGGTGCTGGTCTTTGCGACGGCGCGCGGCCGGGGCATCGGGACGGCCCTGATGCAACGGATCGAGAGTGAAGCCCGGGCCCGCGGTCGCACCCTGCTGTTTCTCGACACCAGCACTGGCGCCAGCGGGGCGGTGAAGTTCTACGAGCAGCTCGGCTACTCGCCCGCCGGCGGCATTCCTGATTACGCGGCTGACCCCGACGGCCGGCTTGGGGCCAGCGCGATTTTCTACAAGCGGCTGGCGTCGGCGCCCGCCGGCCCTTAGCGGTGGACGCGTGAACAGCGCGCCCCAGGCAAACCTCGCAGCCCAGCCGGAGCTGGTGTTCGTCCGCAGCCTGCGGGCGCGGAATTACCGGCTGACCCTGCGCAAGGACGGCGTGGCGGTGGCGACGGTGCCGGCCCGCGGCACGGAAACTGAGGCCCGCCGCTTCGTCGAAGCGCACCGCGACTGGTTGGAGCGGGCCCGCGCCCGGCACGCGCGCAAGCCGCGCGCCGCGGAAATCTGGACGGTCGGCACGGCGGTGCTCTGGCGCGGGGAGCTGACGGAAATCCGGGCGGCCAGCCCCGCGACCGGCTCGGCGCAGGCGGAGCCCAAACCCAAGGTCTGTCTCGCGGCGGATGTGTTCCGCGTTGCGACCCTTGAGGGCGACCTGCGGACGCCGCTCGAGGCCCAGTTTGCGCGCCGCGCCAAGATCGAACTGCCGGGGCGCACCTGGGAACTCGCGGCCGAGACCGGCGCGGACATGAAGCACGTCACGGTGCGCAACCAGCGCTCGCGCTGGGGCTCCTGCTCGGCCGGGGGCACGATCTCGCTGAACTGGCGGCTGGTGCAGGCGCCGGAGTCGGTGCGCGACTACATCATCTACCACGAGCTGATGCACCTGCGGGAAATGAACCACTCCGGCCGCTTCTGGGCGCGCGTGGCGGAGGTCTGCCCGTGGTGGCGCGACGCCGAGCAATGGCTCAAGCGCAACGGCGGCCTCGTGGGGATGTAGGATAGGGCGGCGAGTCCTTCGCCGCCGCTTGGCGCGGATCATTTTTCGCCATGACTACGGACGATATGACGGGGTCCGCGCCTTACCGGATTTCCAGCAGCTCGACCTCGAACACCAACGTGGCTTTCGACGGGATCTTGCCGCGGCCGGCCTCGCCGTAGGCGAGCCAGTAGGGGACGATCAGGGTGCGCTTCTCGCCCTGCAGCATGCCTCCGAAGGCCTCGTCCCAGCCCTTGATGACACTATCGGTGCCGACGCGGAAGACGTAGGGGGTGCCGCGGTCGCGCGAGCTGTCGAATTTCGTGCCGTCAAGCAGGTGGCCGTCATAATGCACGACGAGCTCGGCGCCGCGGTGCGGTGGCTGGCCGGTGCCGGGTGCGTGGCGGAGATAACGCAGGCCGGTGGGGCTGGTGTGGGCGGTGCCGTAGCGGACCTTCAAAATGGCGGCGTCCTCGGTGCTGAACTGCGGGTTGTCCATCATCTGCCGCATGTATTTGTTGGCCGGCTGGTCGCTGGGGCTGTGGACGCGGAAGATGCCCGTGCGGGCCTGGAAGGCGATGAAGGCCAAAATCAGGCCGAGCAGGAGGACGATGCCGAAGGAGCGCATGACAGTGGCGCCACAGTGCATCCGGACGGACGGGAAAGGAAGGGCGATTTGCCAAGTATTTGGGAAAGTAATCCGCTGCCCCGGGGCCAGCTCATGCTTTTGGCTTAATGAGCCATTTTGCCTTGGGGAAATCGGCGCGGCGGACAAATTAAGGCTCATGCAGACCCCTCTTTTGCCCCGCAGCCTCCGGGCTGAACCCGCCCGGGGCGCGGATATCGAGAATCGCTACAAGATCGCGACCAATGAATTTGGCCCCGCGGTCATCTACCGGCTGTACGATCCGGCCGACGACGCGACGTGGGGTTACGTGGCCGTGGACAACCTCGTGCGGGGTCGCGGCCTGGGCGGCGTGCGCATCGCGCCCGATATCACGGCCGACGAGGTCTATGGCCTGGCGGCGGCGATGACGTTGAAAAGTTCCGCCGCCATGCTGCCGCTGGGCGGCGCCAAGAGCGGCCTGTGCGCCGACCCGCGCGCCTTCGCCGGCCAGCCGGAGCTGAAGCGCCAGTTCATCCGCACGGTGGCCGAGGCCCTGTGGACCATCCCCGAATACATTCCCGGGCCCGACATGGGCACCAACGAGACGGACATGCAGACCATCTACGAGGCCTTCGCGGAGCACAACGGCGCGCCGCACCATGGTCGGGGTGGCGTCGGCCGGCCGCCGGCGCAGGGCGGGTTCCCGCTCGACGAGTGGGCCATCACCGCGCACGGCCTCTTGGCCGCCGCCGTCGCCACCGAGCGGCACGTGCCCGAGGTGCGCATCAAGGATTCCAGCATCATCATCCAGGGCTTTGGCAACGTCGGCGCCCCCATTGCGCAGAAGCTCGCGGCCCTCGGCGCCCGCATCGTCGGCGCATCCGACATCAACGCCGGGCTGTACCAGCCCGAGGGCCTCGATGTGGAGGAACTCTGTGCCATCCGGCGCAGCCCCGACGGCCTCGCCGCCTACCGCGGTCCCTTGCGCCAGCGCTTCGACGGCGAGCACGTCGACGGCCTGCTGGAGATGCCTTGCATCATTTTGGTACCCGCCGCCCGGCCGCACGCGTTCAACGCCCACAACACGCCGCACATCCATACGCGGCTCGTGCTCCAGGGCGCCAACAACCCGGCCGACCTCGTGTGCGAGTATTTCCTGCAGCAGCGCCGCGGCGTGTTCAGCCTGACGGATTTCATCGTCAACTCCGGCGGCGTCATCGCCGCCTGCGTCGAGGCCCGGGCCGACGTGGACGCGGAGTTCCGCACGCGGGTGATGGCGGAGGACGGCACCGGTCGCGTTTTCCTGGAGAAGCTGGTCACGCGCATCATCACCGAAAACATCGACGAGATGTTCGGGCGGCTGCGCAGCAGCAACCGCCGGGACATCACCCTGCGCGAGATCGCCTATGAGATGGCCAAGGACCGCCTGCGCCCGCAGGCCGACGGCTCGCTCAAGATCATCCCCGAACTGCTTTAGAGCCCGGCCGCGCCTGGTGGAGACAAGGTCCACCCTGCGTGGTCCATGAAAAGGGCGCCCGTCGCGGCTGGCACCGTGCTCAGTGGAGCGGCGGGAAGAGCTGGCCCGCTTCTTCCGGCGTGGTTTTCCGGCCGGCGATGGTCAGCGCCTTGGCCAAGACCGGATCTTCGCCGCGGTAAAGCTGGGCATGGGTGGCGAGGATCTGGTAGTCCGGCCCGACGCCCTGACCCTCGATGACTGATCCGTCCGCCATGACCACCCTGCTCAGGGTGATGTTCATGCCGAAGTAGGTGAACTTATCGCCGGTCCCGAGGGTGAGAGGATGGAACCGGGCGGTCGAGAGCGCGCCGGCGGTCCGGTCCCCGAGCAGAATGCCCCGCTGCCGCATCTGCACCGTCCGGGCGAAGATCTCCGAGGCGGAGGCCGAGCTGTTGTCGATCAAGACCAGCAGCAGGCCCTTGAAGCCGCCCTTGCCCCGCACCTTCGTCGTCTCGGTCTTGGCCCGCTCATGGGTGGTATAGGCGTCGAAGGTGTCGGCGAAAAGGCCGTTGAGCATGTCCTCGGCGGACTGGACATAGCCACCGGGATTACCGCGCAGATCGAGGATCACCGTCTTGGCGGAGCCCGATCTCCGCAGTCCGGAGGAAATTTTTTCCGGGTCAAATTGCCGCAGCTGCCAGACCAGAATGTCGCCCGGGAGATCGAGCAGGCGGGACTGGCGCCGGGCGTCCTCCTGCTCCGCCTCTTCCACGAGCTGGTAATAATCCTGGGCGTTCTGCAGGTCGCGCACGGCGGTGCCGCGGCGCACTTCGCCGCTGACTTCGATCTGGCGGGGCTCCTGGCCGGGGGCCTGCACGATCAGGCGCATGCCCGCGCGGGGCGCCAGGCCGTAGAGGAGATATTGCATGATCCAGCGGTTGCCGCGGGTCGGCGCCATCCCGTCGATCGCGAGCACCTTGTCTCCGCGGTGCAGGCCCTTTTTCTCCGCATCGCTGCCGCGGTCGACCTCGCTGATATAAAGGTCGGGGCCGACCGCGTGGAATTTCCAGTGATGATTGACCGTGTCCTGCCGCGCCGGGGGCGCGAGCCGGGTGTGAGAGTCGCCGATGTCCAAAAACACCTGGGCGATCATCATCTGGGCTTCGCCGTTGGACCGCGCCGAGGCGAGCGCCTGGTCCACCTGGTCGCACTGGGCGCTGAATGCGTGCCCCACCCGGGCCGGATCGTAGAAATACTTGATCGTCTCGTCCCGGGCCAGCCGCAGCATGCCGCGGGCGCGGGAGAGATCGAACTCGGTGAACGCGGGCGCGGTGGCGGCGAAGCAGCCCGCCGTGGCGGCGAGCAAAAATAGGCAGGGAAGAAAACGACGCGGCATGGTCGGGACCGCGGCGAATGAACTATTTTTTGGCCAGCAAGTCGAGCGCGGCGGCGGTCATGGCGGTCACGCCGGTCTTGATCGTGGGCTCGGGCACGGGGGCGAAGCGGCTGGAGTGGAGCGAGGGCAGGGGCACGCCGGTGCGCTGGCTCTCGGCGACCTTGGCCGGATCGACCGCGCCGAGCCGGAAGAGCGTCAGGGGCACCTTGTCCAACGTGCGGCCGAACTGGCTGAAATCCTCACCACCCATCTCGGGGTCGATGGTCACCACCTTGTCCGCGCCCAGCCAGGCCGCGATGGCTCCGTGCACCCGGCGGGTCAGGGCGGGGTCATTGTACGTGGAGGGGGTAAATTCCTCCTCTTGGACCGTGACGACGGGCATGAGGTCGTCGGGCATCCCGGCGGCGATGGCCTCGCCGCGACAGATGCGCCGGATGGCCGCGATGGTGTGCTGGCGGACCTGGTCGGAATAGGACCGCAACGTGAGCTGCAGCTTCACCTCGTTGGGGATGATGTTGTGCTTGGTGCCGCCGTGGATGGAGCCGACGGTGACGACCGCGGGATCGACCGGCCGGGTCTCGCGGCTGACCACCGTCTGGATCGCGCCGATGATGCGCGCGGCGAGCACGATGGGATCCTTGGTCGTATGCGGGTAGGCGCCGTGGCCGCCGACGCCGCGGACGGTGATGTCCATCGAGTCCACGTTGGCCATGATGTAGCCCTCGACGGTGCCGACGGTGCCGGCGGGGAGCGTGGCGCTGTCGTGGAGGGCGAGCGCGTAGTCGGGCTTGGGAAACTTCTGGTAGAGGCCCGCCGTGAGCATGGCGCGGGCGCCGACGCCGATCTCCTCGGCGGGCTGGCCAATGAGCACCAGCGTGCCGGACCATTGGTCTCGCAGCGCTGACAGCATCTGCGCCGTGCCGGTGAAGACCGTCATGTGGATGTCATGGCCGCAGGCCTGCATGGTGGCGACTTCCTGGCCGGCGAGGTTCGTAACACGGCTCCGGCTGGCGTAGGGCAGGCCGGTCTCCTCCAAGACGGGCAGGCCGTCGAGATCCGTGCGGATGAGCAGGGTGGGGCCCGGGCCATTCTTCAGCACGCCCACGACGCCGTAGCCGCCGAAGTTCTCCGTCACATCGAAGCCGGCGGCGCGCAGGCCGGCGGCGACCTTGGCGGCGGTTTTCTCTTCCATGAGGGAGAGTTCCGGATGGAGGTGGAGGTCGGTGTAAAGTTTCTCCAGCGCGGGGTAGTCGGCGGCGAGTTTGTTGGCGACCCGGTCGCGGACACCGTCGGCGGCGTGGGTGAACGGCGCGAGGGCGCAGGCGAGGAGGACGAGGGCGAGGCGGGGGTTGGTCATGGTTTGGGTGCGGGTTCGAAGCGGAAGATCAGCAGGTCGAGCATGGCATCGACGGAATACTTGGCGAGGTCGGCCGGCGTGAGCGGCTTGTCGGGACCGCGCATGATCCGGGCCTGCTCGGTGTAAACGGCGGCCCGGGCCTTCACGCCCTGGTAGAGCTCTTTTTTCAACTCCGACGCCCGCAGTTTTTCCGGGTTGAACTCCGGCATGAGGTCCTCGCCGATCCAGACATGCCACTGGTCCTCGCCGGCGAAGTAGGTGGCGAGCACGCCGTTGCGGTGAAGGCCGAGCGTCTGGGCGAGCTGCTGGGTGAAGGCCGCGGGCGTCTTTCCTTCCTCGGTCGGGGTGAATGCCGGATAGACGCGGGCAAAGAGGCGGCGGCCGGTCGCGCGTTGGAAATTGTTCAGTTTGTAATTGAAGTTCTTCGCGCGCGGCACCTCCTGCGGCAGCACTTTCTGCGCATCGTCGAAATGCGCCTTCGGGCCGGGCTCCGGCTCGCCGGTGTATTTGACGGCGCGGTTGAGCGACGCGGAGAATGCCGCCGGGTCGGCCGGGAAGGCCTGGGCCTCGGTGCCGATGCGGATGATCCGGATCGAGAAGGGGTCGTCCGGCTTGATCTGCGGCAGCACCTCGAGCCCGCGGATGGTGCGGCCGAAGACGCTGTGCATGTAGTTCAAACGGGTGCAGTCGCCGAGCGTGACGAAGAATTCGCCGCTGTTGGTGTCGGGGCCGCCATTGGCCATCGAGAGGATGCCGGTGTCGCCGTGGCGCAGGCCGGGGGAAAATTCATCGGGGAAGCTGTAGCCGGTGTCGCCCTCGGCCGGGGCGAGCGGGTTGCCACTCTGGATGACGAAGCCCGGGACGACACGATACCACTTGAGGCCGGTGTAGTAAGGTGCGCCGTGGCGCGGTGCGAGGGTGCCCTCGGCGAGGCCGGTGAAGTTCGCGACGGTCAGCGGGACTTTTTGATAAAACAGTTCGGCGACAAACGCGCCGTGCGGCGTGGTAAACTCCGCATAAAGACCGTCGGGCAGGGGTTCGGTGGCGACCAGCCGGCCGGCGACGGTGAGAACGGCGAGCGCGACCAGGGGTTCAGGGAAACGCATGGCGGCACGTTAGCCTCAGGCGGCACCCGCGCGAGCCAGATTCGCGGCGACGGCGGCGGGCCCGGCCCCGCCCGCCGCCCTCAGAGGAACGAACAGATGTATTCGCAGATCCCGCTCTTCACCTCGATGGTGAAGCCGCTCTGGCCCGGCACGTCGAAAAACGTGCCGGCGACGTAGTCCTGCACCGCCGTCGAGCCATCCCGCGTGACGCGGCAGGCTCCGGCGGTGATCTCCATCCGCTCGGGCGCGCCGGTGCCGAAGTGGTGGCTGCCGGGATAGATGAGCCCGAGGGTCTTCTTGGCGCCGTCAGGCATCAGCACGGTGTGGCTGACGACCTTGCCGTCGAAATAGACGTTGGCCTTGGTGTGGACGGTGACGCCGGAAAACTGCTCGGGGAGAGACATTCCCGGACGATGGCGGCGGCGCGCGGCGGGAGTCAATGGGTGGATGTGTCATGCCCTGCTCGTTTGGGCCTGGGGGGGGGTGGGGCTGGCCGGGGGCCGTTTGCCGGGCCGGGTTATTCACGGATGCTCCGTTGGCGTAGTTCTACTCCATGAATTTTGGTTGGCGGGGAAACGGGACCAGACAACTTGGGGTTACCATGTTGCGCCGCCTCACCCCCCTGTTGGCTATTTTTACTTTCCTGTTGTCGCCGGTCGTCCGAGCCGAGCCGCTCGACTACTATCTGCCCGCCGGGACCGTCTACGATCCCAAGGTGCCGACGCCGGAACAGTTCTTCGGCTGGCAGGTGGGCGACTGGCACCTCCGCAGCGAACTGAACACCGCCTACCTCCGCGCCGTGGCCGCCGCCGCGCCCGAGCGCGTGAAGTTCGAGATCATGGGCTACACGCACGAGCGCAAGCCCCTCGTCCTCCTCACGATCACCTCGCCGGCCAACCACCGCAACCTGGAGAAAATCCGCTCCGACCACCTCGCGTTGCTTGATCCTGCGAAGAACGCCGTACTCGATCCCGCCGCCATGCCCGTGGTCGTCGACCTCGGCTACAGCATCCACGGCAATGAGTCCAGCGGCGTGAACGCCGTGCCGCTCGTCGTTTATTACCTCGCCGCGGCCCAAGGCCCGAAGGTCGAGGCCCTGCTCCGCGAATCCGTCATCCTCATCGAGGCGCAACGCAACCCCGACGGTGGCGACCGCGCGGCCCAGTGGTTCAATTCCAACCGCTCGCTCGGCGCTCCCTCCGCCGATCCGGCCGACCGCGAGCACAACGAGGCGTGGCCGCGCGGCCGTTACAACCACTACCTCTTCGACCCCAACCGTGACTGGCTCCCCTTGGTGCATCCCGAGGCGCAGGCGCGGGCCGCGCTGTTCCACCTTTGGCGCCCCAACCTCCTCACGGACCACCATGAGATGGGCTCGGGCAAGACCCTGTTCTTCCAGCCCGGGGTCGAGACCCGCAACCAGCCCGGCGCCCCGGCCGCGGTTTATGAACTGCACCGCAAGGTGGCCGCCTTCCATGCCCGCGCGCTCGACGCCCGGGGCCTCCTCTACTTCAACGAGCAGGGGTACGACGACTTCTATCCCGGCAAGGGATCCACCTACCCGGACATCCACGGCACCATCGGCATCCTCTTCGAGCAGGCCAGTTCGCGCGGCCATGCCCTGGAGAGCGAGCACGGCACCCTCACGTTCGCCTTTGCGATCCGCAACCAGGTCATCACCTCCTTCAGCTCCCTCGAGGCGGCCCAGGCGCTCCGGCCGGAGCTTTTGGTGCTGCAAAAGGAATACACCGCGCAGTCCCTCGAGCTGGCCCGGTCGGGCCGGGTGAAGGCTTATGTCTTCGGCGACGACGGCGATCCCGCCCGCGCCGCGGCGTTCCTCGAACTGCTGGCCCGCCACCAGGTCGAGGTCCGGCCGTTGCTGCAGGAGGTCACGATTGCCGGCCGGAGCTTCAAGCCTGGCGCCGCCTGGGTCGCCCTCACCGCGCAGCCGCAGTACCGTCTGCTCAGCGAGATGTTTGTCCGACGGATGGAGTTCAAGGATCCGGTCTTCTATGATGTCTCGGCGTGGACACTGCCGCTGGCTTACAACCTGCCCTATGCGGAACTGGAGACGGCGCCCGCGGCGGGTGCCCCGGTCGGGCTGCCGGTTTTTCCCGCGGGCCGGCTCGTGGGCGGCCACAGTGACTACGCCTATCTGTTCAATTGGAACGGCTATTACGCGCCGCGGGCACTGTTCCGCCTGCAGCAGGCGGGGCTGATGGTGAAGGGCCTCACCTCGCCGCTGGAGGCCGTCGCCGCCGATGGCACCCGGGCGGCCTTCGGCTACGGGGCGGTGCTCGTGCCGGTCGGGTTGCAGGCGGCCCGCAAGCAGGAGATCGCCGCGCTCATCGACACCATGGTCCGCGAGGATGCGGTCGCGGTCTATGGCTTTAGCACCGGGCTCACGCCGGCCGGCGTGGACTTCGGCAGCGAGTCGTTTGTCACGCTCGCCAAGCCTGTGGTCGCGCTGATCACCGGCGATGGGGTGGACCCGCATGACCTCGGCGCGGCCTGGCACGTGCTCGACCAGCGGGTCGGCCTGACGCCCACGCTGCTTGACCAGGCGGTGATGAACCGCACCGAGCTCGGCCGCTACACCACCATCGTCTTGACCGACGGTTCCTTTGACACGCTGACGGACACGACCGTGGCCTCGCTCAAGCGCTGGGTGCGCGAAGGCGGCACGTTGGTCGTCATGGGCCGTGCGGCGGAGTGGGCGGCGAAGAAAGAAATCGCGGCATTGGAATTTGCCTCCAAGCCCGCGGCCTCCGTCCCCACCGCCGGCGGTCGCACCCGCACCGTGGCGGCGGAGGAAACCGGTGACAAACCCGCCGCCCGCCGCCCCTACGCCAGCGGTACGGACCACGAGGCGACAAAACTGGTGACCGGCGCCATTTTCGCCGGGTCGGTCGATATCACGCATCCGCTCGGCTTCGGTTTCCCCGATGACCGCCTCTCGATCTTCCGGAAGAACACCATCATCCTCCGGCCGGCGAAGTCCGCCTATGAGACGCCCGTGGTCTACACGAGCAAGCCGCTGCAAAGCGGTTTCGCCTCGCCGGAGAATGTCGCCAAGATTGCCGACTCGGCCGCCGTGGTCGCCCTGAAAACCGGGCGCGGGGTGGTGATCGCGATGCCCGACGACCCGAATTTCCGCGGCAGCTGGTACGGTGGGAACCGTCTGTTCTTCAACGCGGTCTTCTTCGGCGCCGCGATCAAGCCCATCCGCACGGGTGAGGGCGAGGAAGAGTCACACTGAGCCGGCTCCGCGCCGGGGCGGGACCGGTGTTCCCGCCCTACATCCCCGCATACAGCCGCAGCAGCACCTGCGTGCCGGAATCGGACCAGCCGCGCCGCTCGACCTCGTCGTAGAGTTTCTTGGCCTGGGCCAGCCCGGGCAGGTCGAGCTTCAGCTCGGCCGCGGACTCGAGCCCGAGCCGCATGTCTTTCTGGAAATGCTTCACGTAGAAACCCGGGGCGAAGTCACCCTTGAGCGCACGTGGCGCCAGGTTGCTGAGCGACCAGCTGGCGGCGGCGCCGCCGCCGATGCTCTCGATGACCCGCGCCGGGTCGAGCCCGGCCTTCTGCGCGTAGATCAGCGCCTCGCACCACGACATCATGATCGAAGCGATGGAGATCTGGTTGGCCAGCTTGCAATGCTGGCCCGCGCCGGGTCCGCCCTGGAGGAGGATGTTCTTGCCCATGGTCTCGAGAAGAGGTTTGGCTTTTGCGAACGCCACCGCAGCGCCGCCGACCATGATGACCAGCCGCGCCTCGCGGGCGCCGACATCACCGCCGGAGACCGGGGCATCGAGCGACGCGAGCCCTTTTGTTGTGGCGGCCTCGGCGATGCGGCGCGCGAGCAACGGGCTCGACGTCGTCATGTCGATGAGCACCGCCCCGGGCCGCGCGTGGGCGAGCACGCCTTCCGGGCCGAAGTAGGTGGCCTCCACGTCGACAGGGAAACCCACGATGGTGATGACAAAATCAGCCTGCGCCGCCGCGGCGCCGGGCGTGTCGTGCCAGTGCGCGCCGCCGTCGAGCAGGGCCTGCGCCTTGTCCTTGGTGCGGTTGAAGACGTGCAGGGTGTGGCCGGCCTTGAGCAGGTGACCCGCCATGCTGCGGCCCATGACGCCGGTGCCGATGAATGCGATGGAGTGTGCGGACATGGACCGACCGCAACATTTCCCTCCCGGGGAGGCGATGCCAAAACGGACTCGCCGTGCGCCCGGACGCCACCAAGTCTTGGCCGGCATGCAGATCCTGAACGTGCTTGCGCCGGCCTTTTTGATGATTGCGCTCGGGGCGGTGCTGCAGCGGACGGCGTTTGTCACGGAAAACTTCCTGAAGGAAGCCAACCGCCTCACCTACTGGGTGGGCCTGCCCGCGCTGCTTTTCTCCCAGCTGGTCCATTCCTTTCATCAGGCCGGCGGGGCGGGCCCCATGCTCACCGCGATGCTGCTCGCCACCGGGTTGGTGATGGCGGCGGGCTACCTGGCCGCGTGGTTGCTCCACGTGCCCGGGTCGGCGGCCGGGACCTTTGTGCAGGGCGGATTCCGTGGCAACCTGGCTTTCGTCGGCCTGCCGATCATCTACTCGCTGCCCGACACGCCGGTGGCCTGGGGCGTGTCGGTGCGCATGGCGGCGATCCTGACGGTCGCGCCGATGATGGTGTTCTACAACACGGCCGCAGTGTTCGTGCTCCTGCTCAGCCAGCACACGGCGGGGTGGGCGATGGTGAAGCCCCTGCTGCGGCAGCTTGCCACCACGCCACCGCTGGTGGCGACGTTTGCCGGCATGGGCTTCGCCCTCGCGGGCTGGACCCTGCCGTCGGCGCTCGCGCGGACGTTCACCGCGCTCGGCGAGATGGCGCTGCCGCTGGGCCTGCTCGGGGTGGGTGGCTCGCTCGTCACGGTGAAACTCGGGGCCCGGTGGCGGGTGTCGCTCGCGTCGGCCCTGCTCAAAACCATGCTCGCGCCGCTGCTCGGCTGGGGCGTGGGGCGGATGCTGGGGCTGGGGGTGACAGAGATGAAGGTGCTGCTCATTTTGCTGGCGTGCCCCACGGCCATCGTTTCCTACACCATGGCGGTGGAGCTGAAGGGCGACGAGGCGCTGGCCTCCGGCACCATCGCCCTCAGCGTCCTGGCGTCGTTCGTCTCGCTCGCGGTGATCGTCGGGGCGTTTTGAAGGAGCCGCGTGCTTGTCAACTAATAGTATACTAAAGGTTTGCGCGGCCGGGGGGGGGAGGCGGTGAACCCGATCCCTTAGTATACTATTGGTTGACATAATGGCGCCCGGTACGCGCGGTCATTTGGATCGCCTTGCGTTGGTGCCCGGCCCGGACGGGGCCCGGGTTCCGCCATGAAAGCGCGCCTACGGGATCCGCAGCTCGACGCCGACGCGGAGGATGCCGTCGGTCCCGATCTTGTCGCGGTTGGCGCTGTAGATCTCGGGCCAGCGGCTGGCGCTGCCATAGTAGCGCTGGCTGATGCGGGTGAGCGAGTCGCCGCTG
>JBKJTZ010000069.1:0-16810 GCA_046590295.1 Lacunisphaera sp.
AATCCCACACCTTGCTAGGCATGACCTGCCACGGCATCCCGAATTTATCCGTCACCCAACCGCACTAGATCCGCTTGCCTCCATCGGCCGCCAGCTTCTCCCAGTAGTCGCGTTGCAGTGAAAACTGCGGAAACGCGAGATGCCGCATGAACAGATTGACGTGTGCGTAATCGCTGGGCATCCGCGCTGCGCCTTCGAGGTCGTATAGAATATTCAACACACCGTGGACGTCACTCATCGTCGCAGGGCGTCGGCGATGAGAAAGTGCATCTGCTTCCTGCAAGGCCCATTTTATTGCCAGCAGGAGGTTCCAAGGCTGGTACTTGCTTAACGCTTCGATGCCTTTGACATCGGCGAAATGAAGGGCGCCGATTGCATGCCCGATGAAGCTATCCGGTTCGTATCGGCGAAGCTTGTTTCGCGCGCGTTTGTAGTGCTCGAACAGCGGATCGGCACTCATCACGGCCGTCGAAGTGCTAACTTAGCTGTGCCAGCTTACTTCATGCGGTCGAACGTCTTCTGCAGCAACGCGAGGTCGCTCGGATTCCCGAGCTTCTCTCGCGTCGAATCAATCCACTTCTTCTCCAACGCGTTCTTGGTTGGCCGATCGTTTTGGTAGAAGACGCCGAAGACTCCGGGGAAGGGTAGCTGCGCCAGCTTGTAGGCGGCTAGCTCGTCGGTGACGTCGTGGCGGAGCTCGTCCTCGGGAGTGTTGTCATATTTCTTTTCGTCGATAACGGCGAAGGCGCCGCCTTTGCGCGGATTAGCCGGATCGAAGGCGCCGGGGAAAAATTCTACACACTCAGATAAACATTCGATGACGCTGAAGCCCTGGTGATCCATGGCGCGCTCGATCATCTGGATCATATGGTTGACCTGGCTGGCGTGGGTGCGCGCGACGAAGGTGGCTCCGGCGCAGATGAGTTTTTTCATCGGATTAACCGGGTGGTCGATCGCGCCGGTGGGGTCGGTCTTACTCTTGAAGCCGATGGGCGAGGTGGGCGAGGTCTGCTTTTTCGTCAGGCCATAGACGAAGTTGTCCATGATGACGTAGGTCAGATTGATGTTCTTGCGCGCGCCGTGTTCGAGGTGATTTCCGCCGATGGAAAACGCATCGCCATCGCCGCCGAAAAGGAACACGTGCAAGTCGGGCCGCGCGAGCGAGACGCCCGAAGCGAGGGGCACGGCGCGTCCGTGGATGAAGTGGCCGCCGTGCGTATTCACGAAATACGGGAAGCGCGAGGAGCAGCCGATGCCGGCGAAGGTGACGATCTTCTCCTGCGGGTAGTTGAGCTTTTCCAGGACCTTGTAGAAGGAGGCCAGCACGGCGAAGTCGCCGCAGCCGGGGCACCACGTCGGATGGTCGGCGATGAGGGCTTTCTTCGTGAGGGTGGCGCCGGGCGCGGGGGGCGGGGTGGCGAGGGCGGTGGAGGACATGGAGGGAGGGGGCGGAGTGAAAGTGACGGTGAAAGGGACGGGAAGCGGGGGCTCGTTCTCTTACTCGTTCTCATTCTCCTTCTCTGGGAGAGAACGAGAAAGAGCGGGGGAATGAGAACGATGGGTCATCAGAGGCGGGTGAGGGGGGCGAGGATGCTCTGCTTGCGCATCCCGACGGTGGTGTCGGCCAGGCCGATCTTCTGGGCGACGCGCTCGACGATCTCGCTGACCTTGTAGGTGAGGCCGTCGGTCTTGGTGATGCTCCCGATGGCGGGATTGCAGTAGCGCGCCCGCAGGAGGGTGGCCAACTGGCCGAAACCGTAGATGCCCTCGTCGTTGATCTCGACGACGAGGATATGCTTGAAGCGGGCGAAGGTCTTTTCGAGGCCCGGAGCCAGCGGATGCAGGTGGCGGATCTGCATGTGGGCGGCCTTGGCGCCGGCGGTGCGCAGGCGGCCCATCGCCTCGCGGATCGGGCCGTAGGTGCAGCCCCAGCCGATGAGCAGCACGTCGCCAGACTCATCCCCGGCGAACTCCGGCGGGGGCAGGGTCGCGGCGATGGCCTTGATCTTCTCGCGGCGCTTGGCCGTCATCTGCATGTGCAGGGCGGGATTGGCGGTCGGATGGCCGAGTTCGTCGTGCTCCAGGCCGGTGACCGTCGGGTACTTGCCGGAGCCCATGACTGCACCCGGGGGCGCGTGGCGGGTGGTGCGGTCGAGCGGGTAGGCCTTGTACGCGGCATCGCGCGGAGAGAGATCGGGCTTGATCTGGACCATGAGGTTGGCGAGCTCGGGCTCGTCGAAGGCCTCGATGCGGGTCGCAATGGCCTGGTCGGTGAGGATGATGACGGGTGTGCTGTATTCACGGGCGATGCGCGCGGCCTCCATCGCGATGTAGAAGCAGTCCTCGACGTTCTTGGGCCCGAGAACGACACGCGGGGCGTCGCCATGGCTGCCGTAGATGCCCTGCAGCAGGTCGCTCTGCTCGATGTTGGTCGGCATGCCGGTAGACGGGCCGCCCCGCTGGACGTTGACGACGATGAGGGGCAACTCGGCCATGGTGGCCCACCCAAGGGCCTCCATCTTGAGGGAAAGGCCCGGGCCGGAACTGCCGGTGATGGCGAGGTGACCGCTGTAGGCGAAGCCGAGGGCCGTGGAGATGGCGGCGATCTCGTCCTCGGTCTGCACGAAGATGCCGCCGTATTTCGGCAGCTCGGTGCGGAGCGTCTCCATGATGGAGGACCAGGGCGTGATCGGGTAACCGGCGCCGTAGCGCACGCCCGCGGCGAGCAGGCCCAGGCTGAGGGCGGTGTTGCCGTCGGTGGTCACCTGCGGGCGGGCACCCGCGACCACTTCGGATTTCTCCAGGCGGAAAAGGCACTGGCGGAGATTCTCGGCGGGGTAGGCATAGCCGGCGTCAAAGGCGAGAAGGGCGTTGCGGACGATATCCTCGCTCTTGCCGCCGAAGCGTTCCTTGATGAGCTGCGTGAGCTTCGGCACTTCGAGGTCGAACATGCGCGAGAGCAGGCCGAGCACGTAGATGTTCTTCCCCTTCTCCTTCGACGAGCCGCCGACGGCCTCGACAGTGGAGGAGGTCATGGGCACGCCGACCGCGGTGATTTCCTTGTCGTCGGGATTGGGCGTCACATGGTCGGAGTCGTAGAGGAGCACGCCGCCCGGGCGCAGCGCGGCGCGGTGGCTCTCGTAACTGTGCTGGTAGAAGGCCACGAGCACGTCGGCACGGTCGCCGGCCGAGAGGATCTCGCCCGAACCCATGCGGACCTGGAAGATCGACGGACCGCCGGAGATGGTCGACGGGATGGTCATGTAGGTCATGACCTCCTGCGCGGAACGGCCCGCGAGGCGGGCGAGAAATCCGCCGATCGCCTGGATGCCGTCTTGGGAATCGCCGGCAAGGCGGATGACTACGTCAGGGATGGTGGGGGTTTCGCCGATGGAGTTAGCGGTATCCACAGGCCCGGGGATGTTGGGACTGACCATCCCCTGACTATGTCCCATCCGGCCTGACTCGTAAAGGCTGCGCTTGCCGGAAAGTACGCATATCTTGCCATTTCGAGAGGATGGGAAGGGCTGGCGGTATTAGATAACCCACGGAGGTTGCGTAAATTGGATTTGAATGGCTAATGGGTGGGGCGGGCAAAATGAGAAACCTATGCTGGCTGGAGAGCGGGCGAGCTCGCCCGCGTTGCCCTTCCACGCCGAGGTCGTCGTGGCTCCAGTGGTATAATCACAGCATGAAGCCGGATCCGCGTCTAGAGACTTATTCCCAGCCGATCGGTCGGCCCTTGTTCTGTTCCTGCAGCCACGTCATCAGCGGGGCGTAGTATGCCACCATGGCGCGCGTGGAGAGTTCCTCGCCGGTGGCCTCCTTGAGCACCTTGCGCCAGTCCTCGGTCTTGCCCTTCTCCATGATCTTCCGGAAGAAGTCGCCGACTTCCTTGTTGTTGGCGTAATTGCAGCTCTGCGGCGGCTGATGCAGGATGGCAAATTAGCGTTTCAAGCTCACAGCTTCATCGGCTGCACGCGGGCGCAGGCTTAACCCAGCTTCCGAATGATGCTGCGGGCCAGCATCTCGTTGATCTCAGTGTGTCGCGGAACAGGTTGGGCGACCTTGGTCTTGGGATTTTGATACCAATCGTGTTTGCCGCCATGCCGGATGAACACCGCACCCGCGTCCTCAATCTTGCGGACCAGGTCGCGCCGTTTCACGCCAGTTCAAGTTGGGCATGCCGGCGCACGTTCGGAATCACGCCGGAGGTCAGGTCCTTGTGCAGATCCGCCAAGTGAGCTCTCAAGTCCTCCAGGCTGGTGCCCTGTGTCTGGTAGTCGGGAAACTCGTCGAGATAGCCGATCCAGTCATTGCCGTCCTGCCAGTAGGTAAAGCCGGTGTTTTTCATGACGAGACGAGGATGCGTGGTTTTGCCGGCTGGTCAAATCTTTGCCGGACCGCCGGGACCCAAGGCATTTTTGCCACAAAAAGCACAAAATGGTCTCTCTGGCAGACCCATATTCCGCGAGCGCCTATAGGCGCCTTGCTGGTTTCATTCGCCGACGGGTTCTTGTGTTTTTCGTGGCAATTCAAATGCATTCATACTTCACAGCTTCACCGGTTGCACGCGGTCGCCGTCCTGCACGCGGTCGCCGGGGTAGAGGATGACTTCGTCGCCTTCCTGCAGGCCGCCGAGCACCTGGGTCTCGGTGCCACTGGAGCGGCCGGCTTCGACGGGCACAAGGGTCGCCCGGCCCTGGCGCACGACAAAGGCCGACCACGCGGAGCCACGGCGAAACAGCGCCGACACGGGCACCTTCAGCACCGACAGGTTTTCCCACACGATGACGCGGGCTTCGACACGGAAGTTGTCCCCGAGGGTCGCCCGCTCGGCCAGGGGCGTCGTGATGTCGGCCACGACATTGACGCGCTGCTCCTCCACGCCGAGGGCGGAAATCTTGGTGAAAGCCGCGGGCTCGACCAGCCGCACGCGCGCCTGGAGCGGCGTCGGGCCGCCCCATTGCTCCAGTTCCACGCGCGTGCCGGGCGTGAGCGCGGCGCCGTCACGCGAAAGCAGCTCGATGACAACCTCCAGGTCGGCGGGGTCGCCGACATCGAGCATCGGCGTGCCCGCGGCGACGGGGCGCTCGCTTTCCTGGAATACATGCAGCACGCGGCCGGCGACGGGCGCGCGCACCTCGATCAGCGCCGGCGTCTCTGGCGGACGGTTGACCGCCAGCTCGGCCGTAGCCGCGCGCAGCGCGCCTTCCGCGGCGATGACCTCGCGGTCGGCGGCGGTCTCCCGCAGCTTCACCGCATCGAGGTCCGAGGGTGAAAGGGTCCCGGAATCAAATATCACCTGGGCGCGTTTCACCTCGTTGGTGGAGAGGGCGCGAGCGGCCTGCGATTTTTCCAGGGTGGCGGCGGCGGCGTCGCGCCGCGCCTCGGCGAGCGCGCGGCTGCGCGGATCGAGGGGCGAGGCGGCCATCGGTTCGATGACGGCGACGACGTCGCCGGCGGCGATCTCGGCGCCGGGTTTGAAAGGCACGCGGCGCAGCTGGCCGGTGACGGGCGACGAGACGATGTACCGCTGCTTGATGCGAGTCTTGCCCTCCTCGCTGACAGTGGCGCGGAGCGGGCCGGTGACGGCGCGCGCGGTTTCGACGGGGGCCGGTCGCGGGCGCAGGCCGAGGGCGAGGAGGACGAGCAGCAGCGCGCCGGCTGTGTAAGGCAGCCAGCGGCGACGGGTGGGAGCGGAGGACGTCATGAAGAAAAGAGGTTAACCACTAATGAACACGAGGAGACCCTGATTCAGAACAAGGTTTTTAACTACGGATTTCACGGATGAGCACGGATGGTCCGGAGAAACAATGAAGTATCGGTGTCCGTCCGTGCAATCCATGGTTACTTTCGGGTTTAGGGAATTGGTGCTCATCAGGGTTAGTTGGTGGTTCCAGTCAGGTTGGTTTCATTCCGGTGCTTTCAGAGCCGCAATGAGGTCGAGCTGGTTGAGTTTGCGCAGGACGACCAGGGCCGAGAGGGTGGAGGCGACCAGGACGATCACGACGGCGAAGGCATAGGTATGGGTGGTGAAGACGAGCGGCAGGCGGATGGTCTCGGTGTTGACCGAGCCGATGATGACCGTCGTCAGCCCGGTGCCCAGCAGCAGCCCGAGCGGCACGGCGAGGAGCGCCAGCATGACCAGTTCAACCACCAGCACGGCCCCGACTTCGCGGCGCGTCATGCCGATGACCCGCAGCGTGGCCAGCTCGCGCGCGCGCTCGGCCAGCGAGATGCGGGCGTTGTTGTAAATGACCCCGAAGGCGACGATGACGGCGAACGTCAGGTAGATGCTCTGCAGCAGCCCCATGCTCTGGGCCGTCGTCTCGCGGAAGCTCTGGCGCATCGTCTCCTTGATGGCCACGGTGCTGACCCGGGGGATCTCGCGCAACGCGGCGAGAAAGTCGGCGCGCTTCGCCATGTCGAGTCCGATGCTCGCGCCGGTGATGACATCGCCCTCACCGAGGAAGCGGTTGATGGCGTGCAGTTCCATGTAGGCGGCGATACCGGTGAAATCCTCGGCCAGGGCACTGAGGTGCACCGCCTGCACCGGGCGGCGGCCCTCCAGCGCCTCAAGGATGACCGTGTCGCCCACCTTCGCCCCGAGGACCTGGGCGAGCTTGGCGGAAAGGATGATGCCGTCGGTCGGCGGTGTGAGCTCGCGGCCGGCCGCGTCCACCGCGCGGCTGTGGATCCCCCCGATCAGCAGGCTGCGCAGGCCGATCTGGCGGCTGCGGCCCTGGAAATGGATGCGGACCGCCGTGTAGCGCGTGGGCTCCAGGCTGGTGACACCGGGCAGTTGCGCCAACTCATGGGCCACGCGCGCGGACGACGGCTCGATGAGACCGAGGTTGAGGTCCTGCCGCTGGACGACATCCCACTGGAAATCGAGCACCTCGCTGATGCCGGCCTTGAAGCTGTTGGGCAAGACCAGCAGCCCGGTGGCGAGGGCGAGGCCCAGGACGGTGAACATCGCCTGTGCCGGGCGGCGCTCGATGTTGCGGACGGCGATGCGGAAGGAGTGCGAGAGCAGGCGCGCGACGCCCGTGCGCTCGATGAAGGCCGGCCGGAAGTGCGCCGGCGGCTCGGGCCGCATGGCCTCCGCGGGCGGGAGCCGCGCCGCCCGTCGCACCGCGTCGAGCACGCCGAGCGTCACGGCGCCGAGCCCGACGGTCAGCGCCACGCCGACGGAGTGGCCGTTGAGCCGGAAGTGCAGGTCGGGGAAGCGGTAGAAGAGCTGGTACATGATGACCAGCTTCTGGCCGAGCACGACGCCGCCGAGGAGACCGAGGGTGAGTCCGCTCACCACCATGACGAACGCGAACTTCAGGTAATGGACCACGATCGCGCGGTTGCTGAAGCCGAAGGCCTTGAGGATGGCGATCTGTTCGCGCTGCAGGGACAGGAGCCGCGTGAGCACGGCGTTGGTCATGAACGCGGCCACGCTGAGGAACACGGTCGGAAAGCCGTAGGAGAGGATGGTGAGCACGCGGATCTCGTCGGTCACGCGGATGTGCGACGGGTGGTCCCTGCGGCTGAACGCACCGAGGCCGCCGTAGGGCCGGAGCAGCCGGTCCAGCTCGGCAATGACCGGGCGCTCGTTGGCGCCGGGGGTGAGGGTGAGGGAGAGCCGGTTGAACGCGCCGTAAAGGTCCCACGCGGTCGCGACCTCCTTGTAGGGCAGCCAGAAGGTGCCGTAGGTGCGGTTGTCGGGCAGCGCCGCGCCCGGGCGCGACTCGAAGATGTATTCCGGCGAGAGCACGATGCCCGCGATGATGAACGTCTGCCGGCGGCCGCGCAGGAGCATCGTCAACGTGTCGCCGGGATTGAGCGCGTTGGCCTGGGCGAAGGCCTCGCCCACGAGGACCTCGCCGCGCGCCCCGGGACTGAGCCAGCGGCCGCGGCGGAGGAAGAGACGGTTGAGCTCGGGCCCGCCGAAATCAGGCAGCGACCGCACGAGGCCGCTGGCGGGCTCGGTGATGCCGGGCAGGTCGAGCGTCACCGGCACGGCAAGGTCGGTCTGGACCGTCGCCACGCCCGGCAGGGCGCGGACCCGGTCGGCGAGGTGGTTGGGGGCGCGCTTGAGCGAGGCAAAGACGTCGGCGAAGTGGTTGGTCTGGTAATACTCGGACCGCGTCGACTCAAGGGAGTAAATGAGGCTGCGCGACATGATGAGCATCGCGAGGCCGCAGGCCATGACGAGCGACACTGCGCCGGCCTGGCCCTTGAGGCGCTTCAGGTCGCGGAGCAGCTTGCGGTCGAGGTGGGAAATCACGGACAGAAAGCTCCAAGCTCCAACCGCCAAGCGCCAGAGAAGCTCCAGAAGAAACCAATATCGAAATATCCGGAGCTGGTGTTTGGGCGTCGGGGGTTCATGGGAGTTTGGCGGTTGGAGGGCTTGGAGCTTTACGCGGCGCTACCACCGCAGCGTCGCGGGCGCCGCGCGCGTCTGGTTGCGCCGCTCCGACAGCACGCGGCCGTCGGAGAAGTTGATCACCCGGTCGGCCATCTCGGCCATGACGGCGTTGTGGGTGATGATGACGGTGAGCGTGCCGAGCTCGCGGTTCGCGCGTTCCAGCGCCTCCAGCACGATGATGCCGGTGTGCACGTCGAGGGCCCCGGTGGGTTCATCGCACAGGAGCACGGCGGGGCGCTTGGCGATGGCGCGGGCGATGGCGACGCGCTGCTGTTCGCCCCCGGAAAGTTGGGCGGGGAAATGGTCCAGCCGCGCGGACAACCCGACCAGGCCCAGCGCCTCCTCGGCGGGCATGGGGTGGGAGGCGATCTCGGTGATGAGGCCGACGTTTTCCCGGGCGGTCAGGCTCGGGATGAGGTTGTAGAACTGGAAGACGAAGCCGACCGACTCGCGCCGGTACTGGGTGAGCTGGGTTTCGGTCGCATGGGTCAGGTCGGTGCCATGATAGCGGAGCTCCCCGGCGGTCGGCAGGTCGAGGCCGCCGAGCTGGTTGAGCAGCGTGGTCTTGCCCGAACCCGACGGGCCGAGCAGCACGACCAGCTCGCCCGCCGCGAGGTCCAGGTCGACCCCGGCCAGGGCGCGGACCTGCGTGGCGCCTTCGCCGTAGACCTTGGTCAGGCCGCGCACATGGAAGACCGGAGTGCCCTGGACGGTGAGCGGTGCGGGGTGGATGGCGGGGGAGGGATTCACCGGACAGGAGGGGAGAAGCGCAGCCTACGCCCGGTCCTGGACGGCGCAATCAAAAGCCCGGCGTGACCAAACCGGCGCGGGGCAATGCGGTTGATGTTGTCGGACGGCAGTCGATGCGCCTACATCCTGGCCATGAACCGGACCGACCGTCTTGTGGCGATGGTGCTGCACCTGCAGGGGCGGCGCGTGGTGCGCGCCCGCGAACTGGCGGAGCATTTCGGGATCACCGAACGCACCGTCTACCGCGATGTCGCCGCGCTCGGCGAAGCGGGCGTGCCCATCGTGGGCGAGGCGGGGGTCGGCTACAGCCTGCTCAAGGGTTACCAGCTGCCGCCGGTGATGTTCACGGCCGACGAGGCGACGTCGCTCTTTGTCGGCGGGGAATTGGTGAAGCAGTTCACCGACGCCTCGCTCCAGGCGCCGATGGCGACCGCGCTCGACAAGCTCCGCGCCGTGTTGCCGCGCGACCGGCAGGACCATGTCGAGCGGCTCATCCAGCGCACGCTGGTCTACGGGCAGACCTCGCGGGGTGCGGCGCCCGAGGCCGTGGCGCAGCGCTGGCTGCTGCCGGTGCAGCAGGGTGTGGTGCTGCGGCGGGTGTTGCGGCTGGGTTATCAGGGTCGCGCGCGCGCCGAAGAGACGCAGCGCGACGTCGAGCCGCTGGGCGTGGTCTTCTATGGCGGCGCGTGGTATCTGGTCGCCTGGTGCCGGCTGCGGAAGGATTACCGCCATTTCCGCATCGACCGCATCCGCCGGTTGGAGGTGACGCCGGTGGGGTTTGAGCTCCGCGAGGGATTTTCCTTCAAGCAACACATGGAGGAATCCAGCGCCCGGGAACAGACGGTGCCGGTGCGGGTGTGGTTCCATCGCAAAGCCCAGGAGCGCGCGCGGCGGGAGAGCCTGGCCACGCTCATCTCCGAGCAGGCGCGCGACGGTGGCATGGAGTTTTCCCTCTACACGTGGTCGCTCGGATGGATGGCGCACTGGCTCCTGTCGTTCGGCGACCAGGCCGAGGCGCTGGCCCCGGCGAAGCTGCGGGTGCTCGTGCGGGCGGAGGCGGAGGGCATCACGAAGAAGTATCGCTGACTCCGCCGGGATGCGGCTTCAGCAGAATTGCCGCCGGCGCGGAATTGTGCTTCGTGGAGGCAAGCCCATGAACAAGTTCCTTCGCCTTGAATTCATCTCCGCCAGCCCGGATGTCGCCCTGTTGGTGCTCCGGGTTGCCCTCGGCCTCTCGATGATCTGGCTGCACGGATCCGGCAAGCTGATGGCGCTGCTCGGGGGCAAGACCGCATTCGCCGACCCGATCGGGATCGGCCAGGTGCCGAGCTTTCTACTGGTCATCTTCGCCGAGGTCGGGTGCTCGGTTTTGCTCATACTCGGCCTGTATGCGCGGTGGGCGGCGTTCTTTCTGCTCTTCACGATGGGCGTCGCCTTCTTCGTGGTGAATCACGCCCAACTCGACGGGAAGGGCGAACTGCCGGCCCTGTATCTCGCCGGTTACGTGGCATTGTTCATCGCCGGCGCCGGCAAATACAGCCTGGACAAGAAATAGCAGAGGAGAGGCGGCCGCGGCGGATCCCGCCTGCCATTCCGGCCCCGAGCATCTGGAGCCATCGTCCAGATCGGGATCAAAGGCACGGGTGGGGTCCGGGCCGGCGGCGAGCCGAGCCGCACGTCAGGTGATAGTCAGAGCACCGGCCGCACGCTAGGTCTTCGCGCTGTTGTCGCAGTTGATGTGCGCACGACGGCGCTGGGCCGTGTAGTTGCGCATCTGGGCGGCGAAGTTCTTGTTGCGATCCACCGGGCCCGCGTTGACCGGGTTGGCGGCGGCCGCGGCCTCCTCGGTGGCGGCGGCGGTGGCGATCAGCACCAGCAGTTCCGCCTTGTCCGGCAGGCGCTGGGCCGGAAAACGGGCGTGCGCCGCCATCCAGCGGAGGGTCTGTAAAAGGGGGGTCTGGGCGGTGGCGCTCACGGCCGCATGCAGCCCGAGCTAGCTGGTCAAGTCAACGGGAAGGCAATCATTGGCCACAAAAAGCACAAAAGACGCAGGACCAATCTCCTAGCCATGGTCCCGCTGGTGTTTTTTTGCATCTTTTGTGCTTTTTGTGGGCTGAGGAATTTTCCGGATCAACCTCCGAGCTTTGGGTTGCACCGGCGGGGCGGGGGCCTACGTTCGTCCCTTCCCATGGCCGCTTTGCTCAATCTGCTCGACGTCAGCCTCCACTTCGGGGGTCCGGCGATCCTGGAAAAAATCAACTTCCAGATCGAAACCGGCGAACGCGTGTGCCTGCTCGGGCGCAATGGCGCGGGCAAGTCCACCCTGATGAAGGTCATCGCCGGCGAGATGAAGCCCGACACGGGCGATGTGTTCCGTCCGTCCGGCTCCCTTTACATGCGCCTCACCCAGGAGGTGCCGACCGACCTGCGCGGCAGCGTGCACGACATCGTGGCCTCCGGCCTGCGGCCCAACGACGACCACCACGAGGAGGACTGGGTGCGCGACGTGCGCGTGGAGGACCTGATCGCCGCCATCGGCCTGCCGCCGGCGAAGGAATTTTCCGAGCTTTCCGGCGGCCTCAAGCGCCGCGCCCTGCTGGCCCGCGCCCTCGCCGCCCAGCCCGACCTGCTCCTGCTCGACGAGCCGACCAACCATCTCGACCTCGAGTCGATCGAGTGGCTGGAGAATTTCCTGCTGGAGAAGAAGCCCTCGCTCTTCTTCGTCACGCACGACCGTGCCTTTCTCCGCAAGATCGCCACGCGCATCGTCGAGCTCGACCGCGGCCGGCTGGCGGGCTGGGCCTGCGACTACGACACCTACCTCGTGCGCAAGCAGGACGTGCTCGAGGCGGAGGAGAAGCAGCGCGCGCTCTTTGACAAGAAGCTGGCGCAGGAGGAGGAGTGGATCCGCCGCGGCGTGAAGGCCCAGCGCTCCCGCGCCACCGCCCGCATCCATGCCCTCCACGCCATGCGCGCCGCCGCCCGCGCCCGCCGCGACCGCGTGGGCACCGCCACCATCAAGGTCTCCGAGGCCGAGCGCACGGGCGTGAAGGTCATCGAGGCCGAGAATGTCGGCTTCACCTGGCCAGATGGCAAGGTGGTCATCCGCGACCTGTCGCTCACCGTCCAGCGCGGCGAGAAGATCGGCATTCTCGGGCCCAACGGCGCGGGCAAGACGACCCTCATCAAGCTGCTGCTCGGCCAGCTGGCGCCGACCGCGGGCTCGCTCAAGCACGGCACGAACCTGGAGGTCGTCTACTTCGACCAGCTCCGCGCGCAGATCGACGACAACAAGACCGTGGCCGACAACATCGCCAACGGCAACCCGACGGTGACGATCGAGGGCCACACGCGGAACGTCATCAGCTACCTGCAGGATTTTCTCTTCGAGCCCGCCCGCGCCCGCACGCCCGCCCGGGTGCTCTCCGGCGGCGAACGCAACCGCCTGCTGCTGGCGCGGCTGTTCACGCAGCCGGCCAACGTGCTGGTGCTGGACGAGCCGACCAACGACCTCGATGCCGAGACGCTCGACCTGCTGGAAGACCTGCTGGTGGAGTTCCAGGGCACGCTGCTGCTCGTGAGCCACGACCGCGAATTTCTGGATGAGGTGGTCACAAGCACGCTGGTGTTCGAGGGTGACGGCCGGCTCGGCGACTACGTGGGTGGTTACACCGACTGGCAGAATGAGAAAAAGAAGCAGGCAGCGCGCGTAGCGATGCCCGTCGCGGCCAAGTTGCCGCCGGAATCCAAGCCAGCGGGCAAGCCCGCGAAAAAGCTGTCCGGCAAGGAGCAGAAGGAGCTGGAGACTTTGCCCGCGAAGATCGAGGTGCTGGAAAAGGAGCAGGAGCAGCTCACCGCGCAACTGGCCGATCCCGCGCTCTACAAGAATGAGGCGGCGAAGTTCACCACGGTGAAAGCGCGGCTGGAGACCGTGGAGAAGGAGCACGCCACGGCCTTCGCGCGCTGGGAGGAGCTAGAGGCGGGACGGATTCGGTAGGGCGGCGAGTCCCTTCGCCGCCGTTCGGCGCGGAACGGAGTCCGCGCCCTACCTCCTAACTCCGGGGCGGGACTGGCGGCGGCTGGCCGGCCGGCGCGTTCCCGCCGCGTCGACGCGGTCCGCCCTGATTCTCCGCTCCCGGAGGCAAGGGCGGAAATTCCGCGGGCAGGTGGTCGCCCACCAGCCCCAGCATCGCGATGGTCTCAAGGCCGTTTTGCGCGGCGCCGTTGGTGCCGGCGAAACCTTCGTCGACCGGGTTTAGCGTCTCGGCTCCCACGACCCGTTGCAAGGTCCGGCCGCGGCCGGCAAAGCGGCCGGTGCGGAGCAGGGCATCGACTCCCGCCTTCAGGAACGCCTCGCTCCCGGTCTTGAAATAAACATACGACGCCAGCCGGCCGTCGCGCACGAAGGCGGCGTCGGCTCCCTCGGCGCCGGTCTTCATGTCGCGCTCGATGACCTCCTTCGGCGCGCTGTAGAGGCGGCAGTATTGCAACCAGAGCCTTTGCCAGCGCGGGTCGTCGAGCATCTGGTTCAGTTCGAAGACCACCTCGGCACCGCCCATGATGGTGGCGAGGTTGTAGACGCCGGGTTCACCGCTGAGCTGGAAGAGTTGACCAGTGGCGGGATCGTAGCCGAAGACGAGGTTCTTGCCCGTGCGCAGGCCGAGCGGCATGGCGTCGAGGCTCGCGACGCCGGCGAGGATCTTGTCGCGCCACTGCGTGTCGCCGGTGCGCTCCCACTCGGTCATCCAGTTGCCGAGGAAGGCCAGCCAGTCGGGGCCGAGCCGCACGCGGGTCGGGGCGATCTTCTTCTCCGCCTCCGTGATCGGCTGGGCGAGGCGCATCGGGTCGTACTCGATGGTCTTGAAATCGGCGTTGAGCATCTCGCGCATGACGTCGCCCGTGCGCTCGTCGGTGGTCAGGTAGTAATGAAAGCGGCGGTAGGCGGCCTGGCTGATGCGGGCCTCCTTGGCGCCGCAGCCCCAGTGGCGGACGTTGTGGCGGGAGCCGAGTCCGGCGAATTTTCCGAGGTGGTAGCAGTCGACCTCGCCCGTGTGGCGCGTCATCGCCTCGGCCATGCGAAACACGTCGGCCCGGCCGGAGCGGAGAAAGCTATACCAGAGCCACAGGTCGGGCCCGAGCTCGGAGTTGGCCCAGGCCATGCCGCCGAGGTCGTAGCGCCAGGTGTGCCGCTCGTCGTCGTAGGAATGCATGACGTCGCCGAAATCCCAGAAGCCATACCAGTTGTGCTGGTCGGGCTGGGTCAGGTAAAAGTTGAGCGTGGCGTCGAGGCGCTGCTCGATGGCGGCCTTCACGGGGGTCGAGCGGTCCTCGAGGCCCCAGTGCCCGAAAGCCTGGGCGGCGTGCAGGTATGGCGGCGTGGCGACCAGCAGGGGCGGAGCAGCGCCGATGGACGCCATCTTCACCGTGTCCTCCTTGGTGGGCACGGCGGCGGTCGCGAAGAGCGTCAGCTCGCTGGTGCGGCCCACGCCGTGCGCCGTGCTGAAGCCGGGTTGCACGTCCTCGTAGACGGCCTCGAGGCCGTGCGCCTTGGTGTCGTAGTGCCGCAGGTCCATGCCCGGGGCCTCGGGCGACCAGAGCCAGACGGTGAGCTCAGCCTCGCCGGTGGACATCTTCTGCACCTCGAGGGAGGCGGGGTAGGATTGCCAGAAATTCTTCAGGCTGACCGCGAGGCCGCCGCTGGCGTCGCCGGCGAACACGAGACCGGATGCACGCCGGCCGGCACCGGCGGCAATCCACGCGCTCTCGGGGTTGGTGCGCTTCACGACGGTGAAGCCGCCGGCGTTGGGTTGCACGAGCTTGAAGCCATCCCACACGGCCCAGTCGGCGAGCCAGCCCTGGCCGCGCGCGTTGACTTCCTCGCGGTTCGGCACGCGCAAGCCGTCGACCTGGCGGGGGTAAACATCGGCCGTGCCGCCCGGCTCGGCGACGAAGCGTCCGCCGCGGCCGATCATCGGCTGGATGGGCTCAGACCAGAGGCCGCCATTTTCACCGGAGAATCGCACCTGGCGGTTCTGCACCTGCTCGCGCAGCGGGACGCCGAAGACCACGCCCAGGCCGCGGATGAAGTCGCGGCTCTCGTCACCGTCGAAGAAAAAGGTGTGGACCATCCGGATGGAATCCGAGCCGGCGTAAAAATAAAACCGCACGACGAACGGCAGCCAGACGCGGCTGGTTTTCGACGAAAGGTGCATGCCTTCGATCTTCACCACCGCGCGCACGGGACCGGATTGTTCCAGGGTCACCCGGTCCACGCGGGTGCCATAGGCCTCGCGGGCCGGCGAGGCGGCCGCGTCACCGTCGGGCCCGTCCTGCCCGATGGCCACGAGCCGGCCGGCGCGGGCCACCACGCGGCCGTCCACCGAAAGCAGGTCGATGATATTGTTGCCGTGCATCGGGATGACAGCCTGCACCCGGCCGGTATCGATGAGATAGGTCGTGTCGCTGCGCCGGACGGCGACGATCGCGCCGGTGGCGGACGGCGCACCTGCTGCTGCCGTCAGCTTGATTTCACCCGTGGTTGCCGGACCCGCCACGGTGGCGACGCCAGTCCACTTGACGGTGCCGTCCGGCCAATAGGCCAGCGGCCAGGTCTGGACGGGCAGGCTGAGACCATCGGTGGTGGTGAGGGCAAAGGCCTGGGTTTTCTGCACGGTGCCGCGCGGCCACGGCACGCCAAAGCTGACGCCGGTGGTGCGTCCAGCTGGCGCGTCGCCCAACCATTTGAGCGGGACAGATTGGTCGGATGCGGCGTGCGCGAGCGCGGCGGCGAGACCAAGCAGGGCAAAGGACAGGCGGATAGCGGGGTGGATCATGGGATGCAGGACGGCGCAGGGGGCTGAGAAAGAGGAAAACAATGGCCGGCGGTTTGCACGACCGCAGAATTCGTCCGGTAAAATGGCTGGCGGGGTGGCGCGGGACGTGCGACACCACGTCCATGAAATTCCTCCGCTGGAGCCTGCTGGCACTGGCCGTGGCGACGGCCACGTGGGGTGCCGAGATTTCCGTGGCGATCACGCCGGAATTGAAAGGCGCCTGGGTGAAGCCAGATGCGGGCTGGGACGGCCGCGCGGTGCTGCTGCTGCACGGTTTCGCCGATGACATGGACGGGGCGGGCGATCTGACCCGCCGGCTCGCGGGCGGACTGGCGGCGAAGGGCATCGCCAGCCTGCGCATCAACTTCCGCGGCGAGGGCGACCGGCGCCGCACGGAAATCGAGTCGACCTTCGGCACGCGGTTGGAGGACACGGCGGCGGCGCATGCCTGGCTGGTCGAGCAACCCGGGGTGAACGCGAGCCGGCTGGGGCTGCAGGGCTGGAGCCTCGGCGCCTCGACCGCCATCGAGATCGGCGCGCACTACCCGGAGTGGTTCAAGTCGATGGCGCTGTGGTCGAGCCCGAGCGGCGACCAGTTCGCCTACCTGCGCGAAACTCCGGCGGGGCGCGCGGCGCTGCGTGACGGACTCGGGACCGAGGAGGTGCCGGGCTGGAAAAAGATCACGACGAAGCGGGCTTTCTACGAGAGCTTCCGTGGGATTGATCTGGACCTTTCGCTGGTGAAGTATCCCGGGGCGTTGCTGACGGTGCGCGGCACGAAGGACTTTTTGCCGCAACGCGACGA
>JBKJTZ010000134.1:0-18282 GCA_046590295.1 Lacunisphaera sp.
CGAGGAAGGGGTTCTGCACCGTGGAAAAATAGACGAGGGACGCCCCCAGGGCGCTGACCAGGCCCGCGCCCACGAAGACGCCGAGCTGGCGGATGAAGGGCAGCTCGGAAAACAGCAGGAGGGAGAAGCCCGCCACGGTCGTCAGACAACTGGCCAGCAGCGGTTTCACCAGCCGGCGGACCTTGCTCCAGTAATCCTCTTGCGGCCACAACGGCGGCTGCATGAAAAGGTAGAAACCGTAGTCGATGGCCACACCGGTCAGCAACGAGCCGATCACGAACACCATGATGTGCAGCCGCTCGAAGGCAAAGGTGACGCTGACCACGGCACCGAGCACCGACAGCAGAATGACCGGGACCAGGTGCAGGCCGCGATGCACGCCCCGGATGAAGGTGAACGCCACCGCCAGGACGGCCCCAAGCGAGAGGAGGTTGAGCCAGGTGACTTCCCGCTCGATGCGGGCGCGGCTGGCGGCCGCGAAACGGTTTACCCCGGTATCGGCGACGGTGAAACCCGGATGGTCCGCGCGCACCGTGGCCCCCGCGCGGGCGATGGCGGCGAAGGCCGGTTCCTGCCCGGCCTCGCTCAAGGGCGACGCCGCCAGCCGGGCCCACACGAGCGAGGCGGCCGGACCCCCGGGATTTCCCGGTTGGACCACGGCCAGGCCTTCCTGCAAACGCCCGACCGCGCCGGGCAGCAGCAGCAGCGGATCAGCCGGAATGATCTCGGCGAACGCCAGCGCCTCAGGCGCAGCAAGAAATCTGCCGAGCGCCGAGATCGTGTCCCGCGCCAGCCAGGCGGAAAAATCCGCGGGCGCGCCGCCGGTGGCGGCATGCGCCGCGGTGCGCTCCGCCAGCCAGAGCGGGAACAGCAGCGTGAAACGCTGCGCGAACAGTTCGGCGCCCAACGCATCGTTGGCCGCGGTGTCGCCCATGGCCTGCACCCGGGCAAAGGCCGGCTCGCGCGCCAGCTCTGCCGCAAAGCGTGCGGCCGGGCGCGCCGGGGCGGGCTTTCCGTCCCCGCCGGTCAGCTCGAACAACATCGTGCGGGCCTCCGCCTCGCTGGCGAGCGAACGGACGAGGGCCAGTTCCGGCGCCGCCCCACCGGCCGGGATGAGATCAAACACGTCGGTCGAAATCTTGCGCTCGTAGTCGAGCCGCAGCAGCCAGGTGAGGCCGAGCAACGCCACTGCCGCCAGCAGGCTCCGGCCCAGAAACTGTTGGCGGCGGAAGGTCATGGCTGTAGGGCGGGGTCTCCGAACCCCGCCTGGAAGGTCATGATGCAGACGTTCGAGGCGGGGTTCGGCGACCCCGCCCTACAGTCTAGGTATGTCTTGCTCGCGCTCATCGGAAATACACTTGCAACTCCGCCGCCGTGAACGCCGCCGGCGGCCGGGGCGGCGCGATGAGAATCTCGATGGCCTGTTTTGCCGTCCGGCGGATTTCCAGCCGCCGGATCGTGGCCCCCTCCCCCGCCACGTTGATCCGGCCGACGTTGCGGCGGGCCACTGCGGTGCGGGGCACCAGCGTGAGGGCCCAAGCCGCCCCATCGCGGTGCCCGTAAATCTCGAAATCCTTTTCCAAGGCCGGCAGGTCGAACCGCACAATATGCCGCATCGCCTCGTTCGCCGCGGCCGCCCGCGGATCGTCGGGCGGGGATTGTTCCCCGGCGGCCGCGCGGATCAGCACGCCCCGGTCATCGAGGATGACCGTGCGCTCTTCCGGTGCCGTGTAGTGCAGGCTCAGGCCGTGCTTCGCGGACACGCGCACCTCCCCCGCCAGCTCGACCGGTTCGCGCTTGAAGGGAAAGTGGCGCCGCTCGGTGAAATCGGCCGTCGTGTCGGCGGTGTGGGCAAAAGCGGCAGACAGGTCGCTCCATGCCGGATCCGCCGGCGCCAGCTGGTGAGCGGTGTGGACCAGTGGATCCGGCCCGGCCGCAACCCCCGCCAGCGGCCAGAGCAAAAGCCAAGCCAGCAGGGAGACAGCCGGCCCATGCCGCCGGTGGCGCAGCACGGCGGGCCAGCGCCAGAGCAGCAGCTCCGCGAGGAGGCGCAGGTGCAGCCCTACCAGCGTGGCATTGTCGCGCAGGTAGTGGAAATGTGACACGCCGCCCTCGGCGCGCGAAAAATACCGGACCGGCGCCGCGAGGTTGCGCACCGGCACGCCCGCCCAGCCGAGCCGCACGGCCGCCTCGGTGTCGAAATCGTAGCGCCGCCCGCTGCGGCGCGGACCCAGGACGTCCAGCAGTGAAGCCAGCGGATAGACGCGAAAACCAAACAACGGGTCGGCGACCGCCGGGCCGAGCAGTTCGAGATGCACGAGCCCGACGCTGAGCTTCCGGCCGTGCAACCGTTCCACGGGAATGTTGGGCGGGAAGACCGGCCGGCCCAGAATCAGCGTGCCGGGCTGGGCGCGCGACGCCGTCATGAATTCCGCGATGCTCGCGGCCGGGTGCTGACCGTCCGCGTCCATCACCAGCGCGTGCGTGAAGCCGCGCCCCTGCGCCACGCGCGCGCCCGCGAGCACCGCCGCGCCTTTTCCCCCATTGCCGGGCAACACCAGCACGGTGAGCGCCGGGTCATGTCTGGCCTGCTCGCGCAAGGAACTTTCGCTGCCGTCCGTGCTGCCGTCGACCACCACGAGCACGTGCGGCCAATGCTGCAGCACCTCGGTCACGACGGCCGCGAGCCGCGGGCCGGTGTTGTAGGTCGGCAGCAGGACGAGATGGGTGGCGGGGGCGGTCATGATCCGGGGAAAACGACGGGGGCCGCGGCCGCGGCGCCAAACCATTGTTCGATGTCAGCGGTCACTTCCGCCGGGCTGGCCGGGGTATCGGTCGGAATCAACGGGCCGGCGGCCACGACGACGTGGGCCGGAAACCGCGGCAGCCGCCACCACGCCCGGCCCTTCGTGAGCAGATCGGAGTCGGTGGTGATGCGCACGAGCTGGACCGGTGCCCGGGCGCGGCGGGCGATCAGCACGCAGCCGGGCCGGAAGGGCAGCAGCCCCGTTCCCGGCGGAGCGCGCGTCCCCTCGGGAAACACGATCAACGTGTCGCCGGCCGTGACCTTGGCCGCCGCGTGGCGCACGAGTTCATGGCCGCCGTCATTGCCCAGGTAGCCTGCACGGCGGGCGGCGGCGCCCAGCACAGGATTGCGGCGGATGGCGGGCTTGAAGATGCACACCGCGCGGGGCAGCCGCGCGAGCAGGCAGGTGATGTCGATCAGGGACTGGTGATTGGCCGCCACCACCACGCCGCCGGGCGGCCAGTGTTCGAACCCGCGGTACTGCACCCGCACCAGGCCGGACCGCGCACACCACCAGTGAAAGACCGCCAGGTGCCGGTGAATCAGCCTTTGGAAGAACCGTTCGGTTCGTGCCGTCGCCGGGAGCCAGCCGATCAGCCAGGCCAGCACGCACAGCTCGAACCCGCCGGCGGCAAAGAACAGCAGCGTGAGGTAATAGAGCGGGTAATAATAGAGCCGGTGAAAAAACATGGACCTAGCCGGCGATCGCCGGCGCCTCCGGGTTGAGCGGCAGAAAATTGAACCACAGGTAGGGATGCTGGCGGACCAGGGCCTCGAGCTGCGTGAGCACGGCCTGGAAATGCCGCCGGGCCGCCCGCGTGTTGGCCTCGCGCCCGGCCGCCGGCTCCGGGGTGAAGACCGGCGACGCATACACCCGCAGCGCGTCATCCGGCGTGCCGGCCACGGCCGTGCAGAAGACCACCGGGCGGTCGAACAGGATGCCCAGATGATAAATGGTGAACGGGAACAGGCGGCGCGCCCCGAGGAAGTCGAACGGCTCGGCCCGCGCGCTGAATTCCAGGCGGTCGCATTTCAGTGCCAGAGAGTCCCCGGCCTCCAGCGCACCCTTCAGGTCAAAGAGCAGGTTGACGGGATCGTTGATCCAGAGAAAGGAAACCTGCCGGGCATAGCGCTCGCCCAGCAGGCGCGTCTCCACGGAATTGCCCACGCGCAGCCGGATGATCGACACCCGCCGGCCGCGCTCGCCCAGCAGGTAGCCGAGCAGGTCGGATCCGCCGAAGTGGAACGTGCCGAAGAGCGCCGGCCGGTCCGAACGCACCAAGGCCTCGAACGCCGCCTCGTTCTCGGGCGCCAGTGTGCTGCGCACCGGCGCCCCGCGGCCGACCCGGAGCTCGAACACCAGAAATTCCGTGAAGGCGAAAAAGTGGCGCCAGACCTCGGTGAGCCCCGCCGGCCGGCCGAGCACGACGGCCAGATAGGCGCGGGAATGGGCGCGCTGCACCGGCATGAAGGCCAGCGCGACCCAGGTGCCGGCCATCAGCACCGGCCGGAACAACCAGCGCGGCCACCAACGTTCCGCCCACAGCAGGAAGGCACAGCCCCAATCCGGTCCGGGATTGCGCCGGAGGGTGGCCGAGGCGCTCATGCCCGCTCCCCCCCGTCAGGCCGGGCGACATCATCCCATGTGATGGACCACGCGCCACCGGCTCCGTGCCATTGCACGGTCCGGCGCGCCGCCAGGTCCTGCGCAAGACTTTCCAAGGCCGGACACGCCTGGTCGGGGGACGGCCCCGGGGTGAAGGCGACGCGGCCCATCGCCCCGGCCGGCTCGCTGGTCAGGAGCAGGGCGAAGGCAAATGACGTCTCCGCGGCCATCCCGTGCTCCCGCATCCAGGTGCCCCGTTCCTCGCCGCCAACCAACGCCACGCGCGAGGCCGGCTCGAGCAGCGCCGTCAGCCAAGCCTGCTCCACCAGTCGTGTCCGGCCCGCGAGCGGCCAGAGCCGGGCGATGGGCTGCGACCGGCCGACCAGCACCTGTTGCACGCCGCCGGGATGGATCGAGCCTTGAAACAACAGCGGGCTGGCGGCGGGAAAACTGCGCAGGAAATCCTCGAGGGAGCACGTCTCCGCAAAGGCCGACGCATAGACGACCGCGTCATCCGGTCCGAAGGTCGTGCCATCGAGGACCGAGCCGAGCAGCAGGCCGAGATGCGTCATGCGCCGCAGGGCCGTGCGCGGAAATTTGTCCGCCAGCCGCAGCCGGGCACCGGCGGCGGTTTCCTCCGCCGGGGGCAGCTCGACCCGCACGTGATGAATATGGCGCTCAATCATGGGTGAGGAGCATCGCGGCGTGGGCGCCGCCGAACGCGTTGCTGGTCAAAATCGCCCCGTCAAAATCCGCCTGGGCGAACGGCTCGAACGCGACCTGGTCGGTGAAGCCCGGTGCCGTGCTGCCGACCGTGCCGGGGATTTTTCCCGACGGACCGCGCCAAGCCGCGAGCGCGACCGCGAGCTCCACGAGGCCGCAGCTGCCGAGCGTGTGGCCGAGGCTGCCCTTCCACCCGACCAGCGGAGCGGCGGGAAACTGCCGCGCCATGACCTCGGCCTCCAACCGCCCGGCCTCGAGCGTGCCCGTGCCGTGACCCTTGATCCACACCCGCCGGCCGGCCGCGGCGGCGGCGATGGCCGCGGCGCAGGCGGCGAAGCCGGCGCCATCCGGCCGGTTGCCGGTGAAATGAAACATCTCGTTGTGCAGTGCGTGCGCCTCGAGCCGGAAGGCCGCCGGTTCACGCGTCAGCACCGCAAAGGCGGCGCCGTCGCCGAGCCCGATCGAACCCGTCTCGCCCCGCGCATAGGGCGCCGGCATCCGGCCGTTGAGGATCTTCAGGCTGTGGAACCCCCCGGCGACGAACGGGCTCACGAAATCGAAGGAGAAGACCAGCACCCGGTCGGCCAGCCCCGCATGCAACAGCCGGGCGCCGTGCGCCAGCCCGAGGTGGGCCGTGACGCAGGCGTGGGAAAAAACATGAACATGCTCACCCCAGCCGAATTCCGCCCGGAGCAGTCCGACGCTCGCGAAGGGCGGGCCGTGCGTCAGATGGCGGACATCCTGGTCACGGGTGAAAGCATAGAGGCTGCCGACCCCGAAATTGCTGCTCGTGACCACGACCGGGTGACGGGCCGAGCCCCACGCGCCGGACGGGAGGCCGGCGGCCAGTTGCCGCAAGGCGGGCAGCCAGCGCGGTGGCAAGGTTTCATCCATGGGCCCGGTCAGCGCGAGCGGCACGAGGTCCCCGCCGTCGCGGCCGAGGACCGGGGAGAACTCCAGCGCGCGCCGGCCCGCGAGCAGCGCCGCTGCCGTCGCCGCCGCGTCGCCGAAGGCTGTGAGGCAGTCCCAGGCCGCGAGGCCCACGGGAAGCTGATCGGCCGGCACGGACATGGCGACGGGCTCCTCAGGCCACGACCGAGCAGGAATGAAGGTAGGCGGTGAGCGTGTTCACCGAGCCGAGCGCGCGGCGCGATTCCTCGCTGTTGCCGATCTTGACGCCGAACTCCTGTTCGATCGCCAGCACGAGTTCCAGCGCGTCGAGCGAGTCGAGGCCGAAGCGCGAGGAGCCGATGAGCGCCTCGTCGTCGGGAATGTCCTCCGGGCGGGTGCCTTCGAGCTTGAGCGTGGCGATGATCAGGGTCTTGAGCCGGAGCGGAAGGGAGTCGTGCATGAGAAATCAGGTTGGGCGGCGGAGGAGGTGGCAGACATTGCTACCACCAAAACCACTGCTGTTGTTCAGGACAAGCTCAGGTGCCTCCTCGAGCGAGGTGCGCGGCAGGTCGAGTCCGGCGCAGGCCGGATCGGGCTCCTCGAGGTGCGCCGCGCCGGGGATGAAGCCCTCGTCGATGGCCAGCGCGCAGAACGCCGCCTCCATCGCCCCGGCGAGCGAGAGACCGTGGCCGGTGAGCGCCTTCGTGCTGCTGATGCGCGGTTGCGCGCCCGTCGCGGTGAAGACCGCCGACAGCGCCAGCGCCTCGGAACGGTCGCCGGCCGGGGTGGACGTGGCGTGGGCGTTGACGTAGTCAACGTCGGCCACATTCACCTTCGCGTCCGCCAAGGTGCGGCGCATGGCCTCGCGCAAACCAGCGCCCTCCGGATGCGAGACCGCCACGCTGTGGCCGTCGCCCGCCTGCCCCCACCCGGCCAGCTCGGCATAAATATGTGCCCGGCGCCGCCAGGCCAGGGCCGCATCCTCCACGATGAGCGCCACCGCGCCGCCCGTGCCGACAAAGCCGTCGCGCCGGACATCAAAGGGCCGCGAGGCCGTGGCGGGGTCCGGGTTGCCGGAGAGGGCGCGCAGGCTGGAGAAAGCGACGATACTCTCGGCGGTCAGGTCTTCCGCCCCGATCACGAGCATGCGCGACTGCCGGCCGAGGCGGATCTCATCCATGGCGTAGCCGAGCGCATGGCTCGAGGACGCGCAGGCGGAGACAAAGCCGCAGACCGCGCCGGAAATCTTGTAGTGGGCCGCGAGATTGAAATTCAGCGTGCCCGCGATCGAGGAGACGATGCCCATGGGGTTGCCGCGCTCGCCGCGCGTGGCGTGCATCTGGTCGAGAAAATGGCCCAGCAAAAAGGGCGAGCCCGCCGAGGCACAGAAAAGTCCGGTCGCACCCCCCGCCAAATCGGCGGCGACGAGCCCCGCATCCGCCAGCGCCTGTTGCACGGCACACACCGCATAGACGCCATGCGGGGCCAGCCCGCGGATCAGCTCGCGGTCCACGGCGAAGTTTTCCGGCCAGCGCCAGTCGCGCCAGTTGGGCGTCGGAAAGGCAAAGCCCTTGACGGAGCCGACCACCTTGACCGGCAGGTTCGGGTTGCCAAAGAACTCGACCGGTTCGAAGCCGTGCCGCAGCTCGCGCAGACTGCGCAGAACCGTGGCATGATCGTGACCGATGCTGGTAACAAAGCCCAGGCCGGTGATGACAGGCAGTGGCGGCATGCAGGCGAAGCCGCGTCAGGGTTTCGCTTTGGCGGCGACCTTGCGGCGCAGAAACCCGCGCAGGTCGTCGAGCGAACGCACCTGGATGATTTCCTCGTTGGTGATATTGAGGGCAAAAAGATCCTCGGTGAAAAAGACCACCTCCGTGATGGCCAGTGAATCGAAGCCCAGGTCCTCGACCAGCCGGGTGGAACCCGGGAGTGCGGCGAGCGGCAAGGCCGGGGTGCGGGGAATATAATCCTCCAAAATGGCGAGCAGGACCGAATCGAGGTCGGCGGGATCACCGCCGGCCTGGAAGCGCTCGAAGGCGGCCCGCGAGTCGGCGGACAGGTGGCGGAGGCTTTGCTCGCGGTCGGCGGAGGCCGCCAGGCGGACGATCGGGGACGCGGTGATGGTATTCATGGGGCGGGAGCAGGTCAGGATTTGACGGCGGAGTATTCGCTGAAGATGCCGAGAATGGTGTTGCGTTTCGCGGCGGTGAATCCCGCCGCGCCCAGGGCCGACAGCACCGTGGCCGGGGGCACGCAGGTGTCCATCGTCTCCCAGTAGTAGCGCATCATGTCACGGGCCTCGTGGCTGCGGGTCAAGAGCCGGGTGAGGCCCGGATAAATCCGGCCGAAGTAGAGCCGGAAGAAAAAGCCGCTCACGCGGCCGGTGGGTTTGGTGACCTCGAGGATGAGCAGCCGGCCGCCCGGCCGGAGGACGCGGTGAAACTCGCGGAAGGTGGCCTCCAGGCTCGTCACATGCCGCAGGGCATAGCCCATGGTGAGGAAATCAAAGTCCGCCGCCGGCAGCGGCAGCTGTTCCGCGCGACCCTGCACGAAACGCGCCGCCAGCTTGGTGCGGGCGACCGCCAGCATGCCGGCGCTGGGATCGAGGCAGGTGATGTGACGGGCCGTGCCGAGAATTTTCACGGCTTCGACCGCGACGAGACCGGTGCCGCAGGCCACGTCGAGCAAATCATCGCCCGGTTGCAGGCCGTGCTGTTTCAGGCTCCAGCGCCGGTAGGCAGCGCCGCTGTGCAGGAAGCCCCAGTCCACGACGCTGTCGTAGTGTTTCGCGCCCCGGTCGAACAGGCGGTTGACGAACTCCGGCTTGGCTTCCGGCGTGGCGTAATGGTCGGCCAGAGTGGGGTGAGGCAGCATGAGGTTGACTGGGTGGGGGAACAGTTGGGAATGATTTTGCGCGGAGGGCACCCCCCTCAGGCACAGATGACCTGCAAGGCCCCCGCGGGACGGACCGGTTCAAACCAGCTCAACGGCGTGACGTCGGGCCGAAACTCGGGGCAGGCCACGGCCAGCAGCAGGCGCAGGCTGGTGCGGGCCCGGGCCACGCGGCTTTTCACTGTGCCGAGGTTGATGCCCAGCTTCCGGGCGATCTCGACATAGGAGTGGTTCAGGGTGTTGCGCAGGATGAGGATTTCCCGCGACGGCGCCGGGAGTTGGGCCATGCAATCGGCGATGTGACCGGAAAATTCCCGGGCCGCAGCCGCGCGCGCCGGACCCACCGCGTCGGTCGCCACCAGGTCGGCGAAAGTCGCCGGCGAGGATTCGCCCAGGGGCGTATCGAGGGAAACACTCCGATGCTGCTGACGGCGGAAGGAATACCAGTAGCGATTGCGGGAAAGATTGAGCGTGATGCGGTGCAACCAGGCGGAGAGGGAGGAGTCGCCGCGGAAGCGGGCGAGACCGCGATGCGCCCGGATCAGGGCGTCCTGGGCGATCTCCTCGGCATCGGCCCGGTTGCGGAGCATGCCGAGCGCAATGTGGAACAGCTTCGCCCGGTAGCGGCCGACGATCTCGACAAAGGCGGCTTCGTCCCCCGCGTTGAAGCGGCGCACCAAGATGGCGTCCTGCTGCGCCGCGACCCGGGCGGCGACGGCGCGAGCGCAGGCCGGACCCGCGGGCGGGGCTGACGGACGTAGGGATATTTCGGCAACCATGCTGGCCCCAGCCTACCCTACCACCGGGCGGGAAAGTATGGGGTATTCTGCTACCGGGGTCACCGACCGAGGCCGCTCAGCGGGGATCAGGCGGTTGGTTCCAGCCCCAAAGGAAGAGTTCGAAAGTGACCGCTTGTAGGGCGGGATCTCCGAATCCCGCCTTGAGGGACCGGTGGCCGATGCCGAGGCGGGATTCGGAGATCCCGCCCTACAATTTGTCCCCGGCTCAGAGCAGGGGCGACAGCGGCCGGAGGGCAGCCTCGGCGAATTTCTTCCGGAAAGGACGGCGCGAGAATGCGACCGGATCGATCTCCGCGCAAAGCGCGAAATCCTGCTCGAGCAGGCGGGTGAGCTCCGCATTGCGCTCCGCGGAATGGAGGAGCAGGTTGAGTTCAAAGTTCAACCGCATCGACCGGTAGTCCAGGTTGGCCGAGCCGATCATGGCCCAGGTGTCGTCCACCAGGGCGATCTTCGCATGGTGGATGCCTGCGGAATATTCGAAAATGCGGACCCCGGTGGCCAGCAACTGCCCATAGTAGGAGTGGCCGGCGGTCACCAGCAGCGGGTGATCGGTCTTGGCGGAAATGAGCAACCGCACATCAACGCCCCGACTGGCCGCCAGCTCGAGCGCCGTGAGCACAATGTCGTCGGGCACGAAATAGCCGGTGGCGATCCAGACGCGGTCCGTGGACTCGTTCAGGAGACTGACGATGGATTTGTTGATCGGTTCGTTGGCCCGGTCCGGGCCGCCCAGCACGATGTGCACCGGGTGGACGGGGCGGCCCGCGGGCGGCGGGTAAAAAACGGGCGCGGCGATCTTTTCCTTGGTGGCGAAAAACCAGTCGTCCGCAAACACCTCCTGCAGGGCGCCGGCCACGGCGCCGGTGACCTCCAGCTGCACATCGCGCCAGTCGCCGCGTCCGGCCGCGCGGCCCACCTGCTCGTCGCCGATGTTCATGCCGCCGACGAAAGCGACCGTGCCGTCGATGATCTGCAGCTTGCGGTGATTGCGCAGGTTCATGAAGAAGCGCAGGCGCTTGGGGTCCAGGCTCTGGAACCAGGAGAACCGACCCCCGGCGGCGGTGAAATCGGCCAGCCGGCTTTCCGCGAACCCGTGGGAACCCACGCCGTCGAGCAGCAGGCGCACCATCACCCCACGCCGCGCCGCCGCGGCCAGCAACTGGAGAAAGCGCACCCCGGTCGCGTCATCCTGCCAGATATAGATCTCCAGATGGATATGATGGACGGCCGCGCGGATCCGCTCGGCCAGCGCCGGGTAAAATTCCTCCGCATTGCGGAGGACCCGGCTGGTCTCGGCCGAACTGACGGGCAGCTGGTTGATCCGGGAAAGGAGCTGGAGGAACTGCCGGTCGCGGCGCGGCAGTTTCTCCAGCAGCCGGGTGGTGCCGTCATCGGTGGTGCCGTCCGGAACTTGAGCGCGGGAGACCCGGGCGGAAAAAAGATTGCGGCGCTTCAGCCGCAGGCGCTTCAGCCGGTCGGTGCCGAACGCGAAGAAGGCGCCGGCACCCAGCAGCGGGATGAAGATGATGGCCCACAGCCAGGCGAGCGTGGCGGCGGGGCGCTTCTGGAGCAGCAGGAGCCGGGGAATGAACCCCCAGGTCGCCAGATAGCAGAGCAGCAAAGTGAGCTTCATGCGGCCGGGGTTTCAGGTGGACCAGAACGTGATGAAGAAAAGCACCAGGCGGTAGGCCTGCAGCGACAGCTCCAGCGCAATGGCCAGGGCGAGCGCCTTGGCCACGGTGCCCCGGAAGGATTCCGCGGCGAAGACCTCCCGCAGGGCCCGGAAGAGGTAGACCGTCATGATCGCGAGATGGCCGGCCGTGGTGCTGTAGCCCACCGCCGCGGCCGAGGGAAAGATGCCGGCGGGCCGCAGCAGGGCCAGGGTGATGATCGTCAACGTCAGGGTCGCGCAGACCAGCAGCAGCCAGAAGGCGCCAAAGTGGAGCGAGAACACCAGGTGGGCCGCATAATATCGCCTTTGCCGTCCATAGAGCGCGACCACCGCGAGGGAAAAGATCGGCACCACCAAAATGACGAGGGATTTGGCCAGCGTGACCGCCGCGGCGTTGAAGGCCTCGGTGTAGGCCTCCAAGCTCACCGTCCGGGCCGCGAGGCGCGGGGCCACCAGCGGCTCAACCAAGGCATGGTGCCAGGTGTAGTGCAGCTGCGTGTTGAGATCCGTCGTCAGCGTGTTCGAGCCGATGAACGGATGGAGCAGGAAAAAGATCAGGTTGCAGATCAGGAAAATCTGCAGCGGCGGGATGTAGGGCTTGCGCCGGCCCCGCAGATAGTCGGCCGTCAACCGGCCCGGACGGGTCAAGAGGTTGCGCAGGGTGAGCAGCAGCTTGCCGTCCGCGTGGGTCAGGGCCTCCAGCAGATGCTCCAGGAAGCGGTGGAAGGTGTGATCCGCCGGTTCCAGGCGCTTCTCGCCACAGCCCGCGCAATACCGGCCGCCCAGCGGTTCATGGCAGGAGGCGCATCGCACCGCGGGCAGGCTCATGGTGAATAAAAAAGGCCGTCCCTTGACGGCCCCTGCAGGAATGGTGACGCGCGCGCGTCAGGTCTTCATGATGTTGCGGCCGGCGGGGCGGTTCTTGATGAGGCCCTTGCCGCCCTTGGATTTTGCGGCGCGATTCTTGGCCGCCGCCATGCGGGTGCCTCTGGTTTTCTTAGCCATGGGATGAATTATGTTTGAGTTGGGATTGCGGACGATTGGGATGATGCCCGGTCCGGCGATGACTGGCGATAAGGTGTAACCCTACCCCAGCTTCAGGCCGGCAAATTTTCCGGTCACTTTGATTTTTCCTGAATCTTGTCACCGAGATTCTCCACATCCTTGCCAAAGCCCTTGGAGGTCTGGCAGCCGGTGGTAATCAGCCCGAGGAATAGTGCGGCGAGCAGGAGCAGCGCGAAATGTTTGGGTTTTGAGTTCATGGGGGCAGCATAGATATTTCTCCGAGCCTTCACCATGGGGTGTTCTAGGCAGTAGATTGGAGGTAAGGCGAGGTGTCCTGACGAGCCGGAAGCCAGGAACGGCTCATCCGGCCTGTCCGCTCTGGCCTTGGCGACGGCGGGAGGTTTCGTCCGACCCACGACCGTCTCTCCTTTGGGCAAATCTTTGCCGGGCGTCCTCCGTGTTCCCCCGGCTCAGCCGTCCTTGTCGTGGATTTCCACCGCGCCGCCGGTGACGGCGTATTTCATCACGTCCGCCGGCGAGAGATGACCGATCGGGCGGACCCGTTCGCGCTTCACCAGATAAAGCTGCCCGGCCACGTTGTAGGCCTGCGGCACATAGACCGAAACGAACTTGGCGCCGAGTTCGAAGCTGTCGAGGTCCTCGTCCGTCAGGAATCCGACCAGCCACACCTCGTCGGCGGCCACGTTGACGAGCACGGACTGGGTGAACCGCCGCTTGTTGCCGACAAAGGCCTCGAGAAAATCACGCAACGACGAGTAGATGAAACTCACCCCGGGCGTCTGCACCAGCCCGCGGTCAATCACCCCGAAGGTCCGCCGCATGAAGAAAAATGAACTGACCCAGCCGGTCACCACGACCGCGAAGAGCAGCGTCGCCAGCCCGAGTCCCGGGGTGGTGATCCGGGGACTCAGCAGGCCGTCCACCCGGCGAAAGAGCCAGACCACCAGGAGCACCGTCAGCAGCAGCGGCGCGATGACCAGGAGGCCGCGGAGGAAATATTGCCCGATATTGCGCAAACGGAATTTGCGAATCTGGTAGAGCCGGGGCGGAGGGTTGGGTTGGGCCATGGTGCAGGTTCCCCGGGACTATTTCCGGTCCACGCGAACCTTGAAGCGCTCCATCAGGAACAGCACCCCGGCGATGAGCGCCAGCAGGCCGACAATCCACATGGGGAGTGAAAAGTCGAACAGCACATTCAGGCCGAAGACGATGAGGAAAAGAGCGAGAGCGAATTGGGCCATGGAGCGAGGAGGTTGAGATTTGGTTTAAGAGCCGGGCAGCCCCGTCAGTGCACCAAGCCTGACCGGGTAAATCTAGCGGTCGCCCAGGCGCGAAACCATGGGGTGTTGACCTGCTTGGACGCATCCGGCCGACGGGCGAGGCCGTCGCCTCGGACGAAAGCCGGCCCCGCGGGATCAAGCCGAAAATTGATTGGTTGTAGGGCGGGGTCTCCGAACCCCGCCTCGGCATAGACGCCCCCCCAAGGCGGGATTCGGAGTTCCCGCCCTGGTTGACCACCACAAACTCGCTCTTCGCCGCGGGTAACACCCCATAGTCCGCGGAGGGGCTCCGGACTAGCATCTCCGCACCATGTCTGAATCCCCCGTTCCCTCTCCCGCCCGCACGAATGTTCCGGCTCCCGCCCCGGCGAAGGCAACCGTCGCACCCGCCACTCCCCCGGTCCCTGCCGCAATCCCGGCCCGCCCGGTCGCGGCGAACCCGGCGAAGTCCAAGATCGAAGCCGACCCTTCAGACGAAACCAAAGCCCCGGCGCCCGCCAAGGCCAAGCCGGCCATCCTGCTGTCTGTCCTCGGCGGCATCGCCGCCATTTTCCTGCTCATCTCCCTGGTCCTGTTCGGCAAGCTGAATGCCCGGGAGACCGCCATCACCCAGAATAAAAATCACGCCGAACAGTCTGATGCCGCCTTGATCAAGGTCCAGGTCCAGCTCACCGACGCCACGACTGAAACAACCCGGGTGCAGGGTCTGCTGGCCGAGGCCACGACCAAATCCAATCTGATCACCGCGGAACTGGACAAAGCCAAGGCGGCCGCGGCCGACACGCAGGTCCTGCTGGACAAGGCCCGGGAGAGCGCGACGGACTATCAGGTGCAGATGGAGGAGGCCAAGGTTGCCTCCCTCAAGCGCCTGGGCGAAGTCGAGGTGGCGCAGGCCAAGACCGGCGTGATGCTGGCCGAGTCGAACAAAGCCAAGGCCGACCTGGCCCAACTGCAGGGACAATTCACCGCGATCAAGGCCGAGTCGAACGCGCTGCAGGACAAGCTGGCCAAGGCCGAAGCGGAAGTCTCCCGCCTGATGAAACTTACCGTCCGGAAATAGCCGCGCAACCGCATCCCGTCCGGCCCGGCCGCCGTCTTGCCCGGGGCGGCGGATCCTGCGCCCGATGGCCATAAAATTTCAGGACTACTACCAGACGCTGGCCGTGGGACGGACCGCGTCGGCGGAGGAAATCAAGCTGGCTTTCCGGAAGCTGGCCCGCGTCCATCATCCCGACGTGGCCAAGAACAAGGTCACCGGGGAAGCGAAGTTCAAGGAGATCAACGAGGCCTACGAGGTGCTGGGCGACCCGGACAAACGCCGGCGCTACGACGAACTGGGGGCCAATTGGGCCGAAGGCGCGGGCCACGGCCCGCACGGCCGGCCCCCAGCGGCCCCGGACGGGGCGGGCTTTGAATTTAACGGCACCGGGTTCAGCGACTTTTTCGAATCTTTCTTCAGCGGCCGGCGGGGCGGCTTTGCCTCGGCCGAGGGGTTCGCCGCCGGCGACGGACGGGGCGCCCGCGGATTTTCTCAACCCGGCCGTGACATCGAGGCCGATCTGCTCGTGACTCTGGATGAGGCCTGGCGGGGCGCGCAACGGAAGGTGACCCTGCGCCGTCCGGCGATGGATGGCGCGGCCGAACGCACCAACACCTACCAGGTGCGGATTCCGCCCGGCCTGCGGGAGGGCCAGCGCATCCGGCTCGCCGGCCAGGGCGGGCCCGGGCACGGCGGGGCACCGGTGGGCGACCTTTACCTCCGCGTGCGCTTTGCCCGGCACCCCGACCTCCGCGTGCAGGGCGACGACCTGCATTGCGATCTTGACCTGGCCCCGTGGGAAGCGGTGCTCGGCACCAAGGCGAAGATTCCCACCCTGGGAAACTCCACCACGCTCCGCGTCCCGCCCGGCACCACTGCCGGCACGCAGCTGCGCGTGCGCGGTCAGGGCCTGCCCAAGGATGACCACACGCGCGGTGATCTCTACGCCACCGTGCGGATTCAGATTCCTGATCAAGTATCGGCGGAAGAGCGTGTCCTCTGGGAGCAGCTGGCCCGCCTCTCACCGGTCAAACCCCGCACAGCATCATGAGCCACCACCCCTCTTCCGTGCCACCTTCCCTGGCGCTGGTGTTGGTCACCGGTGCCACGCGCCCCATGTATTCGCTCGAGGAGACCGCCCGCCTGGCGGACGTGCATCCGGAGATGCTCCGGTATTACTGCCGGCTCGGCCTGCTGGGCGAGGACCGGGCCCGGCCCGAAATCGACCTGGTTTTCGATGACGATGCCCTCTTCGAATTGCGACGGTTTGAACTCTATCGCCGGCGGCACGGCGTCAACCGTCGGACGCTGCGGCTGATCTGCCACCTGTGGCGCGAGCTCGAGCAGCTGCGCGCCGAAGTCCGTTTCCTGCGCGGACCATGAACGCGCCGGGGCTGAACGCCCGGGACCAACCCCGGCGGTAGGGCTAGACCCCATGGTTGCAGCGCGCCCGGCGACCTAGACTCCGGACCCCGCCATCCACCGACCGCCTCCCGGAGGGCACCCCCTCTTCAACCCCCAGCCAGGACATTTTATGCTGCACAACACCAAGGAACTTTACGGCCACAAGATCGCGGCGCTGGACGGCGACCTCGGCCACGTGAAGGACTTCTATTTCGACGACAAGACCTGGGTCATCCGCTACCTGGTCGTGGACACCGGAAACTGGCTGGCCGGGCGTCTCGTCCTGCTCTCGCCCCATGCTTTTGCGAAACTGGATGCCTTTGAAAAAACGCTGCACATCAAGCTGCAGAAAAATCAGATTGAAAGCAGCCCCTCGATCGAGTCGCACCGACCGGTCTCACGTCAATACGAGGTCGAATACTACAAATATTACGGCTGGCCGGTCTACTGGAACGGCGCCGGGCTGTGGGGTTTCGGCGGTTTTCCCGTCGTCATGCCGCCTGCGCAAGAGCAGTTGGAGTCCCGCTTGCAGCACCATCACCGGGACGACAAGCATCTCCAGAGCAGTCGCGCCGTGACCGGCTACGCCATCCACACCACCGACGGCATCATCGGCGAGGTGTCGGGCTTCCTGGTCGACGACAAAAACTGGGCGATCCCCGAAATCATCGTCGAAACCGGCCATTGGTATGCCGGCAAGCAGATCATGATTCCGACCAGCCGGATTGAGCGGATCGACTACGAAGGTTCGGCGGTCCACGTAAACCTCACCAAGGTGGACCTCCAGCAGACCGGCGAGAATCACCTCGCGCATACCGCAGCGGCCACTCCGTAAAGCAGCCCGGGAGCATACGCCGGTGCATTCAGAGCAACCCACCATGCCCGCTCATCGCATCACTTTTTGCCGTAGCCTGCTTGCCCTCCGACCAACCCGGGGCCCTGCGCCCGTCGAAACGGGAAGCCGGTGCCACTTTTCAACCAAGGAATTATCTTGAAAGCCCTCGTCTACCACGGCCCGAACAAACTTGCCTGGGAGGAAAAGCCCAAGCCCGTCCTGCAGAAGGCGACGGACGCCATCGTCAAAATATCAAAGACCACGATTTGTGGCACCGATCTCCACATCAGGAAGGGCGACCTCCCGGCAGTGCCGGACGGGCTCATCCTCGGCCACGAGGGCACGGGCATCGTCGTCGAGGCCGGCGCCGCGGTCACCAACTTCAAGGCCGGCGACCGGGTGGTGATCTCGTGCGTCACCGCCTGCGGGAAATGCGAGTCATGCAAACGGGGCATGCCTTCGCACTGCGCCGACGGCGGCTGGATTCTCGGCTGCCGCATCGACGGCACGCAGACGGAATTTGTCCGGATCCCCCATGCGGACGGGAGCCTTTATCCCATCCCGGCGGACGTGACCGATGAGGAGCCGCTGGTGATGGTGAGCGACATTTTGCCCACCGGATTTGAATGCGGCGTGCTCAACGGCTGCATCAAGCCCGGGGACACCATCGCGATCGTGGGCGCCGGTCCGGTCGGACTGTCCACGTTGCTGACCGCCCAGTTTTATTCCCCGGCGGAGATCATCATGGTCGACACCGATCCCAACCGGCTCGAGGTCGCCAAGCTCTTCGGCGCCACGCAACTGGTCAGCACCGATCCGGTCGAAACGATCATCAAGCTCACCGGGGGCAAGGGCGTCGACGTGGCCATCGAGGCCGTGGGCGTGCCGGCCACGTTCCAAATCTGCCAGGCCATCATCGGCCCGGGCGGGCACATTGCGAACATCGGCGTGCACGGCAAGAGCGTCGAGCTGCACCTGGAGAAACTGTGGGATCGCAACATCACCATCACGACCCGTCTGGTGGACACCGTGACCATCCCCCTGCTGATGAAGACGGTGCTCGCCGGTAAATTAAAGCCCGCCCAATTGATCACGCACCGGTTTCCGCTCAGCGAGGTGTTGCAGGCCTACGAAACGTTCGGCAACGCCGCCAAGGAACGCGCGTTAAAAGTGATCCTCACCAATGAATGAAGCCCGGTGCAACTTCGTCAGCATCCCGCCGCCGGCGTTGCCCCCCACCCCGGCGGGTGGAGCCCGCGAGACCGGCCGGCTGATCGCCCATCTGGAACGGTCGGAACTTTTTCA
>JBKJTZ010000021.1:0-44361 GCA_046590295.1 Lacunisphaera sp.
GAGCAGTGCGGGGGTGTTGACGGTGAACGTGCCGACCCTGGTGTCGATCGCGGTGAACCCGGCCAATCCCGCGCTCAATGTCGGCTCGTCACAGCAGTTCACCGCCACGGGCACCTACAGCGATGCCTCCACGCGTTCCCTGGACGGAACCTGGGCGGCGCGCGGCCCGCTCGGCACCCCGCGCAGTTCGGCGACGGCCACCCGGCTCACCAACGGCCAGGTCCTGGTGGCCGGCGGCGGCCAGTATTCGGGTGACTCCAGTCCGCTGGCCAGCGCCGAGCTGTTCAATCCGGTGACCGGCGCCTTCACCACCACCGGCAGCATGACCCTCGCGCGCAAATACCACACCGCCACGCTCCTCAACAACGGCAAGGTGCTGTTCACCGGCGGCTACAACAACAGCGTGGGTTTTCTGGCCACGGCCGAACTCTACGACCCGGCCACCGGCACCTTCACCGCCACCGGCAGCATGGCGAGGAGCCGCTTCGTGCATACCGCCACTTTGCTCAACGATGGGAAGGTGCTGATCGCCGGAGGTTATGGGGGCTATGCGCCGCCGGATTACAACAACTATACCGCGACCGCGGAACTCTATGACCCGGCCACCGGCACCTTCACCGCCACCGGCAGCATGCCTACCAGCCGCTACTACCACACCGCCACCTTGCTCAACGACGGGAAGGTGCTGGTGGCCGGCGGCGTCTACAACGGCGGCAACCCCCAGACGGCTGCCGCGCTCTACGATCCCGCCACCGGCACCTTCACGGCCACCGGCAGCATGACGCGGGCCCGGCAGTGGCACACGGCAACGCTGCTGGGCAACGGCAAGGTGCTGATGACTGCAGGATATACCAACCCGGAGCCGCCCACTTATTCGAGCGTCACTGCGAGCGCCGAACTCTACGACCCGGCCACCGGCACCTTCAGCGCCACCGGCAACATGGCCACGTATCGCTATCAGCACACCGCCACGCTGCTCAACAATGGCGAGGTTTTGCTCGTGGGCTTGGGGCAGTATCCTTTCGTCAACACCGAGCTCTATAATCCGGCCACCGGCACTTTCCACTCCGGCGGCAACATGACGCAGACCCATGTTTACCAGCACACCGCCACGCTCCTCCAGGACGGTTCCGTCCTGATTGCAGGCGGCGGCGACACCGGCAACAATCCCAGCACCGCCACCGACCTCTATACGCCACCGGTGACTTGGAGTAGCGGAAGCCCTGCCACTGCCAGTGTGGATGTAGCCGGCTTGGCCACAGGTCTGGGTGCGGGCACCAGCACGATCACCGCCGCCTTGGGTAGCGTCACCGGCAGCAGCCTGCTCACAGTCTATGGCTTCACGTTGCAGCCATCGAGCCAAAGCGTGAGCGTCGGGCAGAACGTCACCTTCACGGTCGCGTCAGCGGGAACGCCCTCCCCGACTTTCCAATGGCAGGTCTCCACCAACGGCGGTTCCTCCTGGACCAACCTGGCGAACGGGGGCGCTTACAGCGGGGTCAGCCTGGCGACGCTCACCGCCGGCACCAGCATCGGGATGGGCGGCTACCAGTATCATGCCATCCTGAACACCGGTGCCGGCTCCCTCACCAGTTCCGCCGCGACGCTGAATCTCACCACCGGTTTCGCCGCGTGGCAGGGCAGCCATTTTACCGTCGGGGAAATCAGCGACACCCTCATCAGCGGCCCGGCTGTAATTTACTCCAACGACGGACTTTCCAACCTGGTCAAGTATGCGCTCGGACTGGACCCGAAGGTCGCAGTCACCACCGGCCTGCCCGTCACAGGGACGACTGGCTCGGACTGGACCTACACCTACACGTGCCCCGAAGACCTGACGGACATCAGCTACAGCGTGGAGGCTTCGACCGACTTGGTGAACTGGACCACAAGTGGGGTCACGCTGACTATGACCGGCTCGTCGGGCGGGGTCGAGACCTGGCAGGCCGCGCACCTCCTGGCCGTCACCCCGAACCTTTTCTTCCGGTTGAAGATCACGCGGCCGTAAAGGTCGTCCGCCCGGTCCACCGGCCATGCGCCGTCCGCAGGGGCGCCGACAGGGGCAAACGGTAGGTTTTATGAGCGAAGCGATAGCGCATGGCAGCGGGGAGCAGGGAGATGCAAACTAGGACTTCAACGTGCGCCGGAAGGCGAGGATCATGCGACTTTGCTCCTCTAACCTTTGGAGCAAAGCGATCGTGTCCGTTGCCTGAAAGTGGCCCTGCCGAACCAGCAGCATCAGCATGTTTGCCACTTCGTAGGCCGAACGGCGCGCCAGATTGAGAAAATGGGCAAAATCCGGAGCAGACGCACTGCCCGAGCCTTCGGCAATGTTGTTGGTAATACACAGGGTCGCACCACGCAACTGCTCGGCAAAACGAAACAGGCGCTGCCGTTCCAAACCATCCGCCAGCTTGAATAGCGGGTCACTTATATCCGCAGCCCTTTGCCATATCGCCAGGTCCTGAAACCTAAACTGCTTCTCGTTCATTGTAATACTCCTTTGAGGTTCACGGCCCGCTTCTGCAGCTTCTCGTGCCCAATTCAGGCGTCAACCTCCTAGCTCCCTGCTTCCTGCTCCAAGCTTTCTAGACTTTTTGTTTGAGCTTCGGCGCGACCGGAGTATTTCGCTCATGGCAACGATGACCAAGCCTGTTGCCTCTTCCGCCTCCGATTCGGACTTTTACCTGCCGGCCGAACGCTTTTTCCCGGCCAACCTGCCGAGCGCGCTGACCTATGACGACGTCTCGCTCGCCACGCTCCACTCGGAGATTCTGCCCAAGGACACCGACCTGGCCACCACCCTCGCCGAAGGCCTGCGCCTCCAGATCCCGATCATCTCGTCCGACATGGACACCGTCACCGAGTCGCGCATGGCCATCGCCATGGCGCTCAACGGCGGTCTCGGCCTCATCCATTACAACCTGCCGGGCAAGGACCAGATCAAGGAGGTCGCCCGCGTGAAGCGCCATATCCACGGCCTCATCCAAGATCCCATCACCGTCTCGCCGGATGCCTATGTCAGCGAGGTCCTCCAGATGATCGACCAGAAGCGCTTCGACTTCCGCACCTTCCCCGTGGTCGAGGCCTCCGGCAAGCTCGCGGGCCTGCTTTCCGGCAACCTCGTCAAGGACCGCTACAAGTCGAAGAAGGTCGCCGAGGTGATGACCCCCCGCAAGCAGCTCATGACCGTCACTGAAAAGCAGATGGCGGCCGACCCGATCAAGGCCGCCGACCGCTTCTTCACCACCAATGTCGGCATCCATAAGATCCTGGTCGTGGACGACCAGGACCACCTGTGCGGCCTCGTCACCAGCTCGGACGTCGAGCGCATCACCAGCGAGGCCAAGTCCCGCCGCAAGCCCGCCCGGGACGAGGAATTCCGCCTCGTCGTCGGCGCCGCCATCTCCCCCGTCCGCAAGCCCAACGGCGAGCTCGACCGCGACAAGATCATCGCCCACGTCGGGGAACTCGTCGAGGAGGCGGTCGACATTGTCGCCGTCTCCACCGCGCACGGCCACACCGCCGGCGTCGGCGACGTGGTGAAGCTCATCCGCGCCGCCTTCAAGCACCTGCCCATCATCGCCGGCAACGTCACCAGCGGCGCGGGCGTCGAGTTCCTCGCCGCCGCCGGCGCCAACGCCATCAAGATCGGCCAGGGGCCGGGCTCCATCTGCACCACGCGCCTTGTCGCCGGCGTGGGCATCCCGCAGCTCACCGCCCTGCATGTCGCCGGCCAGGGCGCCGCGAAGAAGGGCGTCCGGCTCATCGCCGACGGCGGCATCACCAAGTCGGGCGACATCGTCAAGGCCCTCACCCTCTCCGACGCCGTCATCTTGGGCGGCCTGCTCGCCGGCTGCCGCGAGGCCCCGGGCGAGATCATGGAGATTTCCGGCAAGCTCTATAAGCAATACCGCGGCATGGGCAGCCACGCCGCCATGAAGGCCGGCTCGGCCGCCCGCTACGGGCACGACAAGAATGACACCGCCCGCAAGGTGGCCGCCGAGGGCATCGAAGCCCTCAAGGAGGTCTCCGGCTCCGTGGACGACGTGCTCGGCACCCTCATCGGCGGCGTCCAGAGCGGCATGGGCTACCTCGGCGCCAAGGACCTGGGGGAACTCCGGAAAAAGGCCCGTTACGTCCGCGTGACCCCGGCCGGCCAGAAGGAAGCCTCCCCGCACGACGTCATCGAGGTCGCGACGCGGCACGGGTAGCGCGACGCCGCGCGGCTGCGGCGCGTAAGGGATAACGCGCCCTACCTTGGACCAACACGCCCAACGCACCGTCCCCGGGTAGGGCGGATTATCCCTAATCCGCCGGGTCTCATTTCCGCCGCGTCCCCGTGCTGCGCCGGAGTTGACGACCGCGCCGCGCTGACTAGGTTTGCGGCCGGGCTATGAAACAAACAACGCCGTCAATCCTCTAACCCTTGCCCATGCCAGTCCGCCGCAACGTCACGTTGGGATTAGTCTTGGTCCTGCTGCTACCCCTCCCGGGCCGCGCCACCACCGTGGAGGCACCCGATTTCAAGGAATTGCTCAGCCAGTCGGACTACGTCGTGCGCGGCGTCGTAACCGCGATCGACTCGGAATGGCGCCAGACGGATGACGGCCGCCGCTACATCGCGAGCCAGGTGGCGATCGAGGTGCACGACGTCCTGCGCGGGACGCCCCCGGCGACCGTGGTGCTGCAGATGGTGGGCGGCCGCGTGGGTGAGGATGAACTCGTGGTCGAGGGCGCCCCGAAATTCCGCCTCGGCGAGGAGAGCATTTTCTTTGTGCAGGGCAACGGCCGCCTGTTCCTGCCGCTCACCGGCCTGATGCACGGGGTCTACCCCATCCTGCACAATTTTCAGGGCGGCGAGGACTACGTGCTCCGGAGCAACGGCATGCCGCTCTACAGCGAGCAGGACGTATCCCTCCCGATGGGGCAACTGAGCGCCGTGAAGCGGAAGAACCCCGCCGCGATACCGCTCACCGCCGACACCTTCATCCGCCTCGTGCGCCATCAGCCGGTCACCGCCAACCAGCCCGCCCTTGAATACTAAATTTCACCGCTGGTTGGCGGGCGGGTTCGTCCTCCTCGCGCTCGTCCCGGCGGCCCTGGGGTTTGATTATATCCGCAACAACTCGACGGGGCTGCCGGTCAAATGGCCCGACGGCACGGTCAACCTGCGCATCATGCTCGGCACGACCCCCACCCTGATCGACGGATCCAATTACAACACCAGCGCCCAGAACGCCGCGCAGACCTGGAACGCCCTGCTGGGCTCGATCCAGTATCAGGTCACGTTCGCCACTGGGACCCCGGTCGACAAGAACCAGATCAATGAAATGGCCTTTGCCAGCAATGTCTTCGGCAAGAGCTTCGGCGAAAACACCCTGGCGGTGGCCACCACCTGGCGCTCTGGCAACACCCGCACCGAGGGCGACATCATCTTTAACTCCGCCCGGACCTGGGATTCCTACGCGGGCGGCACGCGGCCCGGCGTCGTCGACCTCCGTCGCGTGGCGCTGCACGAACTGGGGCACAACCTCGGGCTGGATCACCCCGACGAAGCCTTGCCGCCCCAAAACGTCGGCGCCGTCATGAACAGCCGGATCAGCAGCCTCGACACCCTGACCATGGACGACATCACCGGGGCGCAAAACCTCTACGGCCCACCCGGCGCCCCGACGAACAACACCTTCGCCAACTCCACCACCATCGGCGCCCTCAATTCGAGCGGCAGCATCACGGTCACCGGCTTCAACACGCTCGCCACGAAGGAGCTCCTCGAGCCCAACCACGGCGACAACTCCGGCGGCCGCTCCGTGTGGTGGAAGTGGACGGCCCCGGCCAACGGCAGCGTCACGCTCGACACCCGGGGCAGCTACTACGACACCACGCTCGGGGTCTATACGGGCTCGGTGCTCGGCACCCTCACCACCGTGGCCTCGAACGACGACATCAACCCCGGGATCGTGCAGGCCAGCACCGTCAATTTCTCCGTCACGTCCGGCACCGTCTACCATTTTGGCGTCGATGGTTTCGACGCGGACACCGGGGGCATCGTCCTCAATCTCGCCTTCGCCCCGGCCGGGGCCGTCACGCCCACCATCACCACCCAGCCCACCAACATCGATGCAATCGCCGGGGGCAACGCCTCCTTCACGGTTGTCGCCACCGCCAGCGGCACGTCCCTCAGCTACCAGTGGCGGTTCAACGGCAATCCGATCAGCGGGGCCACCTCCGCAACCCTCACCCTGAACGGCGTCACCTCCGCCAACGCCGGCTCCTACACCGTGGTCGTCTCCACCTCGGCCGGGTCGGTCACGAGCAACGCCGCCATCCTGACGGTGACCACCGGCGCGGCGCCCGTCATCACCGCCCAACCGGCCAGCCAGTCGGTCACGGTCGGGGCGGCCGTCACGCTCGCGGTGACAGTCACGGGCGTCCCGCCCCCGACCATCGCCTGGTTTTTCCGGACCGCTCCCTACACCAGGACGGTGGACGTGCGCACCGACACCACGTCCGGCGCCATCACCAGCAGCATCCAGCTGACCAGCATCCAGACGACGAGCTCCGGCGAATACTTTGCGACCGCCACCAATGCCGTTGGCTCGGTTTCAAGCAGTGTCGCCACCCTGTCGGTCTTGGCCGCGCCGGCCCCCGCGCCAAACCCGACACCCAGCAGCAGTGGCGGGGGCGGCGGCGGCGGGGCCCCGAGCATCTGGTTCCTGGTGGCGATCGGCACGGCCGGTCTGGTCCGCGCGCTTCGCCGACGCTGCTCTGAAACCTGAGGGCGAAAGCCGGAAACCTGAGGGCTGAAACCTGAAACCTGAATTCGAACCGGATACCGGAATGCCAGAGCGCTTTGTCCTTCAGGTCTCAGGTTTCAAGTTTCAGTTTTCTCGGCCTCCCTGGTCCTACCTCGCCCTCGGCGTCGCCGCGCTGGTCATCCAGCTCAATCCCGCCTGGCGCGATGCCCTGCTCTATGACCGCCCCGCCCTCGTCCAGGGCGAATTCTGGCGGGTGTGGACCGGCCATCTCGTGCATTTCGGCTGGCCGCACTTCATTGCCGATGCCGGCCTGTTTTTGATCCTCGGGTGGCTGCTGGCCGCGCGCTACCCGAGGTTCAGCCGGCTGGCCCTGGTCGCCATGCCGGCGTTTATCTCGGCCGTCCTCTGGTGGGGCGACCCCGCGATGATCCGCTACGGCGGGCTCAGCGCCGTGAACCTCGGGCTGCTGCTCTACCTCGCGGGCCAAGGCTGGCAGAAAAACTGGACCGACTGGTTCTGGCCGGCGGTGCTCGCGATCTACGTGGGCGAGGTGATTTTTGAGATCATCCAGGGCGGCCGCGGCGGCGGCATGATCAAGTTCGACGATCCCGGCGTCTCCGTCGCCACCAGCGCCCACCTGGCCAGCGCCGCCTATGCGCTGCTGGCGTGGGTGCTGGCCGCACGCCGTCGTCCGCGGCCTGCCGTACCCGGCCCGGTGGAATCATGACCGCAATTCTCGGCATCTCCGCCTTCTATCACGACTCCGCCGCCGCGCTGGTGGTGGACGGGGTGATTGTCGCCGCCGCCCAGGAGGAACGCTTCACCCGGATCAAGCACGATCATGGTTTCCCGCAGCACGCCGTGGATTACTGCCTGCGGGTCGCCGGTCTCACCGCGGAGCAGGTCGACCATGTGGTCTTTTATGAAAAGCCCCTGTTGAAGTTCGAGCGGCTCCTGGAGACCTACCTGGCCGTGGCACCGGCCGGCTTCCACTCGTTCCTGCAGGCGATGCCCCAATGGGTGCACGCGAAACTGCAATTGCCGCGGCTGATGAACCAGGGTTTGGGCGGCCGTTACCAGCGGCCCTACGTCTACACCGAGCATCACGAGGCGCATGCCGCGAGCGCCTTCTTCCCTTCGCCCTTCACCCAGGCCGCCATCTTGGTGCTCGACGGGGTGGGCGAATGGGCGACCGGCACTTACGGCACCGGGGCCGGCGGCAAGTTGTCGCTGACGCATGAGATGCGTTTCCCCCACTCGCTCGGGCTGCTCTATTCCGCCTTCACCTATTTCTGCGGCTTCAAGGTCAACAGCGGAGAATACAAGCTCATGGGCCTCGCCCCGTATGGAAAGCCGGTTTTTGCCGACACCATCCTGCGCCAGCTGGTGGACCTGCGGGAAGACGGATCCTTCCGGCTGGACCAGAAGTATTTCAATTACTGCAGCGGACTGACGATGACCTCGGCCAGGTTCGACCGGCTTTTCGGCGGTCCGCCGCGGCAACCCGAATCGCCCCTGACCCAACGCGAGTTCGACCTCGCGGCCTCGGTGCAACAGGTCACGGAACTCATCATGCTGCGCATGGCGCGCCATGTGCGGGAGGTCACCGGCCAGAAACACCTCTGCCTGGCCGGCGGCGTGGCGCTGAACTGCGTGGGCAACGGCCGTCTGTTGCGTGAGGCGGGGTTTGAGGATATCTGGATCCAGCCGGCCGCCGGAGATGCCGGCGGCGCGCTCGGTGCCGCCCTGTTTGTGTGGTATCAGCTCCTGGAAAACCCCCGGATCCCGGGCCGGCCGGACGGCCAACGGGCCTCCTTGCTGGGGCCGGACTACACGCCCGAGGAGATTGAAGCGACCCTCCGATCGGAACGGGCCGTCTATCTGCGGGCGGCCGGCGAGGCCGGGCTCTGCACGGAGGTCGCCGCGCTCATCGCCGCCGGCCTGGTCGTGGGCTGGATGCAAGGGCGCATGGAGTTCGGCCCGCGCGCCCTCGGGAACCGCAGCATTCTCGGCGATGCCCGCCACCCCGGCATGCAGACGGTCATGAACGGGAAGATCAAGTTCCGGGAATCCTTCCGGCCCTTCGCCCCGATCGTGCTGGCGGAACACGCCCCGGAATATTTCGAACTGCCGCCCGGGCAGGAAAGCCCCTACATGCTGCTGGTCGCCGGCGTTCGTCCGGAGCAGCGGGTGCCTGCGGCGATCGAATCCACCCACGGCCTCGACCGCGTGCGCGCCATCCGCTCGACCGTGCCCGCCGTCACCCACGTGGACTACAGCGCCCGGGTCCAGACCGTCGACCAGGAGCGCAATCCGCGGCTGCATCACCTGCTCACGGCCTTCCGCCGGCAAACGGGCTGCCCGGTGATGATCAACACGAGCTTCAATGTCCGCAGTGAACCGGTGGTGTGCACGCCGCTCGACGCCTGGCGCTGCTTCATGGCGACCGACATGGATGTACTGGTGATCGGCGACTTCGTGCTGCGCAAGGAGCAGCAGCCCGCGGGCGCCAGACTCGACAGGACCGCCTACCTCAGTCAGCATGAAATGGACTAGCCGCCCCACCCGCCCATGTCCCTGATCCGCCTGAACTCGCAGCCGACCGCCAGACAATTGAAGGTCTTTGGCGCCGCGTGGTTGGTGTTTTTTGGCGGCCTGGCCGTGACCCTGTGGTTTCGTGGCAGCGAACGCCCAGCCGGGGTGATCGGCCTCCTGGCGATGGGGGTGCCGCTGGCCGGTCTTGTTTGGCCGCGCGGGCTGCGTCTGGTCTATGTCGGCCTGAGTTACGCCACTTTCCCCATCGGATTTGTGGTATCCCATCTCGTGCTGGCGGCGCTTTATTTTCTGGTGATCACCCCCATCGGGTTTGCCCTGAAGCTTTTCCGCTATGACCCGCTGGCCCGGACCGCCGCCCCGGCGGGCCGGAGCTACTGGCGGGCCCGCGGCGAACCCCGCAGTGCCGCCAGTTATCTCCGGCAAACCTGAACCATGTCCGACCAAAAGAAAAAGTCATTCCGTGAAGCGGCCGAGGGTCCGCAGCAAAGTGCCTTCCGGGAATTACTGGCCTTCGCCTTTCAGAACAAGAAATGGTGGCTGACCCCCATCGCCATCCTGTTGCTGCTGGCCAGCGCGCTGATCATCCTCGGCGGTTCCGGCGTGGCCCCGTTTATCTACTCAATCTTCTAGCCGCCGGGACTCAACGCTCGAAGGCCTCGGCCCAGTTGAAGCGGGCGCGCTGCCCGGGTGACAACTCGTCGATCTTCTCCCGCATCTTCCTTTCCCGGGCGGCCGGAAACAAATCGGCCTCGGCCAGGTTCACCGGGACGATCCCGAGGTGGAATTCACACATCTCGTCGGTGGCGTTCGGGCCGAAGCGGACCAGCCGGGCGGGGACATGCGGGTTCTGCTTGTTGCCGTCGCTGTTATCAAACACCCAACGGCAATGCACCTTGGTGCCTTTCGGCAAAAAGATGGGTTGCTTGTAGAAATAGCGATCCTGCCAGGGAAAGCTCCAGTGCCGCACCGTGAGCAGCTCGACGCGCGTGCCGTCCGGCAGCAGCGCGTCCGCGTGCACTTCCCGGCCGAGCAGGTGCATGTGGGGAAACACGGATAGCAGCATGCAGTCGGCGGGGATCTCGAGCGTGTCCTCGACCGTGAAGGCCGCGGCCCCGGCCGGAATGTCGAGGTTGAAGCTGCGCAGGAAAACCGACTCCAGCACGCGCTTCACCGGCTCGCGCATGAAATAGATGCCGATCTCGCTCTGGTCGGTCTCCGGCTTGCCCGTGGGCGCGTAGTGCACCTGCAGCGCGATGTCGCCTCCCTCGAGCGGCATCACGCTCGCCGCGATGCCGTCGGGCAGGAACCGGGGCGTGATGCCCGGCACGCGCCCGCCGAGATAAATGGCCGGCGGAAATCCCGGCGTGCCAAAGCTGAGATAACCGGGGCCGCCCTCCGCCGCCTCGCGCTTGAGGGCCTGGCCGCTCAGGTCGACCCAGACGTCCGCATGATGGAACACCCGGCGGTTGCCCGGATGGATCTCCACCGCGGCCACCGCGAGCGCGTCCGAGTCCGGGATGCGCGCCCGGGCCAGCACCGCCGGGTCGACGTTTTTCAGGGAAAACGGAATGGGGAAGACCAGGTAGACATTGTCCGGGCCCGGTGGCACCGCATACGGCCGCGGCATGCGGACGATCAGGTCGGGCGGGCCCAGTTCCCAACCATCGGCCGGGGCGGGCGGGGGCGCGGGCGCGGTGGTCAAGTCGCCGGCGGGAGCCCCGGCCGCGGCCCAGGCCGCGAGCAGGGCGATCTTCTCCTCGCTGAGCCCCCGCTCCCCGATGAATGCACCGGCCGGCCCGGTCGGCGACCAGGGCGGCATGTAGTGCGCCTGGACCGCCTTGGCGATGAAGCGCGCCCGTTTGGCGGCGTCACCGAACGTGAGCAAAGAGAACGGCGCCACCTGACCCGGGCGGTGGCACGGCACGCAGTTTTGGTAAATCACCGGGGCAATATCGCGCGACCACGTCGGGGCCGGGGTTTCGGCCGCAAAAGCCGGGCTTCCCCCCAGCAGCAAGCCGGTCAGCAGCCGCCTCATGGGTGCACCGCCTCGGGTATCGTGCACCCGAAGCCCGGTTGATCGGGAAAAGGCCCGGACTGGCCGGCGGCGAGCGCGACCAGCACGTCGCGCAGATCCTGGCGCGTCGCGGTGGGCCGGGCCGCCCCGAAATCCCCCACCCGATCGTCGATGCGCCCGCGATAGAGCCGGGTGCCATTCGCCGCGTAGACAAAGACCTCCGGCGTAAACGTGGCACCCGTGAGCCGGACCAGCCGGTGATCCCGGTCATCGGCCGTGGCAAAGGCGAGGCCATAGTCCTTGGCGTGCTGGCGCATCACGGGCAGGCCGACCGCGGGATCGGCGTAGGCCCCGACAAAACCAAACCCAGGCGGGCCGAATTCACCGGCCAATTTGTTCAGGACCGGGACCGAGGCGTTCGCCAGCGGGCATTCGGGGGAAATGAAGACCACCACGATCCAGCGGGCGTTGGATGCGAGCGGAGTTCCGGCCAGATCGCGCACGCCCAGGCCCTCCCACCAGCCTAGGTTGCCGGCCGACCGAGCCGGCACCACCGGGCCCAAGCTCGCCAGAAAAATCACTGTCAACGTCCTCAGCATGGCCGACAGCCAACAGCATGGATCGACTGCAGGCAACCCCTCACGGCGCGTTGCGCTCGTAAACCCGCACGTAATCCACCTCCATCCGCTGCGGAAAGGCCGCGGCATCGATGCCCTTCACCGCGCCCCAGTCGCCGCCCACCGCCAGATTCAGCAGCAGATAAAATTTGCGATAAAACGGCCAGGTCTGCCAATCCGCCCCATCCCGCTTCGAGGTGAAGTAGGGCTGATCGTCGATAAAGATGCGGATTTCGTCGCGCGTCCATTCCAAGGCATAGGTATGAAAGGCAGTGCTCGCATCCGGCACCGGCCGCGTGGCGGTGCGCTGCGTCTGGTTCCGCCATTGGTTCAGCCGGCTGTGGGTCGACGCATGGATGACTCCGGGGTCGTGACCGACATGCTCCATGATATCGATCTCGCCATTGTCCGGCCACTTTCCGTCGCCCAGGTCCCACACGGTCGGCAGCATCCAGATCGCCGGCCACGTGCCGCGGCCCGCGGGCAGCTTGGCGCGGATCTCGAACCGACCCTGATCCCAGTCGCCCTGGTTTTTCGTCACCAGGCGCGCCGACGTGTATTCCCGGCCCTGCCAGGCCTCGCGCCGGGCCTCGATGATGAGATGACCGCCTTCCACTCGGACATTTTCCAGCCGGTCCTTGGTGTAGAACTGCAGCTCGCGGTTGCCCCAGCCGTCGCCGCCGACGTCGCAGGTCCACTTGGCGAGATCGGGGGCGCCGTCGCGGTCAAATTCATCAGACCAGACCATGTGCCAGCCGACCGGGGCGGACGGCAGACCCGAGGAGCAACCCGCGACGGACAAGCCGAAGGCGAACCCGCCGAGCAGGAGACAGATGCGGGGCACGATCATGGCTGGCCCCCCACGTAGGTCTGGATGGCGTGGGCCGGGATGGTGCAGGTCACCGCCCCGCCGGCAGCCGCGAGGGTGAAGCTGACGGGGGCGTCGGATTCGTTCAGGACGACCGCGACCAGCGCGCCATCGGGGTTGACGAAGGCGACGGACTGCAGCCCGGCCGGCCCGCCGGCGGAGGCGATGCGATGGGCCCCGGGCTGGACGAACTTGCTGAAATGACCGAGGTAGTAGAAGGCCGCGCTGTAGCGGACCTCCTTCGTGTTCGTGTCGACGATGATGGGGGCGTCGCAGAAATTGCCGACGTGGTTCGGGCCGCCGCGCTGGTCGAGCACGATGTTCCAGTCGATGAAGCCGCAGACCCAGTTGTTGAAATCGCCGATCATCTGCCGGGCGTAGGCCTCGCCGTGCTCCCAGATGCCGAGATCCTTGCCGCCCTCCCAGCACCCCTCGGTGAAGAGGATCGGCTTGTCGGGATATTTGGCGTGGACCCGGGAGGAGACCGGAAAATCGTTGCTGACATACCAGTGGAGGCCCAGGCCCCAGACATACTGGGCGGTCGCAGGGTCGCCCAGGACCGCGTCGGCGTGGGCCTCGAGGATGTCGCGGTTGTGGTCATGGGCGAGCAGCTTCACCCCCGCCAGCCCGGCGCGGTGCAGGGCGGGCCCAAGATGGTCGCGGATGAAATCGCGCTCCTGCGCCGGCGTATAAAGGCAGGACTCCCAGACCTGCTTCGCCGCGGGCTCGTTCTGGACGGTGAGGGCCCAGACCTCGAGGTTCTCCTCCGCCCGCATGGCGTTGATGAACTTCACGTAGTAGTTGGCCCAGGCCGGCCGGTATTCGGGCCGGAGCGAGCCACCGTCGTCCATGCGGAAGTTCGTCTTCATCCAGGCCGGGGGACTCCAGGGGGAAACCATCAGCCGGAAGCGGTCGCGTCCGGCGGTTTTCTCCGCGTCGTGCAGCAGCGGCAGCAGCCACTTCCGCATCGGCGCGAGCGAGAAATCGTGCAGGTCGTAGTCACCGGGCGTCTCATCGAGCGCCCACATGCTCAGCGAGAAGTCGCAGCTGTTGAGATGCGTGCGGGCCAGCGTGTAGCCGAGACCTTGGTGCGGATCGTAGTAGCTGCGGATGATCTCCATCCGTTTCTCCGCGGGGAGTTGGGCGAGCACCCACGCGGAGGACTCGGTCAAGGCCCCGCCGAAGCCGACCATTTCCTGGTAGCGCACGGCCGGGTCGAGCGTGAGGGCGTCTGTCCCGGCGGGGACCATGGCGGGAGCCGCGATGGCGGCCAGCCGGCGGCCGTTGCCCTGGGCGGTTTCCGTGACGGTCCAAGACGGCGGCGGGGCGGAAAACATGGCGGGAGCGAGGACGAGGCAGGCGGCGGGAAGGAGGAGGCGGCGGGCGGTCATGGCGGGGGTCCTCAGGTGGTGGCGGGCGGGGGTTCGGCAGTCTTGCGGGCGGCGAGATCACGTTCCATCTGCTTCACGTCCGGCTCGCCGAGGGGATAGAAGAAGATGGCCAGGCCGCTGAGCAGCGCAAAGGCGGCCGGCAGCAGGCTGAAGAGCAGCGTGATGCCGTGCAGGGCCCGGGGCGTCTGGACCTCGTTGGCGACATACCCGTAATACGCCAGCAGCCAACCGATCATCGCACTGCCGATGGCCAGGCCGACCTTCTGGATAAAAACGGTCGCGGAAAACACGAGGCCCGTGGAGCGGCGGTTAAACTTCCATTCCCCGTAGTCGGCCGTGTCGGCATACATGGACCAGACGATGGCGGGCGTCGGCCCGGCCACGAAGGAGCCGAAGATGTTCAGGGCGTAGAGCAGCGGGAGGTTCTGGGGGTTGACCAAATAAAAGGCCGCCATGGTGAGGGCATTGAGGGTGGTCAGCCCGATCATCAGCTTGCGCCGCGAGGCAAAGCGCGTGAACAGCTTGGTGCTGAGCGCGCCGCCGATGAACGCGAGGAAGCCGAAGAGGTTGAAGGTCCCGAGCCAGGCCTCGTGGCCGATGACATACTTGAAGTAGTAGATGCCCGATCCGCTGCGCAGGCCGGTGTTGGCCAGGGTCAGGAAGCCCGCGAAGAACAGCACCAGCCAGGGGGCGTTGCGGAACAGCATCTTCAGGTCCTGGCCCAGCGAAGTTTCCTGGTTGGCCGGCGGTTGGACGCGCTCGCGGGTGTTGAAGAAGGTGTAGAGAAACATGACCACCGAGAGCACGGCGAAGATCGCCATGGTGTTGCGGAAGCCGGCCGCCGGGCTGCCGCTGACGCCGGCGAGGAAATCCTTGAGCCAGGGCACGAGCCAGCCGATGAGCAGCGCGCCGAGGAAGGCGCAGGAAAACCGGTAGGCGGAGAGCGAGGTGCGGTCCTCCGACGAGGTGGACATGACCCCCATCAGGGCCGAATACGGCGTGTTGATGGCCGCATAGGCGATGAGCATGAGCGTGTAGGTGATGTAGGCGAACGTGAGCTTGCCGTCCGGGGAGAAATCCGGATTCAAAAACATCATGTAGCCGAGCATGCCGTAGGGCACCGCGCCCCAGAGCAGCCAGGGACGGAACTTGCCCCAGCGGGAGGAGGTGCGGTCCGCGAGGACGCCGATGACGGGATTCAGCGCCGCGACCAGAATCGGCATCGTGCCCAGGAGCGTGCCCACCGCGACGGTGTCCTTGATGGCGACGACATCGGTGTAGTAATAGGCGAGAAAGATGTTGAACGTCTGGAAGAAGAAGTTCGACGCGGTATCGCCGAGACCGTAGGCGAATTTCTCACGGAAGGAGAGCCGGGCACTGGGGGTAGTCAACGGAGGGTGGGGTTGAGGGAAAAGCTGAGCCAGGAGCCAGACCGGTGGCGAGAGCGGAGCGCACCGGCCGGGGCAGAAACAAGCGCGCACCGGCGGTGAGGCCGGTGCGCGCGAAGAGCTAGACTGACGTCCGCATTAGAAGCGGTAGACGAACTCGACGTGCGAGGAACGCGGGGCCGAGTAGATAAAGCCGTAGCGTTTCTGGTCGTCGAGCAGGTTGTAGACATTGAGCTGCACGCTGCAGTCATGGTCCCTGAGCTTGAAGTTGTAGCGCATCATCATGTCGACGTTCTTGCGGGCGGCGGTGGACAGGACCAGGCGGTTGCCGTTCTTGTCGGTGATGAACTGGCCGCCCCCGCGGGTGACGCCGGACATGTATTCACGGGGCGACTCCCAGTAACCACCGACGCCGAATGAGAAGCCCTTGAGACTGCCCTCGGTGAACTGGTAGTTGGCCCAGAGGCTGACCTGGTGATCCGGGGTGTCGTCCTGCCGCTCACCCGAGCCGAAGCCGATGCCGGTCCAGGTGGAGGTGTCGTTGGGATCCGTGTAGACAGTGGTGATCGGGCGGCCCGCCAGGCCCCAGTCGCTGTTCGGGAAATACCAGACGGCCCACTTGTCCTGCGGGTAGGGATACTTGGCCCACTTGCCGGCGCTGTCGATGACGCGCTCGACGTGAGCATAGGTGGCGATGACCTGGAGATTCTTGTTCGGCGTGAACATGATCTGGGCATCCCAGCCCTTGGAGGAATCCTCGGTCGAGACGAACTGCACCGGCTGGCCGGCGGCCGTGGCGATGGAGCCCCAGGAATTGTTGGTCTCGCTGTCGAGGTTATACATCCAGCCCGGCCAGCCGCCGTTGGCCTTGGTGTAGTCGAAGACCGCATCGAGGAAGGCCGCGCCCGTCGGCTTGGAGCCGTTGAAATACCAGTTGCCGTTCTTCTGGTAGATGGCGCCGGCCGCGAAGGCCGCGTTCCACTTGGCCTCGTTGGCATCGACGGCGCCGTTGTTGTAGGTCGGGCCGCCACGGCTGGTCGGGACGAACTCGTTCACGTTGTAGATGATGTCCTTGTTGGGATTGAACGTGATGTGATTCGTGGTCGGTGCCCACCAGTAGAGGACCGGACTGCCGGTGCGCTTGATCTTGTAGGAGCTGACCGTGCCGGAGAGGCGCCCGTCAAAGAGGTCGATCTTGACGCCGAGTTCATTGCTCTTCGCCACGACCGGGCCCATGGCCTTGCCATTGACGTCGATGTTGCCCGCAAAGTTCGGCTGGATGCCGCCGGCCTTCAACGCATAGACCGAGATGGCCCGCGTGATCTGGAGGCTCACGCCGTTCTGCGTGGTGTTGTTCGAGACGGACGGGCTGCTGGTGGAGGTCTTGGTGCCGCCCGGGAGCAGGTTCGTGTTGGTGACATCGAGGCTGTTGGTGTCGCGCCGGATGCCCGAGACAATCGTGAGGCGGTCGTCGAGGAACTTGCCCTGGTAGACGGCATAGTCACCCCGGTTCTTCGAGTCCGAGGAGGAGCTGTTGATGTCGATCATCGGGACGTCACCGGGCAGGCCGGCGGCGGTGCCGTTGTCCCTCACGCCCTTGCCGAAGCGGATCGGCGACAGGTCGAGCGGGCTCTTGTAATTGTAGACGTTCGGCGGCGTGCCCCGGTTGAAGTTGCCCGCCTTGTTCTTCTCCATGGAGTCACCGATGAGAATGACGTTGTCCATGCGCAGCCACTTGCTGGAATTCTCAAACAGCTTGAACTGGTAGGTCAGATCGACCCGGGTCTGGTCCCGGGTTGTATCCCCGGTGCGGTCACTCCAAAGATACTCGAAAATCGCGTTGGGCGCGATGCCCGTGGTCACATTGCCGCTGCTGTCACCTTTGACCTGGTCGATCGGGGAGAGCAGGACGTTGCCGCGCAGGCTGGACGGGCCGGCCGACTGCCGGAAGTTGCCCTGCACATCGAGGTTCGCCGTCTTGACCTTGGAATAATTATAACCCGCCAGCAGGGTGAGACCGTCGATGATCTTCTGCGTGATCTGGAAGCGGGCGTTGGAGGCCTCGGTGTTGTAGTAGGTGTCCGGACCGCTCCAACGGAAGAGCCGCGGGTTCGTGCCCGGAAAGGTCACAAAGCCGCCGTGCTCGTTCTGGTCATTATTGATGCCGACGCCGGCGACGGCGCGGATCTGCTTGAAGCCGACGCCATCCTCCCACTTCTTGCCCTGCTCAATATCGACAAGGATCTCGGTGTTCTTCGTGGGCTTGTAGCTCAGGATCGGGGCGACGAAGTAGTGTTTCTGCTTGTAGTATTGGGTGTAGTCCTCGGCCAGTTCGTAGGCACCGGTGACCCGGTAGTCCATTTTCTCGGACAGCGGGCCGGTCACGTCGACGGACGTGCGCATCAGGCCGAAGTTGCCGAAGATGAAGCCGACCTCGCCGCGCGCCTTGTGCTCGGGCTCCTTCGGCAGGTAGTTGACGATGCCGCCGAAGTTGCCGATGCCGTAAAGCAGCGCCGCGGGGCCGCGGATGACCTCGACGCGGCCGATGTTGATGGAGTCGGTCGCGAACTGGCGGCGGTAGCCATCGCGCAGCACGGTGTCGGTCACATAGCCGCGGATCTTGATCGTGGTGTTGTTCGGATTGGCCGTGGCCCCCTCGGGATTGTTCACGCCACCCGGCCCCTGGTAGGCGCCACCGGGCGCGCCCTGGTCGTTCTGCGACTGCAGCTGGATGCCGGCGCTGTAGCGCAGGCTCTGGCGCAGGTCGGTCGAACCGGTGTCGCGCAGGAATTTCTCCGTGATGACCTCGATCGGCATCGGCAGGTCCTTGATCGCGGTGTTCAGGCGCGTGCCGGAAATGGAATTCGTGGCGCGGTAGCCATTGTCCTTTTCGGTCACGACCTTGAAGGGCGAAAGTTCGATGGTCTCGCCTTCGGGGGCGACGGCCGCCGGAGTGGCCTGGTCGGCGGCGGGAGGGTTGGCGGTCTGGGCCAAGGCCACGCCGGGGCCAAAGCCCAGCAAGGCGGAACTAACCAGGAATCCCGCGATTCGGGCGGAACGAGTGTATAGGTTCATGTCTGGAGCGGTTTGTTGGGGGGTTGATTAAGCCAGCATTCACTTCGATCAGGTAGGCTCATTCGTGGGGGGATGGGCGGCCGAGACCGAGGGATAATGATGGCAAAAAACAGGCGGGGACTTGGGTCGACCATTCGACGCAACGACTACTAGAGATGAATATTAGGAATTTTAGTCAACGCGTATGTGCATTGTTAGTTGCATAGAATAATTCATGCGTTAAGTAACATTATAGTGCTTTAGTTCAATAGTATAGGAATGTTTATTAATTTTATTGCATGATATTATATGCTTTGTTGTTTATTTTGTTGCACAGCAATTGATGGTCGTGATTGCATTCTTTTGCACGCAACGGGAGCCGCTAATCACCTCCCACCCCTCCCCCCACTTTCGCTTCCGTCATGTCGCCTGTTAACCAAGAGTTGATCGCGCAGCGCCTTAATCTTTCCCGCGCCACGATCTCGCGCAGTCTCGCCAACCACCCCGCCATTAGCGCCGAGACGCGAAAGCGCGTGCAGGAGATGGCGGCGGAGCTCGGTTACAAGCAGACGCCCGGCCGCGTGGCCCGCCGCGGAAAAAAATCCCGCACCTTTACCGTCGGCGTGCTTATCGGCATCCCCCGCGAGAATGTCACGATGGCCACCTACCCGCATATCCTGAAGGGCATCCGGGAGCGCGCGGAAATCGAGCGCGTCAATGTTGATGTCTGCTATCAGCCGCCGGGGGAAATCGGCACCGAGGAAAGCCAGCAGACGGTGATGCGCCAGATCCGCGCCAACGACTGGCGCGGGGGCATTCTGGTTCATCCTTTCCCGGAACCGGCCGTGACCCTGCTCGCCCAGCGCATCTCCATCGTGTCGGCACTCGAAAGCTACAACCAGCCGGGCATCGACATCATCGACACCGACGACGCCCCGGCCATTCTCGAACTGGTGCTGCGGCTCTCCGCCGCGGGGCACCGGCGCATCGGATTTGTTTCGTGGACCTACCCGGTGGGCGGCCACTGGGTCGCCCGGCGTTTCAGCGGCTACGTCGAGGCACTCTTTTACCAGGGCCTGGAGTTCCGGCCCGAGTGGGTGATCAACGTGCACAAGAGTTCGCCGCGCCTGCTGCCGCCGGAGGTGAGCGCCAGCGTGGCTGGGCTCTTTGCGTCGGATCAGGTGACCGCCTGGGTGTGCGCCGCCGACCACCAGGCCTACCCCCTGATGGCCGACCTGGCAGCGCGAGGCATCCGTGTGCCGGAGGACTGCTCCATCACCGGCTTCGACGGCCTGAAACCGCCCGCCGGCCAGCGCCGCGTCACATCGATGCGGGTGTCCCATGAGCACATCGGCTCTTCCGCACTCACCCGGCTGGTCAACCGCATATCCCACCCCGCCTCCCCCCGGCGGAAGATCCTCGTCGAAGCCCAGCTGGCCGAGGGCGAGACCATTGCCGCGCCGCGATCAACCTTAACCTCTCCATGACAAATTCGAACCGTCCAGCCTTCGCCTTCCCCCCACGCTTTGTCTGGGGGACAGCCGCCGCCGCCCCCCAGATCGAAGGCGCCTTCGCCACCGCCGGCAAAGGCGAGTCCGTCTGGGATCGCTTCGCCCGCCGGCCAGGTGCGATCCTCAACGGCGACCGTCTCGACACCGCTTGCGACCATTATCACCGCTACGCGGCGGACTTCGCCCTGATGCGCGATCTGGGCATCCGCCATTACCGCCTCTCCCTCGCCTGGCCGCGGATTTTTCCCCAAGGGGACGGCGCGGTGAACCGACGCGGCGTGGATTTTTATCACCGGCTGATCGATGCCCTGCTGGCCCATGGCATCACCCCCTGGGTGACCATGTTCCATTGGGATCTGCCGCAGGCCCTGGAAGACCGCGGCGGCTGGCGGTCGCGGGTCGTGCCCGAGGCCTTCGCCACCTATGCCGACACCATCGTCGGCGCCTACGGCGACCGCGTGAAAAACTGGATCACGCTGAACGAAATCCGCTGCTTCACAGTGCACGCCTACGGTGAAGGCGGCAAGGCGCCTGGCGCCCGGGAAAACACCCGCATGGTCAACCAGACCATGCACCATGCCCTCGTGTGTCACGGCCACGGCGTGCGCGCGGTGCGCGAGCACGGCGGCCGCGGCGCCCGCTGCGGCCTGACGGACAATTGCGAGACCGTGATCCCGCTGACCGAGTCTGCCGGCGACATCGCCGCCGCCCGGGCCTGGTTCGCCCGGGCCAACCTACCCATCCTTGACCCGATCTACCGCGGCCGCTACGCCCCGGCCTACCTCCGCCAATGCGGCGCGGATCGCCCCACCGTGGCGCGCGGCGATTTCGCCCTGATCAGCCAGCCCGCGGATTTCCTCGGCTTGAACATCTACTCCAGCGCCATCGTGCGTCGCGGACGGAATGGCCGGCCCGAGCAGCTGACGCCCCCACCGCATTACCCGCGCGCCGACAGCGAATGGCTGAAGCTCACGCCGCGCGCCCTCTACTGGGGACCGCGGCTGGTCGCGGAGACCTACGGGGAGAAAAACATCTACATCACCGAGAATGGCTGCGGCTATGACGACGACACCGTGACCAAGGGGGCCTGCCACGACCTGCACCGCATTGAATACCTCCGCAGCTACCTGCGGGAACTGCAACGGGCGATCGCGGACGGCACGCCGGTCCGCGGCTATTTCCTCTGGTCCTTCCTCGACAACTTCGAATGGACCGATGGATACCAGCGGCGCTTCGGCATCGTGCACAACAATTTCAAGACCCAGCGCCGGACCCCCAAGCTCAGCGCCCATTGGTACCGGGAAGTCATGGCCGCCAACCGCGTCCTTTGATTCGCGCGACATCCCGGGTCCCGGTCAGGACCGCGGCAGCCTGGCCAGCAGGTCATCCGCCCCGCGCAGCAAGGTGGCATTGCCTTCGGCCAAGGCCGCCTTCCTGCCCTGGTAAGCATAGACGACCGCCTCGGTTCCGCGATCGAGATCCAGCAGCCGCTGCGCCAGTTCGAGGTACAGCGAGGCGTCCGCCGGACCGCTGTCCGTCAGGGCGCGGAGGTAGACCACCATCTTTTCGACCTCCCCCTGCTGGGCGAAGAGCTGGGCGAGTCGCGAGTTGTTGGTGTAGTTGCGCGGCTGGGTCCGGGCGGCCTCGGTCATCAGTTGTATCGCCGCCTCCGCGCGACCGGCGCGCTGGTAGAGCGCCACCAGCTGCTCCAAGGCCGCGGCGTTGCCCGGGTCGGAGGCCAGCACCGCGCGCCACTCCGTTTCCGCCGCGCCGGTCTCACCGGCCCGCGTGAGGAGGGTGGCATAGGTGATCCGCACAAAATTGTTGCCGGGCATCCGGCCGAGCAGCACCCGCAGCGCCTCCTTCCCCTTGGCGAACTGGCGCGTCTTGGACCAGATGTCCAACAGCACCTGCCAGGCCGGGAAATAATAGGGATCGTCCCGGGTCGAGGCGAGCGCGAGCTCCTCCGCCTCGTTGTAGCGCTTGAAGAGCTGCAGGAGGTTCGCCTTCTGGGTCAGCAGCACGGCGGAGCGGGGCTGCAGCGCGATGGCCTGCTCCACCAGTTCCAACGCCCGGTCAAAGTTGCGCTGGTCGAACACCACGTGTTCCAGCTGGATGGCGATATCCGGATTTTGCGGGTCACGGCCTAGCGTTGACTCGAGCCGCTCGGCGGCGGCCTGCAGTCCGGCCGGGGACATCACCGCGGGAACCAGGGCCTTCATCTCCCCTTGGATTTTGGTCAGGCCCTCGACGAACGTCAGCTGGCCGGTGAAGGGCGCCTTGCCTGTCAGCTGGACGACGGTCTTCAACATGTTCAACCGGCCGTAATCCGTGAAGCCCAGGGCATCCGCGCACCGGGCGTCATCCAGCCAGCCGGATCCGGCCGCCGGGGCATCCGCCAGGCTGCCGGCGCTGGCGCTGGCCACGGAGCGGGCGAGCCGGGCATTGCCAGCCCAGTTGAAGTGCACATGCTCAAACAGCACCTCGCTGCCGGCGGGCGCGGTCGTGGACTCCGGGTCCGCCCCCATTTCCATCGCCGCATCCACCAGCCGCACGGTCGGACCGGACTCGCGAGCGACGCGGCGGATGATGGTATTCAGGCGCGGATCCGGCCGGAAGCGCAGCGCGTCCCAGTGCAGCGCCTCGACGTAGTGCCGGCGGGCCGCCGCGGATTCACCGCGCCTTTCCTCAATCCGCCCGAGCAGGAAATGGGTGTCCGCGTGCTCCGGGTCGATCGAGAGCGCGGCCGCAAACTGCATCCGGGCGCGTTCCGTCTCGTCCAGTTTCAAGGCGCGCATCCCGGCGTCATACGCATCCTGCCACGCCGTCAATTCCGCCGCGGTCAGGCCCGCCCGGTGCAGGGAGACGAACGGCGAGCTGTCCCGGAGGTTGGCGACCAGGGTGGAGACGACGGTCCGCGCCCCCGCCGCCCGCGCGACCGCGATGATGTCGCGCAGATTGCGCTCGAAATTCCGCGCCACCGCCTCGAGCCGCGGGTCGCCGCCCCGCACCGTGCCCGGCGTGAAGGTGTCCATGCCGCGCCACTCCATCGGCCGGGCCTGCCCGAAGCCGGCCCGCTGGATCAGGCCGAGCAGCACCTGGCCGAGCCGCAGGTGACGCACCCACACGCTGGCCCGGATCGCCCAGAGCGGCGGCATGGTGGCGAGATAAACCGAGCCCGGGCCGTAGGGTCCGATGACCTCGTTGTTGCCCATGTAGATGACAAACAGGTCCGGCGCAAATGCGGGCAGCTGCCGGGCGACCTCGCGAACGACATGCGAGTTGATGGCCGTGATGCCCAGGTTGAAGACCTCGACCTTGCGGCCGGCATAGCGGGCGGACAGCTGCGCCTGCAGCTGGGCCGCAAAGCCGAACGCCGGCTCGGGCGTGCCCTGCGCGGCGGATTCGCCGAGGACAAACACCCGGAGGCTGCCGGGGTCCTTGTGCTGCCGGAGACGGAAATTAAGCGGGCGGATGCCGAATTGCGCCGGCATGAACAGCGTCGTGAAGGCCGGGTTGGTCTGGAAGTAACCCGGTTTTTCATCCGGGATGAAAAAATCCATCGGGGCGCCGACCCCGATCAGCCGCAGGCCCGCCTCGATCAGCCCGAAGAAAAACACCGGGACCCCGACCAGCAGGAGCAGGCGCGGCCACCAGGCGGAGCCGGGGAATTTTCGGGCGGAGGGAGGCGAAGCGGCAGCCGGATTCATCAGTGAGCCGGGAAGAAAGTCGGGAGCGGGTCCCGCTTTGGCAAGGATCGTCTTGCGCCCCGCGCCGGCCCGCGTCCGGCGGGCGCACCCCGAAACTTGACCCGGGCCGACCGGTCCTCTGCAATCTGTCGCATGCCGTCGCGCCACGCATCCTTGGCCCTGGGAATCTTCTGCCTGCTGCTCGCGGGTTCCGCCGCCGCACCCGCGGATCCCGGATTGCCCGGCGGCCGTCGCCGAGTAAATTTCGAACTGAACGGCCGCTGGATCGGCCTGGGCGTATCGTTCAGCCCCTATCGCGATGGCCAGAGCCCGCACGGGGAGTCCCCGTCCGAGGACGAAATCCTGGCGGATCTCCGGCTCGTCGCACCCTACTGGCAGCTGCTGCGCACGTATGAACTGAGCCCCATGGTCGAGCGCACCGTCGCGCTGATCCGGCGCGAGAATCTGCCGCTGCGGCTGCTGCTGGGGGCGTGGATCTTGCCGGAGACCACCGAGGCCAACCGGGCGGCAAACCGCGAGCAGTGTGCCAAGGCCATCCGGCTGGCCAATGATCATCCCGACATCGTGCTGGCGGTGATCGTCGGCAACGAAACCTGCGTCGACTGGTCCGACCACGTGGTGGGACCCGATGCGCTCATCCCCTGGATCCGCGAGGTCCGTGGCGCCATCCGCCAGCCGGTCACCAGCGCGGACGACTACAATTTCTGGAACAAGCCGGCCGCCCAGGCGGTGGCGGCCGAGGTCGACTTTATCACGCTGCACGCCTACGCCCTGTGGAACGGCCGCGCGCTGGAGGAGGCCATGGACTGGACGGCGGGCGTCCACGATTCGATCGTCCGCCTGCATCCCGGCGTGCCGGTGATTTTTGGCGAGACCGGCTGGGCCACCAAGCACGACGCCACGGCCACCGGCCCGGGCCGCGAAGGAACGTTGATGAAAGCCGAGGTGTCGGTCCGCGCGCAGGAAACCTACCTCCGACAGCATTACGACTGGGTGGCCCGGACCCGTGTGCCGGTGCTCCTCTTCGAGGCCTTCGACGAGAACTGGAAGGGCGGCGGGGCGGCCTCCAGTCCGGACGTGGCCGAAAAACACTGGGGCGTGTTCACGGCCGACCGGCAGCCGAAGGCGGCGTTCTCAGCGATCATCCGCGACTACTACGGGCGCTGAGGCGGCGGCCACGGGCCACGGCCGCCCGGGACGGACGATTTGTGACTCAATTTGCCGTTGCCCGATTGCACCCGGCGGATTGTCCTCAAGCCTCTCGCCTCCGCCTCCCGCCTCCTCCGCATGTCCCTCCTCCCCTTTTCCAGCCAGCTCATCGCCGATGTCGGCATCTCCTTCGGTGACGAAGGCAAGGGCCGCCTCATTCCCGAGGTCATCGAGGAACTGGGCGCCACGCCCGCCGCTGTCACGGTGGTCTTCAAGGTCAACGGCGGATCCAATTCCGGCCACACCGCCGGCGGCCTCAAGCTCAACCTCCTGCCCGCCGGCGTCGTGGCGAAGGGCGTGCCCCACCTCGCCATCGGCGCCGGGGTCGTCGCCGACCCGCGCAAGATCCTCTGGGAGGGCCGGCCGCTCGAGGCCAAGGGTTACGCCATCTTCTCGCGCCTCGTCGTCGACGAGCGCACCATGGTCTCCGACCTCTCCCACCGCCTGCTCGACCTCGCGTGGGAGGACTACCGCGCCAACGTCCTGCAGGAGGAGCCGCGCGGCTCGACCGGCCGCGGCATCACGCCCGCCTACCAGGACGAGACCGGCCAGTGGCAGATCACCTTCGCCGACTTCCTCGGCGGGCCGAACTTCTTCGCCCGCAAGCTCGCCGCCCGCGCCGACCGGGCGATGCGCACCATCCAGCACGTCTGCCAGGTCAGCCCGAAGAACTGGGACGCCTTCTTCGAAAAACTCACCGTCGCCGAGCAGAAAGCCAACGCCGAGGCCGTCGGGCTCGGCCTGTTCACGAATGCGGAGTTTGACCTGGGCCAGTTCAAGGGCGCGGCGCCCTTCACGCTGAACCTGGAAAAAATCACGGCGGTCTACTGGGACGCCGGCCAGCAGCTGAAGCGCAACATCGGCGAGGTGCGCGAGCTCGTGCTGCGCGAGCTCGCGGCCGGCCGCTCCATCGTCGGCGAATTCGGCCAGGCCTACTGGCTCGACAAGCGCCACGGCTTCGCGCCGAACGTCACCGCCTCGCACACCTTCACCCCCGAGTTCTTCGCGAGCGCCGGCATCCCGGTGCAGCCCATCCACACCATCGGCGTCGCCAAGGCCTACGACACCAAGGTCGGCACCCACACCTTCCTCACGCAGATGGACGACGCCCGGCCGCTCACACAGGTACTCAAGCGGATCGAGTTCGGCACCGTCACCGGCCGGCAGCGCATGGTCGGCTGGTATGACGCCGTGGAGAAGGGCGACGCCCTCCGCTATGGTGGCTTCCAGGATTTGATGATCAACAAAATCGACGCCCTCACCGGCGCCGACGAGCTGCTCATCTGCACCGCCTACGAAGACGAGGCGGGCCGCCGCTACGCGCATGTGCCCCGCAACGAGGCCGTCCGCAAGACCCTCAAGCCCGTTTATTCAAAGCATCCTGGCTGGACCGAGGATATCTGTGGCATCCGGAAATTTGCCGACCTGCCGCTGAACGCCCGGCTCTACACCGCCGCGATGGTGCGCACGCTCATCGAGGTCGCTTACCCGGATCCCGCCGTGGCGGGACCGGCCGTACTCCCCAACCTCCGCTACCTCGGCGTTGGCCCGCTTCCCTCCCAGATCATCAAGGACATCCCGGCGACGGCCGAGCTGATCAAGCTGCGGTAGGGCGCGTTGTCCTCAGCGCGCCGGCTAGGCGTTCACGACCGCGATCACGTAGATCGTGACCATGATGACGGCCCAACCGGCGCGGGCCACGGTGCCCATCAAAAACCCCACCAGCCCGGCCAGCAGGAACAAGATCGCGATGGTCCAGTAGAGGTAGTCCACGTGCGGACATCACACGGCAGAGCCGGCCGGAGTGGCAAGCCGGTAGGGCGGGGACTCCGCTCCCTGCTGCGGCGCGGAGCGGAGTCCGCGCCCTACCCTAATGCCGCCTTCACCTCGGTGGCGACCCGCGCGACGTCCTCGTCGCTCAATCCCGGATGCAGCGGCAGCGACAGCACCTCGGCGCAGGCCTGCTCGGTGTGCGGCAGGGATAGCGTCACATCGTGATAGGCCGGCTGCCGGTGGATGGGCGTGGGATAGAGGACGCCGCATAGGATGTCCTTCTTGGCGAGCTGGGCCTGCAATTCGTCGCGTTTCGGTGTCCGCACCACAAACTGGTGCCAGGTGTGCGTGCACCCCCGGGTCACAACGGGCAGGATGAGCGGTGTGCCCTTGAGCGCGGCCAGATACTGGCGCGCCAGCTGGTCGCGCCGCGAGTTCTCCGCCTCCAGCCGGGTCAGGCGCACGCGCAATATGGCCGCCTGCAGCTCGTCGAGCCGGCTGTTGCGGCCGTGCATCTCGCTCACGTAGCGCTTGCGCCAGCCATATTGCCGCAACCGGCGGACCTTGTCCAGCAGGGCCGGGTCGCTGCCCGTCACGGCGCCGGCATCGCCGAACGCGCCGAGGTTCTTCGTCGGATAATAGCTGAACGTGGCCAGCTGGCCCCAGGTGCCGGCCTTCCGCCCGCCCACGAGCGAACCGTGGGACTGCGCGCAGTCCTCGAGGATGAACAGAGGATGCCGGGCCGCCAGGTCCATGAGCCGGGGCATGTCGACCGCCAGGCCGTAGAGGTGCACCGGCACCACGGCCTTGATCTTCGGATCGCGCACCGTGGTGAGCATCGCCTCGAGCGCGGCCAGATCCAGCAGCAGCGTGGCGGGGTCGATGTCGACGAACACGGGCTTCGCGCCGGTTGCGACAATGGCCGAGATGGTGGCGGTGACGGTGTTGGCCACCGTGACGACCTTGTCGCCGGGGCCGATGCCCGCGGCCAGCAGCGCCAGCTCGATCGCATCGGTGCCGTTGCCCACGCCCACGGTGCCGGTGGTGCCGAGCCACGCGGAAAATTCCTGCTCAAACGCCTCGCCCTCCGGGCCGAGGATGTAGTGGCCGCTCAGCATCACGCGCCGGATGGCGGCGTCGATGTCCGCCTGCGCGGCGAGGTAGGAGGCCTTGGGATCGGCGGGAAGGATTTTTGAATTACTCACAGAAGGTAACGGAGGGAACAGAGTTATTGGTTTGCGCCGGGCAGGATGAGTCGGGAAACCCCGTCGGTTAGCTTTGGAACATTGAAATTGATGAGCAATCCTACCGGGACATCGAGCAGTTTCATATAGCTCAGAAGCTGGGCCTTGTGGATGGGAAGGATAGCCTCGACCGACTTGAGTTCGACCAATACGCAGCCTTCAACCAATACATCGAAGCGCAATTGTTCCTCCCGGACGAAACCCTTGTAGTTGATGCGCACCATCCGCTGATTCTCGGACGAGAGTTTTCTAAGCTCGAGTTCACGAAGGAAGCACCACTCATAGATGGACTCGATGAGGCCCGGTCCCTTGTCTTTGTGCACCTCAATCGCCGCACCGATGATCTGTTCGGTCAAGCCATCCGCCTTCTGAAACAATGGATGCATTTCTCTCAGTTTTCTCCGTTACCTCCTGTGAGATTCATAGATAGTAACGCAGTTCTTTCCTGTAATAGTCCAGCGTGCGGACCAACGCCTCGCGGATTTTGGTGCGAGGCTTCCAGCCCAGCTTGCGGCCGATCAGGCGGCAGTCGGAATAGTAGTCCCCGATGTCGATTTTCTTCCGGTCGGCGGGAAACGTGCGGACCGTGAAGCTCCCCTGCCCCGCGACGCTGACCAGCGTCTTCGCCAGTTCCTGCAGGCTGATCCGGCCCACGCCGCCAAGATTGAAGACGCCGCCGACCGCCTTGGGGCGCGTGGCCGCCAGCAGGAAAGCCTCCACGGCGTCGTCGACATAGGTGAAGTCGCGCAGCTGGCCGCCGCCCCACACCTCGATGGGCCGGCCCTCGAGCAGCTGGCGCACCCACACGCCGACAAAGGTCTGGCGCGCGTCCTTGATGCGCATGCCCGGGCCGATCGTGTTGGTCAGCCGCAGCACGGTGCTCGGTACGCCATGGACGTGGCTGTAGAGCAGGTGATATTCCTCGCCCGCCAGCTTGTTGATGCCGTTGACGTCCACCGGCCGCAGCGGGTGCTTCTCATCCACCGGCAGGTAGTCGGGCCGGCCATAGATCTGCCGGGTGCTGGCGAAGACCACGCGGAGCGTGGGATTATGCTTCCGGCAGGCCTCGAGCAGGGTGAGCTGGGCCCGGCAGTTGATCTCCAGGTCGGTCTCGGGGTCGGTCATCGAGTCCATGTGGCTCGTCTGCCCGGCGAGGTTGAAGAGGAAATGCTGGCCGCGCAGGTAGGCCGGCAGGCTGTGCCGGTCGCGGACATCCGCGTGGATGATGTCGAGCTTGCGCTCCAGCCCGTGCACGTTGCGGCGGTTGCCGCCGTATTCCGGGATGAGGCTGTCGAGGATGGTGACCTTCGCCCCGAGCCCCACGAGCGCGCGGGCCAGATTCGAGCCGATGAAGCCCAGCCCGCCGGTGATGAGCACGCGTTTGCCGTGGAAGGCTTTCATGAATGAAGGTCGGTGGCGCATCAGCGAACCGCAGGCTTGGAGAGAAACCGGAAACTTGAAAGCTGAAACCAAAATACGGAAACCAGAAACTTGAGGCCTGAAAGCTGAAGGGCCGGAAAATTCAGGGCTCAGGTTTCAAGTCTCAGGTTTCGCCTTCAGCAGCCCTGCAGCTTTCCCTCGCCCTTCCCGTGACCGGACTCGAGGCGCGCCAGCACTTCGCCGAGCAGGTAGAGCGAGCCGGTCACGACCACGGTGTCGGCCGGGCCGCCCACGGTGCAGGTGCGGGCGTCCGGAAAGATGTCCGCGATCGTGCCCCGATGGACCCGGGGCCGCGCTGCCGCGGGGACGAAGGCCAGCATCTCCGCATACGAGCAGGCCCGGTCCTGCTGCGGCGTGACCAGGTGCACCTCGGCCGCCAGCCGCAGCAGCACTTCCAGCAGCGCCTGCGCCCGGAACCCGCCCAGGGCCCCGGCGATGACAACCGGCTTGCGGCCGGTCGTGGCGATGAGCTTTTCCAGATTCTGGGCCAGTACCAGGGCGCCCTCGGGATTGTGCGTCGCATCCAAAATGAGTGGCCGGCCGCCAATGCTCGTCCGCTGCCAGCGCCCCGGCCAGTCGACGGTCTGCAGGCCCAGGGTGACGATGGAGTTGGTGAATCTTGTCGGGCCGGCGTTGGCCACCGGGCCGGCCGCCCTACCGTCCCCATCAAGCACCCGCACGACCAGCAGGGCCGTCGCGGCGTTCCAGCGCTGGTAGTCACCTGCGAGGTTGGTCGTGGGATAGGCGGAAATATCCTCGCCGAACACCTCGCGCACCGAATGCACCGGCGAACCCTGCCGCGCCGCCACTGCCCGCACCACCTGCTCGGCCTCCGCGGGCAGGCGGCCCATGACGACCGGCCGGCCGGGCTTGATGATGCCGGCCTTTTCGCGGGCGATCAGGTCAACGGTGCCGCCGAGCTCGGCCAGGTGGTCGAGCCCGATGGACGTGATCACGCTGACCTCGGGCTCCACGACATTGGTGGCGTCGAGCCGGCCGCCCAGGCCGACCTCAATGAGGGCGATGTCCACCTGTCGCCGCTGGAATTGCAGGAACGCCATCGCCGTGAGTAACTCGAAAAAAGTCGCTTGCTCGTCCGCCGCGGCGGCCGCCGGGGTCTGGGCCAGCGGCAACAGTTCGTGGGTGTAGGCGACGATCTCCGCCTCGGTCAGCAGGCACCGGTCCACCTGCACGCGCTCGCCCAGTTTCACCAGGTGCGGCGACGTGTAGAGTCCGGTGCGCCGGCCGGCGGCCCGGAAGATGGACTCGAGCATCGCCGCGACCGAACCCTTGCCATTGGTGCCGGCGATATGGATCACCGGATAGCTGCGCTCCGGGTGGCCCAGCGCCGCCGCCAGCCGGCGCATCCGGTCGATGCCGAATTTCACCCCGCCGGCTTTCAAGCCGTAGAGGTATTCCTTCGCGGCCGCGTAGTCGGAAAGCGGGTTAAGCACGGATTTCACGGGAAAGGCGCAAACCTGAAACCTGAGACCTGAAGGAACGAATCAAAATCCGCATATCCAGCACCGTGACCTCGCAACAATTCTGGACCTCAGGTCTCAGGTTTCTGTTTTCACCCAGCCGACGACGCCAGGGTTGAAGGGAATGGTACCGCTGTCGGCACCTTGTGCGGGTGGTATTTGTGGGTGTGCAGCGCCTGCAAAAGGCTCATCAGACGGTCGCGCATCTCCAGGCGGCTGACAATCTGGTCCACCAGGCCGTGCTTGAGCAGAAATTCCGCCGTCTGGAACCCGGGCGGCAGCGTCTGCTTGGTCGTTTCCTTGATGACCCGGGCACCGGCGAAGCCAATCATCGCACCGGGCTCGGCCAGGATGACGTCGCCCAGGGTCGCAAAGCTCGCGGTCACGCCGCCCGTCGTCGGGTAGGTCAAGATGGAGATGTAGGGCAGGCGCTTCTCGGCGAGCCGGCCGAGCGCCGCGCTGGTCTTGGCCATCTGCATCAGGGAATAAATGCCCTCCTGCATCCGGGCGCCGCCGGAGGCGCTGACGATGATGCATGGCGTCTTCTTTTTCAGGGCGCGCTCGATGGCGCGGGTGATCTTCTCGCCGACGGCCGCGCCCATGGCGCCGCCGCAGAAGCGGAAATCCATCACGGCCAGCGACACCTCCATGCCGTCGATTTTGCCCATCCCGCAGATGACCGCCTCGGGCAGGCCACTGTCCTTCTCATAGCGCTTGATCCGGTCGGGATAGGCGGTGGAATCCACGAACTTCAGCGGATCGGCCGACTTCACGCCAGCGTCGTACTCCTCGAACGTGCCCTCGTCCACGAGGCTCTTGATGCGTGCGCGGGAGCCGATCGGGAAGTGATAACCGCTCTTCGGCACGACCATGAGGTTGGCCTCGAGGTCCTTGTTGAAGACGATCTCGCCCGAGACCGGACACTTGGTCCACAGGCCCTCGGTGGTGATCTTCTTTTTCTTGGCCTTGGTCCCGGCCGCCGGGGCGGGCGGGGCGGAGGGCAGTTTGGGTTTTTCGAAATGTGTCATGCAGGGATTAGCCGTGCCCGAAGGTCACGACATCGAGAGTCAGCGCGCCGCCCCGGCGGAGGACCGCGGCGCAAGCATTGAGGGTGGAACCGGTTGTAAAAACATCGTCGACCAGCAGGTAGCGTTGGCCGGGATTAATGGTGCCACCCGGAGCCATAGCAAAGGCATTTTTCAGGTTCTGCTGGCGCGCCGCGCGGTCATAATGGGTCTGGGAAACCGTATCCACCACGCGGCAAAGCAATTCCTCCACCCGGGACGATCCGCCGGCGGCGCGGGCGCAGCAATCGGCCAGCAGGCGGCTCTGGTTGTAGTGGCGATCGCGCATTTTCCGCGGATGCAACGGTACCGGCACGAGCACCGCGCCGCGCAGGTAGTCCGCATAACCCGGCGCCAGCGTCATGATGGCCGTGATGTCCTCCAGCACATGCAGCCCATGGTGGTATTTCAACGCGTGCACCAGCGCGCGCCCCGGACCTTTCAGCAAAATCGCGGTCTTGCCCTCGCCGAACTCCGGCACCAGCGCCTCGCAGTGCTCGCACCGCCGGTTGACCTCCGTCTCGCCAAAATAGGGATGCCCGCACGTCGGGCAATGCGGCGCCTGGACAATGAACAACTGCCGCTCACACGCCGGACACAGGTGCCGCAGCCGCCCGTCCTCCGCCAGCCCGCCGCAATGCACGCAGCTGCGCGGAAAGACCACGTCGAACATGTCGCGCCAGAGATTTGTGGCCACGGATTGCACGGAGGGAAACTGGAGGGATTAGCCGCCAGATTTCTAACCACGGATTGCCCGGATTGGCACGGATAAAGGCAGGTTCCCCGGTTGGAACCCATCCGGGCTGATCCGGGCCATCCGTGGTCAAAAGAAATCCCCGGCCTCAATAGATCACCCGCACCAAAAACAATCCCTGCGGCGGCGCGGTGACCACGGCCGGGATGCGACCGCGCGTCTTGAGCAGCACGGCCAGGTCGGCGGGCTTGAGCTTGCCGAGGCCGACGTTGACGAGCGCACCCGTCAGGCTGCGCGCCATCTTGTAGATGAAACCATCGGCCTCAAATGTGAAGGTGACGCGCTTGCCTTTCCGCCGGAGCTCGAGCCGGCGGAGGTCCCGCACGGTGGTTTCATAGGTGCGGTCGTTCTCGCCGGAAAACGCCCAGAAGTCGTGCTTGCCGCGCAGGATCTTCGCCGCGGCCTGCACCGCCGGCCAGTCGAGGTCGCGGTGCACCGACCAGCCATACCGCATCTCGAAGGGATCAGCTGCGCCCAGATAGACGTGGTAGCGATAGATCTTTCCCTTCGCGTTGAAGCGCGCGTGGAATTTGGCGGAGGCCCGGCTGAGTTTCTTCAGCTGGATGCTTCGCGGCAGGCCCGACTGGAGCGCCAGCCGCAGTTTCTCCGCCCCGTGCTTCCACGCGGCGTCGAAGTGGAAGACCTGGGCATGGGCGTGGACCCCCGAGTCGGTGCGCCCGCTCATCTCGATACGGATCTTGTGGCCAATGGTCTGCTGCAACTGCCGCTCGATCAAATCCTGGATGGTGTTGCCGCCCATCTGGCTCTGCGAGCCGTTGAACGTCGTGCCGTCGTAGGCGCAGACGCATTTCCAACGGGTCGAAGGCAAAGCTTTAGCCACGGATTTTGAAACCACGGAACACACGGAATACACGGAAAGCTCAGAGCACAATCCGTTCGTGCTCCACCAGGGGGTAATGGCCAAAATTGACCAGCAGTCCGACCCGGCAACCGGTCGCTCTCAGGTAATTATGGAGCTGCGCCCGATGGTCATCCGCCAATTTGGTGACTGCTTTGATTTCCAGGATGATCTTATCGTAACACAGAAAGTCGGGTTGATAGGCCTGCCTCAGAGGACGTCCCTTATACTCAAGCTCAAGTGGTGCCTGTGCCCGAAACGGAATGCCTCGGTCAGTTAATTCCATTTCAAGGCATTCCTGGAAGACTGCCTCGAGAAAACCGCATCCCTTTCCCTTATATACCTCAAAGCACGCTCCCAGCAGAGCATGCGTCTCTTCCGCATGTATTAGTTTGGTCATGGGCCGCTCCTTTCCGTGTATTCCGTGGGTTCCGTGTGTTCCGTGGTTTATTGGCCCGTTAGTTCAGGTGGAAATTTCTGGTCGAGGAAGTCCTGCAAGATCAGGCAGGCCGCGCGCGAGTCCACCAGACCGCTCGCCCGCACGCCACGCCGGTCCTTCTTCGCGATGGAGGACTCGGCCTCGTTGCTGGTGAGGGTTTCGTCCACGAGGTGCACCGGCAGGCCGAAATCCGTCCGCAGCCGCGCCGCAAAGGCGTCGACCTCCTTCGCCTTGAAGCCGACCGAGCCGTCCATGTTGTAGGGATAGCCCAGCACGAGGTCGGTGATGCGGCGGGCCCGGATGAACTCGCCCAGTTTCCGCCAGCGGACCGCCTCGTCGCCATCGACCAGGGCGGGCAGCGGCGTGGCCACGCCGATCTCGTCACCGTGGGCCAGCCCCACGCGCTTGGTGCCGTAGTCAATGCCGAGACAGCGCATGGATGTAGGGCGGGATTTCCAAATCCCGCCTGATCGACCTCGCCGCGGGGTTCGGAGACCCCGCCCTACAGTTAAAGCCGGCAACCATGGCTCACAAAAACTTCGCCCTCGCCGGGTCTTCCTTCAGCCGCGCGAGCAGCACCTTGATCTCCTGCGCCCGGTCCTTCGGCACGACCAGCGTCGCCCCCGGGGTGTGCACCACGACGAGGTCGCTCACGCCGATCACGCCGACGAGGTGGCCGTCGGTCGAGATGACGATGTTGTGCGTCCCGCCCTCGACCATCGCGTGGCCACGCAGCACGTTCCCGTGGCTGTCGGGCGTGAAATGCTTCGCGATGGCCGGCCAGGCGCCGACATCGTCCCAGTCAAAGGTCGCCGGCACCACGACCACGTTGGTGGACTTCTCCATCAGCGCAAAGTCCACGGAAACCTTTCTCAATGTGGGATAAATGGCCGCCAGCGCCTGGTCCCAGCCGCCGGCGGTCCTGGCCGCCGCCTCGAGCTGGGCCAGCCCGGCGTAAAGCTCGGGCGCGTGAGTCTTGAACGCCACTTCCACCACCGGCACCCGCCAGACGAACATGCCGGCGTTCCAGTAATACCCGCCCGCGGCGAGGTAGCCCTCGGCCGTCGCCAGGTCGGGCTTCTCGACAAAACGCTTCACCGCCATCACGTCGCGGCCGCCGACCTTGCGCCAGGGCCCGGCCTGCTGGATGTAGCCGAAACCCGTCTCCGGGTCGGTGGGCTTGATGCCGAGGGTCACCAGCACGTCGGCCGACTCGGCCGCCTCGAAGGCGATGCCCAGCAGCTTGGCGTATTCGGCGGTGTCCTTAATGACATGGTCGGCCGGCAGCATGGCGAAGGCGGCGCCCGGGTTGCGCTGCTTGACCAGCAGCATCGCGAGGCCGGTGGCGGCGGCGGTGTCGCGGCCCATGGGCTCGCCGACGATGTTCGCCGCCGGCAGGTCGGGGCAGGCCTCGCGGCAGCCTTCCCGCTGGGCCTGGGTGGTGAGGACCAAAATATTTTCCCGGGGGACGACGCCGGCCACCCGGTCGACGGTTTGGGCCAGCATCGGCTTGTCGCCGACGATGGGGAGCAGGTGTTTGGGCGTGGCTTCGCGGCTTTGCGGCCAAAACCGCTCGCCGCGGCCGCCAGCCATGATGACTACATATCGTTCGGACATGGGCCCTTTATGCCCGAGGGGCCGCGGGCGGCACAAGCCCCGGGTTGAGGACCATGGGTATTGCCATGCGCCCGGGAATCCCTTGGCTGCGCAGTTTCCATGGACACTCCCCCCCTCGAGGTCGATGTCACCACCGCCGCGCAAATGCACCGCGCCGGCGCCCTGCTGCTCGACGTGCGCGAGCCGGCCGAGCTCGCCATCTGTGCCGTGGCCGGCAGCCGGGCCATCCCGATGCGCCAGATCCCCGAATGCCTGCCCGACCTGCCCCGCGACCAGCCAATTTTGGTCCTTTGCCACATGGGAGCCCGGAGCCTGCGGGTCACCCAGTTCCTGCGGGCCAACGGGTTCGCCAACACTTCCAACGTCGCCGGCGGGATCGCGGCCTGGGCCGACCGGATCGACCCGTCCCTGGCCCGGTATTAGACCGATTCGGTAGGGGCGCCTGCCCGAAGCGCCCCCGATTAGGCCGTTGAGGGCAACGACCCCTACCCTCCAATCCACCGCTTGACTCCGGCGCGGGTCTTCAGGCACAAGTCTTCCCTCACACCAACAATCTATGGGTCAACAACTCAACAAGCACATCAAGAAGAAACGCCGCGTCGCCTACCACAAGCGCCGCAATGCCCGCCTCAAGGCCGCCCTCAGCAAGGCCAAGAAGTAAGCGCCGGCCCGCAACGCCAGGTTTGTAGCGGCGGTCTCTGACCGCCGTTTTCATTTCCCGGGCCCGGCGGTCACCGACCGCCTCGGGAGCCTTCACCCATGATCAAAGTCAGCCTCATCTCCCTCGGATGCGCGAAGAATCTCGTCGATAGCGAGATCATGATCGGCCACCTGCACCAGGCCGGCATGACCGTCATCCCCGAGGCGGACCGGGCCGACGTGGTCATCGTCAACACCTGCTCGTTCGTCGACTCGTCCAAGGAGGAGTCGATCAGCCACATCCTCGAGGTCCACCAGAACAAGGGGATGAAGAAGCGCCGCAAGGAGCAGAAGCTGATCGTCGCCGGCTGCATGGCGCAGCGCTTCTCCAAGGACCTGTCCACCTCGCTGCACGACGAGGTCGACGCGTTCATCGGCCTCGACCAGGTCACGAAGGTCGCCCCGATCATCGCGGCCCTCTACGCCAAGGGCCGCGGCGCGGACGAACCGAAGGCCGCCCCCGCCAATTACATCGAAGGCAAGTCGACCTACATCCCCGATTACGACACGCCGCGCTTCCGGCTCACCCCGAATCATTTTGCCTACGTCAAGATCGCCGAGGGCTGCAACCACCCGTGCACCTTCTGCATCATCCCGCAGATCCGCGGCCGCCACCGCAGCCGCACCGTCGCCAGCGTCGTCGCCGAGGCCCGCCAGCTCGTGTCGGAAGGGGTAAAGGAGCTGAACCTGATTTCCCAGGACACGACCTTCTTCGGCATGGACACCTGGGAACAGCGCCCGAACCCGCGCACGCCGGTCGACTCCTCGCGCGGCACCGCCCTGACCACCCTCCTGCGCGAGCTCAACGCCATCGAGGGCGATTTCTGGATCCGCCTCCTCTACACGCACCCGGCCCATTGGAGCGACGAGCTCATCAGGACCATCGCCGAGTGCCCGAAGGTCGCCCGCTACATCGACATCCCGCTGCAGCACATCAGCGACCACATGCTCGGCCGGATGCAGCGCGAGACCAGCGGCGACTACATCCGCGACCTGATCAGGCGCATCCGCGCCGGCATCCCGGGCATCGCCGTCCGCACCACCTTCATCGTCGGCTTCCCCGGTGAGACCGACGCCGATGTCGCCGAGCTCTGCCAGTTCATCACGGAAACGAAGTTCGAGCGCCTCGGCGTGTTCCGCTACTCGCAGGAGCAGGGCACCCGCGGGGCCAAGATGCCCGACCAGATCGCCCCCAAGGTGAAGGAAGCCCGCTGGCACCAGCTCATGGCGCTGCAGCAGGAAATCGCGGCCCAGGTCAGCAAGAGCTACGTGGGAAAAACCCTGAAGGTACTGGTCGAGGAACCCGGTGTCGCCCGCGGCGAAGCCGACGCCCCCGACATCGACGGTCGCGTCTACGTGCCGCGCGGTCTGCCCGTCGGTGAATTCACCGAGGTGAAGATCACCGGCTACGAGGGCTACGACCTGCTCGCCCTGCCCGTGGGCGAGCGGCCCGCCGAGTTCAAGGTCGCCAAGCAGGCGCAGTGAGTTGGATCCATCGATCCATTACTTACAGGAGGCAACGGAGAGAACAGAAATCAGGGATCGGAACCCTCGGTTCCCTCCGTTTACTCCTGTTAAATCCGTATCCGTGTTCAAGCCTTGCTGTTCGCCGCCACGAACTTCCCGATGATCCCGTCGAAGGAACCGTTGGTGAAGAAGACCACGAGCTGCGGCCGGTCGGTGACCTCGGCGAGATTGCCCTGCAGCTTCTCCAGCAGCCCGGCATGCGTCGGCGCCGTGCAGGCGTCCACACCCTGCGTGGCGAGATGCTGGATCACGGCCTCGAGGTCGAAGCGGTCCTCCGGCTTGATCCGCTCGGGCCGGGCGATGGCCCCGAGGTAGACCTCGTCCGCCAGGGCCAGCGCCCGCATGAAGGCGGCCTGCATGACCTTGGTCCGCGACGTGTTGCTGCGCGGCTCGAAGGCGGCGTGGATGATGTGGCCGGGGAAGCGGGCGCGAAACGACTGCAGCGTCTCCGCCAGCGCCGTCGGGTGATGGCCAAAATCCTCGATGACCACGAGGCGCGGCGTGTTGATCAGAATCTCCTGCCGGCGCTTCACGCCCCGGAACTGCGCGAGCGCGTCGAGGTTGAACTTGGTCGGATCCTCGGGATGAACCGCCAGCGCGCCCGCGAGCGCGGCCATGGCGGCGTTACGGGCGTTGAAGAGGCCGGACTGGCTCCACGTCACGTCCGCCCAGGCCTTGCCGCGATACACCAGCTGGAACGACGCCCCGGCGGGCGATTCGGCAAAGTTCGTAATACGAACATCGTTCCCCTCCCCCGTGCCGACCTTGACGACGCGGGTCCACTCCATCGGCCCGAGGGCGGCCAGGTTGGTGTCGTCGCCGTTGAGCACGATCCAGCCGTTGCGCGGCACGATACGGGCCAGGTGGAGGAACGTGCGTTTCACGTCCTCGAGGTCGCGAAAGATGTCGGCGTGGTCGAACTCGAGGTTGTTCAGCACCGCGATGTGCGGCGCATAGTGGATGAACTTGCTGCGCTTGTCGAAAAAGGCGCTGTCGTATTCGTCGCCCTCGATCACGAACGGATCCTCCCGCACCCCGAGGTGGCTGCCCACCGGCGGGTCGAGCGGCACCCCGCCGATCAAAAACCCCGGGTCGCGGCCGTTCGCCCGCAGCAAAAAGGCGGCGAGCGCCGTGGTGGTCGTCTTGCCGTGCGTGCCGGCCACGACGATGTTGCGCCGGACGGACAGCACCGAGTCGTACAGCAGCGCCGGCAGCGAGATGTAGCGCAACGCACGGGTGTCGAGCAGCCACTCGACCTCGGGATTGCCGCGCGACATGGCGTTGCCGATGACGACCAGCTCGGGCGCCAGCCGCTCCAGCCGTCCCGGGTCGTAGCCCTCGTGCACCGTGATGCCCGCCTCCGCCAGCACCGTGCTCATGGGCGGATAGACGCCGGCATCGGTGCCGAGCACCTCGTGCCCGGCGGCGCGCGCGAGGAGCGCGGCATTGCCCATCGCCGTCCCGCCGATGCCCATGAAGTAAATCCGCATCGGTCCAGAATGGCCGGGCGGGAGGCTTCTGGCCAACTGAATTTTGTTCGCCACCCGGCAGCCGGCGGGACATTGAAACTGCCCATGTGCCCCCGCCCCCGCCGCCCCGCGGCCGCCAGCCTGATCCTGCTTGCCCTCGCCCTCGGCGGCCCGGCCCCGGCCCAGACCGTCGCCCCGGCGCAGAAGCCGCTCGAACTCGAACGCTTCGTCGTCACGCCGAGCCATTATGATTTCACCGCGAGCGGCACCGGCGCCGCGACCCTGACCCAGCGGGACCTCGAGACGCTACCCCAGGTCGGCGAGGATCTGTTCCGTTCCATCGCCCGCCTGCCGGGGCTGGCGGCGGACGACTTCACCGCCAAGTTCTGGGTGCGCGGGGCGCCCAACCGCCAGCTGCTCGTCCGGGTGGATGGCGCCGACATCCTGGAACCGTTTCACCTGAAGGACGTGGACGGCGCGCTCTCGATCATCGACCTGCACGCCATCAGCCGGCTCGACCTGATGACCGGCGGGTTCAACGCCGACTTTGGCAACGCCGCCGCCGGCGTCCTGACCATGGAGACGGTCACCGCCCAGGGCCCGCGGCCGCACGGCGCCCTCGGCCTCAGCCTCACCAGCATGCGCGCCGGCACCACCGGCACGGTGGCGAACGGCGCCGGGCGCTGGCTCGGCACCATCCGCCGCGGCTATCCCGACCTCGCGCTCAAGCTCGAGGGCCGCGCCGAGGACATCTTTCCCCGCTACTGGGACGCCTACGCCAAGTTCGAGTACGACCTCACCCCGGCGCACACCCTCTCGTTCCACGCCCTGCATTCCGCCGACACCCTCCGGGTGACGGACGCCAACGACCCGGAACTGCGCAGCGGCTACAACACCGACTACCTCTGGGGCCGCTGGCGCGCGAAGTTCGGCGAAGGCGTCTCCGCCGAAACCGTGCTCGCCGCGTCGTGGCTGACGTGGCACCGCGACGGCGACGGTTTCTACAACGACACCTACCGGCTCAACCTGCGCGACCGCCGTTCCCTGACCGCGACCAGCCTGCGGCAGGACTGGAGCATCGCCGCCGGCGACCACGTTTTCATCCGGACGGGTTGGCAGTTCGAGACCGGCCGCGCGGAATATTCCTACCACCTCTTCCGTCAGGAACCGATCGTCTCCGGCGGCGCGCTCATCGCCCGACCCCACACCGTCGACCTCGCGCTCGCGCCGAAAGGCGAGAACTTCAGCGGATTTATCGCCCCGCGCTTTGCCGTGACGCGTGCCCTGACCCTTGAGCCCGGCCTGCGCTTCGACCGGCACACGGCCCCGGGCGACAATGACTTCAGTCCGCGACTGAATGCCGCCTATGTCCTCAGCCCGGCCACCACCGTGCGCGCCGGCTGGGGTCTCTACGCGCAATCGCAGGGTTTGCACGAGCTCGCCGTGCCCTTCGGCGATCCGTCGTTCCACCGTTCGGAAGTCGCCGAGCACCGCGTCCTCAGTGTCGAGCACCGGTTCAAGTCGGGCGTGAGCCTCCGGGCCGAGGCCTACCAGCGGCACACGGCCCACCCGCGCCCGCACTGGCTCAACCGCTACGACACCTACAACATTTTCCCGGAGGCGCAGACCGACCGCCTGTTGCTCGCCCCGACCTCCGCCCACGCCCGGGGCATCGAGCTGCTGGCGCAGCGCCGCGGCCGGGGTCGCTTTGACTGGACGGTGAGCTACGCCCTCTCGCTCGCCGACGAAAAGGCGGGCGCCACCACCCTGCCCAGCCTGCGGGACCAGCGGCACGCGTTCTACGCCGACCTCAGCTACTCGCCCAACGCCCTCTGGCGCTTCAGCGCGGCCTGGCAGTACCACACCGGCTGGCCGGTCACGGACCTGAATTACGCGCGGGTGACCCTGACCAACGGCTCGCGCGTCACGGTGCGCAGCTTCGGCCCGACGCTCGGCTCGCGCCTGCCGGCGTATCACCGGCTCGACCTGCGCGCCTCGCGCACCATCGCGACCCGCCACGGCGTGCTCAAGGTGTTCGTCGATGTCTTCAACGCCTACGACCACCAGAACCTGATCGCCTACGACTACAGCACGAGCGTCACCGGCGGCGTGCTCACTGTCCGGAAGCAGCCCCGCGACATGCTGCCGATCCTCCCGACGGCCGGCTTCAGCTGGGAGCTCTGAGCCGGCACCGGGCGGGAAGGCGAACGATGCTTTGGTCCGATCCAACGACGGGTAACGAGCTCCGGTTCCACCGGCTCTGTCTCGCGGCGGCGTTCATGATCACCCTGGCCTGGGGGTTCGTCTACATCGGCCATGGTGGCAGCGGGGTGGTGGATGAGCCGGGGCAGATGGAGGCGATTTATCATTTTGCCGAAAAACGTCCGGGTATCCCCGCCGCGCTGCCCAATCTGCCGGGTTATCATTTTCTGGTGATCATTCTCAGCGACGGACCCCCGACGCTGAAGTCCGCGCGGATGGTGACCCTGGGCCTGGCGTTGCTCGGGCTCGCGGCGTTTGCCGGAGCGTGGCGGGCGCGGCACGGCCGGCATCCGGGGGGCATGACGCTGCTGCTGGCGCTGCTGCCGATCTTGCAGCCGTTCACGGCGATGGTTTACACGGATGTGCCGGCCCTGGCTTTCCTCTTTGCGGCCTGCTGGGCGCAATTTGCCGGCCGGCGTGCGCTGGCGGCCGCCCTGCTTGCCGGGGCCTGCCTGATCCGGCAGACGTGCCTCATCTGGGCCGGCTATCTGCTGGTGCTGGAGGCGCTGGATTGTTTTTTCCCGCGGCCCTCCGGAGCGGATGCAGCGGAGCGGCGACCCTGGCCTGAGGCGGCGGGGCGGTGGCTCGAGCGTGGGCGGTGGCTGTTGCTGCTGCTCGCCACCGGGGCGGCCATCATCCTTTACGCCGGGCGGTTCACCTTGGGCACGGCCCACGGGAACCAGCTGGATCCCAACCTCGCGACCATTCACTTCGCCGGGATCTTGCTGCTGCTGCTCGGCCTGCCGTATTGGCTGGCCAACACGGGACCGATGCTCCGCTCCGGGCGGGAATCATTCCGGTTCCAGCCCGGACGCGCGGGGCTCCTGACCGTGCTGGCGCTGGGCACCGCGGTCGTGCTGGCGGCGACCTACGCCAACCGCCATGTCTGGAACCGGGAACTGTTCTGGCTCGAGCCCCCCTCGACCTTTGTGCTGCTGCGCAACTGGCCGCTGGTCTGGCTCGAGCGCATCCCGGCGTTGCAGGTCTTGTCCGGCCTCGTCGTGGCCGGCACGGTGGCCGGTCTCGGCTGGCTGTTCGCCCGGCAGCAATCCACGCGCGAGCTCTGGCTGCTTTTGCCTGTTGGCGCGGTACTGCTGCTCTCGAACGGGCTGGTCGAGCCACGCTACTGCCTCCCGCCCTGCGCGCTCGCCCTGCTGTTCCTGTCGCCCGGCCGCCCGGGGCTGGTGCGGCAAATCCGCTGGTTTGCGGTGCTCTGCCTGGTGCAATCCGCCCTGCTGTTGGACAAATTAGCTTTGTGGTAGCCGGCGCCGCCGCCCAACCTGCGCCTTCCCTTCCCTGATGAGGCTTTCCGCTCACCCGTCAACGGGCCCGACCTGGCCGCAGATGCTGCTCGCCTTCGGTCTCGTGCTCGCCGCCACCCTGCACGCCTCCTGGTCCACCCTCGACCGCTATTTTCTAGGCGATGACTTCGCCTACGTCGGACGATTTTATCAGCTTGCCTGGACTGAATGGCCGGGGCTGTTCCTGCGGGACTGGTCCGGCGGACTCTGGGGCCAGCCGCTGCCCGAACTCCGGCCGTTCGCGGCGCTGACCTTCCTCTGGGACGCCAAGTGCTGGGGCGCCAATCCCCTCGGCTATCATGTGACCAACCTGGTGCTGGACACCGGCTGCGCCTGTCTGGTGGGACTGATCGTCTGGCGCCTGCACGGCGCGGCGCTGTGGCTGGGCTGCGCGGCGGGCATCTTGTTCGCGTGGCATCCGGCCCATGCCGAGCCCGTGGCCTGGATCACCGGACGCGTGGACCTGCTCGGCACCTTCGCGTACCTCGCGGGGTTTTTTGCCGGCGGACGGTATTGGCAAACGGCGGAGAACCGGCGCTGGCTCGGCGCCGCCTGGCTTGCATATGGCATCGGGTGCTTCTCCAAGGAATTCTGCCTCACCCTGCCGGTCGCGCTCCTGCTCTGGTTTTTCACCTACCGGCCCGATTCCGCCCCGGGCCGGTGGCGGCGGCTGGCCGTGCTGCTGGGAGGATTCCTCGTGGTGACCGCCGTATTCCTGCTCTGCCGCCGCGTGGCATTCGGCCCGGGCGGGGGCGGAGTCGCCCCGCTCGACCTGCTGGGCGGCGCATACGCGGAGCGGCAGGTGGATTATCTGCGGTGGTATTTCCCCTTCCTGTATGATTTTGGCCGGGACTACCGCGCGCTGCTGGTTGCCATCGCCCCGGCCCTCGTCGGCGGACTGGTCCTGCTCACCGTCGCGGTGCTGGCCCTTTGGCGCTGGAAGGGTCCGACCACAAATCGCTGGCGGGCCGTGGTCTGTTACGGCGCCGGCTGGTATGCCATCGCCACGCTGCCGCTGGCGGTCGCGACCTATTTCTCCCCGCGGCATCTCTACCTCGCCACCGCCGGCCTCTGCATCACGGTCGGCCTGCTGCTAGCCACGCTCGCGCCGCGGCGCTGGCTGGCCTACGCACTGGTGGTGGGCGCCGCACTGTTCTGCGTCAGCCGCCTGCATGACGCCGTCACGCCCTGGCGGCAGGCGGCGAAGATTTCCGAACGCCTGGCGCTCGCTGTGACCCAGACGGTGCCGGACCTGCAGTACGGCGAGGTGCTGCTGCTGGACGTGGCGGAAACGCACCGTGGGGTCTGGCTCTGGGCCTGGGCCGCGCCGTTCGCCTTGCAGCCACCCTTCCA